>NZ_JAFCVO010000004.1:0-344133 GCF_049897085.1 Pseudomonas sp. PSPC3-2
ATTAGATCTGGATATTCGCCTTGGAATAGAAACGAAGGACTTCAGATGAGCGCCAAACAAAGAGCCAGAAGAGCTCTCATCTGGCGCGGCTCTTTCTCTGTCCTCGCCCTCTTCACCTTCCTGATGTTGCTCAGCGCCCTAGCTGATCGAATCACCCAATAACAAACGCCACACAGCGCCCCGCAAGGATGGCGCGGGAGCATCCTCATGTCCGCAGAACAACAACTGGCGATCCTGCCAGCTAAAGAAGTAGCCCTGGCAGTATTCAGCGCCCCCAACGGCCTCGACCCGTACCTACAAAGCGTCCGGGAAGAAATCGACAAGTTCAACGCCTCGGCTCCTGACGTGAAAACCAAGAAAGGCCAGGCCGCGTATCGCTCCATTGCTTACGACCTCGCGGGATCAAAAACGAAACTGGATAACCTGGGCAAAGAGCTTGTCGCCGAGCTAAAGGATGTCCCGAAGAGAATCGACGCTGAGCGCAAGCGTGTTCGTGACCTGTTAAGCACATGGCAGGAGGAGGTGCGTAAGCCGTTGACCGACTGGGAGACAGCTGAGCAAGCCCGCAAGGATCGGCATGTAGATTCGGTCCAGGTCATTCATGACTTCTGTCTCGACCTCTCCGACGTCAACGCTGCCGTCCTGCTGGAGTCCATCGCATCGGTTGAAGCCATTCAGATGGGTGACCAGTGGGAGGAGTTCGAAACCGAAGCCGCACGGGCCAAGGAGTCGACACTGACCAAGCTGCGCACCGCTCTCGCTGCCCGCCAGCAATACGAGGCTGAGCAAGTCGAACTGGTAAGGCTGCGCGCCGAAGCAGAAGCCCAGAACCAGCGCGACCGCGAAGCAGAGATTGCTCGCGCCGCCGCTGAAAAGGCCCGTACTGAGGCTGATCAGCGCGCCCAAGCTGAGCGCGATGCTGCAATCAAGCGTGAGGCAGACGCCAGGGCCGCAGCGGATCGCCGGGAGCTGGAGCTGAGGCTTGCCGCCGAGCAATCCGAGCGCGCCGCAGCCCAGGCCGATCGGGACAAGATCGAATCAGAGCAGCGCGCCGCTCAACAGAAGATCGACGACGAGCGCCGGCACCAGCAAGCGATGGCTCAGGCCGACACTGACCGAATCGCCGCAGAGCAACGCGCTGATCAAGAGCGAATCGACTCGGAAGCACGTCAGGTCGAAGCTGCCGAGCGCGCCAGATTGGCTGAGATCGCCCGAGCCAATGCAGCCGCTGACGAGATAAATCGCCAAGCCGCTGCTCGTGAAGCCGACATCGCACATAAAACCGCCGTACTCAAATCTGCGAAAGAGGCGGTAATGAGCGCAGGCATTCCCGAAGCTCAGGCCGTCGCCGTGATCAACCTGATCCGCAAAGGCTTAATTCCTAACGTCACAATCTCCTTCTGAGGTCGCCATGAGCAATCTTGCACTGACAGAAAACGTCGAGCGCGTGCCGGCCGTTCAAGCCGAATCAGCCACCATCATGGCGATCATCCAGCAAGTGGCCATGAGCCCCGACGCTGACATCGACAAGATGGAGCGCTTGATGCTGATGCATGAGCGCTTCCAGGCACAGCAGGCCAAGCAGCAATACGACAATGCCCTGGCCCAACTGCAGGAAGAAATGCCCGTTATCGGCGAGCGCGGCGGCATCAAGGACAAGAATGGTCGTATCCAAAGCACCTACGCGCTCTGGGAGGACGTGAACGAAATGATCAAGCCGGCGATGGCCAAGTACGGCTTCGCCATCACCTTCCGCACTCCGCGCAATGAGCGAGGCATTGAAGTTGAAGGCGTGCTCAGTCATCGCGCCGGTCACCGTGAGGTGACATCGATCGTCTTGCCGGTGGACGCCTCCGGCAGCAAAAACGGCGTGCAGGCAGTGGCCTCAAGTGTCAGCTATGGCAAGCGGTACACCGCCGGCCTACTGCTGAACATCACCACTACTGGTGAAGACGACGACGGCAACGGCCCGGCTGCCCAGGTAACACCACGCGTCACTTCTGCCCAGGCCGCCCAGCTCGCCATGCTGCTGGAAAAGTGCAGCGACAAAGCCAAGGACGCATTCAAAAAAATGCACGGCACCCCGGCATCGGTTGAGAAATCGTTGTTTGACCAGGTGCTCGCAATGCTCACGAAGTCCGCCACCCAAAACAGTAAGCCCACCGAGGACAAAGGCAATGAAGATAATCAGTAACGTCGAGCAAGGCACCCAGGAGTGGCTGGATCTTCGTCTGGGTATCGTGACCTGTTCCGAGCTGGACAGTCTTCTGGTCAACGGCAAGGGTGAGGCCGGGTTCGGCGCGGGCGCATTCACCTACATGGACACACTCATCGGCGAGCGCATCACTGGCGAAGCCGCTGACCCCTTCCAGGGCAATCGCCACACCGAGCGCGGACACGAACTGGAAGGCGTCGGCCGACAGCTCTTTGAGTCGCAGACGGGAGTAACCACCAGCCAGGTCGGGATCATCCTGAACCACGGCGTCGGCTACTCGCCAGACTCACTGATCGATGAAGACGGCTTGTGCGAGATCAAGACGAAACTGCCGAAATTCCAAGTCGGCGTGATCCTCTCCAACGAAATACCGAAAGACCACATCGCCCAGTGCCAGGGCGGACTTTGGGTCTCGGAGCGCGAGTGGATCGACTTCGTGAGCTACTGGCCGGGCATGCCACTGTTCGTCAAACGAGCCTATCGCGACGAGGCAATGATCCGGAAGCTCGCCGAGCGCACCAAAACCTTCTACGAAATCCTCGACGAGCGCATGAATCGCGTGCTCGGCATCGCAGCTTAAGGACATCCCATGCCAACACTTACCGACGTCGGCCGTATTGGTCGTGACGCAGAGCTTCGCTACACACCAGACAGCACCGCAGTCATCAATCTGGCAATCGCCTGCGAGTACGGCCGCAAAGGTGCTGACAACAAGAAGCCTACCCAGTGGATCGATGCCACGCTCTGGGGCAAGCAGGCCGAAGCCTTGGCGCCGTACCTGATCAAGGGGCAGCAGATCCACTTCACTATCGACGACGCGCACGTCGAGACTTTCACCAAGACTGCAGGAGGCGAGGGATTCAAGCTAACTGGCAGGGTCATCGTGATCAAGTTCGCAGGACCGCCGCCGCAGGCCGAGAGTGCGCCGCAGCCACGCCAGCAGCCACGCCAGCAACAGTCGGCGCCGCAAAAAAGCCAGCAAGGCGCTGCTCGGGACTTCGACAGCTTCGACGACGACATCCCGTTCGCCCCTCACCACCACCTCAACGGCGCCTGACATGCACGCTCGCGAATCTGCCGACGCACTCAGCGTCATCAAATACGCCGCGATGATGGCCGCATGCAGTAAGCAAGCCTGGGCGGTTTACTCGGTACCCAGGCAACGCTTGCTTGCCAGACCTTACACAGGTGCGCGCTTCCGACTGATGGAGGTGTGCCACCCATGAGCAAGGTCAAGCGTGTGGTCCAGCAGCGAAGACACCAAACATGGCTCGCACTGCCGGCCAGCGGAATAGAAGAGGTAGGCCATGGCCAAATCAGTACAGGAGCGGTCTGCCAAAACTGCCAGGAAGCGTGTGGCACTTGCCGAAGAGGAATTGAGGCTCAGGGTTCGCCCCGGCACCCGCCAGGCCCTGGCCGACCTGATGGAGTGGTCAGGCATTACTGAGCAGGGCGAGGCGATGACACTGATGATTCATCACCTGCACGCGCTGGGCGCCAAGTCCAGAGCCCTACTTGATCCGCCGCGCCACGAATTCAAGATATCCGAAAACGTGGCGCGGGAATTTCGCAATAAAAGCCTACTCGCGATCCAGAAAGACCCGGGCGACGAGATCATCGAGCCGAACTGATAAGCCGGGCCCGCCATTGATTCCTTTCGGACAAATCTCAGGGAACGAGCAGTACCTCATGGATTTCAATGGCAGGAATATCGACGAGCTTGCGCTTTTCAGCCAGCCAATCCCGCATTTTATTCACATCGAAAATCTGGCCCTGCTCCATGAGCGTTAAAACCAGTGCTCTGGAAATTCGATAATGGCCGCATGAAGGGCAGTCGCGCTCTTCAAAGTCGCCACCAACCAGGATGTTTTCAGCGCTTCCGGCGCAAATCAGGCAGCTCATGGCCCCCTCCATATTATTTTTATGATGATGAAGCCTGACAGGCTCTGATTACCAATCCTCGTGTTCGGTGGACCTGCATTCTGCCAACTGGTTCACCTTCTCTATTGAATCCCACACTACTGTCGCATCCGGTAACGGAGGGCGGCGCCTGACTGGAGATAATCCATGAGCAAGCCTAAAGTCGATCCGGCATCGCGTAAGGTGCTGGCCTACTCCGTAGAGACCAACGACCCCGAAGAATCCAATATCCA
The DNA here is from genome assembly GCF_049897085.1 of Pseudomonas sp. PSPC3-2. Taxonomy (NCBI): domain Bacteria; kingdom Pseudomonadati; phylum Pseudomonadota; class Gammaproteobacteria; order Pseudomonadales; family Pseudomonadaceae; genus Pseudomonas; species Pseudomonas sp. PSPC3-2. The sequence continues at coordinate 4,369 of NZ_JAFCVO010000004.1, forward strand.
GTTCGCCACCTCGAACGCAGCGGCTCGACGCCAGGGTGCGGATGAGATTGGCACAGACTTCGGCGCGGTGTCCTGCCGTCGCGCTCATTGGGCTGACCAATATGCCGGCCAGCGCTTTATTACGGCGAAGGCTTACATCGACGCCGGCTGGTGGTTCGGCTGTAACCATTGCGGCGCCAGGTGCGACAGTGATGCCAGCTATTGGGATGAAGAGACCGAAACCGATATTGCACTGGACCTGGTGTTCGATGGTCGCGCGGTCTACTGCTCTGCGGACTGTAAGACCGGGCACGAAGCCGAGGTCGCGGCCCGCAATGCCAGATTTGAAAAATTCAAGGTTCGGGTAGCAGCAGAGCGCCCCGGTGTCACTTTCACCGAGTTCACCGGCGGATACCCGTGGTGCGGCAACAAAGGGCTATTCACTTTCCCTGGCGCCAAGTACGGCGGTTCTGTTACTGACACCGAAGAAAGCACAGAACTGAAATGGTATGTGGCCCACGGCGATAAAGCAGCCTGGGACTACTTCATTGCTGAGCAATCCGCTACCAGCTCCAGCCACACCTCGCGTGCCGAGGTCAGAGAACAGACTGGACCTGTTTGATTGCCCAGTCACCGAAACCATTAGTCAGGGTTCCAAAGATCAACAGCGTGATCTCGACGCGCCTCACCCGATCGACTCGACGGTTGATGTAGTCCAGGAAAGTACGCTCGGTCTCCGCTTTGACTTTCGCGGTTAATTTTTCCTTGAAAGCCGGATCAAGAGGCCCTCCCCAAAACTTTTCATAGGCGTCATACAGCTGCTTAAGCTGAGCCGCCTCATTTTTCGCTCGAAAATCGGAAATTTGCTGATGAAGAATATCTTTTAGCTTGAAGGCAGCTACTGCTACCCCGACGACGATGATTAATGATCCGCACCGATTCAGCCAGGCAGGATCGTTTGTAAATCCTGCCCACGCCCCGCCAATAAAAAAGCCGCTGGAAGCCCCAACAGACAGGCGCTCTAGCCAAGTGGTTCGCATATGTATCCCTTCTAAATCCGCTCATTTTGCGCGTTGAGATTTTCTCATACTCGGTGCCGGCTCCATGCCGGTCACCCGTAATACCCCATATCAACGAATCACGCCAGCCGGCGAGGTTGTCGGCTGCACGGAGGATAAATGAATGAGCTGGCTCTTTTCGCAGGCTCTGGTGGCGGAATACTCGGCGGCCATGCCCAGCTGGCGCTTGAGCGCACCAAGGCTGCCATAGGCTATTTCGGCGATGCCAGGATCGAAAACACCCTACCGCCGGACGCACTGGTGGTTCCGTGCGAATACATCCAGGCCATGAACTGGAGTGAATGTTGATGGCCGACTACACCGAACTGAAGCGGATGGCTGAGGCCGCACCAGAAGGACCGTGGTACCAGCATGGCGGAATCAAGCAGGTCGTTAACCATGACTGTGAGACCGTGTGCGAAACCTTCGAAGAGCATGGAGACTGCCCTACAGCGCGCTTCATAGCCGCCGCCAACCCTGCCACAGTCCTGGCCCTGATCGCCGAGAACGAAGCGTTGCGCAAGGAAAGAGACAACCTGCGCGAAGACCGCGACGGTCTACTTGAAGCAGGAGCACACCTACTATGATCGCCACCCTCTGGTTCGTCTACGTGTTCATCTACCGAGGGCCAAGGCCATGACGGACCATGAGCTGTTAAAGCTGTCAGCCAAGGCCATAGGCTTCGAGCTGGAGTATCGGCGCGGGAGCGATGCCTTCTACTACGACGATCCAGACTCAGGCCGGGAGCAATGGAACCCACTCAGCGATGATGCCCAGGCCTTGCGCGTAGCGGTCGTGCTTCAGCTCAGCGTCCTCTGGTTCACCAACCTGCAATACGTGATGGTCGAGCGGCGCGGCTTCGGCGAGAACATCGGCTGGACCGACGACGCGGATCGAGGTGGCGCGCTCCGCCAGGCAATCACCGTCGTAGCAGCACAAATCGGCAGCACGCTTCCCTAACCCCAATCCCCCTACATGTCTGCCGGTGAGCGGCGGGCGAGGTATTCCTGCATGTTCGAAACTATCGAGGTGTCGCGCGTGAAGCGCTTCGCCGCAAACACTGCTGGCCGGGATTTCGCAGTTGGCGATATTCACGGGCACTTCACCAGGCTTCAGGTTGCGCTCGATGCGGCAGGGTTCGACCCTGTTGTTGACCGGCTATTCAGCGTTGGCGATCTGGTTGATCGCGGGCCCGAGTGTCGCGCCGTGATCGACTGGCTTGCCAAGCCTTGGTTTCACCCCGTTCGCGGCAACCATGACGACTACGTGGTGCGCTTCGATACCTGCGACGTCGACAACTGGGTCTACAACGGCGGCTCATGGTTCGCTGGCCTGGCATGGGATGAGCAACGTGAGTTCGCGACGCAGTTCCGCGATATCCCTATCGCCATCGAGGTCGAGACGGCCGGCGGCCTGATCGGCATCCTGCATGCGGATTGCCCTTTCCCGTCATGGGATCAGTTGCGCGCCGAACTGGAGGCGCCGCAGAGCAACAAGCGCTTGAAGCTGGTCCAGAACACCTGCATGTGGTCCCGGTCCCGTGCCGAGAATCGCGACATGACGCCGGTCAGCGATATGCGCGCTGTGGTCGTCGGGCATACCCCGCTTCGTCAGCCGATGGTGCTGGGCAATGTGCATCACATCGACACGGGCGGCTGGATGGCTGACGGAAACGGCTACTTCACGCTGCTTAATCTGGCAACGCTTGAATGTATCCCCGGAACCCCACTGAAACTTAGTCCCGACTGGGAATAACCCCTTCTGCCGCCCAGCGCGGCAAGGACACCAAATGACCATCAATTCAGCATGGCCCGGAATGGGCTGTGGGAGCGAGCTATGAGCGGGCCAGTCAGATACAAGACCGTCGAGCAATTCTCGCGAGAGTCTGGCTATACACCAGATGCCATCCGAACCAAAATCCGTGACGGCATTTGGCCGAAGCACGCCGTCTGGAAGAAAGCGCCAGACGGCCGGGTACTTATAGATGTTGAGGGGTATTACTCATGGGTAGAGATGGGGGAGGCGTCCGCGCCGCGTCTGCAAGTAGTATCGAGATCACATTCCAATACCAGGGCGTCCGGTGCCGGGAGAGGGTCCAGCTCAAGCCCACCGCCGCTAACCTGAAAAAGGCCGAGCTACATAAGGCAGCAATTGAGCACGCCATCCTCGGCGGCACATTTGATTACGCCAAGACATTCCCAAATTCAAAGAAGGCCATGGCTTTCAAAACGCCGGAGGATCGGCAGAATCTGGGCGTGTACCTGATTGAGTGGCTGGACAAGAAAAAGGCTCAGCTCAAATCCAGCACCGCCGAGCATTACCGGGAGATGATCGCCGGGCGGCTGATACCGATGTTCGGCCACCTTTCATTGGGAGAGCTTTCCCGAAAGCACGTCAGGGACAGACTTTCGCAGTACAAAGCCGGAAACAAGACGATGACCAACCTGCAGAGCTGTTTGCGGTCATCTCTTGATGATGCGGTAGAAGACGAGATATTGGAGATCAATCCGATGGTCGGGTGGAACTACAAGAACAGGGAAGAGCTAAAGGAGGACGATGATGTCGATCCGTTCACCGTCGAAGAGCAGGAAGCCCTTCTGGCTGCGACACCACGGGATCAGCGCGCACAGATGATCTTCTCGTTCTGGACGGGCCTTCGCCCGAGCGAGCTTATTGCCTTGGAGTGGGGGGATGTAGATTGGATTGGCGGATCGGTTCGCATTGTTCGCGCCAAAACGCGAGCAGCGAATTCGCCGGAGACACCGAAAACCGCGAGCGGCCGTCGGACGGTGAAATTGTTGAAGCCTGCCCTGGATGCTCTGACGCAGCAGAAGGCTCTGACATTTTTGGCGGGGGGAAGGATATTTTTGAACCCGCATAGTGGCGAGCCATGGGAAGAGTCTGGGCGCATTAGAAAGCTGCTTTGGCTTCCAGCGATGAAGAAGTCAGGCGTGCGCTACCGCAGGCCGTACCAAACTCGCCATACCTACGCGTCAATGATGCTTTCTGCCGGAGAGCATCCGATGTGGGTGGCGAGTCAGATGGGGCACAAAGATTGGACCATGATCGCAAGGATTTATGGTCGCTGGATGCCGTCGGCGGATACCGGGGCAGGCAGCAAGGCAGAGGCTCTTTTCGGAGCTAATGCCAAGGTTATGACAACATCACCTCTACAGGCCGCAATTTACGCGACCGCAACCAAGGATACTAAAGTGGCATCTAATGTCACTGGCTGTTACCACTGATCACTCTAGACTCAAATAAGCTCCCCGCCGAACAAGTGTTCGACGGCATAACAATCAAAGGGCCCGCCACCGTGGAAAACATCAAGCGATTCAACAGCTTCGCCGAGTTTTACCCGTACTACCTGAAGGAACATGGCAACAGCACCTGCCGACGCCTGCACTTTATCGGCACCACGCTGGTGATTGGGCTTTTGGCGTATGCCCTGGGCAAAGGCGCCGTCGGCCTGCTGCTCGCGGTGCCCATCGCCGGCTACGGCTTCGCCTGGGTGGGTCACTTCTTCTTCGAAAAGAACCGCCCGGCAACCTTCCAACATCCGCTCTACAGCCTGCTGGGGGATTTCGTGATGTACCGCGACATGATCCTGGGGAAGGTGCCGTTCTAGCGGTGTGACGTCTTGTCACTTGCGCTTGAACGCTGAAGGTTTGTCCATTCGTCGATATAAAAGTCTTTTTGTCATTTACAGTGCTGTATCCTGCCAAGGCTTTTTGAGAGCGCGGAATCACCTGCGATTGAAAAAAACAGACTTTGCGAGGAGCGACGACGATGCACGAGATACCTAATCTCCCCTTCCCAAGCGTGCACCCAACTGAGCAGCCAACACCGCAGCAGGCCAGCGCCAAGCAGCCTGAGGCCAAAGAAGCAAAACCAGTCGACCGCAAAAGCCAGGACTGACGCTGTACCAGACCGTGTGGAAAGCGCAGCTTTGAGCGCTTTCCACACTGCCTGAATTTCCCGAGATACCCGCCATGACCGATAAGCACCCCGATCGCCCCGACACCGCCGTACTCGACACTGCCCTGCAGATGGTCGACGTTTGGAACCGTCTCAGCGCGGACAAACAAGCCCTCCTGCTCAAGCGCTTCGGCACCCAGGAAAACGCCTTGGCCGCCCTGGTCACCACGCAAATGCTCGCCCCCGCCCGGTCCTGACGCCGTTTAGAGTGGCGCTTTGACTTTTTACTGCCCTGCGCGGGCCAAAGCATCGGTATCATTAGCAGCCTATCTTTACCTGCTGCGACAATGGACCCTTCCCATGCCAGATACCCAGCGCCCCATGGCGGTCACGCTGCAAGTTGTTTCCATCGTGCTGTTCACCTTTATCGGCTACCTGAATATCGGCATTCCCCTGGCCGTGTTGCCGGGCTATGTCCACAGTGAACTGGGCTTTGGCGCGGTGATCGCCGGGCTGGTGATCAGTGTGCAATACCTGGCCACCCTGCTGAGCCGCCCGTATGCCGGGCGCATCATCGATAATCTGGGTAGCAAGCGCGCTGTGCTGATCGGCCTGGCGGGCTGCGGCCTGAGTGGGGTGTTCATGTTGCTCGCGGCGTGGTTTTCCAGCCTGCCGGCGCTGAGCCTGGGCAGCCTGCTCATCGGTCGCCTGGTGCTGGGCAGTGCTGAAAGCCTGGTGGGTTCGGGCGCCATCGGCTGGGGCATTGGCCGGGTGGGTGCGGCGAATACGGCGAAGGTCATTTCGTGGAACGGCATCGCCAGCTACGGCGCCCTGGCAGTCGGCGCGCCGTTGGGGGTGCTGCTGGTCAGTCACCTCGGTTTGTGGAGCATGGGCGTGAGTATCCTGCTGCTGTCGGCGGTGGGCCTGCTGCTGGCTTGGCGTAAAGAGCCGGCACCGATTGTTGCAGGGGTGCGCCTGCCCTTCATGAACGTGCTGGGCCGGGTATTGCCCCATGGTTGCGCACTGGCGCTGGGCTCCATCGGTTTTGGCACCATCGCCACCTTCATCACTCTGTACTACACCACCCAGCATTGGGATAACGCGGTGTGGGCACTGAGCCTGTTCGGCGCCAGTTTTATCGGCGCGCGCCTGTTGTTTGGCAATTTGATCAACCGCATCGGCGGCTTTCGCGTGGCGATTGCCTGCCTGTCGGTGGAGGTGCTTGGCCTGCTGTTGCTGTGGCTGGCGCCGGATGCCCAGTTGGCACTGGCGGGCGCGGCGTTGAGCGGCTTTGGCTTTTCCCTGGTGTTTCCGGCGCTGGGGGTTGAGGCGGTCAATCTGGTGCCTGCATCCAGCCGGGGTTCAGCGGTGGGTGCGTACTCGCTGTTTATCGACTTGTCGCTGGGGATCACCGGCCCGCTGGCCGGGGCCGTGGCGGCCGGCTTTGGCTTTGCGTCGATTTTCCTGTTCGCCGCCCTCGCCGCCTTGGGCGGGTTGCTGCTGAGTGTCTACCTGTACCGGCAAGCGCCCATGGCCCGCAAGGCGCGCGACGCCTAGAAGTCGACTTTGCCGCGCCCGGCCTTGATGCTGCCGCGCTTGGTCTTGGACTCCAGGCGGCGTTTCTTCGAACCCAGGGTCGGTTTGGTCGGGCGGCGTTTCTTCTCCACCTTGGTGGCGCTGAGGATCAACTCCACCAAGCGTTCCAGCGCATCGGCGCGGTTCTGTTCCTGGGTGCGGTATTGCTGGGCCTTGAGCACCAGCACACCGTCGCTGGTAATCCGACTGTCGCGCAGCGCCAGCAAACGTTCCTTGTAGAATTCCGGCAACGACGAGGCCGGAATATCAAAGCGCAGATGCACCGCGCTCGACACCTTGTTGACGTTCTGCCCGCCGGCGCCCTGGGCGCGAATGGCGGTCAGCTCGATCTCGGCGTCGGGCAGGTGCACGTTGTTGGAAATCACCAGCATGAGCAACGGGTTCCTCTAAGGGGAGCCCAAGGATACGCGAATGCGCCCCGCCCATCCCTTCAAACAACAAACCCGGCACAGGGCCGGGTTTGCTCGACAGCATCGAACGGTCATTCCACCGCCGGCATTACCGTCGCCGGGCGCTGATCCGCACTGCGCTTGTTCTTGATCCAGTAACACAGCCCCATGAACGCCACCCACACCGGGATCGCATACACCGAGACCTGAATCCCCGGAATCATCAACATGATCACCAGGATAAACGCCACGAACGCCAGACAGACGTAGTTGCCATACGGATACCACAGCGCCTTGAACAACGGCACCTGGCCGGTGCGGTTCATGTGCTGGCGGAACTTGAAGTGGGAGAAGCTGATCATCGCCCAGTTGATCACCAGCGTGGCCACCACCAGCGACATCAACAGCTCCAGCGCATGTTGCGGGATCAGGTAATTCATCAGCACCGCCACCAGGGTGATCGCCGCCGATGCGAGGATCGAACGCACCGGCACGCCGCGCTTGTCGATCTTCGCCAACGCCCGCGGCGCGTCGCCCTGCTCGGCCATGCCCAGCAGCATGCGGCTGTTGCAGTAGGTGCCGCTGTTGTACACCGACAGCGCGGCGGTCAGTACCACAAAGTTGAGGATATGCGCGGCGGTGTTGCTGCCGAGCATCGAGAACACCTGCACGAACGGGCTACCGCTGTAGGCATCGCCGGATGCGTTGAGGGAGACCAACAGGCTGTCCCACGGCGTCAGCGACAACAGCACCACCAGGGCGCCGATGTAGAAGATCAGGATGCGGTAGATCACCTGGTTGATCGCCTTGGGGATCACGGTGCGTGGCTGGTCGGCTTCGGCCGCCGTAAAGCCGAGCATTTCCAGGCCGCCGAAGGAGAACATGATGAGCGCCATGGCCATCACCAACCCGCCCACGCCGTGGGGGAAGAAGCCGCCGTGTGCCCACAGGTTGCTCACCGAGGCTTGCGGGCCGCCGCTGCCGCTGACCAACAGGTAGCTGCCCAGGGCGATCATGCCGACGATGGCCACTACCTTGATGATGGCAAACCAGAATTCAGCCTCACCGAAGACTTTGACGTTGGCCAGGTTGATCAGGTTGATCAACACGAAAAACGCCGCCGCTGACACCCAGGTCGGGATCTCCGGCCACCAGTAATGCACGTATTTGCCGACAGCCGTCAGCTCCGACATGCCCACCAGGATGTACAGAATCCAGCAGTTCCAGCCCGACAGGAAGCCAGCGAAACCGCCCCAGTATTTGTGGGCAAAGTGGCTGAAGGAACCGGCCACCGGCTCTTCGACGATCATTTCGCCGAGCTGGCGCATGATCATGAAGGCGATAAAGCCGCAGATGGCATAGCCCAGGATCATCGACGGGCCGGCGGATTTGAGCACCCCGGCCGAGCCCAGGAACAGGCCGGTGCCGATGGCACCACCGAGGGCGATCAACTGGATATGACGGTTTTTCAGGCCACGTTTCAGTTCGCCTGAAGAGGAATCGGGTCCACTCATGAAAAGGCTCTCACGCAAGGTTTGATAATGTTGAATGCAGGTTGCTGCCTTGATGTGCGACTCAAGCAGCGCCGCTCAAACCCCAGCGCAGGCACCAGGAATACAGCGTCGTTCTAACGGTCATGCGTCACCTGTTTGTTTTTATCTGTGACGAAATCGAACCCGTCTGGCTCGTGGCCAGGCGGAGTGATCAGGGTGGATAAACCCTGAGGTCTTGGCCTTTTGCGTGGTTACGCAAGGGGGTCACAGTAAAACGCGGCGCATTGTACACCGCTCGACCGCTTGCGGACGGCCCTGGCGAGCAACCGCGACAATCTGTCAGCTATTCCTTACAGCGCTGCGCCGGCCCGATACCGCGCGCGCTTCACGTAAATTAATCGTTACAGCGCGGAAAACTGGCGTTACACCCAGCCTGTATCTGTCAGTTCACAAATAATTGGCGGTAGGAAATATCCGAGCAGTCGCCAGCCCCAGTGCGCTGTTTTGCATGGGGAAAAAATCGCGAATTAAAACAGAACAAAAAATCCAAATGAGACCGTGTCAATAAATTTTTTGCATTCCGAAACACTCTCACCTAGGTTCTTTCACTTGCCCAGCGAAGCCCGCGGGCAAGCCGTTCTCAAACAACGTCCTCTAGGAGATACACCATGCAAGCACTGGAAAACGACCTGGAAACCGAACTGCAACTCGACGATTGGTTTGAAGCGCCGACCCATGAGGCCGCCGTTGAAATGATGCAAGCCGATGCCGTCGTGCCCTTTGGCACGGCGATGTGGCCTTTCTAACCCCCGGCAGGCATCCGGCAGGTGCAGTGCGCTGCACCTGCCCCCTTACCCAAGGCACAGAAGGACACTCGTCATGGACAAGGCCCGCGCCGTCGAACACTTTCTCTACTACCTCGCCCACCACCCGGCCCTCAGCGGCTTGAGCTGTCCGACCGTGCTGTTGGGCCATACCGAACGCTACGAGGCCATTGCCCAGGCGATCACCCACAGCAGTGCCGCGCGCTTCAACCTCCAGGTGCAGCGCCTGGACCTGGCCCCCAGCGCCACCCTGGCCGAGGCCATCGACACCTGCGACCTGTACCTGTTTTTCTACGACGCCTCGACCCTGCCCAACCCCCGCGCCGAAGGCCCGGACTTTATCCACGCCTTGCACGGCGTAATGGCCGAGCACTGGAAGAAATCCCTGCTGTTCAAGGACTACGGCGACTATTTCTACGACACCTTCAGCGTCGAGCCACAACGCATCGCCGACCTCAACGCCACGCTGATCCGGCGCATGTCCCAGGCCACGCTGCTGAGCTTCACCGACCGGCACGGCTCACGCCTGCAAGCGCCGCTGAACAGCATCAAGAAGTGGACCAATATCAACGGCATCGGCAACCATGACCTGGCCCCCGGCGAGATCGCCACCCACAGCGAGGCCATCAATGGTCAGGTGCGGTTTGTCGGCACCTTCCTCAGCACCATCCCCTTCGCGCGCAAATATGGCGTGCTGCAATCACCGCTGGAGCTGTGGATCGAAAACTCGACCATCTGCAGCGTCGCCAGTGACATCCCCGGGCTGGCGGACGACTTCAACAAGTACCTGAACGCCAACCCATCGAACCGCCGCGTGGAGGAACTGGGGATCGGTACCAATGAAGGGGTCAAGGATCTGTATGCGCGCAACGCCGGGTTCGAAGAACGCCACTGCGGCTTGCACCTTGGGTTGGGTGGCGGGCAGAAAGGCAGCCATCACCTGGATTTGATCTTCGCCAGTGGGGTGTTGGCGCTGGATGACAAGCCGGTGTTCGATGGCACCTTTGCGTTCTGATCAAATCCACCGCCCCTCCCACCGTTGATTGCATTGCAAATGCAGATCCAAAAAAAACGCCAACCCGAGGGTTGGCGTTTTTATGCAGCGCTTACATCACTGCGGCTTCTTGCGACCAAAACCCGGACGCTGGCCAGAACCGGCCGGTGCGCCACGGCGCTTGCCCGACGGCTCGTCCGCCACCAGTTTCAAGCCTGGGCGCTTTTTCGGCGCGGGCTTGGCTGGGCGCTTGGTGCTAGCGTTGTCTGCCGGACGACCTGCGGGCTCACCGCGACCGGCTTCACCGCGATTACCGCGACCGCCGCTTGGCGCTTCACCACGGCCGGCAGGACGCGGAGTGCGTGGCGCACGTTCGCCTTCCTGACGCGATGGCGCCGTTGGACGACGCTCACCTTCAATGTGCGGCTCACGGGAAATACGCCCGCCGGTAGCCGGTGCATTCAGCGCCGGGCGCAGGGTGCGAGCGACGCGCTCGGTACGCGCAACCGGACGCGACGATTTACGCTGCATACGGTCGAGCTTGTCTTTGCTCTTGGCGTTCATCTGTGGCATCGCGACTGGCGTCAGGCCCACTTCGGCACTGAGGATGTCGACTTCGTACTGGCTCATTTCGCGCCAGCGGCCCATCGGCAGGTCGGAGTTCAAGAACACCGGGCCGAAACGCACGCGTTTCAGGCGGCTGACCACCAGGCCCTGGGATTCCCACAGGCGACGTACTTCGCGGTTACGGCCTTCCATCACCACGCAGTGATACCAGTGGTTGAACCCTTCGCCGCCTGGAGCCTGCTTGATGTCGGTGAACTTCGCCGGGCCATCTTCCAGCACGACGCCGGCCTTGAGGCGCGCAATCATCTCGTCATCGACTTCGCCACGCACACGCACGGCGTATTCGCGGTCCATCTCGTAGGATGGGTGCATCAGGCGGTTGGCCAGCTCACCGTCGGTGGTGAACATCAGCAAGCCGGTGGTGTTGATGTCGAGACGACCGATGTTGATCCAGCGGCCTTCTTTTGGCTTAGGCATCTTGTCGAACACGGTCGGACGGCCTTCCGGGTCGTCACGGGTGCAAATCTCGCCATCGGGCTTGTTGTACATGATCACGCGGCGCACCGATTCGGCGGCCTCTTCACGCTTGATGACCTTGCCATCAATAGTGATTGCATCGTGCAGGTCGACGCGCTGGCCGAGGGTGGCCTCGACGCCGTTGACCTTGATGCGCTTCTGGGTGATCCAGGCTTCGACGTCGCGGCGCGAGCCCACGCCGATACGCGCCAGCACCTTTTGCAGTTTTTCGCCTGCAGGGCCGATTTCCTGGCTGTCGTTCTGGTCTTTGTCGTTCATCTTAAGCACCTCCCGGTGGGTCGATTCAGGCGTGGCCTGAAGAGTGTTGAAAGCGGGGCTTTGGGCGAATACATCGCCAAAGGGTCGCGAATCATACGCGCATGGCGCGCGTTGCGCATCAGAGACTAGTCGATAAGTGCCGAGTCAGCGGCTTTTCCGCCGACCGGTGGCACCCAACGCCAACAGGCGCAGCTCGGCTTCGGCGAGCACCGTGCGCTTGTCGACTTTGTCGAGCTTCTTCCAGGCGCGGATCTCACGCTTGCTGCGGCCGCAGCCGACGCAGATGTCGGCGTTGAACTTGCACAGGCTGATGCAGGGGTCTTTGGTTGAAGTCATGCTTTGCTCCCCTCCCACATTGGACCGCGTCAGTCTTCGAATTGGCGGCGCTCGGCCTCGATGGCTTCGGCCAGGGCGCGGGCTTCGTCTTCTTCGTCGCTCAGCGGCGGCTGTTCGAGGGCGGCGACGGCCGCCAGGAGTTTTTCGCGGGCTTGGGCGACGCCGAGGATGTCTTCCTCGGGCTCAGGCTCGGACTCGGACTCGATTTCAATTTCAACTTCAGCCGCCCCCTCAACATGCAGCTCCTGGGCGTCCGGCGCTGCCGCACCATCACGCAGCAAATCATCGAAGTCGGTCTTGATGCCCTGCTCCATGTCGTCCAATTCCAGCAGCAAGGTGTGGAAACTGGTTTCGTCCTTCGGCTCTTCCGGTTCGGCGGAGGCGTCGGCCAGTTCCTGCAGGCTCGCCGGGACCGGGGCGTCGTCGAAGTCGAGTACCGGCTCGGTTTCCATCTCGCGCAATTCGGCCAGCGGTGGCAGGTCGTCGAGGTTTTTCAGGTTGAAGTGGTCGAGGAACACCTTGGTGGTAGCGAACATCGCCGGTTTGCCGGGCACGTCGCGGTAACCGACGATACGAATCCACTCGCGTTCCAGCAACGTCTTGACGATATGGCTGTTGACGGCCACGCCGCGCACGTCCTCGATTTCGCCACGGGTGATCGGCTGGCGATAGGCGATCAGCGCCATGGTTTCCAGCATCGCCCGGGAATAACGCTGCGGGCGTTCTTCCCACAAGCGGCCGACCCACGGGGAAAATTTCTCACGGATCTGCAGGCGATAACCCGACGCCACTTCGCGCAGCTCAAAGGCACGGCCGTCGCAGGACTTGCGCAGAATCTCCAGGGCTTTCTTGAAAACCGGCGGTTCAGGGCGTTCGGCCTCTTCAAAGAGTTCGAACAGGCGCTCCAGGGATTGCGGCTTACCCGAAGCCAGAAGAAAGGCCTCCAGCAGCGGGGCCAGTTCGCGGGGTTCAGTCAGATTCATCGATTCAGCTCTTTATTCGGCTCGCGCCCGCACGTGGATAGCCGCAAAAGGCTCATTCTGGACCAACTCGACCAAGGACTCCTTGACCAGCTCGAGGATCGCCATAAAGGTCACCACCACCCCCAGGCGCCCTTCTTCGGCGGTGAACAGCTCGACAAACGGCACAAAACCGCCGCCCTTGAGGCGTTCGAGCACATCGCTCATGCGCTCGCGGGTGGACAATGCCTCGCGGCTGACCTGGTGGTGTTCAAACATGTCGCCACGGCGCAGCACCTCGGCCATGGACATCAGCAACTCTTCCAGGCTCACGTCCGGCAACAGCTTGCGCGCCCGGGCTTCCGGCGCATCGAGCTTGGGCACCACCACATCGCGGCCCACGCGGCTGAGGCCGTCGATGCCTTCGGCGGCGGCCTTGAAGCGTTCGTACTCCTGCAGGCGGCGGATCAGCTCGGCGCGCGGGTCGTCTTCTTCGGCCTCGACCGTCTCCGAGCGCGGCAACAGCATGCGCGACTTGATCTCGGCGAGCATGGCGGCCATCACCAGGTACTCAGCGGCCAGTTCCAGGCGCACCGACTGCATCAGCTCGACATAGCCCATGTACTGACGGGTGATCTCCGCCACCGGGATGTCGAGGATGTTGATGTTCTGCTTGCGGATCAAATACAGCAGCAAATCCAGCGGACCTTCGAAGGCTTCAAGGAACACTTCCAGGGCATCCGGCGGGATGTACAGGTCCAGCGGCATTTCCATGACCGCCTGGCCATACACCATGGCAAACGGCAGTTCCTGCTGGGCGCCGGCCTGGCTGTCGACGGTTTCCACGGCCGACATTCAGGCCTCGACCATAAACGGCGCGGGGTCGCCGCAGCCGACACGGATCACTTCGGGGTCGCCGTCGGCCAGGTTGATCACGGTTGACGCCTTGCCGCCGCCGAAACCGCCGTCGATGATCAGGTCGACGTGTTTTTCCAGGAGTTGGCGCATCTCGTAGGGGTCTTCCAGCGGTTCGGTGGCGCCGGGCATGATCAACGACACGCTCATCAGCGGCTCGCCCAACTCGGCCAGCAGCGCCAGGGCGATCGGGTGTTCCGGCACACGCAGGCCGATGGTGCGCTTCTTCGGATGCAGCAACAGGCGCGGCACTTCGCGGGTGGCGTTGAGAATAAAGGTGTACGGCCCCGGCGTATGGGCCTTGAGCAGGCGGAAGGTGCCCGTGTCGACCTTGGCGAACAGGCCCAATTGGGACAGGTCGCTGCAGATCAGCGCAAAGTTGTGCTTGTCGTCCAGCTGACGCAGGCGTCTGACACGCTCGACCGCGTTTTTGTCGCCGATCTGACAACCGATGGCGTAGGACGAATCAGTTGGATAGATCACCACGCCACCGGCGCGAATGATCTCCACGGCCTGTTTGATCAGGCGTGGCTGAGGGTTTTCCGGATGAATCTGGAAGAATTGACTCACGTGCTCTACCTGTTCAGACGGTGGCAATAATGGGGTCATGCTTGAATCGCCCCCACAAGAGCGGCAAGTCTTCCGGGACCGGGCGATATTCGCCGATCTCGGACCAGCCGCCTGGGCCATGAAAGTCACTGCCGGCGCTGACCAGCAGACCAAATTCGCGGGCAAGAATCGCCAGGCTGCCAACCTGTTCGGCGGGTTGATGCCCGTTGACCACTTCAATTGCGTGGCCGCCCGCACCAATATAGTCGCCAATCAGCTTGCGACGCTTGCTGCGGGTGAAATCGTAATGCCAGGGATGTGCCAGGCTGACCCAGGCCCCGGAGGCCCGCAGGGTCTCGACGGTGGCGTCCAAGGTCGGCCAATGCTGCTTGACGTCGCCCAGTTTGCCGGCGCCCAGCCATTTGCGAAAGGCTTCGGCGCGGTCCCGGACAAACCCTTCGCGCACCATCCAATCGGCGAAATGCGGCCGGGCCGGTGCGTTGCCGCTGTCGCCCAGTTCCTGCTGGATAGCCCGGGCGCCGTCGAGGGCGTTGGGCATGCCTTTGAGGCCGAGCTTGCGGCTTATTTCTTCGGAGCGCAGCCAGCGGCCATCGTGCAATTGGGCGATGGCCTCCACCAGCGCGGGGGCTTTTTGGTCAAAACCGTAGCCGAGCACATGAATGGTGGCGCCGCCCCAGGTGCAGGACAATTCCACGCCGTTGACCAGTTGCATGCCCAGCGCCTGGGCGGCTTCGCGGGCCTCGTCGAGGCCTTCGAGGGTATCGTGGTCAGTCAACGACAGGACTCGCACGCCTTTTTCAAACGCACGCGCAACCAATACCGCAGGCGCCAGGGCGCCATCGGAGGCCGTACTGTGGCAGTGCAAATCAACATTCACGGAAGTGTGTAACCTCAAGTCAGGTGGCGCTTTCGCTACCAAGGATGTTTGTTATTATGCCGCCACATCCAGCTTCTGGCTCTTACTGTGAAACAATTCATCGACTTCATCCCGCTGTTGCTGTTTTTCATCGTTTACAAACTCGACCCCAGGGTCATCGATCTCGCCGGCCATGAACTGACCTTCGGGGGCATCTACAGCGCCACCGCCGTGCTGATCATCAGCTCCATCGTGGTCTACGGCGCCATCTTCATCTCCCAGCGCAAACTCGAAAAAAGCCAATGGCTGACCCTGGTCGCCTGCCTGGTCTTCGGCAGCCTGACCCTGGCCTTCCACAGCGAAACCTTCCTTAAATGGAAAGCCCCGGTGGTGAACTGGCTGTTCGCCCTGGCGTTCATCGGTAGCCACTTCGTTGGCGATCGCCTGTTGATCAAGCGGATCATGGGCCATGCCCTGACCCTGCCGGAGCCGGTGTGGACACGCCTGAACGTGGCCTGGATCGTGTTTTTCCTGTTCTGCGGCGGCGCCAATCTATTTGTGGCCTTCACCTTCCAGAACTACTGGGTCGACTTCAAGGTGTTCGGCAGCCTGGGCATGACCGTATTGTTCCTGGTGGGCCAGGGCATCTACCTGTCGCGCCACCTGCATGAAACCGACCCCACTACGCCGAAAACCGAGGACTGACATGCTCTACGCCATCATTGCCACCGACGTTGCCAACTCGCTGGAAAAACGCCTGTCCGTGCGCCCGGCTCACGTCGAGCGCCTGAAAGTGCTGCAGGCCGAAGGCCGCATCGTGTTGGCCGGCCCGCACCCGGCGATCGACAGCAACGACCCGGGCGCTGCCGGTTTCACCGGTAGCCTGATCGTTGCCGAGTTCGCGTCCCTGGCCGATGCCCAAGCCTGGGCCAAGGCTGACCCGTATATGGCGGCCGGCGTCTACGCGGATGTAGTGATCAAACCGTTCAAGCAAGTCCTGCCTTGACCCCGGTCGCGCCGAACCAATTCGGTTCGGCGCACTCCTAATTGCTCATTATTCTGGGTAACCTGCCGACAACGTTCTGAATATTCGTGTGGAATCAGGAGTTCCGATGCGCTTACGTCAGTTGTGTCTGTTGGCAGTGTTAATGATCGGGGCTACGGCCCACGCTGAAGAAACCTCAAACACCGGCAGTTCTACGCCCCTGTCCTTGAGTGCCGGCAGCCAGATCACCGAATTGCAGCAACGCTTGAAAGAAAGCGAGCGGCTGCGTGAAGAACTGAGCAAGCAACTGCAAACCACGGATGCTGCCCGTGAAAGCGCCCAGCTGAGTCGCTTGCGCCAAGAGAACCAACGCCTGGCCCAGCAACTCAAAGAGACACAGGGCGGCGGCTTGACCCGATGGCTGACCGAGCAACAGCAGTGGTTTGTCACCGGCGGGGCCGTCGCACTGATCGCCCTGCTGTGCGGGATCTTCGCCAGCGGTGGGCACCGTCGCCGTCGACAATGGCTAAATTGAGTGAGTCATGAGCGAGCTGTTACTGATAGATGATGACCAGGAGCTCTGCGAGCTGCTGACCAGTTGGTTGAGCCAGGAAGGCTTCCAGGTGCGCGCCTGCCACGACGGTTTGAGCGCCCGCAAAGCCTTGGCCGACAGCGCCCCGGCGGCCGTGGTGCTCGACGTGATGCTGCCCGATGGCAGTGGTCTGGAGTTGCTCAAGCAATTGCGCAACGACCATCCGGAGCTGCCGGTGCTGATGCTGTCGGCCCGGGGCGAGCCGCTGGACCGTATCCTCGGCCTGGAACTGGGCGCCGACGACTACCTGGCCAAGCCGTGTGACCCACGGGAGCTGACTGCCCGCCTGCGCGCCGTGTTGCGCCGCAGCCACCCGGCCGCCGTGTCAACGCAACTGGAACTGGGCGACCTGTGCTTCAGCCCGGTGCGCGGCGTGGTCAGCATCGACAATCAGGAATTCACCCTCACCGTTTCCGAAAGCCGCCTGCTCGAAGCCTTGCTGCGCCAGCCCGGCGAACCGCTGGATAAACAGGAACTGGCGCAGATCGCCCTCGGCCGCAAGCTGACCCTCTATGATCGCAGCCTCGACATGCACGTCAGCAACCTGCGCAAAAAGATCGGCCCGCACCCGGATGGCCGGCCACGGATCGTGGCGTTGCGCAGCCGCGGCTACTACTACAGCCTATGAGCCCAGCAACACGCTGATCCCACATTTGATCTGCTCGGCCCCCAGGGTTTTGTCAGCTTCCACCAAAACCCTCTTTACCCAAGCTTTACCCACACCTGACCGCCGCTGACCTTGATCTCCGTAATCTACTCACATCCGGACTCACCGGAATAGAGACAGGAGAATCACCATGCGCAAGACCCTAATCGCCCTGATGTTCGCCGCAGCCCTGCCCACCGTTGCCATGGCAGCAATGCCTGAAGGCCCAGGCCCGATGGGCGGCCCTGAAGGCCACATGATGGGGGGTCCAGGCTTTGACGGTGAACACGGTCCGCGTGGCAAAGGTGGCCCGTTCAGCCAGCTGGATTTGAGCAAGGAACAACGCCAGCAGATCGGCAAGCTGATGGGCGACCAATGGCACGCTCGCAAAGACCTGGTCAAAAAGTACCTGGACAAACTCCCGGCCGCTGACCAGAAAGCCATGCAGGATGAAATCGCCGCCGGCAGGCAGAAAACCCAGGCCGACGTCCGTGCCGTGCTCAAGCCTGACCAGCAGAAGAAATTCGACGAGATCGTCAAGAAGGAAGAACAACGCCGCGCCGAGTGGAAGGAATTCCAGGCCTGGAAAGCGCAGCAGCCGCAAAAAGCGCAATAATGTTCTAGCTTCACTGCCCCAGCCCAGCGGTTCGCGCCGCTGGGCTTTTCCTGTTTGAGGGTTTCCTGTGCGTTCATTGTTCTGGCGTATCCTGGCCAGTTTCTGGCTGGCCATCGCCTTGGTTGCCGGGCTGTCGATCCTACTGGGGCATATGCTCAACCAGGACGCCTGGATTCTCAGCCGCCATCCCGGTCTCAATAACCTGGCCCAAGAGTGGACCCAGCTCTACGAAGCCCAGGGCGAGGACGCCGCGCAAGACTTGCTGCAACAGCGCAAGCGCCAGTACCACATTGACGTGCAAGTACTCAACGAAAGCGGCGAGCCCGTGGTACGCGGCACCTTTCCGCGCCGCGCCGCCGCCTTCGAAGCCCGGCAGAACGACAGCAAGGATGGCCACCTGCCCTGGCGGCGCCTGACCGCCGAGTACACCAGCGAGAAAACCGGCGACACCTACCTGCTGATCTACCGCATCCCCCATCCGGAGTTGGACGCCTGGCACCGCAACAGCCTGATGTGGCCGTTGAGCGCATTGGCGATTGCCTTGGTGGTGCTGACCCTGTTCAGCCTGCTGGTGACGCTGTCCATCACCCGCCCCTTGAGCCGTCTGCGCGGCGCGGTGCATGACCTCGGCCAGGCCACCTACCAGCAGAACAGCCTGGCGCAACTGGCCAACCGCCGCGATGAATTCGGCGTCCTCGCCAACGACTTCAACCGCATGGGCGCGCGCCTGCAGAGCCTGATCGGCAGCCAGCGCCAGTTGCTGCGGGACGTGTCCCACGAACTGCGCTCGCCCCTGGCCCGCCTGCGTATCGCCCTGGCCCTGGCCGAACGTGCCGGGCCCGAGGAGCGCGAAAAACTCTGGCCACGCCTGACCCGCGAGTGCGACCGCCTGGAAGCGCTGATCAGCGAAATCCTGGTACTGGCCCGGGTCGACGCCGACAACGCCAGCGCCGAAGAGGTGGACCTCATCCCGCTGCTCAAGACCCTGCAAAAGGACGCCCAACTCAGCGCGCCGGACCAGGTGGTGCAACTGAACGCCGATCCCGACCTGCGCCTCAAAGGCTGGCCGACCATGATCGAACGCGCCGTGGATAACCTGCTGCGCAATGCCCAGCGCTTCAATCCGCCAGGCCAACCGATCGAATTGCAGGCTCGCCGCCTGGGCGAACGCATCCTGATCAGCGTGCGCGATCACGGCCCCGGCGTCGAGGCCGAGCACCTGAGCCAGTTGGGCGAGCCGTTCTACCGCGCGCCCGGCCAAACGGCGCAGGGCCACGGCCTGGGCCTGGCGATTGCACGGCGGGCGGCGGAACGCCATGGCGGTAACCTGATCCTGGCCAATCATCCCGACGGCGGTTTTAGCGCCAGTATCGACCTGCCATTGACGCCGGGGGTTGTCACACCGGCGTGATGATCTTCTATAGTGGCCCTTCTCTTATGGAGGGCCTTCGATGACTGACCTGCTGACTCCCATCCAAGCCGCACTCGATCTACCGCTCACCCCACTGACCTTGACCGAGGCCGGCGCCCTGCCTTCGATCTTCGCCGTGACCGACCTGGCCGGCGCCAGTATCGGCGCCGCCGGTCAGGCCGTTGCCCACCTCATCCTGCAACAGACCGGGCGATTGCCCAGCGTGAGCGTGGACCGACGCCTCGCCTCGTTCTGGTGCTCTTCCTCGATCCGCCCCGTCGGTTGGCAAGTGCCACCCCTGTGGGACCCGGTGGCCGGAGACTACGCCAGCGCCGACGGCTGGATTCGCTTGCACACCAACGCGCCCCATCACCGTGCCGCTGCCGAGCAGGTGCTCGGTAGGGTCGCCGAGCGTGCGCAGATGGCAAGCAAGGTCGCGGCCTGGAATGCCGCTGAACTGGAGCAGGCGATTGTCGAGGCCGGCGGGTGCGCCGCGCAGATGCGCACGTGGCAGGCCTGGCAAACCCATCCGCAGGGCCTGGCGGTGAATGCAGAGGCCTTGGTTCAGCGCCAGAGTTTCGACACCACCACCGCTAAACCCTGGCGCGGCTCAGCGGCCCGACCACTGGCCGGTATCAAGGTGCTGGACCTGACGCGCGTATTGGCCGGCCCCGTCGCCAGCCGTTTTCTCGCTGGGCTGGGTGCGGACGTGCTGCGCATCGACTCACCGACCTGGAACGAGCCAGGCGTAGTGCCGGAAATGACCCTGGGCAAACGCTGCGCGCGCCTGGACCTGAAAACCGCCGCAGACCGCCAGGTTTTCGAAAGTCTGCTCAAAGAGGCCGACATCCTGTTCCACGGCTACCGCGCCGACGCCCTGGAGCAGCTGGGCTACACCGCCAGCACACTGCAACAACTCGCCCCCGGCCTGATCGACGTGAGCCTCAATGCCTACGGTTGGAGCGGGCCGTGGCGCAACCGCCGGGGCTTCGACAGCCTGGTGCAGATGAGCAGCGGCATCGCCGACGCGGGCATGGCCTGGAAACACGCGGATAAACCTGTGCCGCTGCCGTTGCAGGCGTTGGATCACGCCACCGGCTACTTGATGGCAGCCAGCGCCATCCAGGCACTGCGCGAGCGCTTGGCCTCCGGCCGTGGCGGTTCGGCGCGGTTGTCGTTGGCGCGCACGGCAAAATTGTTGCTGGACGCCGGACCGGTTCCGGAGCAACCGCCATTGCGGGCCGAGGCACCTGAAGATCAGGGATTGGTGGAGGAACAAACGGCCTGGGGACCGGCGCACCGATTGCTCGCGCCGCTGGCCATCAGCGGCACACCGTTGCAGTGGGATTTGCCGGCGGGAGAGTTGGGGTCGCACCGGCCTCAGTGGTGAATTGAAGGTCGCCATCGCAGGCCAGCCCGCTGCCACATTTGTACCGTGGCCGAATGTGGCAGCGGGCTGGCCCGCGATAAGGCCCTCACCCGCACGATCAATCCACCCAGCTCACCACACCACACAGTTGCGCTGATCAAAACGCCAAAGTCTCATAACCGCAACACCCCGCTATACAGCCCATATGCCGCCAACCCCGCGCCCGCCATCACACAGGCAAAAATGCCTTTTTCCACATGGGTAAACAACGGCTGGCCCTGCTCGCGCTTGGCCAGGGCAAACAACACCACGCCCGGCGCATACAGCAACGCCGACAGCAACAAGTACTTCAGCCCCCCGGCGTAGAGCAGCCACACCGCGTAGCCCAGTGCAATCAGGCCCACCAGCAGATCTTTCAGGCGCTGGCGCTGGGCGCCTTCGTAGGTTTCCCCGCGCCCGCTCAACAACACCGCGTAGGCCGCCGACCACAGGTAAGGCACCAGGATCATGGACGAGGCCAGGTAAATCAGGGTGGTGTAGGTGCTTTCGGAAAACAACGTGATGACCAGGAATATCTGGATCATCACATTCGTCAGCCACAGGGCGTTGACCGGCACCTGGTTGGCGTTTTCCTTTTTCAGGAAGGCCGGCATGGTCTTGTCATGGGCCGTGGCGTAGAGAATTTCCGCGCAGAGCAGCGCCCATGACAGCAACGCGCCCAGCAGCGATACCGCCAAACCGATGCTGATCAGCAGCGCGCCCCAGGGCCCGACGATGTGCTCCAGCACGCCGGCCAGGGACGGGTTCTGCAATTTCGCCAGTTCCGGCTGGCTCATGATGCCCAAGGAGAGCAGGTTCACCAGCACCAGCAGCGCCAGCACGCCGAGAAACCCGATCACCGTGGCCCGGCCCACGTCGGAGCGTTTCTGCGCCCGCGCCGAATACACGCTGGCGCCCTCGATGCCGATAAACACGAACACCGTGACCAGCATCATATTGCGCACCTGGTCCGCCACGCTGCCGAATTGCGGCTTGCCCAAGCCCCAGATGTCAGCCGTGAAGATATCCGCCTTGAATGCCACGCCGGCGATGACCACGAACATCAGCAACGGTACGAGCTTGGCCACCGTGGTGATCTGGTTGATGAATGCCGCCTCCTTGATCCCGCGCATCACCAGGAAATGCACGGCCCACAGCAACAGCGAGGCGCAGCCGATGGCCACCGGCGTATTGCCCTCGCCGAACACCGGAAAAAAGTAGCCGAGGGTGCTGAACAAGAGTACGAAGTAGCCGACATTGCCCATCCACGCGCTGATCCAGTAACCCCAGGCAGACGAGAAGCCCATGTAGTCGCCGAAACCGGCTTTGGCGTAGGCATACACCCCGGAATCCAGCTCGGGTTTGCGGTTGGCCAGGGTCTGGAACACAAACGCCAGGGTCAGCATGCCCACGGCGGTGATCGCCCAGCCGATCAATACCGCGCCGACTTCGGCGCGCGCGGCCATATTTTGTGGCAGGGAAAAAATCCCCCCGCCGATCATGGAGCCCACCACCAGGGCGATCAAGGCGCTGAGTCGAAGCTTTTCAGACGATTGCGACATGAACTCTCCAGAGTCAAAAACAAATGAGCGAACGATTGTGTACTCAACTAATTTGCACGAGAGCTCCCGCGTTTATCAGGTATTGCGAACAAAACGCGGGTTCTAATAACCCAAAGGCATGTCAATAACTAGAGTTTAGGGAAATTTATAAATTAAATATGTATTGAACTTTATGAACATCAATGGTTTGCCGAATCGCCCTGGAAAAAGTTTGCACATTCACAAAAAGGGGCTAGCTTGAAATGTCTCTGCAATTAGCAAACCTTAACAATAAACAGCGCATAAAGGCTCTACTACAAGGTGCTGCGCCAAGCCCTTGCGCTCGCAGCATTTTCGGCCTAAGTCATTAATTCACAATGGAATGTGCCAATGATGTGATCTAAGTCAGTTGTTTGAATAGCACACAGAATTATTCTGTGCTCTCTCTTCTCCTGCATTGGAGTTATGCAATGTCTGAATCTCCCGGAAAACTTCGACTTGGTGCACTGGTTGCACTTGTCGTGGGCTCAATGATTGGCGGCGGGATCTTCTCCCTGCCGCAAAACATGGCAGCCAGCGCCGATGTCGGTGCCGTTCTGATCGGTTGGGTGATTACTGCTGTAGGCATGTTGACCCTCGCCTTTGTATTCCAAACCCTGGCCAACCGCAAACCCGACCTCGACGGCGGCGTATACGCCTATGCCAAGGCCGGTTTCGGCGACTACATGGGCTTCTCGTCTGCCTGGGGTTACTGGATCAGCGCGTGGCTGGGCAACGTCGGCTACTTCGTACTCTTGTTCAGCACCCTCGGCTACTTCTTCCCGATCTTTGGCGAGGGCAACACCCCGGCCGCAGTGATTGGCGCCTCGGTGCTGCTGTGGGCCGTGCATTTCCTGGTACTGCGCGGGATCAAGGAAGCGGCGTTCATCAACCTCGTGACCACCGTCGCCAAGATAGTGCCGCTGGTGCTGTTCGTGCTGATTGCGGTGTTTGCATTCAAGCTGGACATCTTCACCGCTGACATCTGGGGCCTGAAAAACCCCGACCTGGGCAGCGTGATGAACCAGGTGCGCAACATGATGCTGGTCACCGTATGGGTGTTCATCGGCATCGAAGGCGCGAGCATCTTCTCGGCGCGGGCCGAAAAACGCTCCGACGTGGGCAAGGCCACCGTGATCGGTTTTATCACCGTGCTGCTGTTCCTGATGCTGGTGAACGTACTTTCGCTGGGCATCATGACCCAACCGGAACTGGCCAAGTTGCAGAACCCGTCGATGGCTGCCGTGCTGGAGCACGTCGTGGGCCACTGGGGCGCGGTGCTGATCAGCGTCGGCTTGATCATCTCGCTGCTCGGCGCACTGCTGTCGTGGGTGCTGCTGTGTGCGGAGATCATGTTCGCCGCCGCCAAAGACCACACCATGCCGGAGTTCCTGCGTAAGGAAAACGCCAACCATGTACCGGCCAACGCGTTGTGGCTGACCAACGCGATGGTCCAGGTGTTCCTGGTTATCACCTTGTTTTCCGCCAGCACGTACCTGTCGCTGATCTACCTCGCCACCTCGATGATCCTGGTGCCTTACCTGTGGTCGGCAGCCTATGCGCTGTTGCTGGCGGTACGTGGCGAAACCTACGAAAACGCCTCGGCCGACCGCAGGAAGGACCTGATCATCGGCGCGATCGCACTGATCTACGCGGTCTGGCTGCTCTACGCCGGCGGCACCAAATACCTGCTGCTCTCCGCCCTGCTCTATGCCCCTGGCGCGATCCTGTTCGCCAAGGCCAAGCATGAACTGGGCAAACCGATTTTCACCAACGTCGAGAAGCTGATTTTCGCCGCAGTGGTTGTTGGCGCCCTGGTGGCTGCCTACGGCCTCTACGCCGGCTTCCTGACTATGTAATTGTTGTTCACTGGAGGATCTGTAATGACCACGGAAAAAGTGAAGTACGGCGTACATTCCGAAGCCGGCAAACTGCGCAAAGTCATGGTGTGCTCCCCAGGTTTGGCCCACCAGCGGCTGACCCCCAACAACTGCGATGAATTGCTGTTCGATGACGTGCTGTGGGTGGCCCAGGCCAAGCGCGACCATTTCGACTTTGTCACCAAGATGCGCGAGCGGGACATTGATGTGCTGGAAATGCACAACCTGCTGACCGATATCGTCGCCATCCCCGAAGCCCTGGACTGGATTCTGGAACGCAAGATCACCGCCAATACAGTGGGTCTGGGCCTGGTCGATGAAGTCAGCTCCTGGCTGCGCAGCCTGGAGCCACGCAAGACCGCCGAGTTCCTGATTGGTGGCGTGTCGGCCGATGACCTGCCGAGCAGCTTCGGTGGCAAGACCATCGAGATGTTCCGCGATTTCCTCGGCCACTCCAGCTTCATTCTGCCGCCGCTGCCCAACACCCAGTTCACCCGCGACACCACTTGCTGGATCTACGGTGGCGTGACGCTGAACCCGATGTACTGGCCGGCGCGACGTCAGGAAACCCTGCTGGCCAGCGCCATCTACAAATTCCACCCCGAGTTTACCAACGCGGACTTCCAGATCTGGTACGGCGACCCTGACCTGGAACACGGTGCTGCCACCCTGGAAGGCGGTGACGTCATGCCGATTGGCAATGGCGTCGTGTTGATCGGCATGGGGGAGCGCTCGTCCCACCAGGCCATCGGCCAGTTGGCGCGCAACCTGTTCAAAAACAAAGCCGTGGAACGAGTGATCGTTGCCGGCCTGCCAAAATCCCGCGCGGCGATGCACTTGGACACCGTGTTCAGCTTCTGTGACCGCGATCTGGTCACCATCTTCCCTGAAGTGGTCAACCAGATCGTCGCCTTCACCCTGCGCCCTGACGAAAGCAAGCCGCACGGCATCGATATCCAACGGGAGAAAACCAACTTCCTCGACACCGTAGCCGCAGCGCTCAACCTCAAGGCCTTGCGCGTCGTCGAAACCGGCGGCAACAGCTTCGCCGCCGAGCGCGAGCAGTGGGACGACGGCAACAACGTGGTAGCCCTGGAGCCTGGCGTGGTGATCGGCTACGACCGCAACACCTCCACCAACACCCTGCTGCGCAAGGCCGGCGTGGAAGTCATCACCATCAGCGCCGGTGAACTCGGCCGTGGCCGTGGCGGTGGCCACTGCATGACTTGCCCGATCATCCGCGACCCAATCGATTATTAATTTTCACGCCTTGGCCGCCGCTCACGAGGCGTCGGCCAAGGGGATAACCTAAACAGAAGGAGATCCACCATGGCTTTCAACATGCGCAACCGCAGCCTGCTCTCGCTGATGCACCACACCACTCGCGAGCTCAACTACCTGCTGGACCTGTCCCGCGACCTCAAACGCGCCAAATACACCGGCACCGAGCGTCCGCACTTGCTGGGCAAGAACATCGCACTGATCTTCGAAAAAACCTCGACCCGCACTCGCTGCGCCTTCGAAGTAGCGGCCCACGACCAGGGCGCCCACGTCACCTATATCGACCCGATGTCGTCGCAGATCGGCCACAAAGAAAGCATGAAAGACACCGCCCGCGTCCTCGGCCGGATGTTCGATGCCATTGAATACCGTGGCTTCGCGCAGGAAATCGTCGAAGAGCTGGCCAAGTTCGCCGGTGTGCCGGTATTCAACGGCCTGACCGCCGAATTCCACCCGACCCAAATGATCGCCGACACCCTGACCATGCGCGAACACAGCGACAAGCCGCTGCATGACATCAGCTACGCCTACCTGGGCGACGCCCGCTACAACATGGGCAACTCGCTGCTGATGATCGGCGCCAAGCTGGGCATGGACGTGCGCATCGGCGCGCCGAAAGCCCTGTGGCCACACGAAGATTTCATCAAGCAGTGCCAGGCCTTTGCCGAGGAAAGCGGCGCGCGCATCACCATCACCGAAGACCCTGTCGCGGCGGTGAAGGGCGTGGACTTCATCCACACCGATATCTGGGTGTCCATGGGCGAGCCGGTTGAAGCGTGGGACGAGCGTATCGAGCAACTGCTGCCGTACCAGGTCAACGCCAAGATGATGAAAGCCTCGGGCAACCCTCGGGTGAAGTTCATGCACTGCCTGCCGGCCTTCCATAACAGCGAAACCAAGGTTGGCAAGGACATCGCCGCACGTTATCCGAACCTGGCCAATGGCGTGGAAGTGACCGAAGAGGTGTTTGAATCCCCGGCCAACATCGCCTTTGAGCAAGCGGAAAACCGCATGCACACCATCAAGGCGATCCTGGTGTCGACGTTGGCGGATATCTAACTTTTACTGCTGGAACACAGTCAATGTGGGAGGGGGCTTGCCCCCGATAGCGGCGTATCAGTCGATACAAGTATTGAATGTTAGCCCGCCATCGGGAGCAAGCCCCCTCCCACACTTAGTCCTGTGTTCACACGCTGAACTCTAGAAGGATTGCATTATGCGTATCGTCGTTGCACTGGGCGGTAACGCCCTCCTCCGCCGTGGTGAACCCATGACAGCGGACAACCAACGCGCCAATATCCGAATCGCCACCGAACAGATTGCCAAGATCCATTGCGGCAACGAGCTGGTGATCGCCCACGGTAACGGCCCGCAAGTCGGCCTGCTGTCGTTGCAGGCGGCGGCCTACACCAGCGTCTCGCCGTACCCGCTGGACGTGCTCGGCGCGGAAACCGAAGGCATGATCGGCTACATCATCGAACAGGAACTGGGCAACCTGCTGGACTTCGAAGTCCCGTTTGCCACCCTGCTCACCCAGGTTGAAGTGGACGCCAACGACCCGGCCTTCAAGAAACCCAGCAAACCGATCGGCCCCGTGTACTCCCAGGCCGAAGCCGAGAAACTCGCCGCTGAAAAAGGCTGGACCATCGCCCCGGATGGCGATAAATACCGCCGCGTCGTCGCCAGCCCGCGGCCGAAACGCATCTTCGAAATTCGCCCGATCCAATGGCTGTTGGAAAAAGGCAGCATCGTGATCTGCGCCGGCGGTGGCGGTATCCCGACGATGTACGGCGAAGACGGCAAGCTCAAGGGCATCGAGGCCGTGATCGACAAGGACCTGTGCTCATCGCTGCTGGCTTCGCAACTGGAAGCCGATTTGCTGGTGATTGCCACCGACGTCAATGCCGCCTTTATCGACTTCGGCAAGCCGACCCAGAAGGCCATCGGCCAGGCCCACCCGGATGAAATGGAAAGGCTTGGTTTCGCCGCCGGTTCCATGGGGCCGAAAGTGCAAGCGGCCTGCGAGTTCGCGCGCCAGACTGGCAAAACCGCTGTGATCGGTTCACTCTCGGACATCGAAGCCATCGTCCAGGGCCACGCCGGCACCCGTATCAGCACGGCAACCCCAGGCATCCGTTATCTGTGAAGTTGAGGAAAAACGCCTATGGCTACCTTTGAACCCGGGCATTTGCACATCGAACGACACGCGCTGAACAACGCCGACTACAGCTACAACCTGCACATCGACTATGAAGTCAGCCAGCACCCCAAGGAAGGCCAGGGGATGCTGTTCAAGCTGCATGGCTCGGTGCAGGGCAACGACCTCAAGGAAGAGTTTTTCCTGCCCAAGGACCAGGCGTTCGACTTTGCCCGGCATGCGATGAATATCGCGCAGAAGTACGGGATGCCGAAGATCGCGACGCTCAACGGCGATATGCACAAGCAGTACGACTTGATGTTCGAGGACGTTCGGCATCAGTTGAATGTAAAACCGGGTGATCCGGTCAAACCCGAACACCTCGCATAACTCGGTCAAAATGAGGGAGGGGCTTGCTCCCCTCCCACATTTTTGATCTCCCCCCCTGTCTGGCATACTTGCCGCCTCTCGCTCCCCAGAATTGTCAGCCGCCCCATGCGTATCCACGTCAGCTTCATCGACCGCGTCGGCATTACCCAGGAAGTCCTGGCCTTGCTCGGTGGGCGCAATCTCAACCTGGACGCGGTAGAAATGATCCCGCCCAATGTCTACATCGACGCGCCGACCCTGAGCGCCGGAGTCCTCGAAGAGCTGCGGGACGCGCTGTTCAGCGTCAACGGCGTGCAGGCGGTGACGGTGGTGGACATCCTCCCCGGCCAACGCCGCCACCTGCAACTCGACGCACTGCTCGCGGCCATGACCGACCCGGTGCTGGCCCTGGATAGTGCGGGCAAGATCCTGCTGGCCAACCCGGCGTTGATCGCCCTGTACGGTCGCGAACCGGCCGGCGAAAGCATCAGCGAGCTGTTCAACGACCCGGCATTGCTCGACACCTTGCTGGAGCAAGGCTTTCGCTTGCCTCTGCGCGAGATCAGCGTCAATGGCCAGACCCTGCTGCTGGAGGCCACGCCGATCACCGATGCCGGTGCCCTGCTCAGCCTCTACCAGCCCAACCGCATCGGCGAACAGTTGTCGGCCCTGCACCACGACCATGCGGAAGGCTTCGATGCGCTGCTCGGCGAGTCGCCGGCGATTCGCACCCTCAAGGCGCGTGCGCAGCGCGTCGCGGTGCTCGATGCACCGCTGTTGATCCAGGGCGAGACCGGCACCGGCAAAGAACTGGTGGCGCGGGCCTGCCACGCTATCAGCGCGCGCTGCAGTGCGCCGTTCCTGGCGTTGAACTGTGCGGCGCTACCGGAAAACCTCGCCGAAAGCGAACTGTTCGGCTACGCCCCCGGCGCCTTCACCGGGGCCCAGCGCGGCGGCAAGCCGGGGCTGATGGAACTGGCCAACCAGGGCACGGTGTTCCTCGATGAGATCGGCGAAATGTCGCCGTACCTGCAGGCCAAGCTGCTGCGCTTTCTCAATGACGGTAGTTTTCGCCGAGTAGGCGGCGACCGTGAAGTGAAGGTGAACGTGCGCATCCTCAGCGCCACCCACCGCGACCTGGAAAAGATGGTCGCCGAGGGCACCTTTCGCGAAGACCTGTTCTATCGCCTCAACGTCCTCAATGTCGAAGTGCCGCCCCTGCGCGAGCGAGGCCAGGACATCCTGCTGCTGGCACGCTACTTCATGCAGCAGGCCTGTGCGCAGATCCAGCGCCCGGTCTGCCGCCTGGCGCCCGGTACTTACCCGGCATTGCTGGGCAACCGCTGGCCGGGCAATGTGCGGCAGTTGCAGAACGTGATCTTCCGCGCCGCCGCCATCTGCGAAAGCAGCCTGGTGGACATCGGCGACCTGGACATCGCCGGCACCTCGGTCGCACGCCAGAGCGACAGCGAAATCGACAGCCTGGAACAGGCCGTGGAAGACTTCGAACGCAGCCTCCTGGAAAAGCTCTACACCAGCTACCCGTCGACCCGCCAGTTGGCGAGCCGCCTGCACACCTCCCACACCGCTATCGCCCATCGCCTGCGCAAATACGGCATCCCCAACAAGCCCTGACTGAACACGGATCAAATGGGGGAGGGGCAGCGTGTCATCAAATACGACCTTGATCTGTACTGAAAGCGCTACAGCGTAACGATATCGCTACAACCCTGCTTTTTGCGCGCCATGCAAGGCTTTGATCCACATAGGCTTTTTTTCTTGCGGCGAAGTGTAGCGAAATCGCTACAGCCTCAGGCGCGATCGCGCAGGCCACTTTTATCAAGTTATTGATTTATAAGTGATTAATGACATTGGCCGCGATATTGCTAAGTAACTCCCCATTATTCCAATCCCGTCCACCAGACGAATCTGGCCCCGAGGAGTTTCCATGAGCGAGTTGCGTTTCACTGAAGATCACGAATGGCTGCGCGCCGAAGCTGACGGCAGCGTCACCGTAGGTATCACCGCGTTCGCGCAAAACGCGCTGGGTGATGTGGTTTTCGTGCAACTGCCGGAGTTGCAGGCCTACGACAAGGGCGCCGAAGCGTCCACCGTGGAATCAGTCAAAGCCGCCAGTGGCGTGTACATGCCGTTGGACGGTGACGTCCTCGAAGTGAACGCCGAGCTGGAGGGCCGCCCGGAACTGGTCAACGAAGACCCGATGGGCGAAGGCTGGTTCTTCCGCTTTAAACCCGCCGATGCCGATGCAGTGGCTACGCTGTTGGATCAGGATGCGTATGACCGCCTGATCAAAGCCAACGCACAAGCCTGAGGAGCGCGCCATGACGATCAACTTGAGCACCGCCAACGAATTCATCGCCCGCCACATCGGCCCGCGCCAGGAAGATGAGCTGCAGATGCTCGCCAGCCTGGGCTTTGATTCCCTGGAAGCCCTGAGCGCCAGTGTGATCCCGGAAAGCATCAAGGGCACCAGCGTGCTCGGCCTGGAAGATGGCTTGAGCGAAGCCGAGGCCCTGGCCAAGATCAAGGCCATCGCCAGTCAGAATCAACTGTTCAAGACCTACATCGGCCAGGGCTACTACAACTGCCATACGCCGTCGCCGATCCTGCGCAACCTCTTGGAAAACCCGGCCTGGTACACCGCCTACACGCCCTACCAACCGGAGATTTCCCAGGGCCGCCTGGAAGCGCTGTTGAACTTCCAGACCCTGATCAGCGACCTCACCGGCCTGCCGATTGCCAACGCGTCGCTGCTTGACGAAGCCACCGCCGCCGCCGAAGCCATGACCTTCTGCAAACGCCTGAGCAAGAACAAGGGCAGCAATGCCTTCTTCGCCTCGATCCACAGCCACCCGCAAACCCTCGACGTGCTGCGCACCCGTGCCGAGCCCTTGGGCATCGACGTGGTGGTGGGCGATGAGCGCGAACTGAGCGATGTCAGCCCATTCTTCGGCGCCCTGCTGCAATACCCGGCCAGCAACGGCGACGTGTTTGATTATCGCGAGCTGACCGAACGCTTCCACGCCGCCAATGCCCTGGTGGCCGTGGCCGCCGACCTGCTGGCCCTGACCCTGCTGACCCCACCGGGTGAGTTCGGCGCCGACGTGGCCATCGGCAGCGCCCAACGCTTCGGCGTCCCGCTGGGCTTTGGCGGCCCGCACGCGGCGTACTTCTCTACCAAGGATGCGTTCAAGCGCGACATGCCGGGCCGCCTGGTCGGGGTTTCGGTCGACCGCTTCGGCAAGCCGGCCCTGCGCCTGGCCATGCAGACCCGCGAGCAACATATCCGCCGCGAGAAAGCCACCAGCAACATCTGCACCGCCCAGGTCCTGCTCGCCAACATTGCCAGCATGTACGCCGTGTACCACGGCCCGAAAGGCCTGACCCAGATCGCCCAGCGCATTCACCAGTTGACCGCGATCCTGGCCAACGGTTTGAGCGCCCTGGGCCTGAAGGTCGAGCAAGAACACTTCTTCGACACCCTGACCCTCAACACCGGCGCGCGCACCGCCGCCCTGCACGATCAAGCACGCGCCCAGCGCATCAACCTGCGTGTGGTGGACGGTGAGCGTCTCGGCCTGTCGGTCGACGAAACCACCACCCAGGCCGATATCGAAACCTTGTGGGCACTCTTCGCCGACGGTAAAGCCCTGCCGGACTTCGCCGCCAAGGTCGAAGGCAGCCTGCCGGCCGCGCTGCTGCGTCAGTCGCCGATCCTCAGCCACCCGGTGTTCAACCGTTATCACTCCGAAACCGAACTGATGCGCTACCTGCGCAAGCTGGCCGACAAGGACCTGGCGCTGGACCGCACCATGATCCCGCTGGGCTCCTGCACCATGAAGCTCAACGCCGCCAGCGAAATGATCCCGGTGACCTGGGCCGAGTTCGGTGCCCTGCACCCGTTCGCCCCAGCCGAACAAAGCGCCGGCTACCTGCAACTGACCACCGAGCTGGAAGCCATGCTCTGTGCGGCCACCGGGTATGACGCGATCTCGCTGCAACCGAACGCCGGTTCCCAGGGTGAATACGCAGGCATGCTGGCGATTCGTGCCTATCACCAGAGCCGTGACGATGAGCGCCGCGACATCTGCCTGATCCCGTCATCGGCCCACGGCACCAACCCGGCCACCGCCCACATGGCCGGCATGCGTGTGGTGGTGACCGCCTGCGACACCCGAGGCAACGTCGACATCGAAGACCTGCGCGCCAAAGCCATCGAGCACCGCGACCACCTCGCTGCGCTGATGATCACCTACCCGTCGACCCACGGCGTGTTCGAAGAAGGTATCCGCGAGATCTGCGGGATCATTCACGACAACGGCGGCCAGGTGTACATCGACGGCGCCAACATGAACGCCATGGTTGGCCTGTGCGCGCCGGGCAAGTTCGGCGGCGACGTGTCCCACCTGAACCTGCACAAGACCTTCTGCATCCCGCACGGCGGTGGCGGCCCGGGCGTTGGCCCGATCGGCGTCAAATCGCACCTGAGCCCATTCCTGCCCGGCCACGCGACCATGGCACACAAGGAAGGCGCTGTGTGCGCCGCGCCGTTCGGCAGCGCAAGCATCCTGCCGATCACCTGGATGTACATCAGCATGATGGGCGGCGCGGGCCTCAAGCGCGCTTCGCAGTTGGCGATCCTGAATGCCAACTACATTTCCCGTCGCCTGGAAGAGCACTACCCGGTGCTCTACACCGGCAGCAACGGCTTGGTGGCGCATGAATGCATCCTCGACCTGCGCCCGTTGAAAGACAGCAGCGGCATCAGCGTAGATGACGTGGCCAAGCGCCTGATCGACTTCGGGTTCCACGCGCCGACCATGTCGTTCCCGGTGGCCGGCACCTTGATGATCGAGCCGACCGAAAGCGAATCCAAGGAAGAACTGGACCGCTTCTGCGACGCGATGATCGCCATCCGCGAAGAAATCCGCGCAGTCGAAAACGGCACCTTGGACAAGGACGACAACCCCCTGAAAAACGCCCCGCACACAGCCGCAGAACTGGTGGGCGAATGGAGCCACCCTTACAGCCGTGAACAAGCGGTGTACCCGGTGGCGTCGTTGATCGACGGCAAGTACTGGCCGCCGGTTGGCCGGGTCGACAACGTGTTCGGCGATCGCAACCTGGTGTGTGCGTGCCCTTCAATCGAGAGCTACGCATAACCGGATCAAAAATGTGGGAGGGGGCTTGCCCCCGATAGCGGTGGATCAGTTATCTATTGATCGACTGACACACCGCCATCGGGGGCAAGCCCCCCTCCCACACTTTGATCGGGTACACCCGACACCTAATAAGAAACCGGAGAACAACCCATGTCGTTAAGCGTGTTCGACCTGTTCAAGATTGGCATCGGCCCCTCCAGCTCCCACACCGTCGGCCCAATGCGCGCCGCCGCGCGCTTTGTCGAGGGGTTGCGCCGTGACGACCTGCTGAGCGCCACCACCTGCGTCAAGGTGGAACTCTATGGCTCACTCGGCGCTACCGGCAAAGGCCACGGCAGCGACAAGGCCGTGCTGCTAGGCCTGGAAGGCGAACACCCGGACACCGTGAACACAGAAACCATCGCCGCGCGCCTGGCACAGATGCGCAGCGACGGCCGCTTGAACCTGCTCGGCGAACACAGCATTGCGTTCAACGAGAAAGAACACCTGGCGATGATTCGCAAACCCCTCGCCTATCACCCCAACGGCATGATCTTTCGCGCCTTTGACGCCGCCGGTATCCAGATCCGCAGCCGCGAGTACTACTCGGTGGGCGGCGGTTTTGTGGTGGATGAAGACGCCGCCGGCGCCGACCGGATCGTCGAAGACGCCACCCCCCTGACCTTCCCGTTCAAGAGCGCCAAGGACTTGCTCGGTCATTGCGCCACCTACGGGCTGTCCATCAGCCAAGTGATGCTGACCAATGAAAGTGCCTGGCGCCCCGAAGCCGAAACCCGCAACGGTCTGCTGAAGATCTGGCAGGTGATGCAGGACTGTGTGGACGCCGGCTGTCGCAACGAAGGGATCTTGCCGGGAGGCTTGAAGGTCAAGCGTCGTGCCGCTGCCCTGCATCGCCAGCTATGCAAGAACCCTGAGTCAGCCCTGCGCGACCCGTTGTCGGTACTCGATTGGGTCAACCTGTACGCGCTGGCGGTCAACGAAGAAAACGCCAATGGCGGGCGCGTGGTTACGGCGCCCACCAACGGTGCCGCCGGGATTGTGCCGGCAGTGCTGCATTACTACATGCGCTTTATCCCCGGCGCGAATGAAGACGGCGTGGTGCGCTTTCTGCTCACCGCCGCCGCCATCGGAATTCTGTACAAGGAAAACGCATCAATCTCCGGCGCCGAAGTTGGCTGCCAGGGTGAAGTCGGCGTGGCCTGCTCGATGGCCGCCGGTGCGCTGTGCGAAGTATTGGGCGGCAGCGTGTCCCAGGTGGAAAACGCCGCCGAGATCGGCATGGAACACAACCTCGGCCTGACGTGCGACCCGATTGGCGGCCTGGTGCAAGTGCCGTGCATCGAGCGCAATGCCATGGGCTCGGTCAAAGCCATCAATGCCGTGCGCATGGCCTTGCGCGGTGATGGGCAGCATTTTGTGTCCCTCGACAAGGTTATCCGCACCATGCGCCAGACCGGCGCCGATATGAAAAGCAAATACAAAGAAACCGCCCGTGGCGGTTTGGCGGTCAACATTATCGAGTGCTGACGCTTAGACGCGCGTCCGCACGTTTTTCAGGAGCTGAATATGTCCACCGAAACCCTGTTGAAAACCCCATTGCACGCGCTGCACATCGAACTCGGCGCGCGCATGGTGCCCTTCGCCGGCTACGACATGCCGGTGCAATACCCGCTGGGCGTGATGAAAGAACACCTGCACACCCGTGATCAGGCCGGGTTGTTCGACGTGTCCCACATGGGCCAGATCCGCCTGACCGGCGCCAATGCCGCCAAGGCCCTGGAAACCCTGGTGCCGGTGGATATCATCGACCTGCCGGTAGGCATGCAGCGCTACGCCATGTTCACCAATGACCAGGGCGGCATTCTCGACGACCTGATGGTGGCCAACCTGGGTAATGACGAGCTGTTCCTGGTGGTCAACGCGGCCTGCAAGGACCAGGACCTGGCGCACCTGCGCGCCAAGATTGGCGACCAGTGCACCATCGAGCCGTTGTTCGAAGAACGCGCCCTGCTCGCCCTGCAAGGCCCGGCAGCCGTGAAAGTACTGGCGCGCCTGGCCCCTGAAGTGGCCAAGATGACCTTCATGCAGTTCGCATCCCTGCGCCTGCTGGGTGTGGACTGCTACGTCAGCCGTTCCGGCTACACCGGTGAAGACGGCTTTGAAATCTCGGTGCCCGCCGCCGCCGCCGAAAGCCTGGCCCGCAGCCTGCTGGCCGAGACCGAAGTACAAGCCATCGGCCTGGGCGCCCGCGACTCCCTGCGCCTGGAAGCCGGCCTGTGCCTGTATGGCCACGACATGAACACCGACACCACCCCGATCGAAGCCAGCCTGCTGTGGGCGATCTCCAAGGCCCGTCGCGCTGACGGCGCACGTGCGGGTGGCTTTCCCGGCGCCGACCGGATCTTTACCCAGCAGCAAGCCGGTGTAAGCCGCAAACGTGTCGGCCTGCTGCCTCAAGAGCGCACGCCCGTGCGTGAAGGTGCGGAAATCGTCGACGAACACGGCACCGTGATCGGCAGCGTCTGCAGCGGCGGCTTTGGCCCAAGCCTCGGTGGCCCGTTGGCGATGGCCTACCTGGACAGCGCGTTCATTGCGCTGGATACCGAAGTGTCTGCACTGGTGCGTGGGAAAAAGGTGCCACTACGTGTAAGTAAAATGCCATTTGTGCCGCAACGTTACTACCGCGGCTGATTGACTGCTTCTATAAGTAACGCGGTCGCAATAACGCGCACTAAACTGTAACGCGACCGCCATAAAACAGTGCATTTTCGATAGTCATTGTTATAGGGGTTAACCTATAACAAGTGACCAATTCTATCGAATAAGTCGGTACACGAGTATTCAACGAAATGTCACTAGGCCTAGCAAAACCTGGGCTTTTTGCAGGGCTTGTTTTTTCTGCATTAGTTGTCGTAGAGTTTGTCCACTGTGTTTGCATGGGTCGCTTGAAACCTGACCTGGGCAGTAGCCAAAGTTTGCTACAACCCGTTCGACGTCTCTTACTTTCCTGCAACCCAGCCCAGTACTCTTTCATGCGAAAGGGGCTGTCATTCATTTTTAGCGTCAAGGAAATAAGAAAATGTCGGATAAACGTCAGAGCGGTACCGTCAAGTGGTTCAACGACGAAAAAGGGTTTGGTTTTATCACTCCAGAAAGCGGTCCGGATCTGTTCGTACATTTCCGCGCTATTCAGGGCAACGGCTTCAAGAGCCTGAAAGAAGGCCAGAAAGTGTCTTTCGTCGCCGTGCAAGGCCAGAAAGGTATGCAGGCTGATGAAGTGATCCCCGAAGCCTGATCCTTCCTGCGACAAAAAGCCCCTGATGGTGACATCAGGGGTTTTTTTATGGGCGCGTGAAGGGTGTTGCGCCGTAAAATGCTTTTTTCTTCAGAGAGCCCTGCCATGTCCAAACCCCTGCTGAGCCCCCAAGGCGAATTTCCCGCCGTTGGCCTGGGCCGTCGTCTGGCAGCGATGTTCTATGACTTCCTCCTCTGCACTGCGCTGCTGATTGTCACGGCCTTTATCTACAAGCTGGTGTGGATCGCGTTCGTGGGCGAAGCCAAAATGCGCACCCTCACCGAATCCGGCACGCTGGACGGCGACCCGTTGCTGTCGACGATTCTATTCTTCGTGCTGTTTGGTTTCTTCGCCAAGTTCTGGACCCATTCCGGGCAGACCCTGGGCATGCAGGTGTGGGGCGTGCGCGTACAGAACGCCGACGGCTCGCGGATCAGCCTGTGGCAGGCGCTGTTGCGCTTTGTGGTGTCGATCGCATCGTGGTTATGCGTGGGGCTGGGTTTTATCTGGTCGCTGTTCGACAAGCAGAAACGCAGCTGGCATGACATCTACTCTGACACGCGGTTGGTGCAGGTTCCGAAGCGGAAAAAATAACGCCCTGCTGGTGCGGATCAAAATGTGGGAGGGGGTAAGCCCCTCCCACATGTTCGACCGGGTCAGGCGTTGCCGGCCTGCTTCAGGCGCGCAGCTTGGGTGAAATCAAGCATGCGCTTGAGCGGGCGTACAGCCTGCGGGATCACCGAAGGCTCGACGAAGATCTCGTTACTGCCCTCACGCAGGCACTGCAGCGTGCGCTCCAGCGTATTCATCGCCATCCACGGGCAGTGCGCGCAACTGCGGCACGCCGCGCCATTGCCGGCGGTAGGCGCTTCGATAAAGACCTTGTCCGGGCACAGCTGCTGCATCTTGTAGAAAATGCCGCGATCGGTGGCGACGATGAACGTTTTGTTCGGTAAACGCTGAGCGGCAGCAATCAGTTGGCTGGTGGAACCCACCGCATCCGCCAGTTCGATCACCGAGGTCGGGGATTCCGGGTGGACCAGGATCGCCGCGTCCGGGTACAGCGCCTTCATGTCTTCCAGTTGCTTGGACTTGAACTCTTCGTGGACGATGCAGGCACCGTCCCACAGCAGCATGTCGGCACCGGTCTGGCGCTGAATGTAAGTGCCCAGGTGTTTGTCCGGCCCCCAGATAATGGTCTCGCCGTTGTCCATCAGGCTTTCGACGATTTCCAGTGCACAACTGGAGGTCACCACCCAATCCGCCCGCGCCTTGACCGCCGCCGAGGTGTTGGCATACACCACCACGGTG
The DNA here is from genome assembly GCF_049897085.1 of Pseudomonas sp. PSPC3-2. Taxonomy (NCBI): domain Bacteria; kingdom Pseudomonadati; phylum Pseudomonadota; class Gammaproteobacteria; order Pseudomonadales; family Pseudomonadaceae; genus Pseudomonas; species Pseudomonas sp. PSPC3-2. Next base: position 42,312 of record NZ_JAFCVO010000004.1, read on the forward strand.
CGCTCAGGGTGCTGATCGCAGAACGCCGAAAACTCATCCACCGGGCAGCCCAGGTCGAGGGAGCATGTGGCTTCCAGGGTCGGCATCAGGATGCGTTTTTCAGGGGTGAGAATTTTGGCAGTCTCGCCCATGAAACGCACGCCGGCGACCAGTACGGTCTTGGCCGGGTGGGCGGCGCCGAAGCGCGCCATTTCGAGGGAATCGGAGACACAGCCGCCGGTTTCTTCGGCCAGGGCCTGAATCACCGGGTCGCAATAGAAGTGGGCGACCAGCACCGCGTCCTGAGCTTTGAGCTCGGCGGCGATGGCGGTACGCAGGCTGGCCTCTTCCTCGGCGCTGAGGGCCTTGGGCTGCTTGGCATCGAGGTGGGCTTGAACCAGAAGGCGTTCGGAAATTTGCGTCATGTTCGCAAGACCTGCAGGCGCCGTTGCGCGAAAGTCGAGTGTACCACCGGCTCTGGAGCCCTTCGGGCGCCGCCGGACGAAGTGATGTGTCATCAAGCACGGGTTAAGGTGAAGCTGCGCAAGGCTACAGAATATCGAATGGATTCAAAAGCCTAATCTGGCACGGCGCGGCGCATCTGTCGGACAAAAAAAAGCGGGAAGGCCCATCACTGGGCCTTCCCGCGTTGACCACGATTAACCTCAGCGCATCAGCGCATCAGCACATCCGGATCATCCTGCAATAGGACTGAGTCATGCATCTTCGCCAATGCATCCTTCAACGTCGACTGCTCCAGCGCATCCTTGGATTTTTTGCTTTCCCTGCCCGCGTGTTCGAGCAGTGCCAGGTAGTCACGCTTGGATGAGCCTTCCTTCGGCACCACGGTGTCTTCTACCAGGTTGGCCATCACATACTTCTGCGTGTGGGTATTCTGGGAAGCCGACTGTGTGACGGAAGCACGGGTCAATTGGCCGTCTTTGTAGGCAAAGCTCGCGGTGCTGCTGGCCCTGTCCTGCAATTGCACATACAGGTAATTCTGCGATTCGCGACTGCCATCAAACACCGGCGGTTTCCCACCATCAAGGCCTTTGTGGAAGCTCGCCGAAAGCACCGATTGCTGGTTCTGGGTGACGCTGCGATCCGCGCTGCTGCGACCATTGACCTGGGTTTTCTGCGACACATTGTAGGAAAAGCTGTCGACCTCTGAAGCGCGCATCGGGTTGGAGCTGTCTACGGCCTGCTTGATGGAAGCCTTGAAGTCAGCCAGACCGGTCAGCAAGCCTTTGTCGCTCGGATTGTTGCTCAAGGCTTCCACGGCGCCAGCGCCTTGTGGATAGTTACTGTTCATGGCGCTGAACGCGTCTTTGAACATCGCCATCAAGTCAGTGTTGGCACTCCCTCGCTTTTCCACCCGGTCGAACTGGGCGAGGTAGGTTTTCAGCGCGTTGGCCTGCTGTTTGGCATCGCCGAGGATCGCCGCGTTTTTCAGGTCCACCGCCAGGTCAATGCTACCCGCCGGGCCACTCATGCGTGTGGTGCGGCTCTGGCTGTCGGCGTGAAAAGCCAGAGTCAGGTCATCGCCGCCCTGGGACTTCACCTTGGCATTAAGGTCTACGGACGCCAGCACCTTTGAATCAAACTGAGTCAATTGGCTTAGGTCGAGTTTTGGCGGCACAGCGGTCAGCCCATCAACCGAGGCTTGGAAGGCACTGCCCAGTTGACCGACGGCCTTGAGCTCGTCAGCACTTAAATCGCCCCCCTCCACCGTGGCCTGCACGCCCAGCCCATCTTTCTGGCTCGACAAGCTGAAGGTGACGGTCTTGCCGCTGGCGGTCTTGATGCTGAGGCTGACCTGATTCTCGGCCTTACTGTGCAGCACGGTCTGGTCGGCCTTGATCGCACCGGCGTCCCCGGCCCGGTCGGCCGTGGTGTTGAGCACCGACTGTGAAATGCCCGCGCCGCCGCCTTTGGCGAACTGCGCCAGCAATGCTGCCCCCAAGCCGCTGTAGCGACTGGCCGTGGAGGCCGAGTTAAAGCTGGTATTGATGATCTTGCTGACTGCGTCCTGGCTGCTATTTTCCCAGGCCCGCACACTTTCCCGACCCGGCATCTGCCCGTCTCGGGAGTAGATATCAACGACATCGGCAGCCGGATTACCGAGGCTGACCACCGATGCAGGTCGCACCGGCGAGACATCGACAGTGTTCGCCGAAATGGCGAGCGGTGTGGCTGCCGCGCGAACAATGAGTGGATTGCTAGCGATGATCGGAGTTAGCGTAGTCATGACAGTCCGTGTCTTAAAAGCTTAGTAGCCTCCAATCTAGTCAAGATAAGCCGCGATTGACAGCATTAAAGCCGAAATAAGTGGCAAAGAGCCACGTCAAAAAACTGCCTTTTTGCCGCATCGCGCAGACTCAGGAGCTGTAAGTCACGGCAACACATACCGCGCGATCGCTCGTAGGAATATGTACAGAACGTGCCGGCATTATCGAATGCCTTCCCACAGCAAAAGCAGTGCAGTGCGTAAGGAAGTCGCTGGTGGGGGGAGGTATCTTAATGACATGATGAAGGCCATTTAACCCGCTCGGCCAAACTCAAATGAATAGCACCGTCGGGATGGGCTCTGAGGCCAGCGAACTGGCCACCTCCGGCCTGGGCCAAAACGAAGCGTTCACCGAGCGCGTACTGGCCAGCATCAACGATTGCATCAAAGTACTCGATCTCGATGCCCGCCTCACGTTCATGAGCGAAGGCGGCCAAAAAATCATGGAGGTCAGTGACTTCAACACTATCCGTGGCTGCTCCTGGCCCGATTTCTGGCAGGATCAAGGCAACCTAGACGCCAAGGCCGCCGTACAGGCCGCCAAAAACGGCGAGAGTGCCAGCTTTATCGGCCCGGCCCAGACCCTGGCCGGTAACCTGAAGTGGTGGCATGTACAGGTCAGCCCGATCCTGGGCAGTAACGGCCGACCGGAACAGATCCTCTGCGTATCCCGCGACATCACGGCCCTACGTGAAGCCGAAGAGGCGTTGCGCAAGCTCAACGAATCCCTGGAACAACGGGTGATAGAACGCACCCGCGACCGTGACCGCATCTGGCGGCTGTCTCCGGACTTGATGCTGGTGGCCCAACTCGACGGCGTGATTTCCGCCGTCAACCCAGCCTGGACTCGCATGCTCGGTCACACCGAACACGACTTGGTGGGCAGCCAGTTGCTGGCCCTGGTACACCCGGACGACCTGGCCGACTCCTCATCGGCAGTCAGCCGCCTGGGAGACGGCAAGAACTTCCCGAACTTCAAGAACCGTTACCGCCACCAGGATGGCAGCTACCGCATGATCGCCTGGACCGCCGTGCCCGATAGCGACTACATCCATGCGGTGGGCCGTGATATCCAGGCTGAAGAAGAAGCCAAGGACGCCCTACGCCTGTCGGAAGACGCCCTGCGTCAGTCCCAGAAACTGGAAACCATTGGCCAACTCACTGGCGGTGTCGCACACGATTTCAATAACCTGCTGACGGTGATCAAATCCTGCGCCGACTTGCTCAAGACCCCGTCGCTGAGCGAAGTGCGGCGCATCAAATACGTGGAAGCCATCGCCAACACGGTCGACCGCGCCGCCCGCCTGACCGCGCAACTGCTGACCTTCGCCCGCCGCCAGGCCCTGCGCCCGGAAGTGTTCAACGTCGGAGACAGCGTGTTGCGGGTGGGCGAGATGATGGACAGCCTGACCGGCTCGCGGATCAAGGTCACCATCGAGGTGCCGGATGAACCCTGCTTTATCAACGCCGATGAAAGCCAGTTCGATACCGCGTTGGTGAACATGGTGGTCAATGCGCGGGATGCCATGTCCGGCAATGGCCACTTGACCATCCAGGTCGCGACAGCCGCCTGGCTACCGTCGGTACGTGCCCACCCGGGGCTGGTCGCCGACTACGTGACCATCACGCTGAGCGACACCGGCACAGGTATTGCGCCGGAAAAACTCGATGCCATCTTCGAGCCCTTCTACACCACCAAAGGCATCGGCCAAGGCACCGGGTTGGGCTTGTCGCAAGTGTTTGGCTTTGCCAAACAGTCGGGCGGGGAAATTCTGGTGCAGAGCGAATGCGGCAAGGGCAGCCAGTTTATGTTGTACCTGCCCAAGGTCGAGGCCAGCACGATGCCGACCTCCCAGGACAACCCTAGCGCACCGATTGTCTCGAACTTGTGCGTGCTGATGGTCGAGGACAACGCCGACGTTGGCCTCTACACCTCGCAAACACTGGAGCAGATGGGCTTTCACGTGTTGTGGGTGCCGAACGCCAAGAGCGCGCTGGAAGCCCTGGCCCCTAACCCGGAAAGTTTCCAGGTGGTGTTCTCCGACATCTCCATGCCGGGTATGAGCGGCCTGGAACTGCTCGACGCAATCGAAGCACTCTACCCGTGGCTGCCCGTGGTGCTCACTACAGGCTACAACGACGAATACGCGCGCATCGCCCAGGAAGAAACCAAGCGCTTTGTGCTGCTGCAAAAGCCCTACGCCACTGAGACGTTGGCCTTACTCCTGCAAAAGGTCATCAAGGGCCGGCTGGGCGGCTCGCTGGGCGGGGAATAGGTCGAAGCGACCTCCGCGTCAGCACGCACGCATAAGCGGAGCCGCGTTTCAGCATCGGAAGGCGGATTGCGTGCGGTGGGACATGGCACGTCGACTTTTTCACAAGGCAAAAAAAAACCCGGAAATCCTCACTTGCGTGGGCCTTCCGGATTTTCTAAACCGCCAAAAATGGTGGGTCGTGTGGGATTCGAACCTACGACCAATTGGTTAAAAGCCAACTGCTCTACCAACTGAGCTAACGACCCGCTGTGTTGTGGCGCGTATAATACTGATTTCTAAGGATTATTCAACACCTTATTTGAAATAAATCAGAAATAACGCGTCGGGTCCGTAATTCCGGCCGTTTGGAAGCCATCTGCGCGCAGTCGGCAGCTGTCGCATTTCCCACAAGCGCGGCCGTCAGCGTCTGCTTGATAGCAGGAAACAGTCAGCGAGTAATCGACGCCAAGTCCTACGCCAGCCTTCACGATATCGGCTTTGCTGAGGTTCTGCAGCGGCGCCAGGATACGGAAGCCCTGCCCCTCTACGCCGGCCTTCGTCGCCAGGTTGGCCATGCGCTCGAACGACTCGACGAACTCTGGGCGGCAGTCCGGGTAACCGGAATAATCCACTGCGTTAACGCCGATAAAGATATCGCGGGCATTCAGCACTTCTGCCCAGCCGAGGGCCAGGGACAGGAATACGGTGTTGCGCGCCGGTACATAGGTGATCGGGATGCCTTCGCTGGGCGCTTCCGGCACGTCGATGCTGCTGTCGGTGAGGGCCGAGCCGCCGATGCCGTTTAGGTTCAGACCAATGACCTTGTGCTCGGCAACCCCCATTTCGCGGGCGATGCGGGCAGCGGCGTTCAGCTCGGCGCGATGGCGCTGGCCGTAGTCAAAACTCATGGTGTAGCAGGTGTAGCCTTCAGCCTGCGCCATGGCCACCACCGTGGCGGAGTCGAGGCCACCGGACAGCAGGATCACTGCGCGTTTTTGATCAATCGGTTGTTCGGTCATTTCAGCGTCCCGGCTCGTCGTTCCAAAGGTATTTATGCAGCTGCAGTTGCAGACGGACCGGCAGGTTATCAGCCACCACCCAGTCGGCCAGGTCGCGTGCGTTGAGGTCGTGATGGCTTGGCGAGAACAGCACCTCGCCCGCGCGGCGGTCCAAACCATACTGGATCAGCTTGGTGCTCGCCCAGTCGTAATCGTCGCGCGAACAGATCACGAACTTGACCTGATCGTTGGCTGTCAGCAGGTTCAGGTTCTCGTAGAGGTTGCGATGCGCCTCTTTGGAGCCCGGGGTCTTGAGGTCGACCACCCGGCTTACACGCGGGTCCACAGCGGAAATATCCAGAGCGCCGCTGGTTTCCAGGGACACCTCGTAACCGGCGTCACATAGCTGCTTGAGCAAGGGGATGGCGTTGGGTTGCGCCAACGGCTCGCCGCCTGTCACGCAGACGTAGCGTGGCCGGTAACCGGCAACCTGCTCCAGGATGTCTTCAAGGGTGCGCACCGTGCCGCCACTGAAGGCGTAGGCGCTGTCACAGTACTGGCAACGCAGGGGGCAACCAGTCAGGCGCACAAATACTGTGGGCAGGCCGGCCGTTCGCGTTTCACCCTGTAACGAGTAAAAAACTTCGGTGATGCGTAATGTGTCTTGCATAGTCGCCACGGGCGTAACAGCTAAACAGGCTGTCCGCCTCCGTCAGGCACTTCAAGGAATTACGCCAACGCGTCAACCCCAGGAAGCGTGTTTCATAAAAGGGAGCGGATTCTAACGAAAAAACCCGCGCCAGGCGCGGGTTTCTTCTAAACGGACTGCATCGCTTATAGGCGCTGCAGGTCGCGTTGAGCCAACTGTGCAGCGGAAGTCCCCGGATACTGGGCAACGACCTGCTGCAGAATGCCTTTGACCTTGTCGGTGTGACCCAGGCGGCGTTCTACGTCAGCAAGTTTGTACAGCGAATCCGGCACCTTGGCGTGCTTGGGGTAAAGCTGGCTGACCTTGGCAAATGCCTGGCCCGCCCCCTGCAGATCACCCTTTGCCAGGTTTACCTCACCCAGCCAGTACTGGGCGTTGCCCGCGTACTGACTGTTTGGGTAGCGACCAAGGAATGCGGTAAAGGCTTTGCTGGCCTTGTCGAAATCCTTGGCTTTGATCAGGTCGAAGGCTGCGTCGTAGTACAGTTTTTCCTTCGCCGGATCACCCGGTTCACTGCTGGCAGCAGGGGCCGCGGCGGCGCCCCCTGCTGCTGCTCCACCGGTGGCGGCACTTGGCGCGCCACCGGCAGAAGAATTATCAGGAGTAGCGGCAGGTGTAACGCCGGCTCCTATACGTCGATCAAGATCCTGGTATCGCTCCAGGCCTTCTTGCTTCAGCTGGTTCACTTGATTCTGCAGAACTTCAATGGTGCCTTGTTGCTGCGACAATTGATCCTGCATGCGTTGCAGCTGGTTGAACAGTTCGCCCTGTGCCGAGGGAGCGGACGTAGCCGCCCCCCCAGCATAGGCGCCGTTCGTGCCATAACCCGCTGGCGGATAACTGCTCCCGCTATTGTTATAGCCTGAGTTGCTATCTTCCACAGGAACCGCAGCCCACACCGCAAGCGGTGCGAGGCTGAGAGCCAATACAGTTAGAGCACGACGGCACGTTCGCATGACGAATTACTTACGCAGTTCGACGCGACGGTTTTGAGCCCAGGACTGCTCGTCGTGGCCAGTAGCAACTGGACGCTCTTTACCGTAGGAAACCAGTTCCAGTTGGCCTGGAGCAACACCTTGCAGTACCAGGTAGCGCTGAACGGCTTTCGCACGACGCTCGCCCAGTGCCATGTTGTACTCGCGAGTACCACGTTCGTCGGTGTTACCTTCCAGAACAACGCGAGCGCCGTTAGCTTTCAGGTCCTTCGCGTGAACGTCCAGAGCGCGCATGGCTTCTGGTTTCAGGTCCGAACTGTCGTATTCGAAGTAGAAAGTGGTGATTGCGCGCAGAGCAGCTTCTTCGCTCAGGGAGCCGTCAACTGCACCAGTGTTAGCGCCGTAACCAGCGTTTGGATCAACAGCTGCGCCTTCACCGGCATTGTCGCCGCCTTTAGACGAGCAACCAACGGCTACGGACAGAGCCAGAGCCAGAGCAGCAAACTTACCAAACTTCAGCATTTCCATCGTGAAACTCCTAATGAACCCCAGTGTGTTAAGCAAATCATGTAGCGCCGCGTCAGTTCAGGTAAGGGGACCAGGATGGTTCTCTGACTTCGCCTTGTGCGGTAGGAAGCGGGAGCCTTACGCGTCCATTAATGGACACGAGCATCAAGACTCCCCGGCCCTGCTGGCGGGTGGCGTAGATTACCATGGTGCCGTTGGGCGCAACAGTGGCTGACTCATCAAGGTTGGTATCTGTAAGGATTTTTACGGTTCCGCGCTGCAAATCCTGGGCCGCAACCCGGAAATTAGTGAAACCATCCTGACGGTGAATCATCACCAACGTCTTTTCATCAGCCGAAAGCTTAGGGTTGGCGTTGTAGTTACCAATAAAGGTCACGCGTTCCGCGCCACCGCCACCCACGCTCGTTTTATAAATTTGAGGCTTGCCGCCACGGTCGGAGGTGAAATAGATGGTCGAACCATCTTTACCCCAGAACGGTTCGGTGTTGATACCAGGACCGCTGGTTACGCGGCTGATCTGGCGCGAAGCCATGTTCATCACGTAGATATCCGGGTTGCCGTCTTTGGACAGCACGAATGCCAGGCGAGAACCATCCGGTGACCAGGCTGGCGCACCGTTGAGGCCTTCGAAGTTGGTGATCTGCTCACGACGGCCAGTATCGATGTGCTGGACGAAGATGCGCGGACGCCTCTGTTCAAAGGACACGTAGGCAATGCGCTTACCGTCCGGCGCGAAGCGCGGCGACAGGATTGGCTCACGCGATTGCAGCAAGGTCACGGCCCGCGCGCCATCATAGTCGGAACGCTGCAGCGTGTAGCGCGTGTTATCTACGGAGAAACGCTCAGCCGTTACATAGAGCAGACGCGTCGAGAAAGCACCCTTGATACCGGTGAGTTTTTCAAACGACTGATCCGAGATGTAGTGGGCCATGTCCCGCAATTGCTCGGCGGTGCCCGATACACTGCCGGTCAAGACCTGCTGCTCGGTCGCCACGTTGAACAAGGTGTACTGGATCTGCAGGCGACCGCCGGCGGGCACGATGCTGCCGACCATCAGGTACTGGGCGCCTACGGCTTTCCAGTCACGGAAGATGACTTCGCTGGCCTGGGTCGGCTGGCTGATCATGTTGCCTTTCGGAATCGGCGCGTAATAACCGGAGTTGCGCAGGTCGTCGCTGACGATCTGGGCCATGTCGTCCGGCAGCACGCTGCCGCCCTGCCAACCGAACGGCACAACGGCGATCGGGGTGGCCCGATCGCTACCGCTAGTGACCAGGATGTTCTTTTCATCCGCCGCCGCTATCCCTGCCATGCAGCAAATAACGACAAGCATTCCTCGAAGAAGGTTTCTCACAAGGCTAAATCCTCAGGTGTGAATGTCATCTTGAATGAACGATAGGGAGCGAAGTCGCTTGGTTTCATTCCCTGCATCTCGGTCAACCGGCCAATATTCTTGACCGCCGCGACCGCCGAACTGTCGAACGAACCGTCACCACTGGACTTGGCCACGCTGACCGAAGTCACCGTACCGTCCGGCAACATGCCGATCTGCAGCACTACTGTCATGCCTTTGCGTGCCGAAGGTGGACGTGTCCAACCTTCTGCTGCCCGTGCCCGAATCAGGTCATCGAAACTGCCCGCGACTTCATCGCCACGCTCATCGGCCAAGGCTTGCTGACGCTGCGGCGTGTCGGAGAGCAAATCTGCCAAGGCCTGGGCCTTTTTCTCTTCGGCGGATTTACGCGCTGCTTCCTGGGCCTTTTTCTTGCTGGCGTCGGCGGCAGCTTTCTTCTTCGCGTCGTCGGCGACTTTCTTCTTCGCCTCGTCTGCTTCAGTTTTTTTCTTGGCGTCTTCGGCGGCTTTCTTCTTCGCGTCTTCGACTATCTTTTTCTTGGCTTCTTCAGCGGCCTTTTTCTTGGCCTCTTCTTCGGCAGCTTTTTTGGCTTCTTCTTCAGATTTCTTCTTGGCTATATCAGCCAATTGTTTCTCTTCAGCTTTTTTAGCTTCGGCAGCCTTCTCGGACTTTTTGGCTTCATCAGCCTTTTTCGCCTCGTCAGCCTTCTTCGCTTCGTCAGCCTTTTTCGATTCCTCGGTCTTTTGAGCCGCCTCTTCTTTCTTTTGTTCCGCAGCAGCCTTCACCGCTTCCTGCTCGACCTTCTTCTGTTCCATCTGCTCGACTTCAGTCTGGCGCGCAGCCGACTTCTGGGCCTCACCCGCAATCTTCTGATTGGTCTGGGTGGTGGCCTGACTTTTCGATTTCAGCTGATACAGGGTCGCCTGCACGATCGGCTTGGCTGGCGGCAGGTCCGGGGTCATGGCAAAGCTGACGAACAGCATGCCAAACACCAGGACGTGCAGGGCAATTGCCCAGACGCTAGGCCAGAAGAAGCTTTCCGAGGCGGACGGCTCTCGCTGTTGGTGCATCAGGGCGCCTCGGTAATCAAGCCAACGTTACCGACGCCGGCCTTCTGCAGCCCGCCCATGGCGCCCATGACGGAGCCATAGTCGACGACTTTATCGCCGCGAATGAACACCTGGGTGTGCTTGCCGCCCTCGTTGCCGGACCGGATGATCTTGGTCACGGCATCGGTCATCTGCGGCAAGGTCATGGCCTTGTCCTGCTGTTTCTGGGTGTCGACTTCGCTGCCAAGGTTCCAGTAATAGGTCTTGTCAGCCTTGATCGAAATGGTCAGGACCTGAGTGTTGTTGTCCTGCGGCAAGGCTTCGCTGGAAACCTTGGGCAGATCAACCTTCACGCCCTGATTGAGCATCGGCGCGGTCACCATGAAGATCACCAGCAGCACCAGCATCACGTCGATGTAAGGCACTACGTTCATCTCGGCGACCGGCTTGCGCTTTTTGCGAGCTCGAGCGATTAAAGCCATTGGGAATTACCTGCTTATTCTTCGCTGGTGTGCACTTTACGGTGCAGGATCGCCTGGAATTCGTCGGCGAAGGTGTAGTAACGGCTGATCAAGGTTTCACCGCGCGCGGCGAAGCGGTTGTAGGCGATTACCGCCGGGATCGCAGCGAACAGGCCGATCGCGGTGGCGACCAGGGCTTCGGCGATACCCGGAGCCACGGTGGCCAGGGTCGCTTGCTGGGCCTGGGCCAGGCCGCGGAAGGAGTTCATGATCCCCCACACGGTACCGAACAGGCCGATGTACGGGCTGACGGAACCCACGGTGGCGAGGAACGGCAGGCTCTGCTCCAGCTTCTCTTCTTCGCGGGAGATGGCCACACGCATGGCACGGGCCACGCCTTCCATGACCGCTTCCGGGTCGACGCCCGGCTGCTGGCGCAGGCGCGAGAATTCCTTGAAGCCGGCACGGAAGATCTGCTCGACGCCCGAATCCGGGTCAGGGTTGCTGCCCGCCTGGCGATACAGTTTGGACAGGTCGATACCCGACCAGAAGCGCTCTTCGAAGCTCTCCAGGGCTCGTCGACCGGCACGCAGCAGGTTGCTGCGCTGAAAAATCATGACCCAGGATGTAACCGATGCGGCTAACAGGATCAGCATCACCAGTTGAACCACGACACTGGCATTACTGACCAGGCTCCACATGGAGGAATGGTCGACGACGGTAGGTTCCACGCTAAATCTCCTGCTTTGATTGTTTACCCGCGCCGCTCACGGCAGCAAAGGCCGCACGTAGAGTTTCGGGAATGGCCCGAGGTTTCAAACTATTGGTGCGCACACACGCCACCAGAAACTGCCCCTCACAGAGCAGCGTTGCATCCGTAGCCCGCCTGACCTGCTGTTTAAAGCGCAGGCTGGCCCGGTTCAATTCGATTACTTCAGCGCTGACCAGCAGCTCATCGTCCAATCGCGCGGGTGCGAAATAACGCGCCTCGCTGGAATGCACGACAAACAACAGGTCCTCTCCTGCCAGCTGGGATTGGGCAAAGCCCAGCTCCCGTAGCCGCTCGGTTCGAGCCCGCTCCATGAACTTGAGGTAATTGACGTAATACACGATGCCGCCCGCATCGGTGTCCTCGTAATAAACGCGACAGCGATGTGCGAACGACTGATCCCCGTTTTGCGCGCGCATACTCTAGTGCTTACTCCTCAGGTTGCCAATCCGCTCAGGCAACTGTTTTTTCATTCGCTGAAACATTTTCACTGACTGAATGACGACGCCAGCCACTAGGACAGCACAAACCTCGAATAAATCGACGAACAAAGCCTTTTTAATCGTCCACCGCATCGAGGAATTCGTCTACCACGGGCATCTCGCCCAATCGTGACGGAATGTTTAGCCCAAAGTGCAAATAGGCATGCCGGGTAACCACCCTGCCCCGCGGCGTGCGCATGATGTAGCCCTGCTGGATCAGGTACGGCTCCAGCACGTCCTCAATGGTATGGCGCTCTTCACTGATGGCGGCCGCCAGGCTGTCCACGCCCACCGGTCCACCGTCGAACTTCTCGATCATGGTCAAGAGTAGCCGTCGATCCTGGTGATCGAAGCCGCGCTCATCCACGTCCAGCAAGTTCAACGCCAGGTCGGCCACAGGCTTGGTGATATGCCCCTTGGCCCGCACTTCGGCAAAATCACGCACGCGCCGCAGCAAGCGGTTGGCGATCCGTGGCGTGCCCCGCGCCCGACGGGCGATTTCAAACGCGCCTTCGGGGTCCAGGGGCAGGCCGAGAATGCCGGCCGAACGGCTGACGATGGTCGCCAGGTCTGCGGTGCTATAGAACTCTAGACGCTGAACAATACCGAAACGGTCTCGCAACGGGTTGGTCAGCATGCCCGCACGTGTGGTTGCGCCCACCAGGGTGAACGGCGGCAGGTCGAGCTTGATCGAGCGGGCCGCTGGGCCTTCACCGATCATGATGTCGAGCTGGAAGTCCTCCATCGCCGGGTACAACACTTCCTCGACGATGGGCGACAGCCGGTGGATTTCGTCGATAAACAGCACGTCGTGCGGTTCGAGGTTGGTCAACAACGCCGCCAGATCGCCCGGGCGCTCCAGCACCGGCCCGGAGGTGGACTTGATCGACACCCCCATTTCCTGGGCGATGATGTTGGCCAGGGTGGTTTTACCCAACCCCGGCGGGCCGAAGATCAAGGTGTGATCCAGGGATTCACTGCGCCCACGCGCGGCCTGGATGAACAACTCCATTTGCTCGCGCACGGTGGGCTGGCCGATGTAGTCGGCCAGGCTCAGGGGGCGGATGGCGCGATCCTGGATTTCTTCACGGTCACGGGGGCCCGTGGCCGCGATCAGACGATCAGCTTCAATCACTTAAATCATTCCCTTCAGGGCTCGGCGGATCATGTCTTCGCTGCTCAGGTTCTTGTCCTTGATGGCCGACACCGCTTTGCTGGCTTCCTGCGGCTTGTAGCCCAGGGAGATCAGCGCGCTGACCGCATCGCTTTCGGCACTCGCCACCTGGCCCGCCGGCAGATCCGGCTGGTTCGGCACCAGCGCGAACATGCTCGGGGCGACTTCCCAGGCCTTGAAGCGGTCCTTGAGCTCCACCAGCAGGCGTTCGGCGGTTTTCTTGCCGACCCCCGGCACCTTGGTCAGCGCCGAGGTGTCCTGGGCCGAAACGGCACGCACCAGTTCATCCACTTCCAGACTCGACATCAGCGCCAGGGCCAGTTTAGGCCCTACGCCATTGAGGCGAATCAGCTCGCGGAAGAAGTCACGGTCACGCTTGCCAATGAAACCATAGAGCAGTTGCGCATCTTCTCTCACCACAAGGTGAGTATGCAGGGTCAGTGGCTCGCCAACCGACGGAAGGCGGTACAGGGTGGTCATGGGCACTTCCAGCTCATACCCCAGCCCGTTGACATCCAGAATCAGGTGCGGCGGCTGTTTCTCAGCCAGGGTGCCGCGCAAGCGTCCAATCACGGTTCAGATCCTTAAGGCTTGGGGTCAGATCGAGGCCTGACCGGAAATAACGATTGCGCCGATGCTATCAGAGACGCAGCCGCCCGCCACGACTGCGCGCCGCACCCAGGCCGTGAGGCAGCAGGCTGGAACGGGTGTGCGCGTGGCAAATGGCGATGGCCAGGGCGTCGGAGGCGTCGATCTGCGGCTTGGAGGTGAGCTTGAGCATGTGCATGACCATCATCTGCACCTGTTCTTTATTGGCTGCACCGGTGCCGACCACGGCCTGCTTGACCTGGGTGGCGGTGTACTCGGCGATTTCCATGGCCTCTTCGGCACCGGCTACGATCGCGGCGCCACGGGCCTGGCCAAGCTTGAGGGCCGAGTCGGCGTTTTTCGCCATGAACACCTTTTCGATCCCCATCGTCACCGGTTTGTAGGTCTGGATCACTTCACGCACACCGCGATAGACGATCTGCAGGCGCTCGGCCAACTCGCCCGCGCCAGTGCGGATGCAGCCCGAGGCGACATACACGCAGCCGCGCGGGGTGTGTTGCACCACGCCAAAGCCGGTGATGCGCGAACCGGGGTCGATACCTAGGATTAAAGTCATAACGCCTGCAGGTCGGGTAAACACAGTTTTTGATACAGGGAAGATCCAATGTGGGAGGGGGCTTGCTCCCGATGGCGGTGATTCAGTCGATTTATAAATGACTGACACACCGCCATCGGGAGCAAGCCCCCTCTCACATGTTGATCCACATCGCCCTTCAGCCTAGCTGCTCGGCTACCGATTCTGGAATGTCAGCGTTCGAGTAGACGTTCTGCACGTCATCCAGGTCCTCAAGCATATCCAGCATCTTCAGCACTTTCTGCGCGCCGTCCAGGTCCAGTTCGGCGCTGGTGGTCGGCAGCATCACGATTTCCGCGTCGGTGCCTTTGAAACCGGCGGTTTCCAGCGCGTTACGCACCGCATAGAACCCGGCGAACGAGGTGAACACGTCGATGGAAGCGTCCTCGTTGGTCACCACGTCGTCGGCATCCGCCTCCATCGCGGCTTCCATCAACGCGTCTTCATCCACACCCGGCGCGAAGGAAATCTGGCCCTTGCGCTCGAACAGGTAGGCCACCGAGCCATCCGTGCCGAGATTGCCACCGCACTTGCTGAACGCATGGCGCACGGCCGCGGCGGTACGGTTGCGGTTATCGGTCATGCACTCGACCATCACCGCCACGCCGCCCGGGCCGTAGCCTTCGTAGGTCAGCTCGACCATGTCGTCGGTATCGGCCGCACCGGCACCACGGGCCACGGCGCGGTCGATGATGTCGCGACTCATGTTCGCGCCGAGGGCTTTGTCCAGCGCCAGGCGCAGACGCGGGTTGGAGCCCGGATCACCGCCGCCTTGGCGGGCGGCGACGGTCAGCTCGCGAATCCACTTGGTGAAAATCTTGCCTTTCTTGGCATCCTGACGCTCTTTGCGGTGCTTGATGTTCGCCCACTTGGAATGGCCAGCCATAACACAACTCCGAAATTCTCTAAAAACCTTATCAACCCCGCACCCGGCGGGATACAACCCTTGTAACGCAAAGGCGCATCCGAAGATGCGCCTTTTTGACTGCGTAAAACCCTATCGCGCTTTCACGCAGCGGCCTTACTCAGCCTTCGGCGCCTCGCGCAGGCGGATATGCAGCTCGCGCAGTGCCTTGGCATCCACGACACCCGGGGCCTGGGTCATGACGTCCGCAGCGCTCTGGGTTTTCGGGAAGGCAATCACTTCACGGATCGACTGGGCGCCGGTCATCAGCATCACCAGACGGTCCAGGCCGAAGGCCAGGCCGCCGTGGGGCGGTGCGCCGTATTTCAGGGCGTCGAGCAGGAAGCCGAATTTCTCTTCCTGTTCCGCTTCGTTGATGCCCAGCAGACGGAATACCGCTTGCTGCATTTCCTTGCGGTGGATACGGATCGAACCGCCACCCAGCTCGGTGCCGTTCAAGACCATGTCGTAGGCCCGGGACAGAGCGCCCGCAGGGTTGGCTTCGAGCTCTTCAGGCGAGCACTTCGGCGCGGTGAACGGGTGGTGCAAGGCGCTGAAGCTGCCGTCGTCGCTCTCTTCGAACATCGGGAAGTCGACGACCCACATCGGCGCCCACTTGCAGGTCAGCAGATCCAGGTCGTGGCCCAGCTTGATCCGCAGCGCGCCCAAGGCTTCGCTGACGATCTTGGCCTTGTCGGCGCCGAAGAACACGATGTCACCGTCGACCGCGCCCACGCGATCCAGGATCACATTGAGGTTGGCTTCCGGGATGTTTTTCACGATCGGCGACTGCAGGCCTTCAACGCCCTTGGCGCGTTCGTTGACCTTGATGTACGCCAGGCCCTTGGCACCGTAGATGCCGACGAACTTGGTGTAGTCGTCGATCTGCTTGCGCGGCATGCTCGCGCCGCCAGGCACGCGCAGGGCGGCGATGCGGCATTTCGGGTCGTTGGCCGGGCCGCTGAACACCTTGAAGTCGACATCCTTGAGCTGGTCGGCCACGTCCACCAGTTCCAGCGGGTTACGCAGGTCTGGCTTGTCGGAACCGTAGCGGCGCATGGCTTCTTCGAAGGTCATGTGCGGGAATTCGCCGAATTCCAGGTCCAGCACTTCCTTGAACAGATTGCGGATCATTTGTTCGGTGATGCCCATGATCTCTTTTTCATCGAGGAAGCTGGTCTCGATGTCGATCTGGGTGAATTCAGGCTGGCGATCAGCACGCAGGTCTTCGTCACGGAAGCACTTGGCGATCTGGTAGTAACGGTCGAAGCCGGCCACCATCAGCAGTTGCTTGAACAACTGCGGCGATTGCGGCAGGGCAAAGAAGCTGCCGGCGTGGGTACGGCTCGGCACCAGATAGTCACGCGCGCCTTCCGGAGTGGCACGGGTGAGGATCGGGGTTTCGACGTCGAGGAAGCCGTTTTCATCGAGGAAGCGGCGGATGCTGGTGGTCATGCGCGAACGCAGACGCAGCTTCTCGGCCATTTCCGGGCGGCGCAGGTCCAGGAAGCGATAGCGCAGGCGGGTTTCTTCGCCAACATCGGAGTATTCGTTCAGTGGGAACGGCGGAGTTTCCGACTCGTTCAGCACTTCCAGTTCGTAGCCCAGCACTTCGATCGCGCCAGAAGCCATGTTCGGGTTCACCGCACCGGCCGGACGCAGGCGTACCTTGCCGGTGATCTTCACCACGTATTCGCTGCGCACGCGGTCGGCCGCGGCGAAGCTCTCGGCGCGGTCCGGGTCGAACACCACCTGGGCCAGACCATCACGATCACGGATATCGAGGAAGATCACCCCGCCGTGGTCGCGGCGACGGTGAACCCATCCGCAAAGGGTGATTTCCTGACCTTCCAGGGTCTCGTTCAGTTGGCCGCAATAATGGCTGCGCATCATGGTAGTGGTTTCACTTCTCGTAATTCGAAATTCGGTGGCAGGCTTGGCCTCAGTCACCGCACATAAGTCAGGGGACGGATAATGCAGGAGCCTGCGCGTAGAGTTCAACTCAGTCTGCTTTGTCGCCGCCCGCCAGATTCTTCTTCGAGCCGGTCTTGAAGTCGGTCTCGTACCAGCCGCTGCCGCTCAGGCGGAAGCCCGGCATGGACAACATCTTTTTAAGCTGCGGCGCCTGGCAGGCTGGGCAATCGACCAGCGGCGCGTCACTGATCTTCTGGATGGCTTCCAACTGATGACCACAGGAAGCACATTGATAGTCGTACATGGGCATGGAGATGTCTCGGCGATCAGATCGTTACTGTGCCGCGCCTGCCTCCGAACAGAGGGCACCGCGCAGAAAGCGCTGGCAGCAGCAAAGCGCGGGATTATATCTGGTAAATCGAGGCAGCGCAGCCGGCTTTCTGCCCGAGGCCCGGCCCGCCTGCACGTTGGGCCGGCCCCGGAACCACCGGACTACTCAGGGTTTGAGAGGCAAGCACGGCCTTTCAATACGTGAACCACGCAAACTACCCGGACCAGCCCGCTGAAGTTCTTCACGCCGCCATAGCGCAAATGCACTTCCCGATCGACATAAGACAACAATGCACTGACTGAACAGGCATTGAGCCTGGCTATTTCCGTGAGGATATTCCAGTAGATCTGTTCCAGCCGCAAGCAAGTCGAAAACCCATTGAGCCTTACCGATCGGGACAGCGGCCGCGCCAGCCCCATATCGAACCCTTTGACAAAGGGATCGACGTTTATCTTTTGAAAACCACAGGTCTCCATCACTCTACTACCCACTCCACGTGACATACACCTGACACTCCATTGCCAAACAGCGGTCCATGGGTTTCTCCCATTGGACGGTGGACCTATCAAACAGCAGGAAGACGGGGGCAGCCAGAAGACGGGGAGTTGATAGTCGTAGGACAACGCCAGGAAACACGGAGAAACAAGCGAGCGGCGCCAGGACGGCGCCACCCGGGGTCGACGTCTACTTGCTTTCGAGCAGGGAACGCAGCATCCACGCAGTTTTTTCGTGAACTTGCATACGCTGGGTCAGCAGGTCGGCCGTCGGTTCATCGCTGACCTTGTCGAGCAGTGGGAAAATGCCGCGCGCGGTGCGCGTAACCGCCTCCTGCCCCGCCACCAACTGCTTGATCATCTCTTCAGCGCTGGGCACGCCCTCTTCTTCCTTGATCGAAGACAGTCGCGCATAGATCGAATAGGCCCCCGGCGCCGGGAAGCCCAAGGCACGAATTCGCTCGGCAATCAGGTCAACCGCCAGCGCCAGCTCGTTGTACTGCTCTTCGAACATCAAGTGCAGCGTGCGAAACATGGGGCCCGTGACGTTCCAGTGGAAGTTGTGGGTCTTCAGGTACAGTACATAGGTATCGGAAAGCAGACGCGAAAGCCCATCGACGATGGATTTGCGATCTTCTTCACTGATACCGATATCGATTGCCATGTTTATCCCCTTCAATTGAACAGCATTCATTGACCAGGTGCCGGACCACTCTAGCAAGAGTAACCAGCGTGTGCAGCTCAACACGCCGAGGCACGCGCGGCAAATCGCCCTGCTAGGCCTCGCTGGCCCGCGACGGTGAGGGCTTTGGGCGCTGTAGGAAGTTTCCCGACAGCAGGCAAAACACCTGCAACTGTCTAGGACAAGCGTTTGACGCAGAAATGCCCCTCCCCTCGCAACCCCCCGGAAATGCTTGATTTGAGTAGGCACAGCCTTTGCTGTTAAATAGGCAGCGTGTCGCTGTCGTTATTTTCTTCGTCCAGCGCATAGGCTGATACCCGCGCACGTGCTCAACGCCTCCCATTGTTCAGAAGCGAACCGTGCCAGTCAGCTCTTCCTTGTGATCCGTCTTAACGTGAGTTAATCAAAATGTTGAAAATCGTCCACCTGCTAACGGGCGTTGCAGCTTTGCTGCTGTCCTTTATCCCGAGCCTGCAGCCTGAAAGCCTGCCTTACCTGCAACAACATGACGCTCTGTACCTGGCCTTGTTCGGCCTTCTCAACCTGACGCTGGCGCCAGTGATTCCTTACTGGAACAAAGGCACGCGTCATCAACTGCAAAACCTGGTCAGCGCGCTGCTGGTGCTGACTGTTGTCGTACAAACCCTCACCCTCCTGGCACCCATGCCTGAAGTCGGTGGCCACCCGGCCATCCTGCTCAGCCTGGTGATTGCGCTGGTCGCCATCGTTCTTCACCTGGCCATCAGCTTCTACCGTTCGTCCCCTACGGCCGCGTCGCAAAACTACGACATGACCAATCGGGATACCGGGACCGTCAAGTGGTTCAACACGTCCAAAGGCTTCGGCTTTATTTCCCGCGATTCGGGCGACGATATCTTCGTCCACTTCCGGGCCATCCGTGGCGAAGGCCATCGCGTTCTGGTCGAAGGCCAGCGTGTGGAATTCTCCGTCATGAACCGCGACAAAGGCCTGCAAGCCGAAGACGTGATCGCCGCCTTGCCGCGTCGCTGATTCCAGGCTAAGCAGTAAAAAAAACCGCGATCCGGCGTAGGCTGGATCGCGGTTTTTTTATGGCGCGGCTATTAATAGTGAGGCGGCGGCGCTTCTTCTTCGGACGACTCGAACTGGCTGCCCATTTCTTCCTGGCGCTTGAGCAGCGCAGTCATCTGCAGTTGCAGGCGTTCGACCGCCCGCTGCTGGGTGACCAGAATATCGTTGAGGGTTTCGATGGTGTCGTCCTGAAAGGCCAGGCGGCTTTCCAGGTCGGTCACGCGGTCTTGCAGATCCATGGTTCAGTCCTGGGTAAAGATGAAGTCGGCAGGCAATAGCTCGCGCAACCGCGCACGAATGGCAGCCACTTGTTCTTCTGTATACGGCCGCGCCGGGTGCTTGCCCCAGACTGGCGCAGGCCAGGCAATGTCGTCGCGTTTGCGCACGATCACATGCACATGCAACTGACTGACAACATTCCCCAGCGCGCCGATGTTCATCTTATCGGCCACTAAGCCTTCGTTGAGCAATTGCGCCAGGGCCGTGGTTTCTTCCCACAGCTTCTGTTGATCTGCGACACCCAGTTGAAACACTTCGCTGATACCGTTGATACGCGGCACCAGAATGTACCAGGGGTAATTCGAGTCATTGGACAGCAGCAGGCGGCACAACGGGAAGTCCCCGATGGCCAGTGTGTCTTGTTGCAGGCGTTGATCTAAGGCGAACACCGCGGGCACTCCGTTCGGCAGGTCAGATTCTGGGGCCCAGCATACCTTCGAACGCTTGCGGCTTCACTTCGAATGCAGAAGCCAGCGCGCATCCCGATAAAAAACCTGCCCTTTTTCGAGGCAGGCGAATAATTGAGCTACGCTAACTCGGGCCTCACCGGGATGCACCAAAATGACCCACCCGTGCATCAAATAGATCCGCCAAGTACCCACTCATGAGGGTGAATCGGTAACGTTTCTCTCAGGTACAGGATTCATGCACCACAGGAGCAAGGGAATGCATGGCCGTCAAGAGCAAACCAAACGGCGTAAGAAGCCCGTGCTTATGCGCTTTTTACAGTGCAGCAAGGTTTTTCACGAAAAAATGACATTCAGTTACCGGTTTGGGCGCGCTTGTTGCATTCACACCCACATCGTCGGCAACGGCACCCTTCAGGAAGCGGGTGTTTCGCGATAAGAACAGCAGCGGGTCAATGCGGAACAAGGACGCATTCAAACTATGAAAGGGGTTTGAAAAGAGCATTGAAGTTGTCAGTCCGGTTGCATTCGGACTGTGAATTTGCGACACGGATCTAGCAATTTACGACAGCCTCGTAAAGAAGCTGAAAGGAAAGATGGGTAAGTATCGTCATTAGAGTCAGCGTGATATAACTTTGCGCTGACACAAAAAAGAAAGAGCCGCCCAGATAAAAATACAGGTGGGACGGCAGTACTCTTCCTAAAACCAAAGGAGCAAATCACGATGCGCGTGATGAAGTGGAGCATGATCGCCCTCGCTGTTTCAGCAGGCACCTCGCAGTTCGCAATGGCGTCTGCCCAAGACGATGCCAAGGGCTTTGTTGAAGACAGCACTTTCAGCATCAATACCCGTGCGCTGTATTTCAGCCGCGACAAACGCAACAATGACTCCGGCCAAAGCCGCAGCGAAGAAACCGGTCTTGGTTTCAACGGTCTCTACCAGTCGGGCTTCACCCAAGGCACCATCGGTGTCGGCGTCGACGCCATCGGCCTGCTGGGCCTCAAGCTCGACAGCGGCAAGGGCCGTGCTGGCACCGGTCTGTTCCCAACAGGTTCGGATGGTCGCTCGCAAGACGACTACTCCAAAGGCGGCGCCGCAGTTAAATTCCGCCTCTCCAATACCGTGCTGAAAATCGGCGATCAATACACCACAGCGCCTGTATTCGCCTCCGATGACAGCCGCTTGCTGCCTGAGTTGCCGCAAGGTGTCTCGATCACCAGCAACGAGATCAAGGACCTGAAGCTTGAAGCCGGTCACTTCACCTCGATCGTTGCTCAATCCCAGACCTATAAAGACAGCATCAGCGACAGCAGTAACGTCGGAAACGTAGGCCTGAAAGAAGCAAACTTTGTCGGCGGCGTCTACTCCTGGACTCCAGAGTTCACCACCAGCCTCTACTACTCGAAAGTGGAAGACTACTGGAAGAAGCTCTATGCCAACGTGAACTGGACCCATGCGCTGAGCGCCGATCAGTCCTTGGCCGTAGACTTCAACATCTACAGCACCAAAAGCGACGGTGCCGGCCTGCAACGCGCAGAAAAAGACAACACCACCAAACTGGATAACCGCGCCTACAGCTTGCAAGGCGCTTACACCTACCAGGCTCACACCTTTACCCTCGCCTACCAGAAAGTCAGCGGTGACGGTGACTACGGCTACGGCATCGACGGCGGCGGCACGATTTTCCTGGCCAACTCCATCGCCCGTTCCGACTTCAACGCTGAAGACGAGAAATCCTGGCAAGCTCGCTACGACCTGAACATGGCCACCTTCGGCGTGCCAGGCCTGAGCTTCATGACTCGTTACGTCAACGGTAGCGGCGCCAACACCGCCACCACGTCGAACGGCAAAGAGTGGGAACGCGACATTGAAGCCAAATACGTGATCCAGAGCGGCCCAGCGAAAGACCTGAGCCTGCGCGTCCGTCAAGCCACCTATCGTTCGTCTGACGGCGTGTACTACGGTTCGGCGTCCATCGACGAACTGCGTCTGATCGCGCAATACCCGCTGAACATCTTGTAATTGCCCGTTCGATTACAACGATGACTTAAGGCTTCGGCCTTAAATAAAAAGCCGCTCCCTTGCATGCAAGGGAGCGGCTTTTTTATTGCAGTATTATTTCAGCAGTGAAATAACTAGCAAGCTAACTAACGACAGTAACGCTCTCGCACTTAACCTGACCTATCAGCCAAGCTAAGTGCAAATGCCTTTCATTACTTCGCCGCTGTTTCCTGCATCACGCGAATAACCCGCTGCGGAAATGGAATATCGATCCCCGACGCTTTCAAGCGATCCCGCGCCAGTTCATTGAGCATGAACACGACATCCCAATAATCCGCTGTCTTGGTCCAGCAGCGCAAAGACACTGTGATCGAACTGTCGCCCAGGGTCGAAACCACCGACACCGCAGCCGGGTCAGCCAACACCCGTGGATCTTTCGCCAGTTCCAACAGCACTTCGCGGGCTTTCTGCAGATCAGCCTCGTAGTCCACACCCACATCAAACACTACCTTGCGGGTCGGCTGACGGTTGGTGTTGGTAATGATGCCGTTGGACAAGATGCCGTTGGGCACAATCACTGTCTTGTTGTCACCGGTACGCAGCACGGTGTGGAAGATCTGGATGCTGTCGACCGTACCGGAGGTACCCTGGGCTTCGATCCAGTCACCGATGCGGAACGGACGGAACAAAAGAATCAGCACGCCGCCGGCGAAGTTGGCGAGGCTGCCTTGCAAGGCCAAGCCGATGGCCAGGGTTGCGGCACCGATAGCGGCGACGAACGAGGTGGTTTCCACGCCGATCATCGAGGCCACGCTGACGATCAGCATGACTTTCAGCACGATGTTCGCCAGGCTGGTGATGAAGTGCTGCAGCGCCAGGTCCGCATTACGGATGGCCAGCAAGCGCCCCACTCGGTGGGTCAGTCGGTTGATCAGCCACCAACCGACAGCCAGTGTAATCATTGCCAGCAATACCCGGCTGCCATACTCCATGATCATCGGGATCCACGACTGGGAGGTCTTGATCAGGTGATCCACTTCAGCGTTCAAATCCATCTACAAGCTCCTGTTTACCGGGTGTGCGGCGTTATTGAGTGCCCATTACGCAATTGAGCCCGGAAGGGCTCAATGTGAGGCACGGTTTCTGGGGCGTGGGACGTCAAAAACGTCCTCAGGTTCCCCAAAATGCCATCAGTCGCGGAAGTTATTGAACTGCAGCGGCATGTCGAAGGTCTTGGCGCGCAGGGACGCGATGGCCTCTTGCAGGTCATCACGCTTCTTGCCGGTGACGCGCACCTGTTCACCCTGGATGGCGGCCTGGACTTTCAGCTTGGCATCCTTGATATGCGCCACGATTTTCTTCGCCAGCTCCTTGTCGATGCCTTCCTTGAGGACGGCCTCCTGCTTCATCAACTTGCCGGAAGCGTAGGCGTCCTTGACTTCAAGGCACTGTGCGTCGATTTTGCGCTTGACCAGGGCCAGCTTGAGGATCTCGATCATCGCTTCCAGTTGGAAATCGGCTTCAGCGGTCAGGTTGACGGTCAGTTCCTTTTCCTTGAATTCGAAACTGCCCTTGCCTTTCAAGTCATAGCGACGGTCCAGCTCCTTGACGGCGTTTTCGACGGCGTTGGTGACTTCGTGTTTGTCCAGTTCGGATACCACGTCGAACGAAGGCATGTCATTTCTCCAATATAAGGGGCGGGCTCAGTAGAGATGGAGCGCGCCCAAGCTAAAATGCGGGAGCATTATAGCGGTTCTTTCGCCCTATTCGCTGTGAGCGACCCTACGGAGCACAAACTGATGTCGACCACCTGGCATATTCTCGGCGCCGGCAGCCTTGGCACGTTGTGGGCCACCCGCCTTGCGCGTGCCGGCGTGCCGGTGAAGCTGATCCTGCGTGATGCGGCACGCCTGGCCAGCTATCAGACGGCCAGCGGGCTGACCCTGGTGGAGCACGGCGTAGCGCACACTTACCCGGTACTCGGCGAAACGCCCGACAGCCCCGAGCCGATTCATCGCTTACTGGTAGCGTGCAAAGCCTACGACGCCCAAAGCGCAGTCGCACAACTGCAACCGCGTCTCGCGCCGGACGCCGAATTGATCCTCCTGCAAAACGGCCTGGGCAGCCAGGACGCCGTCGCCGCGCAGCTACCCCAGGCCCGCTGCATTTTTGCCTCCAGCACCGAAGGCGCGTTTCGCGACGGCGATTGGCGCGTGGTGTTTGCCGGCCATGGCTACACCTGGCTGGGGGACGCCAGTCACCCCACTGCCCCGCTGTGGCTGGACGACTTGTGCGCCGCAGGTATTCCTCACGAATGGAGCAGCGACATTCTTACGCGCCTGTGGCGCAAGCTCGCACTCAATTGCGCCATCAACCCGCTGACCGTGCTGTACGAATGCCGCAATGGTGGCCTGCAAGCCCATCAGTGTGAAGTCGCGACCCTATGCGCCGAACTGGCCGAGTTGCTGGAATGCTGCGGCCAACCAGCAGCGGCGCAGGACCTGCACACGGAAGTGGAACGGGTGATCCAGGCCACGGCGGCCAATTACTCCTCGATGTACCAAGACGTGGCCAGTGCGCGGCGCACCGAAATCAGCTACCTGCTGGGCTATGCCTGCCAGGCCGCCGCTCGGCACCGGTTGACGCTGCCGCATCTGCAAGAGGTGCAGACGCGCCTCGTCGACCAACTGATTGCACGCGGATTGCCCAGCGACTGAGGCACGCGCTACCCTGCCCACTCGCCTATTACCTGTGAAACCCCTGATGCCACTGCGCCAGCGTCTTGAAAACCTACCGGTAGGGCAGAAACTGCTGGCCGCCCTGTTGGTGCTGCTAACCACCGTCTTGCTGGTGGCCAACCTGACTTTTATCAGTGCCGCCTACTGGATCTCCCAGGAGAGCATGGCGCCCCAGGCGCTGCAGGCGATTGGTCGACTGGTGTCCAACCCGGCGCTCGCCGCCGAAGCCCTTGAGTCGCCCGACAAGGCCGACGCCCTGCTCAATGAGCTGACCAGCTATTCACCGCTGCGCGCCGCCGCGCTGTACGACGCCGAGGGCAACCGCCTGGCGCAGATGCAACACGGCGACCGCCTGCATCTGCCGGACAACTACCGGCATATCGAGGCCTGGCGCGTCACCGAGTTTCGCAGCAACCAGGTCATCACCCTGCCCCGCCCCGGCCAGCCTTCCGGGCATTTATTGCTGGTCGCCAGCAGTGAGCTGCCGATGGCGTTCTATACCGGCACGCTGACGGCCAGCCTGGGCATCCTGATTTTCAGCGTTCTGCTGTGGCTGGTCATCGCCCGGCAGATCAAACGCCTGATCACCCGGCCGATCCATGAGCTGGAAGAGCTCTCGCGCCAGGTCACCCGCGAAGAGAACTACGCCCTGCGCGCCGGCCGTGGAAATCGTGACGAAATCGGCAGCCTGGCAGAGGCCTTCAACACCATGTTGTCGCGTATCGAGGCCCGCGAGCAGCAACTCAAGCGGGCGCGCGATGAGGCTCAGGCGGCTTACGACCAGGCACAGGGCCTGGCCGAAGAAACGCGCCATACCAACCGCAAGCTGGAGCTGGAAGTCCAGGTTCGCAGCAAGATCGAGAAGAAACTCACCGGTTTCCAGAACTATCTGAACAGCATTATCGACTCGATGCCCTCGGCGCTGATCGCCCTGGATGAACAACTCTACGTCACCCAGTGGAACCAGGAAGCCACTGCGCTTTCCGGCACGCGGCTGGATGAAGCGCTGAACCAGCCGATCTTCCTCGCCTTCCAACCGCTCAAGCCCTACCTGCCGCAGATCAAGGCCACGGTCGAGCAACACACGGTGGAGCGCATCGAGCGCGTCACCTGGGTCAAGGACGATGAGCCCAAGCATTACGCCCTGACGTTCTATCCACTGATGGGCGGCGCCGGGCGCGGTGTGGTGATCCGGATCGATGACATCACCCAGCGCCTGTCCCTGGAAGAAATGATGGTGCAGTCGGAGAAAATGCTCTCCGTCGGCGGCCTTGC
Organism: Pseudomonas sp. PSPC3-2; assembly: GCF_049897085.1. Classification (NCBI taxonomy): domain Bacteria; kingdom Pseudomonadati; phylum Pseudomonadota; class Gammaproteobacteria; order Pseudomonadales; family Pseudomonadaceae; genus Pseudomonas; species Pseudomonas sp. PSPC3-2. The sequence goes on from NZ_JAFCVO010000004.1 coordinate 68,551, forward strand.
CGCAGGCATGGCCCATGAAATCAATAACCCGTTGGGGGCGATCCTGCATAACGTGCAGAACATCCGCCGCCGCCTGTCCCCCGACCTGCCCAAGAACCAGGAACACGCCGAACAGGTGGGCATCGAACTGCAGACGGTCAACCGCTACCTGCAAAGCCGCGAAGTCCCGCAATTGCTTGACGGTATCCAGCAGGCCGGCGCGCGGGCGGCGAAAATCGTCACCCACATGCTCAGTTTCAGTCGCCTCAGCAATCGACAGATGGCCCCTTGTGATTTGCCGGCGCTGATCGACCAGGCGGTGGAAATCGCCGGCAACGACTTTGACCTGGCCATCGGTTTTGACTTCAGGGGCCAGGCGATCATCCGCCAGTTCGACCCGCAGCTCGGCCCGGTGCCGGGCACCGCCAACGAGTTGGAACAAGTGCTGCTCAACCTGCTGAAAAATGCGGCGCAGGCCATTCATCAGCGCGAAGACGACCGCGAGCCGGGGCGCATCATCCTGCGCACCCGCCTCAACCCGCCCTGGGCGGAGATACAAGTCGAAGACAACGGCATCGGCATGAGCGAGAACGTGCGTAAACGTACCTTCGAGCCATTCTTCACCACCAAGGAAATCGGCCAGGGCACCGGGCTGGGGCTGTCGGTGTCGTACTTCATCATCACCAACAACCACAAAGGGCAGATGGAAGTGCATTCCACCCTGGGCCAAGGCACCTGCTTTACCTTGCGCCTGCCCCTGGCCGGCAGCCAATTGTCCCCCGCTGAACTTACCCAACTGGAGCACTGACCATGGGCTTTCGCCTGTCGAAGATTTACACCCGTACCGGCGACCAGGGTGAAACCGGCCTCGGCGACGGCCGCCGCGTGCCCAAGGACCACCCACGGGTGGAGGCCATCGGCGAAGTCGACACCCTGAACAGTCAGCTGGGTTTGCTGCTGGCCGGCCTTGAAGAGCAAAGCGGCAAGCATCCGCACCTGAAGGATGTGATCGAAGTGCTGACGCCTTGCCAGCATCGTCTGTTCGACCTGGGCGGGGAGCTGGCGATGCCGGTTTACAAGGCGCTGAATGCGGCGGAGGTGAATCGGCTGGAGGCGGCGATTGATCGCTGGAACGAAGAGGTCGGCCCCCTGGAGAATTTCATCTTGCCCGGTGGCTCAGCGCTGATCGCCCAGGCCCACGTATGCCGTAGCGCGGCGCGCAGTGCGGAGCGACGCTGCCAGCACCTGAATGCGGTTGAACCGTTGGAAGGGGTGGGTTTGGCGTATATCAACCGGCTATCGGATTTGCTGTTTGTGGCGGCGCGGGTGATTGCCAAGCGCCAGGGGGTGGCGGAGGTGTTGTGGCAGGCGGCGGCCAAACCCCACTGAACTGATTATTAGGTGTCTGGTCTGGCGCCATCGCGGGCAAGCCCACTCCCACATTTGGATTTGTGAACACCTTCCAATGTGGGAGGGGGCTTGCCCGCGATGAGGCCAGCAAACGCTACCTCAATCTTGCGGCCAAAACGCCCGAATCCCTGCCACGCCTTGAGCCCCAGCTTCCCACGCCTGCTCGCGCTCAGCCGGCCCAACCCCACCCAACAGATACACCGGCTTGCTGAACCCACGGATCAACGCCGCCGCCTGCTCCCAACCCAACGGCTGGGCATCGGGATGGGTCTGGGTCGGCTGCACCGGCGACAGCGTGACAAAATCCACGTCCATCATTTCCGCCAGCGCCAGTTCCTCCGCGTTATGGCAAGACGCCGCCAACCAGCGATCCTTCGGCAGCGGTCGGCCCTTGCTTGCGTATTTGCGCAGTTGCGCCGACGTCATGTGCCAACCGGCTGCAGGAAAATCCCCCAGCCATTCGAACGGGCCCTTGAGCATCAACTGCGCCTTGCCAGCACACAGGCCCACGGCGTCTACCGCCAGGTCACGGTACTTGGGGTCGTAACCGTTGGGCGCGCGCAGTTGAACCAGTTTGATACCGCCCGCGATGGCTTTCCGGATACCGCACAACAGCGGCGCGGTTTCCAGCTCACCCGGCGTGATCAGGTAGTCACCGGGCAACCGTGCGGCGGCAACGATCGGCGCATTGGCTGCTGGGAACTCATAGTTGAGCAAGTCCCGAGCGGCCACCCACTCCAGCGGCTGCCCTTCGGCACCATGGGGCTCGCCGGTAAAGGCCGATACTTCCCAGACATCCAGCAACACCTGCTTGTCCGGATAGTCATGCTGCACCTTGATCAGCGGCCGCGCCATGGTGACCTGGATGCCCAGCTCTTCCTGCAACTCGCGGGACAGCGCCGTGGCGACCGACTCTTCGGCCTCCACCTTGCCGCCGGGAAATTCCCAGAGGCCGCCCTGATGCTGGGTATCGGCACGGCGCGCGAGCAGGATTCTGCCGTCGACGCCGCGGATCACCGCTGCTGCTACATGCACTCGTTTCACCGCGCTTATCCTCCGGGCTTCAGGTACGGTATTCCGCATTGATCTTCACGTACTCGTGGGACAGGTCCGTGGTCCAGATGGTTTCGCTGCACTCGCCACGACCCAACTCGATGCGGATGGTGATTTCTTCCTGCTGCATCACCGCCGAACCCTGGGCTTCGGTGTAGCTCTCGGCGCGGGCGCCACGGCTGGCGATGCACACGTCACCGAGGAACACGTCGATCTTGCTCACGTCCAGGTCCGGCACGCCGGCACGGCCGACGGCGGCGAGGATACGGCCCCAGTTCGGGTCGGAGGCGAACAGCGCGGTCTTGATCAGCGGCGAGTGAGCCACGGTGTAACCGACATCCAGGCATTCCTGGTGGTTGCCGCCGCCGTTGACTTCAACCGTGACGAACTTGGTGGCGCCCTCACCGTCACGCACGATGGCCTGGGCCACGTCCATGCACACTTCGAACACCGCTTGCTTCAACGCGGCGAACAGCGGGCCGCGGGCCTCAGTGATTTCGGGCAGGTTGGCCTGGCCGGTGGCGATCAGCATGCAGCAGTCGTTGGTCGAGGTGTCGCCATCGATGGTGATGCGGTTGAACGACTTGTTGGCGCCGTCCAGGATCAGGCTGTGCAGCACATCGCGGGAGACTTTGGCGTCGGTAGCGATATAGCCGAGCATGGTGGCCATGTTCGGACGGATCATGCCCGCGCCCTTGCTGATACCGGTCACGGTGACGGTGACGCCGTCGTGCACGAACTGGCGGCTCGCGCCTTTTGGCAGGGTGTCGGTGGTCATGATGCCAGTGGCGGCGGCCGCCCAGTTATCCACAGACAGGTCATCCAGCGCGGCTTGCAGGGCACCTTCGATTTTTTCCACAGGCAGCGGCTCACCGATCACACCGGTGGAGTACGGCAGCACCTGGTTGGCGTCCACGCCGGCCAGTTGCGCCAGTTTGGCGCAGGTACGCGCGGCGGCGACCAGGCCCGGCTCGCCGGTGCCAGCGTTGGCATTACCGGTGTTGGTCAGCAGGTAACGAATCGGGCCGGCCACGCGCTGTTTGGCCAGGATCACCGGCGCTGCGCAGAAGGCGTTGAGGGTGAACACACCGGCGACGGTCGAGCCTTCAGCACAGCGCATCACCACGACATCTTTGCGCCCCGGGCGTTTGATGCCGGCCGAAGCGATACCGAGTTCAAAACCGGCAACCGGGTGCAATGTGGGCAAAGGACCAAGACCAACAGCCATGAATGCGCTCCTTAAAAATAGATGATGTCTGTGCCGTCGCGTTCGACGGTGGGAATTAATGGCAAAACGCCGCGACGGCTGATGCCGGTCGCGGCGCGGGGTGTTGCAGCGTCAGGCGAAAATCTTAGTTGATTTCGCCGTGGCAGTGTTTGAACTTCTTGCCCGAGCCGCACCAGCACAGCTCGTTACGGCCCAACTTCTGTTCGTTGCGCACCGGAGTCTGAGCCAGGGCCACATCGACCTCTTCGCCCAATTCCTCAGGTGCCTCAAGACCTGGCGCTTCGTCATGCTGGAACTGCATGCGCGCCGCCAGTGCCTCGGCTTCCTCACGCAGGCGCGCTTCTTCCTCGACTGGGTCTTCGCGACGCACCTGAACATGGGACAGCACGCGAATCGAATCGCGCTTGATCGAATCCAGCAGTTCGGAGAACAGCGTGAACGACTCGCGCTTGTACTCCTGCTTCGGGTTTTTCTGGGCGTAGCCACGCAGGTGGATACCGTGACGCAGGTGGTCCATGGTCGACAGGTGGTCTTTCCACAGGTCGTCCAGCACGCGCAGCACGATTTGTTTCTCGAAGGTGCGCAGCGCTTCGGCACTCGCCTGCTCTTCTTTCTCGTTGTACGCGGCCAGCAATTCGGCCATCAACTTCTCACGCAGCGTCTCTTCGTAGAGGTGATCGTCTTCGTCCAGCCACTGCTGAACCGGCAAGTCGACACCGAAGTCGCTCTTCAACGCAGCTTCCAGGCCGGCAACATCCCACTGCTCTGGCAGGGACTGCGGCGGAATGTGCGCGCTGACTGTCGCGTTGAGCACGTCCTGACGGAAATCGGCGATGGTCTCGCCAATGTTGTCGGCGGCCAGCAACGTGTTACGCATGTGATAGATCACTTTACGCTGTTCGTTGTTGACGTCATCGAACTCGAGCAGTTGCTTACGAATGTCGAAGTTACGGCCTTCGACCTTGCGCTGGGCCTTCTCGATGGCGTTGGTCACCATGCGGTGCTCAATCGCTTCACCGGACTGCATGCCCAGCGCCTTCATGAAGTTCTTCACCCGATCCGAGGCGAAGATGCGCATCAGGCTGTCTTCCAGGGACAGGTAGAAACGGCTGGAACCGGCGTCACCCTGACGACCGGCACGACCACGCAGTTGGTTGTCGATACGGCGCGATTCGTGACGCTCGGACGCGATCACCTGCAAACCGCCGGATTCCAGCACGGCCTGGTGACGTTTCTGCCAGTCGGCCTTGATCTGGGCGATCTGCTCAGGTGTCGGATTGTCCAGAGACGCCACTTCCACTTCCCAGTTGCCGCCCAACAGGATGTCGGTACCACGACCGGCCATGTTGGTGGCGATGGTCAGCGCGCCTGGCCGACCGGCCTGGGCAATGATCTCGGCTTCTTTTTCGTGGAACTTGGCGTTGAGAACCTTGTGCTCGATGCCTTCCTTGTTCAGCAAGCTGGACATGTGCTCGGACGTTTCGATGGTGGCAGTACCCACCAACACCGGACGGCCCTGGGTCATGCACTCCTTGATGTCGGCGACGATGGCCGCGTATTTCTCGTCGGCGGTCAGGAACACCAGGTCGTTGAAGTCTTTTCGCGCCAGCGGCTTGTTCGGCGGGATAACCATCACCGACAGACCGTAGATCTGGTGGAATTCGAACGCTTCGGTGTCGGCCGTACCGGTCATGCCGGACAGCTTGTTATACAGACGGAAGTAGTTCTGGAAGGTGGTGGACGCCAACGTCTGGCTTTCGGCCTGGATGTTGAGCACTTCCTTGGCTTCGATGGCCTGGTGCAGGCCTTCGGACAGACGACGACCCGGCATGGTACGACCGGTGTGTTCGTCAACCAGGACAACCTGGCCGTCCTGGACGATGTATTCGACGTTGCGATGGAACAGCTTGTGCGCGCGCAGGCCGGCATACACGTGGGTCAGCAGGCCCAGGTTGTGTGCCGAGTACAGGCTTTCGCCCTCGGCCAGCAGGCCGATCTGGGCCAGCATGTCTTCGACGAACTGGTGACCGGCTTCGTTGAGTTCGACCTGACGGGTCTTCTCGTCGATGGTGAAGTGACCTTCTTTGGTCACCACGCCTTCCACTTCCTCGATGTGCTGCTCAAGGCGCGGGATCAACTTGTTGATCTCGGTGTACAGGCGCGAGCTGTCTTCGGCCTGGCCGGAGATGATCAGCGGGGTACGGGCTTCGTCGATGAGGATGGAGTCGACTTCGTCGATCACGGCAAAGTTGAGTTCGCGCTGGAATTTTTCTTCCATGCTGAACGCCATGTTGTCGCGCAGGTAGTCGAAACCGAATTCGTTGTTGGTGCCGTAGGTGATGTCGGCAGCGTAGGCTGCGCGCTTCTCTTCCGGCGGCTGGAACGGCGTCACGACGCCGACGGTCAGGCCGAGGAATTCATACAGCGGGCGCATCCAGTTGGCGTCCCGGCGGGCCAGGTAGTCGTTCACCGTCACCACATGCACGCCCTTGCCGGACAGTGCATTGAGGTAAACACCCAGGGTTGCGACCAAAGTCTTGCCTTCGCCGGTGCGCATTTCGGCGATCATGCCTTCATGCAAGGTCATGCCGCCGATCAACTGCACGTCGAAGTGGCGCATGCCCATTACGCGCTTACCGGCTTCACGGGCGACCGCAAAGGCTTCGGGAAGCAGCTGGTCGAGGGTTTCACCTTTGGCTATGCGGGCCTTGAACTCTTGGGTCTTGGCGCGCAATTGCTCGTCCGAAAGGGCAACCATCTGCTCTTCGAAGGCATTGACCAGCTGCACCGTCTTGAGCATGCGTTTAACTTCGCGCTCATTCTTGCTTCCAAAAAGTTTCTTTAACAAAGGCGCAAACATATCGGCAGGTTCTTCCACACATAGGGATGGAGGGCGCACCGTGAGTGGCCCGAGCAGCCCTCACGGGCGCATGCGAACGCGCATTCTACCCGGAATCGTGGGTGAGGAAAGTGGCGTTGTTCCCCAATGCAGGCATGAGCCCGTGAGAGGGCTTGTTTAAAATATGGGCTTTTACCGGAACTTCAACCCATGGAGGGACATTGATTTCGTAGGCAAAGCCCCGCAAATGCATTGCCTGGGGGTCCACAGGTGGTTTCTGCTAAGATGGCGGCTCTGTTACTTAAGGTGTCTGACCATGGCGTTTCGCCCTCTTACAGCCCGCGCGCCCAGCGTGTTGCTTCGCGAAGCCAAGCCGTTGAAAGCCATCTTCAGCCATGCGCAACGCTTGGGCCATCTGCAACGCCTGGTAGAAAGCCAATTGCAACCGGCGGCACGGGAACACTGCCATGTCGCTTCGTGGCGCGAGGGCAACCTGCTGCTTATTGTCACAGACGGCCATTGGGCAACACGCTTGCGCTATCAGCAAAAACGCTTGCAGCGGCAGTTGATGGCATTTGACGAGTTCGCCAGCCTGACGCGCATCCAGTTCAAGGTACAACCGCCGACCGTTCCGCAAGGCGCAGCGGGGCACACCATGGACTTATCGGCGAACGCGGCCGAAACCATCCAGGCAACGGCCGACGGTATCAGCGATCCGGGTTTGCGCGCGGCGCTGGAGCGGCTGGCCGCCCATGCCAAGCCAAAAGCCTGACCCCCTATTTGCGCTTGCTGCCGCCCAGCAACGACCCCAGCAAGCCGCGCACTAATTGGCGCCCCATCTGATTGGCGGCTTGTTGCATGGCTGACTTGAGCGCCTTGCCGGCCGCAGTCCCGAGAAACGCCCCGGCCCTGTCGGTAAAACTCGGCTCATCGCTCACAGGCTGGGCTTCTTCGGCCGGGCCCAACGCCTTGCGCGCCATCAGCACTTCATAGGCCGACTCCCGGTCAACCGGTTTGTCATAGCGACCCTGCAACGGCGAACTGGCGACCAGCGCGACCCGTTCGGCGTCGCTGAGCGGCCCGATCCGCGATTGCGGAGGTGCGACCAGCACGCGCTGGACGACTTCCGGCGTGCCCTTTTCCTGCAAAGTGCCCACCAGTGCTTCACCGGTGCCCAGTTCTGTCAGGACCGACAAGGCATCAAATGTCGGGTTGGGCCGAAAACCGTCTGCCACCGCGCGCAGTGATTTCTGCTCTTTGGTGGTGAATGCGCGCAGGCCATGCTGGACACGCAAGCCAAGTTGCGCCAGTACGCTGTCAGGTAAGTCCCCCGGAGATTGCGTGACGAAATACACGCCCACGCCTTTCGAGCGAATCAATCGCACCACCTGTTCCAGGCGGTCCTGCAAGGCCTTGGGCGTATCGGCAAACAACAAATGCGCTTCGTCGAAAAACAGCGCCAGCAGCGGTTTGTCTGCATCGCCGCGCTCGGGCAACTGCTCGAACAGTTCTGCCAGCAGCCATAAAAGGAAGGTTGCGTACACCTTGGGCGCTTCGTGTACCAGGCGGCTGGCGTCAAGCAAGTGGATACGCCCACGACCATCACTGGCAGGTTGCAAAATATCCTCAAGCTGCAGCGCCGGCTCGCCGAACAACGCTTCGGCGCCCTGCTGTTCCAGCACCGCAAGGCGCCGCAACAGCGCCTGGCTGGAGCCGGTGGTCATCAGCGCCGCATCTTCACCCAGCAGCTCCGGGTTATAGCGCAAGTGGTTGAGCAGCGCCTTGAGATCCTTGAGATCCAGCAGCAACAGGCCTTCACGGTCCGCAACCTTAAACGTGGCATAGAGCGCTGACTGCTGGCTGTCGGTGAGTTCCAACAGGCTACCGAGCAACAACGGGCCCATTTCACTGATCGTGGTGCGCAATGGATGACCGGACTGACCGTGGATATCCCACAGCGTGACCGGATACGCCTTGGCTGCGTAATTCAGGAAGGGCATGCCGGCGATGCGCTCGGCCACCTTGCCCTGAGGGTTGGCGGCAGCGCCGAGGCCACAAAGGTCGCCCTTGATATCTGCGGCGAATACCGCCACGCCCGCATCGCTGAAGGCTTCCGCCAGGCGTTGCAAGGTGACGGTCTTGCCGGTGCCCGTGGCACCGGCAATCAACCCGTGACGATTGGCCAGGCGCATGGCCTGGGCGATGGGCTGGCCGTCGAGGCCGGCGCCGATAAGGAGTTGCGTGGAGTCAGGCATTTCGTCACCCATGGTTAATCTTTCATGCCGCCAGGTCGATATAGATAAATGTAAGACCGACAAAGTCTAAAAATAGGTCAGATAGTTCTTACAGGGACCCATAGAGCTATCGCCAGAAGTAGCACACCTTTTTTGGCGCTACCATTTTGCGCATCCCATAAGGACGCGCTTTGGATATTAAGACCTTAGCGGACCCATAAAACCATGAATAAAAATCTGCGATTCAGCCACAAAATCCTGCTTGCGGCCTCCCTGATCGTCATCGCCGCATTCGCATTGTTCACCCTTTATAATGACTACCTGCAACGCAACGCAATTCGCGAAGACCTCAACAACTACCTGCATGAAATGGGTGATGTCACTGCAAGTAATATTCAAACCTGGCTCACCGGGCGCATTGCACTGGTTGAAAACGCTGCACAAAATATCGCGATCAACCCCGAACCGAAGGTGGTTGCCAGCCTGCTGGAACAGAAAACCCTGACCTCCTCGTTCATGGCAACCTACGTGGGCGACAGCCAGGGCGCGTTCACTATTCGCCCCGACACCAAGATGCCGGACGGTTTCGATCCACGCGTTCGCCCTTGGTACAAAGGCGCCCAGAGCAACAATGGTTCAACCCTGACCGAACCCTATATCGATGCCGCGACGGGGCAATTGATCATTTCCATCGCCACACCCAGCGCCAAGGGCAGCCAGAGCATCGGCGTGGTCGGCGGCGACCTGAGCCTGCAAACCCTGGTCGACAACATCGGCGCGCTGAACTTCGGCGGCATGGGCTATGCGTTCCTGGTCAGCGCCGACGGCAAGGTGCTGGTACACCCGGACAAAAACCTGGTGATGAAGACCCTGGCTGACGTTTACCCGAAACACACGCCGAAGATCAGCAGCGACTTCAGCGAAGTCGAGGCCAACGGCAAAGACAACATCGTGACCTTTACACCAATCAAGGGCCTGCCGTCGGTGAACTGGTACCTCGGTATTTCCGTGGATAAAGCCACATCCTTTGCCATGCTCAGCGAATTCCGGACCTCAGCGATCATTGCCACGATCATCGCCGTGGTGATCATCATCGCGCTCCTGGGCATGCTGATCCGAGTGCTGATGCAACCGCTGCACGTGATGACCCGAGCCATGCAGGACATCGCCGATGGCGAGGGTGACCTGACTCGCCGCCTGACCATCCAGAATCACGACGAATTCGGCATCCTGGGTAATGCGTTCAACCGCTTCGTAGAGCGGATTCATACGTCGATCCGCGAAGTGTCCTCGGCCACCGGGCAAGTCAATGAAGTAGCCCTGCGGGTGGTCAGCGCTTCCAACTCGTCGATGATCAACTCCGACGAGCAGGCCAACCGCACCAACAGTGTCGCCGCCGCCATCAACCAATTGGGGGCAGCCGCCCAGGAAATCGCGCGTAACGCCGCACAAGCCTCCAACCAGGCCAGCGATGCGCGGCACTTGGCCGAAGAAGGTCAGCAGGTGGTTGAACGCAATATCAAGGCGATGACCCAGTTGTCCGCGATGATCAGCGCGTCCAGCAGCAATATCGAAGCACTTAACAGCAAAACGGTGAATATCGGTCAGATCCTTGAGGTGATTACCAGTATTTCCCAGCAAACCAACCTGCTCGCGCTCAACGCCGCCATCGAGGCCGCACGGGCCGGGGAAGCCGGACGCGGGTTTGCGGTGGTGGCCGATGAAGTGCGCAACCTGGCGCATCGCACCCAGGAGTCGGCACAACAGGTGCAAAAGATGATCGAGGAACTGCAAGTCGGCGCCAGGGATTCGGTCAGCACCATGAGCGAAAGCCAGCGCCACAGCCTCGACAGCGTGGAAATCGCCAACCTGGCCGGCGAACGTTTGAGCAGCGTGACCCAACGCATCGGCGAGATCGATGGCATGAACCAGTCGGTCGCCACCGCCACCGAGGAGCAAACCTCGGTGGTGGAGTCGATCAACATGGACATTACCGAGATCAACACGCTCAATCAGGAAGGCGTGGAAAACCTGCAGTCGACCCTGCGCGCCTGCGCCGACCTGGAACAGCAGGCGGCACGACTGAAGCATCTGGTGGGCAGTTTCCGCATCTGACAACCCTTGCAGGAGCGCGCTCACCGTGACGAGGGAGCTTGCTCCCGTTCGACTACCCGGCAGTCGCCCACTTTGTGGGGACGCTTCGCCCCCAAGCCTTTTCCAGCCGTCGCTGATGTCCGGCATGGTTCTCCTGTGCTGGAAATCCAACGCAGCGGCAGCGATTTTGATCTGGCGGGCGGTGACGCTTCTATCTACTGGCCGGCAAGCCGCAGCTCAAGCGTCTGTTTCAGGGGAAGCAGGCCGTTTCTGCAACTCATCCCACAATTGGGCCGCCCCAGGAAAGTCAGTACCGTCCTCAGCCTCCAGCGCATCCGGATCATAGCGACTCAGACACCCCTCGCCCAACGTAGCCGGCGCCCTGGATGTAGCTTTATCGAGTGGGTCGGTCATGGGCTTGTCCTGATGGCAGATCAATGAAAAAAGGCCTGGAACGATTTAACGCCCAGGCCCTTCATTCTTCAATCAAAACGCGTTGATCAGAACACCACAGTCTTATTGCCGTGTACCAGCACGCGGTCTTCCAAGTGATAGCGCAGACCACGGGCCAGAACCATCTTCTCGACATCACGGCCGAAACGCACCATGTCTTCAATGCTGTCGCTGTGGCTCACACGCACCACGTCCTGCTCGATGATCGGGCCGGCGTCCAGCTCTTCAGTGACGTAATGGCACGTTGCGCCAATCAACTTCACACCACGCAGGGAAGCCTGGTGGTACGGTTTGGCACCGACAAACGACGGCAGGAAGCTGTGGTGAATATTGATCACCTTGCCGGCGTATTCGCGACACAATTCCGGCGGCAGGATTTGCATGTAGCGAGCCAGCACCACGACGTCGGTTTCGTGCTGTTTGACCAGGCGGGACACCTCGGCGAACGCCGGTTCCTTGTCCTGCGGGTTGACCGGCACATGGTAGTACGGGATGCCATGCCACTCGACCATACTGCGCAGGTCGTCGTGGTTGGAAATCACGCAGGCGATCTCACAGTCCAGCTCATCGCTGTGCCAACGGTGCAGCAAGTCGGCCAGGCAGTGGGATTCACGGCTGGCCATCAATACCACACGTTTTTTCTGCTCGGTATCGCTGATGTGCCAGATCATCGAAAACTCTTCGGCGATCGGCGCAAACGCCTCGCGAAAGGCCTCAAGACCAAAGGGCAGCGTATCGGCACGGATTTCGTGGCGCATGAAGAACCAACCACTGAGATTGTCCGAGTGATGGCTCGCCTCGGTGATCCAGCCGTTGTGGGAGGCCAGAAAGTTACTGACTTTGGCAACGATGCCAACCCGGTCCGGGCAAGCAATCACCAGCCGAAAAGTGCGCATTAGGGGAAAACTCCAGAACTTCGCAAAGGTTGCCATTCTAGCGATTACGCAGAAAAACTGCAGTATCCGTTGACGCTTATTCTGCCCTTGCCTTGGCCACCCCCCCCTTAATGGCGTAAGGTTTTACCACCGCTATATGCATGCGCATCGGCAAGCTCAAGCAATTACCGAAAATTAAGCAGGTTATCTTTAGCCATCCCCCCACCAATTAACTCGTTTGCATAGATTTGCCACAAACATTCAAAGTAATTCACATAAATATTCCCTTAAATGTTTACTTGGGGAAATAGCCTGACTATTATTGGGCCACTATCCCTGCCAATCTGCGCTCTACATAAGGTAGTCCACATGTCCCTGATCAACGAATACCGTGCCACCGAAGAAGCTATCAAAGAGCTGCAAGCCCGTTTGAAGAATCTGTCCCAAGACGACAAACTGCAAACCGAGCTGGAATTCGAAGGCAAACTGCGCACCCTGATGGGCGAATACTCCAAATCCCTGCGTGACATCATCGCGCTGCTGGACCCAGAGTCGAAAGTTAAAGCACCGCGCGGCGCCGTAAAAACTACCGGCACCAAGCGTGCGCGCAAGGTCAAGCAATACAAAAACCCGCACAACGGCGAAGTGATTGAAACCAAAGGCGGCAACCACAAGACTCTGAAAGAGTGGAAAGCCAAGTGGGGCGGTGACGTGGTTGAAGGCTGGGCTACCCTGCTGGGCTAAGCCTCGCCAGGCTCTCGCCTGATACGCGATATACAAAAAACGCCAGCTTGCTGGCGTTTTTTATTGTCTGAATAGTCTGAAATTATCCGGTTACAGATTCAGCCGAGCGGCTAAAGAGTCGGCATACTCCTGCCATTGATCCAGCACCTGAGACTGAAACGGTGTGGCACTAACAGCCAACTCATTACGCGCCCGTTTAAATGCTTCCAAGGTATTGGGGGCGCCCCAGTCGCCATCTGACAAGCGTTGTTGACAGAACAGTTTCCAGCGTTGTTGCTCCTCGCTATTCAAGGTTTCAGGAAAGTTGCGCGCCCGGTAGCGAAATAACAATTCGGGCAAACGCTGATCATCAAAGGGCCACTGCTGCAGCGCCAATTGCGTCGGCTCTGCCGCGCGGACTTGTTCGCATAAACGACGGTCGCGATCACCGATAAAACCATCATAGAGCTGCTGCTCCGGGTCCGAACTCGGCGCAAAATCTTCCTCGGCATAAATCGCGGCCAACTTGTCGCGCCAAACTTCCTGTGCGTCAGTTAGCCGCAGCGCCCGTGCCTGATAAGCATCCATATCCAATTGCAGCCGTTCACGGTCTTGCGCCCGCAGCACATTCAATGGGGCCACCACCGGGCAGCGGTTGATATGCAACAATTTGAGCGGTACCGGCAACTCGCCTTCGGCCAGATCATCACGACGGGTGTAGAGGCGCTGACGCAAGGTATCGGCATCGAGATCCAGCAGCCCCTGCGGATCAAGGCCCAGATCACAGACGATCAATGCGTTGCGATTGCGCGGGTGCCAGGCCAGGGGCAGTACGACACCCAGGTAATGGCGCTCTGCAGAAAAACGCCCGGATATATGCACCATCGGTTGCAACAGCCGCACCTGATCCATCACCCGTTGCTTGCTGCGCAACTGGAATAGCCAGTCGTAAAGCTTGGGCTGTTTTTCACGGACCAATCTGGCCAAGGCAATGGTCGCGCGCACGTCGGACAACGCATCGTGGGCCTGGCCATGGGCGATACCGTTGGCGTCGGTCAAACGCTCCAGCTTGAGCGTCACACGCCCATCCTGCTCGGGCCAGACGATCCCCTCCGGACGCAGCGCGTAGGCGGTACGCACCACATCGATCAAGTCCCAGCGGCTGTTACCGCCCTGCCATTCACGCGCATAAGGGTCGAAGAAATTTCGATAAAGACTGTAACGGGTCATTTCATCGTCAAACCGCAGGGTGTTGTAACCCACCCCACAGGTACCGGGAACCGCCAGTTCGGCATGTACCCGCGTCATGAAATCGGCTTCGGCCAAGCCCTTTTCCGCCAGTATGCGCGGGGTGATGCCGGTGATCGCACAGGCTGCCGGATGGGGCAGGATATCGTCGCTGGGATGGCAATACAGGTTGACCGGCGGGCCAACCTCGTTGAGGTCGACGTCGGTGCGAATACCGGCGACCTGGAGGGGGCGATCGCTGCGCGGGTTGATGCCGGTGGTTTCATAGTCGTACCAAAAAAGAGTGGTCACGGTCTATTCCTGTGCTGAAGATCGACGAAGTCTAGGCGCTGGAAGGTGCCCGAGGCCAGAGCCATATTAACTGTATAAATATCCAGCAAAACCTTGAATGGTTGCTTCCATCGCCGACACTGCTAGCATCCGTGTCTTCCAACCGCCCTGCGCTGCCAAGGATCGCGATGCCATCAGCTCCATTGGATACCCGTTACCAGATCGAGACCCCGGAGGGCATCGACCTACCCTTGCGCCCGGCCGGCCTGCTACCACGCGCGCTGGCCTTCGCCTTCGATCTGGGCGTGCGCGGGCTGCTCATGGGCATCCTGCTGGTTCCGTTGGCCCTGCTCGGTAATATCGGCATAGGGCTGGGCTCATTACTGCTGTTCCTGGTCAGTTGGTGGTACATGGTGCTGTTTGAAGTACTCAATCAGGGCTGCTCGCCGGGCAAGCAAGTCATGGGCTTGCGCGTGGTACAGGATGACGGCACACCCATCGGCTGGTCAGCCTCACTCATCCGCAACCTGCTGCGCTTTGTCGACATGCTGCCTTTCGGCTACTTTCTCGGCGCCATCAGTTGCCTGCAGCATCCTAACTTCAAACGGCTCGGCGATCTGGCGGCCGGCACGCTGGTGGTCTACCGCGAACTACCATTGGCACGCCCCAAGGTGCCGCAGACCCCTGCCCTGCGCCTGCCATTTGCCCTGGACCTGAGCGAACAGCGCGCCATTCTCAATTTCGCCGAGCGCCAGGGCGAACTGTCCGCCGAGCGAGTGCAGGAACTGGCCTCGATCCTCGCCACGCCACTGCAGGTGTCCCCGGCTCGCGCCGTCGAGCAGCTCAACGGCGTGGCCCGTGGTTTGCTGGGGCCTACATGAAACAGAGCCTGTTCGAAAGCCGTCATCAGCCCCAATGGCAAGCATTCGCCGAACAACTGACACAGTTGGAACAGGGCAAGACCAAGGCCGGTGAGCTGGCTGATTTCCCTCATCACTATCGGCGCCTGTGCCAGCACTTGGCCCTGGCTCAGGAGCGCGGCTATAGCAGTTACCTGGTCGACCCGCTGCAACAACTGGCCCTGCGCGGCCACCAACAGCTGTATCGCCACCGTAGCCAATTGGCGGCGAACGTATTGAGTTTCCTGCTGGCCGATTTCCCCCGGCTGGTACGTGAACAGTGGCGCTTCGTGTTGATCGCCAGCCTGCTGTTCTTCGGCAGCCTGGTGGGTATTGCGCTGCTGGTGTACCTGTTTCCCGAACTGATCTACAGCATCGTCAGCCCCCAGCAGGTGGCCGAGATGCAGAGCATGTATGACCCCGACGCCAGTCGCCTGGGCCGCGTCGCCGAACGTGCATCCAGTGAAGACTGGATGATGTTCGGCTACTACGTGATGCACAACATTGGCATCGCCTTCCAGACCTTTGCCGCCGGCTTGCTGTTTGGCCTGGGCAGCGCGTTCTTTCTGATTTTCAACGGTCTGATCATCGGCGCGATTTCCGGGCATCTCACTGAAATCGGCTACGGCCAGACCTTCTGGTCGTTTGTCATCGGCCATGGCGCCTTCGAACTCAGCGCGATTGCGCTGGCTGGCGCGGCAGGCTTGCAGTTGGGCTGGGCGTTGATCGCTCCGGGGCACCTGACACGAGGGGAGTCGCTACGGCTGGCGGCACGTAAAAGCGTACAGATGCTCTGCGGTGTCATGCTGTTCCTGCTGATCGCCGCTTTTATCGAAGCCTATTGGTCCTCCACCACCGCGATCGCGCCTTGGGTCAAATACCTGGTGGGCGCCGGACTCTGGCTACTGGTGGCCACCTACCTGACCTTTGCCGGACGGACTCGCCATGCGCCTGAGTGATTCCAGCGTGGTGATTCGCCCTCGAACGTCATGGGAAGCCATGGACTTGGGCGTGTTAATGGCCCAGGAACATCGACTGCTGCTGATGGCCAGTTGGGCGTTGGTGAGCCTGCCGATATTCATCGTGCTTAGTGTTCTGTTATGGCAATACCCGTCCACCGCCATGTTCGTATTCTGGTGGTTGAAGCCGGCCTTCGACCGTTTGCCCCTGTATATCCTATCCAAGGCCCTGTTTGGCGAGACGCCTAGCCTCAAGCAGGCCGTGCGTCACTGGCCGCGCCTGCTCAAAGGCCAACTCCTGGCCAGCCTGACCTGGCGGCGACTGAGCCTGAGCCGCAGTTTTTTGATGCCGGTCAGCCAACTCGAAGGCCTGGATGGCAAGGCGCGCCAAAAACGCCTGGGCGTGCTGCAGCAACACAGCGCCGGCGCGGCGCGCTGGTTGACCACCCTCGGTGTACACCTGGAGATCGGCCTGTGGTTCGGCTGCATGGCACTGTTCTATCTATTCATCCCCCAGCAGGTTGAACTGGCTTGGGACTGGCAGCGGCTGGCGCTGGCGACAGGCCCGGAGGGGCTGTGGCTGGAACACCTGAGCAACGCCTTCTACGCGCTGGTCCTGGTGTTTTGGGAACCGATCTACGTCGCCTGCGGTTTCAGCCTGTACCTCAACCGCCGCACCGTGCTGGAAGCGTGGGACCTGGAGCTGGCATTTCGCCGCCTGCGTCAGCGATTGAGCAGCGTGACCCCACTGGTACTGTTGGTGATCGGGCTGATACTGCTGCCGCTGGGCCGGCCCGCTATGGCCGATGACTCGCCCCCCATCCGGCAAGTCACCCCCCAATCCGCCAGCCAATCGATCAAGGCGCTGTTGGACAAGCCGCCATTCAAAAATCCGGAAACCGTGACCCGCTATCGCTTCGGTGACGAAAAAACCAACATTAAGCCCAAGGCACACGGTGATGGCAAGCTACCGGCCTGGCTGCAAACACTCCTGGACAACTTCAACAGCAACACCTTCAAGCACCTCGCCCAAGGCCTGGAGTTGCTGTTGTGGAGTTTGCTGGCGGGCGGCGTGGCCCTGTTGATCTGGCGTTATCGCGAGTGGCTGCACACCTTTGTCAGCCGGCGCGGGCCACGCAAACCCAAGCTCGCCAAACCGGTACCCACGCAATTGTTCGGCCTGGAACTGGGCGCCGAAACCCTGCCCGCTGACATTGCCAGCACCGCCGAGCAACTATGGCCCACGCACCCCAGGGAAGCCTTGGGCCTGTTGTATCGCGGGCTGCTCAGCCGGTTGCTGCACGACTTCAACCTGCCACTGAAAAACGCCGACACCGAAGGCCAGGTACTGGAACGCGTTCAGCGCTTGCAACAACCGCAACTGCAGGCATTCAGCGATGAACTGACCCGGCACTGGCAAAACCTCGCCTACGGGCACCGCCTTCCTCCCGCAGTGGTGCAGCAGCAACTGTGCAGCGATTGGCGCGCCCTGTTCAACCCGGGAGCAGCCCGATGAACCGGCCATTGTTGTGGGTGGGGTTGTTGCTCGCATGCCTGCTGGGTGCGGGTGGCCTGTACGTGTGGCACAAGGCAATTCCTTATGACGAAGTAGTGGATCGCGGCCCTTCACCGGAGGCGTTGGGCAATCCCTACCTGGCGGCCGAACACTTTCTGCGCGAGCAAGGCCTGGTGGTGGACCACGCCAACGGCCTTGAACGACTGTCCGATCTGCCCCCGAAAGATCGCAGCCTATTGCTGCTGGGCGAACGCGGCAACATGACCCCGCGCCAGGTGGATCAACTGCTGGACTGGGCAAAGTCCGGTGGCCACCTGTTGGTGGTGGCCGAAGCACTGTGGGATGAAGCAACAGATAAAAGCGGCGACCTGCTGCTCGATCGCCTGTACATCCACCAAACCTTGAGCGACGAACCCGACCAACTCGCCCCAGCACGCAAAAAGAAAGGGCCAGACCTGACCAAACTCTATGTCGACAATGAAACGGCCCCGGCGTACTTCAGCTTCGATACCGACTTCAACCTCACCGATCCCAAGCATCTGGCCCAGTTTTCGGCCAACAGCGCCAAGTCCAGCCACCTGATGCAACTCAATCTCGGGCAAGGCAGTGTGACAGTAGTCACCGACAGCGACTTGTGGAAAACCCCAGGCATCGGCAAACACGATAACGCCTGGCTGCTGTGGTACCTGAACCAAGGCACGCACGTGACCCTGTTGTTCAACAGCGACGTGGACGATCTGTTCACCTTGTTGATGCGCTATTTCCCCCAGGCGCTGGCGGCACTCGCCGCGCTGATCGCCCTGGCGCTCTGGCAGGCCGGCATGCGCCAAGGCCCGCTCCAGGCGCCAGCGCCCAGAGCACGCCGGCAACTGCAGGAACACTTGGAGGCCAGCGCCGACTTCCTGCTGCGCCGCAGCGGCCAGGCCCCCCTGTTACACGCCTTGCAGCGCGATATCCTGCGCGCTGCCCGGCGGCGCCACCCAGGCTTTGAACACCTCGACACCGCAGAACAGTGGCAGGTGCTTGAACACCTGACGCGCCAACCCTCTCACGTGATCAGCCAGGCCCTCGGCCCACTTGCGGCAAAACGGCTTTCCAGCGCCGATTTCAGCCGCCAGGTGGCGTGCCTGCAAACTCTCAGGAATGCCCTATGAGCGAACTTCCAACGGCCACTGCCCTGACCACCGAAACCCTGCAACACGCCAGCCGCCAAGCCCAGGCCTTGCGCGTTGAACTGCGCAAGGCAGTGATTGGCCAGGACCAGGTGATCGATGACGTACTCACCGCCTTGATCGCCGGCGGCCACGTGCTGCTCGAAGGCGTACCCGGCCTGGGCAAGACCTTGCTGGTACGGGCCCTGGCCCGTTGCTTTGGCGGCGACTTTGCGCGCATCCAGTTCACCCCGGACCTAATGCCCAGCGATGTCACCGGCCACGCGGTGTACGACCTGCACACCGAACAGTTCAAGCTGCGCAAGGGGCCGTTGTTTACCCACCTGTTGCTGGCGGACGAGATCAATCGAGCGCCGGCCAAGACCCAGGCCGCCTTGCTCGAAGCCATGCAGGAGCGCCAAGTCACCCTTGAGGGTGAAGCGCTGCCCATCGGCCAACCGTTCATGGTGCTGGCCACCCAGAACCCTATTGAGCAGGAAGGCACCTACCCGCTACCCGAGGCAGAGCTGGACCGTTTCATGCTCAAGGTGCGCATGGACTACCCTGATTCCCAGCAAGAGCTGGAGATGGTGCGCGAAGTCACGCGCTCATCCCGGGCCGACATGCTCGACGTACAGCCGCTGCGCACCGTGCTGCAAGCCGAGGACGTGCTGCAACTGCAACAGATCGCCAGCGAACTGGCGCTGGATGAGCAAGTGCTCGATTACGCCGTGCGCCTGGCACGAGCCACCCGCAGTTGGCCGGGGCTGACCATCGGTGCCGGCCCACGTGCCTCCATCGCCTTGGTGCGCGGCGCCCGAGCCCGAGCCTTGCTGCGCGGGGGCGAATTCGTCACCCCGGACGACATCAAGGGCTGCGCCCTTGCGGTGCTGCGTCATCGGGTTCGCATCGCCCCCGAACTGGATATCGACGGACTGGAAGTGGATCAGGTACTCCAACAACTGCTGGACCAGATTCCGGCACCTCGGCAATGAACCCTCCATGAAGCCGACCCGTCTGCTGTTGACCTGGCTCGGCGTGCTGCTGGGCCTGAATATCCTCCTGGGCACTGCACAGGCGTTGCAGCTAGGGGTGCCCGAAAGCCTGCATTCGGTAGCCTGGGGCCTGCTGCTGGCCCTGTTCCTGCTGGCGCTATTGGACGCCATGCGTCTTCGCCGCCGTCCGTCCCCACGGGTACAACGGCAGATGCCCGGCAGCCTGGCACTGGCTCGCTGGGGCGAAGTACGCCTGACGCTTGAACACGATTACCCACAGCCAATGACTGTACAGGTGTTCGATCACGTCCCCGACGGCCTGAGCATGGAAAACATGCCGCAGTCCATCGAACTGCGCCCCGGTGAGCGCAGCGAACTTGGCTATCGGCTGCGCCCCTTGCGGCGTGGCCACTTCTGCTTCAGTCGTTGCGAGCTTCACCTGCCCAGCCCCTTGGGGTTGTGGTCCGCGCGGCGCGTTGTTGAGGTCAGCGATGCAACCCGGGTCTATCCGGATTTCGCCCGTCTGTATGGCGCACAGCTATTGGGTGTGGATAACTGGTTGAGCCAGTTGGGCGTGCGTCAGCGCCAACGACGGGGGTTGGGACTGGAGTTTCATCAACTGCGCGAGTTTCGGGAGGGCGACAGCCTGCGGCAGATCGACTGGAAAGCCACCGCGCGCCAACGCACGCCGATCGCCCGGGAATACCAGGACGAACGCGACCAGCAGATCGTGTTCATGCTCGATTGTGGTCGGCGCATGCGCAGCCAGGATGCCGAACTTTCCCACTTCGATCACGCCCTCAACGCCTGCCTGCTGCTCAGTTACGTCGCGTTGCGCCAGGGCGATGCGGTCGGGCTATGCACCTTCGCCTGTGACCAGCCGCGCTACCTGGCGCCCGTCAAGGGCACCGGGCAGTTGAACCTGTTGCTCAACACCGTCTACGACCTTGACACCACCCGACGCGCGGCCGACTACGAGGCCGCAGCCAGCCAACTGCTGGCTCGGCAGAAACGCCGGGCGCTGGTGATCGTGGTGAGCAACCTGCGGGATGAGGACGATGAGGCGTTACTGACGGCGGTCAAACGCATCAGCCGGCAACACCGGGTACTGGTCGCCAGCTTGCGTGAAGAAGTACTCGACCAACTGCGCCTGTCGCCCGTGCAAACCCTGCCCGAAGCGCTGGCCTATAGCGGCGCCGTCGACTACCTCAATCAACGCGACGAACTGCATGACCGCCTGAGCGCTCACGGGTTGTCGGTACTGGATACGCCGCCCTCGGAATTGGGCGCCGCCCTGGTGACACGCTACCTGGGCTGGAAAAAAGCCGGCGTACTATGAAAGCAGCAAACTCCAGGCTGTGGTTCGCCACACCCAAGTCGGGGCGACTGCGCGCAATACCTAAGCAGACGCCTGCAAGGGGTCAAAACTGAAGTACCGCAGCAAGGCATTGATCAGTTGACCGTATTCGGCAGGCGCCTCAACCACACTGAAGCCTGAGTCGTAATGCTGGGGATTGATGTCCTCATGACTCCATAAACAGCTCGCCGTGAAATCAACTGCATGGAAATCGCCGCCAGCCGTGGGAATCTTCAAGCGCAGCTCGAACTCCACGTCGACCATCATCGGCAATTGACTGATCAACATCAGCCCTTCTGCAGAGACGTTACCCAAGTAACCAATGGGCTTGTCCGTAAGCCGGTTGAACACTTGTAGGAAACGAGACAATTGATGCCGCTCAATTCGTCGGTTGGTAA
The DNA here is from genome assembly GCF_049897085.1 of Pseudomonas sp. PSPC3-2. Lineage (NCBI taxonomy): Bacteria > Pseudomonadati > Pseudomonadota > Gammaproteobacteria > Pseudomonadales > Pseudomonadaceae > Pseudomonas > Pseudomonas sp. PSPC3-2. The sequence continues at coordinate 90,232 of NZ_JAFCVO010000004.1, forward strand.
ACATGTTGATATCGCCATCCATTGGCCATAACTCTGGCCGCGCCAGTGATTCGGAACGGGCCTAACACCCCCGCTCTCCCTGGAGATCGGTGCGACAACAGCTAGCGCTTTGCCACTCTACCGCTTGCCAACTCCAAGTATTCCATCCGCTCGAACACAAACTTGTACAAACGAACGCTCAAAGAATAGCCCAAGACTGGTGACGAGCCAGCTATAGCATGACAAATATCATCACAACGACGCAGGACGTGGCTGCGCAACGCTCGCACCGGGGTAATGCCCCAGTTGCTGCAGGGTGTCGAGGCGCGCGCGGGCTCGGTAGGCGTACTCGCTGGACGGATACTGGTTGATGATGAACTGATAGGTTTGCACCGCGTCGACGAACAGCTTCTGCCGCTCCAGGCACTGCCCGCGCAACATCGAGACCTCCGGCTGCACATAGCGCCGAGTGCGACTTTCACGGTCGACCTGGGACAATTCCAGGGTAACGCGCTCGCAGTCACCGGCCCCATACGCACGGTAGGCGTCGTTCAAATGGTGGTCCATCGACCAACGGGTACAGCCGACAACACTGACGGCCAGGGCAGCAATGAGCAAAATTCGCATGAGGGTTCTCCTGTCTCGTGCAGTGTATCGACCCCTCGTCAAAAATCTTCAAGGATGTTCATCTAATCAATCATAGCGAAAAGCGAATCGCCGATAAGTAGTGCAAACGAACAATGACTACAACCAAAGAGCATAGTAGCCTTCCTCAGCGCTTGAACTCAGGAGTCTGTGCATGTCCGTCCGTCGCACCAAAATCGTCGCCACCCTTGGCCCGGCCAGTAACTCGCCGGAAGTCCTCGAACAGCTGATTCTGGCTGGTTTGGACGTTGCCCGTCTGAACTTCTCCCACGGCACCCCGGACGAGCACAAGGCTCGCGCCAAGCTGGTGCGTGACCTGGCCGCCAAGCACGGTCGCTTCGTCGCACTGCTGGGTGACCTGCAAGGCCCGAAAATCCGTATCGCCAAATTCACCGACAAGCGGATCGAGCTGAAGATCGGTGACACGTTCACCTTCTCCACCAGCCACCCGCTGACCGAAGGCAACCAGCAAATCGTGGGTATCGACTACCCGGACTTGGTCAAGGATTGCGGCGTCGGCGACGAACTGCTGCTGGACGACGGCCGCGTGGTCATGCGAGTCGACACCGCCAGCGTCACCGAACTGAACTGCACCGTGATCATCGGCGGCCCGCTGTCGGATCACAAAGGCATCAACCGTCGCGGTGGTGGCCTGACGGCGCCGGCCCTGACTGAAAAAGACAAGGCCGACATCAAGCTCGCCGCCGAAATGGAAGTGGATTACCTCGCGGTGTCCTTCCCTCGCGACGCCGCCGACATGGAATACGCCCGCAAGCTACGCGACGAAGCTGGCGGCACTGCCTGGCTGGTGGCGAAGATCGAACGCGCCGAAGCCGTGGCCGATGACGAAACCCTCGACGGCCTGATCATGGCGTCCGACGCCGTGATGGTTGCCCGTGGCGACCTGGGCGTGGAAATCGGTGATGCCGAACTGATCGGTATCCAGAAAAAAATCATCTTACACGCACGCCGCCACAATAAAGCGGTGATCGTGGCGACCCAGATGATGGAGTCGATGATCCAGAACCCGATGCCGACCCGCGCCGAAGTGTCCGACGTGGCCAACGCCGTGCTCGACTACACCGACGCCGTGATGCTCTCGGCTGAAAGTGCCGCTGGCCCGTACCCGCTGGAAGCTGTTCAGGCCATGGCGCGTATCTGCATCGGTGCCGAAAAGCACCCGACCAGCAAGACCTCCAGCCACCGCATCGGCAAAGTGTTCGAAAGCTGTGACCAGAGCATCGCCCTGGCCGCCATGTACACCGCCAACCACTTCCCTGGCGTCAAAGCGATCATCGCCCTGACCGAAAGTGGCTACACGCCGTTGATCATGTCCCGTATCCGTTCCTCGGTGCCGATCTACGCGTTCTCCCCGCACCGCGAAACCCAGGCCCGCGCGGCTTTGTTCCGTGGTGTCTACACCGTACCGTTCGACCCTGCGTCGTTGCCGCCTGAGCAAGTCAGCCAGGCTGCCATCGACGAACTGCTCAAGCGTGGCGTAGTGGAGAAAGGCGACTGGGTCATCCTGACCAAGGGCGACAGCTACCACACCATCGGCGGCACCAACGGCATGAAGATCCTGCACGTTGGCGACCCAATGGTCTGAGTGATCCGCTGAAAAACGAAAGCCCCGCCCTGTGAATGGCGGGGCTTTTTGCTTTGCAGCTCACGGTGATGGGCTTGCCTGCGATGGCGTCATCAGCGCCCGGCAGTCGAGCGGGACAGGAACACATCGGCCAGCAGTTGATTGCGCGGCAGCCCCGCCAGGAACAGGCGCTTGGAAAACGCCTCGACGCTGGCCGGATGCCCGCAGAGCAAGGCCAGCGTTTGCCGGGAAACCAGCCGCAGTTGCGCCAATGCCGGGGTCAACTCCGCCGCCGTCCACAGCTCCACCGTCAAGTTCGGATGGCGGGCGGCCAGCGCTGCCAGGGGCTCGGCCAAGTAGTGACCGCTGGCATCGTGGGCCAGGTGAATCACGCGGATCGCGCCTTGATGATCCTGACGCAATGCCTCGCGCAACACCCCCCACAACGGGCCCAGGCCGGTGCCGGACGCCAACAGCCACATCGGCCGGGATTGCCAGTCGGGGTCGTATTGCAGCGCGCCGCCGCGCAGTTCGCCCAGGCGCAGGCGGTCACCGACGCGCAACTGTCGAGCGGCATCGCTGAATGCGCCGGGCTGACGGCAATCGAGATGAAACTCCAGGAACGGATCTTCCTGGGGCAGGCTGGCCAGGGAGTACGGGCGCGCCACCGGCCCCGCCCACAACACCAGATGCTGCCCGGCCAGATAGCGCAGGCCGCGCTCCGGTTGCAGGCGCAGGCGCAACACCTGCGCGCTCAACCAATCCACGCCCACCACCTCGGCCGACACGCCGTCGCGGCTCGGGTCAAACGCTTCGACCTGCAGGTCCGCCGTCACCCGGCACTGGCAGGCGAGGCGCCAGCCGTCCTCGCGTTGCGCCGGGCTGAGGGCGTCGGGCTGCTGGTCCTCGACCTCGCCCCGGCAACGTACCAGGCACGCATGGCAACTGCCGGCGCGGCAACTGTAGGGCACAGCGACGCCGGCCTGGTTCAGGGCATCCAACAGGTTGCTGCCGGTGGAGACCGACCAGTGGCGTTCGCCGACGTGCAGTTCAGGCATACAAGGTCTCTGATCAAAAAAGCGTACACAGGGAATCACGCCCGGCAGAGTTTGACCATAGTCGGGTGTATCGGCCACCGTGCCGGGTTATACTGCAGCGCCTTTTTAGCGTCGCGCCAGCATCACTCGGCGTGCCTTGGAAAGGTGGTTTCAGCCGACCGATACACCCCTCTGAAGCCGCCTTTATTGAATGTTCCCTTATAGAGGAGCGCGACTCATGACCGTGATCAAGCAAGACGACCTGATTCAGAGCGTTGCCGACGCCCTGCAATTCATTTCCTACTACCATCCCGTTGACTTCATCCAGGCAATGCACGAAGCCTACCTGCGCGAAGAATCGCCAGCAGCCCGTGACTCCATCGCCCAGATCCTGATCAACTCGCGCATGTGCGCCACCGGCCACCGCCCGATTTGCCAGGACACCGGTATCGTCACCGTGTTCGTGCGCGTAGGCATGGACGTGCGTTGGGACGGCGCCACCATGGGCCTGGACGACATGATCAACGAAGGCGTGCGTCGCGCCTACAACCTGCCGGAAAACGTCCTGCGTGCTTCGATCCTCGCCGATCCGGCGGGCGCGCGCAAAAACACCAAGGACAACACCCCGGCGGTGATCCACTACTCCATCGTCCCGGGTAACACCGTGGAAGTGGATGTGGCCGCCAAGGGCGGTGGTTCCGAGAACAAGTCGAAAATGGCCATGCTCAACCCGTCCGACTCGATCGTCGACTGGGTGCTCAAGACCGTTCCGACCATGGGCGCCGGCTGGTGCCCACCGGGCATGCTCGGCATCGGCATCGGCGGCACCGCCGAGAAAGCTGCCGTGATGGCCAAGCAAGTGTTGATGGAATCCATCGACATCCACGAGCTGAAAAAGCGCGGCCCCTCCAACCGTATCGAAGAGATGCGCCTGGAGCTGTTCGAGAAGGTCAACCAACTGGGTATCGGCGCCCAGGGCCTGGGTGGCCTGACCACCGTGCTCGACGTGAAGATCATGGACTATCCGACCCACGCCGCCTCGCTGCCGGTGTGCATGATCCCCAACTGCGCCGCCACCCGTCATGCGCACTTCGTGCTCGACGGTTCGGGCCCGGCATCGCTGGAAGCACCATCGCTGGACGCCTACCCGGAAATCGTCTGGGAAGCCGGCCCGTCGGCCCGTCGCGTCAACCTCGACACCCTGACCCCGGAAGACGTGCAGAGCTGGAAGCCGGGCGAAACCGTGTTGCTCAACGGCAAGATGCTCACCGGTCGCGACGCCGCGCACAAGCGCATGGTCGAGATGCTGAACAGGGGCGAAACCCTGCCGGTGGACCTCAAGGGGCGCTTCATCTACTACGTCGGCCCGGTTGATCCGGTGCGCGATGAAGTGGTTGGCCCGGCTGGCCCGACCACCGCGACGCGGATGGACAAGTTCACCCGCCAGATCCTCGAGCAAACCGGCCTTTTGGGCATGATCGGCAAATCCGAGCGTGGCCCGACCGCCATCGAAGCGATCAAGGACTACAAGGCCGTGTACCTGATGGCCGTGGGCGGCGCTGCTTACCTGGTGGCGCAAGCCATCAAGAAGTCGCGCGTTGTCGCTTTCGCCGAGCTGGGCATGGAAGCGATCTACGAGTTCGAGGTCAAAGACATGCCAGTCACCGTTGCGGTGGACAGCAAGGGCGAATCCGTCCACATCACCGGTCCTGCCATCTGGCAGAAAAAGATCAGTGAAAGCCTGGCGATAGAAGTGCAGTAAACACTTCTTCGTACCGATAAAGGCGACTGCGGCTACACGGCCCAGTCGCCTTTTTTATGGCGCATGCTATGGTGCCCCCCCTAATTGCAACTGTTCATCTTCGTATGATCGCGATCACCCGTCCCCTGCGCCTGACCGTCTACTCCCTATTGATCATCGCCGGTGCGGTGCTGGCCGCCGCCTTGGCCACACGCCACGCTGAACGCCAGGCCCTGGTAGACGATGCCGCCCGCGCCAATCAGCAGCTCACGCTATATGGCAACTCGTTGCACACCCTGATCGAACGCTACCGTGCGCTGCCCGCTGTGCTGGCGCTGGATTCGGAAATGATCAGCGCGCTGAAAGGCCCGCTGGATGCCGCGACCCAGGGCGTGCTCAACCGTAAACTGGAACGTATCAACGGCGCCGCGCAGTCCTCCACATTGGAACTGATGGACCGCACCGGCCTGGCCGTGGCCGCCAGCAACTGGAACCTGCCGAGCAGTTACGTCGGGCATAACTACGCGTTCCGGCCGTATTTCAGGCAGACGTTGAGCCAGGGCACCGGGCGCTTTTTTGCGGTCGGGGTGACCACCGGCGTGCCGGGGTATTTCCTTTCCAGCGCGGTGCTCGATGAACACGAGCAGTTCCTCGGCGCCATGGTGGTCAAGCTGGAATTCCCCGAGCTCGAGCGTGAGTGGGCCCAAGGCAATGACCTGCTGCTGGTCAGCGACGCGCGCGGTATCGTGTTTATCGCCAACCAGCCGGGCTGGCGTTATCGCAACCTGCGCCCGCTGTCGGCTAGCGATCTGGCCGAACTACAGGCCACCCGCCAATACGACAAGAAACAATTGCAGCCGCTGGAGACCCAGGCCCTGCAACGTTTCGACGAAAACAGCCACCTGATGCGCGTCAACGGACCCGATGGCAACGCCAATTACATCTGGGAATCCCTGCCGCTCAAGGCCGAAGGCTGGACCTTGCACCTGCTGCGCAAACCTCAGTTCCCCTTCGAAGACCAACGCAACGCCGGCCTCGCTGCCGCCGGTTCGTGGCTGGCGTTGGTGTTCCTGGTGCTGTTTCTGACCCAACGCTGGCGTCTGGCCCGCATGCGCCAGCGCAGCCGCGAAGAGCTCGAACAGCTTGTCGAGGAGCGCACCCAGGCGCTGCGCACGGCCCAGGATGGTTTGGTGCAATCGGCCAAGCTGGCGGCGCTGGGGCAGATGTCCGCCGCCCTCGCCCATGAAATCAACCAACCACTCACCGCGCAGCGCATGCAATTGGCGACCCTACGTCTGCTGCTGGACCATGGCCGCGTGGGCGATGCCTACAAGGCGCTCACACCACTGGACGACATGCTCACGCGCATGGCCGCGCTAACCGGCCATCTCAAGACCTTCGCCCGCAAGAGCCCCAGCGGCCTGCGCGAACGCCTGGACCTGGCCACGGTGGTCGACCAATCCCTGGAGTTGCTCGACGCACGCCTGCGCGATGAAGGCATCGGCACCGTGCTGGACCTGACCCGCCCCGCCTGGGTCCGTGGCGACGCGATCCGCCTGGAACAGGTACTGATCAACCTGCTGCGCAATGCCCTCGACGCCATGGCCAACAAACCGCGCAAACGCCTGGAAATCCGCCTGCACGCCGATGAGCAACTGTGGCAGTTGACCGTCAGCGACAGCGGTGGCGGCATCGCCGAGGAACATTTGAACAACGTGTTCGACCCCTTCTTCACCACCAAGCCCGTGGGCGATGGGCTCGGCTTGGGGCTGGCGGTGTCCTACGCTATCGTGCACGAACTGGGTGGGCGCCTGAGCGCCGGTAACCGTGACGACGGCGCGGTGTTTACCCTGACGCTGCCTATCGCGCTGGAGACGCCGGAGCTATGTTGAACGCGGTGATTGTGATCGATGACGAAGCCAGCATTCGCACGGCCGTCGAGCAATGGTTGAGCCTGTCGGGATTTGAAGTGCAGTTGTTCAGTCGCGCTGAGGCCTGTCTCGCGCAACTGCCCAAGGACTTTCCCGGGGTGATTTTGAGCGACGTGCGCATGCCCGGCCTCAGCGGCCTGGAGCTGCTGGCCGAAGTGCGGCGGCGCGATGCCGACTTGCCGGTGATCCTGCTGACCGGCCATGGCGATGTGCCGATGGCCGTCGAAGCCATGCGCGACGGGGCCTACGACTTCCTGGAAAAACCCTTCAGCCCCGAAGCCCTGCTCAACAGCCTGCGCCGCGCCCTCGATAAACGTGGGCTGATCCTGGAAAACCTCCGCCTGCATCAACAGGCCGATCATCGGACACAATTGGAAAACAGCCTGCTGGGCGTGTCCCGCAGTTTGCAGAACCTGCGCCGCCAGGTGCTGGACCTGGCGACGCTCCCAGTCAACGTGCTGATCCGCGGCGAGACCGGCAGCGGCAAGGAACTGGTCGCCCGCTGCCTGCACGACTTCGGCCCGCGGGCGAAAAAAGCCTTTGTCGCGCTCAATTGCGCGGCGATCCCCGAGCAACTGTTTGAAGCCGAGCTGTTCGGCCACGAGAGCGGCGCGTTTACGGGGGCCCAGGGCAAGCGTATCGGCAAGCTGGAATACGCCCACGGTGGCACGCTGTTTCTGGATGAAATCGAAAGCATGCCCCTGGCCCAGCAAGTCAAATTGCTGCGCGTGTTGCAGGAGCAAAAGTTGGAGCGACTGGGCTCCAACCAAAGTATCCACGTCGACCTGCGCATCATTGCCGCGACCAAGCCGGACCTGTTGGACGAGGCCCGCGCCGGGCGTTTTCGCGAAGACCTGGCCTATCGGCTGAACGTCGCCCAACTGCGCCTGCCGCCCCTGCGCGAGCGTCGTGAAGATATACCGCTGCTGTTCGATCACTTTGCGCAAAGCGCCGCCGAACGCCTGGGCCGCCACGTTGAACCGCTGAGTGGCGCGCAATTGGGGCGCCTGCTCAGCCATGACTGGCCGGGCAACGTGCGCGAACTCGCCAACGTCGCCGAACGCCAGGTGTTGGGGCTTGGCGAGCCAGAGCCCGAAGGCATCGAGGCCGGGCAATCATTGGCGGCACAACAGGAAGCCTTCGAGGCCCACTGCCTGAAAGCCGCACTGACCCGACACAAAGGCGATATCAAGGCGGTGCTGGCCGAACTGCAACTGCCCCGGCGCACCTTCAATGAGAAAATGCAGCGGCATGGGTTGGTGCGGGAGATGTTTCTCTAGGCCATGCCCTGGGTTACTTCCAAAGACGCCAGCGCAGGCAAGCCATAAGCGGATTTCCGCTCACCCAGCCCAAAACCATCAGCGACTTTCCGCTCAAAAAAACCTGCAAACCCTTCTAGACCGCGCCTTCCCCCGCCTGGCACAGCTCCTGCTATAGCCCCAATCAGGCTGTGCCCAGGCACGCTCCATAAAAACAACTATCTGAAGGATCCTTCAATGGATAACTCCAATACCCTGCCTCTGGGGTCGGCGGCTGCGCCGGCGAAAGAACGCACCACCTCCAGCCGCATCAAATCGATCTTCAGCGGATCGGTCGGCAACATGGTCGAGTGGTACGACTGGTACGTCTACGCGGCGTTCTCGCTGTACTTCGCCAAAGCCTTCTTCCCCAAAGGCGACACCACCGCCCAACTGCTCAACACCGCTGCGATCTTCGCCGTGGGCTTCCTGATGCGCCCAATCGGCGGCTGGCTGATGGGCCTGTACGCCGACCGCGCCGGTCGTAAAGCCGCCTTGATGGCCTCGGTACTGTTGATGTGCTTCGGCTCGCTGATCATCGCCCTGAGCCCGGGCTATGAAACCATCGGCGTCGGTGCGCCGATCCTGCTGGTGTTCGCCCGCCTGCTGCAAGGCTTGTCGGTGGGTGGCGAATACGGCACCTCGGCCACTTACCTGAGTGAAATGGCGACCAAGGAACGTCGCGGTTTCTTCTCCAGCTTCCAGTACGTGACCCTGATCTCCGGCCAGCTCATTGCCCTGGCGGTGCTGATCGTGCTGCAACAGACCCTCACCACCGAGCAACTGTACGATTGGGGCTGGCGTATCCCGTTCGCCATCGGCGCCCTGTGTGCAGTGGTCGCGTTGTACCTGCGTCGCGGCATGGAAGAAACCGAGTCGTTCACCAAGAAGGAAAAAGCCAAGGAAAGCGCGATGCGCACCTTGATGCGCCACCCCAAGGAACTGATGACCGTGGTCGGCCTGACCATGGGCGGCACCCTGGCCTTCTACACCTACACCACCTACATGCAGAAGTACCTGGTGAACACCGTCGGCATGAGCATTTCCGACTCCACCACCATCTCGGCAGCGACGCTGTTTCTGTTCATGTGCCTGCAACCCCTGGTCGGCGCGCTGTCGGACAAGGTCGGCCGGCGGCCGATCCTGATCGCCTTCGGCATCCTCGGCACGCTGTTCACCGTGCCGATCCTCACCACCCTGCACACCATCCAGAGCTGGTGGGGCGCGTTCTTCCTGATCATGGCGGCGCTGATCATTGTCAGCGGCTACACCTCGATCAACGCGGTGGTGAAGGCTGAGCTGTTCCCCACCGAAATCCGTGCGCTGGGCGTGGGCCTGCCGTATGCGCTGACCGTATCGATCTTCGGCGGCACCGCTGAATACATCGCACTGTGGTTCAAGAGCATCGGCATGGAAACCGGCTACTACTGGTACGTGACCGCGTGTATCGCGGTGTCGTTGGTGGTCTACGTGACCATGAAGGACACCCGCAAGCATTCGCGGATCACCACGAACTAACCGCTGAACGCAGTAACCAATGTGGGAGGGGGCTTGCTCCCGATCGCGGTGTATCAGTCAACTTATCTCAAGCTGACCCACTGCCATCGGGAGCAAGCCCCCTCCCACATGTGCAATCAGGACAACTCTGCCACTTCGCGCCGCACATAGCGCCGCTGAACATACAAAGCCCCGACAATCATCACCAGCAACACCGCCGCCAACACCGCCGACGAGCCGATGGTGCCGAAGTCCAGCCCGCCCTTTTCATGGGGTTTGGTCAGGAAGTCGCCCAGGGTCGCGCCAAATGGGCGGGTCAATACGAACGCCACCCAGAACAGCAACACCGACGAAATCCGCGTGAAGTACTTGAGCGCCACCACCGCCGCGATAGTCGAGCCGATCAACAAGGCGCCACCGGCGAAGCCGAGCCCCGAATCGTCGGCAAGGAAGTCGCCCAGAGCAGTGCCCAAGGTGTTGGAGAACAGGATCGCCATCCAGTAGAACAACTCGCCGCGAAAGGTTTGCACCTTGTTCACGTTCAGCGAATCACCGCTGAGGTGCCACAACGCGAAGATGATCATCAGGATCACGATCAGGATCATCGACCCCGTGGCGTAGCCCAGGCCGAGGCTGCGGTCCATGAAGTCGGACATGGTGGTGCCGGCGGTGCTGGTGGACAGGATCACGATCCAGTACAGCACCGGGTTGTAGGCTTTCGACCAGAGTTGCGTCACCAGGGTGACCAGGAACACGCTGATCAGGATCATCGAGCTGATGGCATAACCGACGTTCAGGGTCATCGACAGCAAGTCCCCGGCGGTTTCGCCCAGGGTCGTCGCGCAGATTTTCATGACCCAGAACGCCAGGGTGATCTGAGGAAGTTTGTTCATGCAGTGCAAGGCTCCGAAGCTCAATCTATCAATGGGCCGACTTATAGGGGGGTGTCGACCTGGCGCGCAGACTGAACGGGGCGCTGTGAAAAATAGGTGGGCGCTGAATGAAAATTCCATAGGGCCGATGGAAATTCGCCGCCATGGCTTGCACTATGACGGCCCCCAGAAAAGCACAGCAGGAACCCCGGCCATGTCTGACGACAGCTATTACTATGAACCCGCCAAGGGCCACGGCCTGCCCCATGACCCGTTCAATGCCATCGTCGGCCCACGGCCGATCGGTTGGATTTCGTCTCACGACCGCGAAGGTCGCCTGAACCTGGCGCCCTACAGTTTCTTCAATGCGTTCAACTACATTCCGCCGATCATTGGGTTTTCCAGTGTCGGGCGCAAAGACAGCCTGAACAATATCGAACAGACCGGCGAGTTTGTGTGGAACCTGGCCACTCGCCCGTTGGCCGAGCAGATGAACCAGAGCTGTGCCGCCGTACCACCAGAGGTGAATGAGTTCGAGTTGTCCGGCCTGACGCCAGTGGCCTCGAAGATCGTCGGCGTGCCGCGGGTGGGCGAGAGCCCGGTGTCGTTCGAGTGCAAGGTCACGCAGATCATCCAACTGCAGCGTGCCGACCAGGTGCTGGTACCCAGTTGGCTGGTGCTGGGCGAGGTGGTCGCGGTGCATATTGCCAAGTGGCTGCTCAAGGATGGGATCTACGACACCGCCGCCGCCGAACCGATCCTGCGTGGCGGTGGCCCGGGGGATTACTTCCAAGTGGGCCCTGAGGCGCTGTTCAAAATGTATCGCCCAGGCGCCACCAAACCCTGACTGCAATGCAGAAAAAATGTGGGAGGGGGCAAGCCCCCTCCCACACTGGATCGACGGCGTGCGTCAATTTGTGGCAGTTGCCCAGGTCAACTGACCTTCTGCATCGACGTCAGTCAACAACTCAAGTTGCAGCGTTGCCGCATCGTCGGCATCGGACGCCGTCTTGAACGTCTGTCCATCCAGGATCTTGTGAAACTGCGGTGCGCCCATGCCATCCAGCGCCTTGACGGCGACGGCGGCGCTGTAGCCCTCTTCGCCCGGTACTACGGCGGAAACGGCTTCGTGGTGAGCAAATTGTTTACGTGCCATGTTGCAGGTCCTGGCCAATGGAAAGTCGGCCATTCTAAACCCTAACCGGCGAGTTGCAGGTACTCGCCGTAGGCATTAGCGGCGGATGCATCGGTGAAGGTCTGGAAGTCCATGCTGCGCACGACCATGTCGTTCAACAGCTCGGAGAAGATCATCAGGGCCGGCGAGTTGAAGTAGGCACTCATCGCCTGTTCGCTGCTCCAGAAGCCCGAGACCAGCCAGACATCAGGATCGACCTGGGAATGCTGCAACGAAAATTGCAGGCAACCCTGAGCCTGACGGCCCGGTTCGATCAAACTGCTCAAGCGAGCACCGAGTTCGGTGCTGCAACCGCTGCGGGCGCGGATAAAGGCCATATGGCTCGCGGGAATGGGGGTGGACATGTTCGACTCTCCCGTTGAGAAGTGATGCTCGGCAAGCACGGTGAGGGCGTGTTGCCACAGGATCAAAGATAACGGCGCAGGTCGAGGCGCGGTTAGTCGATTCCTGCCGGCTTATTGCACAATCCTGCGAAAAGCGTAGACAGGACGCTTGCCCGCCGGTTTTATTCCACAGGCAGACTTCATGTTTCAGGGCGATGACAGCTCTCCTGCTTGCCTGATTCATGATGTTCCGCAGGATCAGGCAAGGATTGTGCAGAATCGACATACCACGGTTTGAACAGCCGCCGCTAAGCTGAGCCCATCAAAAAAGCCTGCAGAGGACGTCCCATGTCGTCGCCCGAACCTAAGTCCGAGCCCCTCGAGGCCGAGATGGAAAAACAGCGCGCCGAACTGGCCAGCATCGTGCATCGGCATACCTGGGAAGACGGCTCCTACGGTACGGCGATCACGTCACTGTTCCTGAACCGCCACAACACGCCGCGCGACTTCAGCCCGGTGCTGGTGGAACCCGCCCTATGCATCCTGGCCAACGGCCGCAAGGAAGTGCGCCTGGCCGACGAAATCTTTGCCTATGACCCGCTCAATTACCTGGTGTTTTCAGTGTCGATGCCGGTGGCCGGACGGATCATCGATGCCACCCCGCAAGACCCTAACCTGTCGATCCGCATCAACATCGACCCGGCGCAGCTCACGGCCCTGATCGCAGAAGCCGGGCCGATGGGCGTGCCGTCGCGCCCGACCCCGCGTGGGATGTACGTCGACCGCATCGACAACCAACTGCTCGACGCCGTACTGCGCTTGACGCGCCTGCTCGATTCGCCCAAAGACATCGCCATGCTGGCGCCGTTAATCAGCCGCGAAATTCTCTACCGCTTGTTGCGTGGGCCACAGGGTTACCGGCTGTATGAAATCGCCGTGACCAACAGTCAGAGTCATCGGGTCAGCCAGGCGATCAAATGGCTCAATGGCAACTACGAACAGTCGCTGCGCATCGATGACCTGGCCAAGGAAGTGAACCTGAGCGTCTCGACCTTGCACCACCGTTTCAAGGCCATCACCGCCATGAGCCCGCTGCAATACCAGAAGCAGTTGCGCTTGCAGGAGGCGCGTCGGCTGATGATCGCCGAAGGGCTGGAAGCCTCGGCGGCCGGGTATCGGGTGGGGTATGAAAGCCCGTCGCAGTTCAGCCGCGAGTACAGCCGGTTGTTTGGTGCGCCGCCGCTGAGGGATTTGGCCAGGTTGCGTCAGAGCGTGTGATTCACTGCCGATCAGATGTGGGAGGGGTGGTGCGACGGTTCGACTTGCTCCCGATTGCGGCGTGTCAGTCACAGCTATTTTATCTGAACCACCGCAATCGGGAGCAAGCCCCCTCCCACATTTGCCCAATGGTGTTCTTCAGTCGAGGGTTCGGGGGAGCTGCAAGGTGACCCGCAAGCCACCCTCGCGCAAATTCTGCAAACTCACTTCGCCGCCATGGCTGTGCGCAATGTTACGTGCGATGCCCAGGCCCAGGCCGTAGCCCTGCTGCTGGCCGGCGAGGCGGAAATGCGGTTCGAAGACCTGCTCCAGGCGCTGTTCCGGTACCCCCGGGCCTTCGTCGTCGACGTGCAGGATGAACTCCGCGCCATCGTCCTCAATATGCAAATGGGCGTTCTGCCCGTACTTCAATGCGTTGTCGATCAGGTTGCCGATGCAGCGCTTGAGCGCCAGCGGCTTGCCCGGATACGGCGCCAAGGCCCGCCCATGCTGGGTCACGCGGCCGTTGCCGTTGGGCGCCAGGTACGGCTCCACCAGGCAGTCGAGCACATGGTTGAGGTCGACCGGTTCGATATTTTCGTGGATGTCGGTGTCTTTCACGCACTGCAGCGCGCCTTTGACCAGCAACTCCAACTCGTCCAGGTCGCGGCCGAATTTGCTTTGCAGGTTTTCATCTTCGAGCAATTCAACCCGCAGGCGCAGGCGCGTGATCGGTGTGCGCAAGTCGTGGGAGATCGCACTGAACAACTGGCTGCGCTCAATGAGGTAACGGCTGATGCGTTCGCGCATGGCATTGAATGCGCGCCCCACTTCGACCACTTCACTGCCGCCGCCTTCGGCCACCGGTTCCACGTCGGCGCCCAGCGACATGTCCCGCGCTGCCCGCGCCAGGCGCTTGAGCGGCCGGCTCTGCCAGTGGACCAACAGACCGATGAACAGCAGCAAAAAGCCGCTGGTCAGCACGATAAACCACACTTGCTGCGAGGGCAGGCCTTGTTCCTCGAGACTGGTGTACGGCTCGGGCAACAGCGAGGCGATGTACAGCCATTCGCCGGGAGCGAGTTGGATCTGGGTGACCAGCACTGGCGGGTTCACCGGTTCCAGGGTCAGCGCGTAATGCGCCCAGGAACGTGGCAGTTCATCGAGCTTCAACCCGGCATTGAAGATGCGCAGGTCTTCGGCGCTGACAAATTCCACCGAGATATGCACATCGGCGCCCAAGGTCTGGCGCAGCACTTCATCGACCGCTTTGAGCACCGCTTGCTTGCGCGGGGTCTGCGGCAAGATCGCCATGTCCAGCGGGCGGTCATTGAGCGTCACCACAAAACGTGTGCCGCCCATGCTGCGCAATTGGTCGAGAACCAACGGGCGATAAGCCACCGGCAACGAGCGGAAATAGCTCACGCTGGCCGTCATCGAATGCGCCAGGCTACGGGCGCTGGTGACCAGCCCTTCGAGCTGGGTGGCGCGCAATTGCGAAACCCAGATCACGCTGGACAGCGCCTGGGCGAACAGCACCGCGAGCAGCGTCAGCAGCAGCATGCGCCCGAGCAGCGAGCGCGGCACCGGCAAGCGGCGGCGCCGTTCGCTCAGGTGTTCAGTGGGCATTGCCGGCAACCACGCTGGCTGCCAGTTGATAGCCGCTGCCGCGCACGGTGCGGATCAACCTCGGCGGTTTTTCCGTGTCGCGCAGGCGTTGGCGCAGGCGGCTGACGGCCATGTCGACAATCCGGTCGAGCGGCATCAGGTCGCGGCCACGGGTGGCGTTGCCGATGGTGTCGCGGTCGAGGATTTGTTGCGGGTGGTCGAGAAACAGCTTGAGCAGGGCAAAGTCTGCCCCGGAGAGGATCACCTCTTCGCCGTCGACGTGAAACAGTCGGTGGCTGATCGTGTCCAGGCGCCATTCATCGAACGCCAACACGTCGCCATTGCCGCTGCGCTCCTGGCCGAACTGGCAGCGGCGCAACAGGGCCTTGATCCGCGCCTGCAACTCGCGGGGGCTGAAAGGCTTGCCGATATAGTCATCGGCGCCCAGTTCCAGGCCGATCACGCGGTCGGCTTCGTCGGAACTGGCGGTGAGCATGATGATCGGCACCTGCGCCTGGCGCGGGTGCTGGCGAATCCAGCGACACAGGCTGAAGCCGTCTTCGTCCGGCAACATCACATCGAGGATGACCAGGTCGCACGGAGCCTCGTCCATCGCCTGACGGAACCCCGCACCGTCCGGCACGCCACGTACCTGGAAACCGGCGCGACTGAGGTAGGTTTGCAGCAATTCGCGGATTTCCTGGTCGTCGTCGACGAGGAGAATCGATTTACTGAATACGCTCACGGGGTCCTCCTTGTTGTTATGGCCATGCTGTAGGAGCGAGCTTGCTCGCGAAAATCCTGAGGCTGCCGCGTATCACCTGATGCGCTTCGTTATCGTCAACATTCTTCGCGAGCAAGCTCGCTCCTACAGGGCGAATGCCTGTTCGAGCGCCACCCCAGCCCCGGTCAACCCGGAATACGGCGCGGTTACCAGCCATACCGGAATGCCCTTGAAGTAGTCGCTCATGCAGCCTTTGTCACTGAAGCTCTTGGCAAAATCGCTGTGGATAAAGAAGTCGGCAAACCGCGGGATCACCCCGCCGACGATATACACACCGCCCCGTGCGCCGGTGGTCAGCACGTTGTTACCGGCTACGCGGCCCAGCCAGATACTGAACTGGTTCAACACTTCCATCGCGACAGGGTCGCCGGCCAAGCCTGCCGCCGTGATCGCTTCCGGCGTATCCAGCACCGGCGTGTGACCATCCACCGCACAGATCGCCCGATACACCCGTGGCAAACCTGCACCACTCAAGGCGCTTTCAGCGCTGACATGGCCGATCTCAGTGTAAATGTGCTGCCACAGCTGGGCTTCCCGTGGGCTGCTCAGGGGCAGGTCGACATGCCCGCCCTCCCCCGGCAACGCGGCCCAACGGCCGCCGCCCAGGTCGAGCAAGGTGCCGACGCCCAGGCCGGTGCCCGGACCGATCACCACCGCCGGGCGCAACGGTTCCGGCGTGCCAGGGCAGACCACACGGAATTCGTCGGGCTTCAAGCGGGTCATGCCCAGGGCCATGGCCGAGAAGTCATTCACCAGTAGCAGTTCATCCACTTGCAAGGTGTTGCAAAACGCAGTCTTGCTCAGGCGCCAGTGGTTGTTGGTGAATTTAAATTCATCACCGCTCACCGGCCCGGCCACCGACAGGCACACCGCGCCGATGTCGCCGATCGCCAGGCCTTCTTCCTTGAGGTAGACCTTGATCGCGTCCTCAGGGCAATTATGATCCGCGGTGGCATGCACCCGGATCGAATGCAGTGCCTGATCCCGCCACAACGCAAAACGGGCGTTGGTACCGCCGATGTCACCGACCAGCGCAAGTTTCACTTAAGCGTCTCCAAGGCACAGGTAAAGGCGCTGGCGCCCTGCTCTGCGGAGCTTGCGGCCAAGCGCATAAATGCGAACAGCTCGCGACCGGCCCCCACGTTATTGCCCAACAGGCCCGTGGCAGGTGTGCGCGCTGCAAATTCTTCGGCGTCCACCTTAAGCTCCAAGGTGCCTTTGACGCCATCCACGCGAATGATATCGCCATCGCGCACGCGAGCCAGCGGACCGCCGCTGTGGGCTTCGGGGTTGACATGGATCGCGGCGGGGATCTTACCCGAGGCGCCGGACATCCGCCCGTCTGTCACCAGCGCCACGTTGAAACCACGGTCCTGCAACACGCCAAGGAACGGGGTCATCTTGTGCAATTCGGGCATGCCGTTGGAGCGCGGCCCCTGGAAGCGCATCACCGCGACAAAGTCTTTTTCCAACTGGCCGGCCTTGAACGCATCGGCCAGATCTTGCTGGTCCTGGAACACCACCGCCGGGGCTTCGACGATCTGGTGCTCGGGGGCCACGGCAGAGACCTTCATCACGCCACGGCCGAGGTTGCCTTCCATCACGCGCAAGCCGCCTTCCGGCGAGAACGCACGGGCCACGGGGCGCAGGATGGTTTCGTCGAGGCTTTCGATCGGGCCCTCGCGCCAGATCAGCTCGCCGTCGACCAGGAACGGTTCCTGCGTGTAGCGGCTCAGGCCCTTGCCGGCCACAGTGTTGACGTCTTCGTGCAGCAGGCCGGCTTCGAGCATTTCGCGGATCAGGAACGACATGCCGCCCGCCGCCTGGAAGTGGTTGATGTCGGCCTTGCCGTTTGGATACACGTGCGACAGGGTCGGCACCACTGCAGAGAGGTCGGCCATGTCCTGCCAGGTCAGGATGATACCCGCCGACATGGCGATAGCCGGCATGTGCAGGGTGTGGTTGGTGGACCCGCCGGTGGCGTTGAGCGCGACGATGGCGTTGACAATGGATTTTTCGTCGACGATCTCGCCGATCGGCGTGAAGTTGCCGTTGGCCTTGGTCAGACGCGTGACCTGATGCGCGGCTTCGCGGGTCAGCGCGTCACGCAGCGGCGTGTACGGGTTGACGAACGAGGCGCCGGGCAAATGCAGGCCCATCACTTCCATCAGCAACTGGTTGGTATTGGCGGTGCCATAGAAGGTGCAGGTGCCGGGGCTGTGGTAGGACTTCATCTCCGACTCCAGCAGCTCTTCGCGGCTGGCCTTGCCTTCGGCGTAGCGCTGGCGCACGTCGGCCTTCTGCTTGTTGGAGATGCCCGAGGGCATTGGCCCGCCGGGGACAAAGATCATCGGCAGATGGCCGTAGCGCAGGGCGCCCATCATCAGTCCGGGGACGATCTTGTCGCAGATGCCCAGCATCAGCGCCGCATCGAACATGTTGTGGGACAGCGCTACCGCCGTGGACATGGCAATGACTTCACGGCTGAGCAGGCTCAGCTCCATGCCCGGTTCGCCCTGGGTCACGCCGTCGCACATGGCAGGCGTGCCGCCGGCGAACTGGCCGACCGAACCGACTTCGCGCAGGGCCTTTTTGATCTGTTCAGGGAAATGTTCATACGGCTGGTGCGCCGAGAGCATGTCGTTATATGACGAAACAATTGCCACGTTGGCGGCGTTCATCATGCGCAGGCTATTTTTATCTTCGGTGCCGCAACCGGCCACGCCGTGGGCAAAGTTGGCGCATTGCAGCTTGCCGCGCATCGGGCCGTCGCTGGCTGCGCCGCGAATGAGCGCAAGGTAAGCCTCACGGGTAGCACGACTGCGGGCGATAAGCCGTTCGGTGACCTCAAGAACGCGGGGATGCATGTGTAGAACTCCAGGCTAGCGGATGTGGCGACCTGAGCGTCTATGCTGATCAAACGCCCGCAGCACATGGGATGGCAGGGAGTCGTTTGGATCATCGGACCAGTTGATTCAGGTCACTCGTTGTAGATTGAACAAAATATTGCCATTAAAAAGGCTTGTTTTCTATTTTTATGCGAATAATCTTGTAATTCTTACAACAAATCGACGACAGGCAGCTTCCAATGACTCTTCGAATCGCAATCAATGGTTTTGGCCGTATCGGCCGCAATGTCTTGCGCGCACTGTATACCCAAGGCTATCGCCAGGATTTGCAGATCGTCGCCATCAATGACTTGGGCGACAGCTCGATCAATGCCCACCTGCTCAAATATGACACCGTCCACGGTACTTTCGATGCAGAGGTCGCCCACGATCAGGAAAGCCTGACCGTCAATGGTGACCGGATCGCCGTCAGTGCCATTCGCAACCCGGCCGACCTGCCCTGGGCTGCGCACAATATCGACGTGGTGTTCGAATGCACCGGCCTGTTCACCGACCGTGCCAAGGCTGCCGCCCATATTAGCGCCGGCGCGCGCAAGGTGATCATCTCCGCCCCGGCCAAAGGCGCGGATGCCACCGTGGTCTACGGGGTAAACCATGACATTTTGCGTCAATCCCACCAGATCATCTCCAACGCCTCCTGCACCACCAACTGCCTGGCGCCGGTGGCCCAGGTGCTGCACCGCGAGCTGGGCATCGAAAGCGGCCTGATGACCACCATCCATGCCTACACCAACGACCAGAACCTGACCGACGTCTACCACACCGACCCCTACCGCGCGCGCTCGGCCACCCAGAACATGATCCCGAGCAAGACCGGCGCCGCCGAAGCGGTCGGCCTGGTGCTGCCGGAACTGGCGGGCAAGCTGACCGGCATGGCCGTGCGGGTGCCGGTGATCAACGTATCGCTGGTGGACCTCACCGTACAGTTGAAAAAAGACGCCACGGCCGAGGAAGTCAACGCGCTGCTCAAGGAAGCCAGCCAGCACTCGAAAATCCTCGGCTACAACACCCTGCCGCTGGTTTCCAGTGACTTCAACCACAACCCGCTGTCGTCGATCTTCGACGCCAACCACACCAAGTCCAGCGGCAAACTGCTGAAAGTACTGGCCTGGTACGACAACGAGTGGGGCTTCTCCAACCGCATGCTGGATAACTGCCTGGCACTCTGCAACGCCGAATAAGCCCTTGCGGGAGGGCTTTTGTGGGAGGAGCGGTTCGACTTGCTCCCTCCCACATTTGATCTGTATAGACCCAGAGAAATAGCGGCTTGCCATTTGCGCTGATGATACGCATTATCATTAACTGCAAATCGGTCCGGTATTACTGTGAGCCAATCTCGCTTCAACCAAGTCTTTCTCACCCAACGGGTGATTCTGCTACGCACCTTGCAGCGGATGGTGAACAACCACAGCACCGCCGAAGACCTGTTGCAGGAAACCTACCTGCGCGTTACCCGGGCCCTGAGCGAGCGGCCGATCGATCACCTCGAACCCTTCGTCTACCAGACCGCGCGCAACCTCGCGCTGGATCACTTGCGTTCGCGCAGGATACAGGCCCGCACACTGCAGGAAGATGTCCCGCTGGACGTCCTGCAAAGTGTCGCCGCCCCCATCAGCACGCCCGAAGACGCGACCCAGGCCGAGCAACTGCTTGAGCACCTGAGCATCAGCCTCGGCCAGTTGAGCGCGCGCCAGCAGCAGATATTCATCCTCAGCCGCCTGCACGGTTGCAGCTACCAGGAGATTGCCGATCAGTTGGAAGTGTCCTTGAGTACGGTGCAAAAGGAACTGAAATTGATCATGGCCATCTGTGTAGGTGTGGCCGAACGGCTGGATCAGCCTTAAGCTTCATCCGACAGAAATGTCGATCCAGGCTGTAGGAAAGATAAATAGAACGCCGCGAAGACCCGAGGCACACCGTGACGGACCCGAATAAACTGCGCCCCCATGCGCTGGCTCATGAGGTGCTGCAAGACCCGGCGATGGACCAGGCCCTCGACTGGCTGATCGCCTTGCAGTGCCCGCAACCGGGGCAGCAGGCCGCGTTCGAAGCCTGGCTGGCCGGCGATCCGGCGCGCGCCCAGGCCTTCGGCAAAGCCCAGGCGGCCTGGGGTGGTGCGCCCGTCCACAGCGCCGCCGTCGCCCTGGCGGCACCGCGCAAGCCCAGCGCCTGGCGCCGCATCAAGCCACATTGGAAACCACTGGCCACCGCCGCCGTATTGATGCTCGGGCTGTTCAGCTTCAGCAACCTGCCGGTACGCCTGCAAGCCGACCACCTCACCGTGGTGGGTGAACGCCAGCGCCTGCAATTGGACGAGGGCTCGAACGTCTTGCTGAACACCGATTCGGCGTTCTCCAGCAGCATCAAAGACCACCAGCGCATCGCCCGCCTCTACCAGGGCGAAGCGTTTTTCGAGGTCATGCCCAACCGCGGCCTGCCCCTGGAAGTCGACGCCGGCCCCGTGCGCGCCAGCGTGCGCGACACCGCGTTCGCCGTGCGTTACCTCAATGGCGAAGCCCAGGTGCAGGTGCAGCGCGGCGATGTCGACCTGAGCAACACCTTCGACGATGCCCGCGTGCGCCTGAGCGCCGGGCAAAGCATCCG
Organism: Pseudomonas sp. PSPC3-2; assembly: GCF_049897085.1. Classification (NCBI taxonomy): domain Bacteria; kingdom Pseudomonadati; phylum Pseudomonadota; class Gammaproteobacteria; order Pseudomonadales; family Pseudomonadaceae; genus Pseudomonas; species Pseudomonas sp. PSPC3-2. Next base: position 111,497 of record NZ_JAFCVO010000004.1, read on the forward strand.
CATCGGCCCCAAGGGCTTCGGCCAACCCGCCAGACTCGACGCCAACAAAGACCTGGCCTGGGTCCAGGGCCGGCTGATCTTCGAAAACTGCCCGATGAGCGAAGTGCTCGCCGAACTACGCCGCTATTACCCCGGCTGGATCCTCAACACCAACGAGCAACTCGCCAGCGTCGCCGTCACCGGCAACTACCGCCTCGACCAGCCGTTGGACGTGGTGCGCTCCCTGGCCCACATCACCTCGGCCAAGCTCTCTGAATACCCGGCACTGGTGATCTTGAACTAAATGAGAATTATTTTTACTCGATAGTGATCGGCGGTACGTCTCGTCTTAGCCAATGCAACTGATTCCCATTTGAATTGGTTCGCAACTATAAGATTCGTATCTCCGGAGCGCTTTCGATGTCTTCTCGTTTCAATCGCCGGTCTTCTTCACCCGTGCTGTCCTTGCTGACCGCCGCCATCCTGCTGGCCGGTACGCCGGTGATGGTCGCCGCCGCCGAACCCACCGCCCGCAGCCACGGCAACTACAGCTTCAGCATCGAACAGCAGCCGCTGGTTGCGGCACTCAATGCCTTCACCGCCGTGACCGGCTGGCAAGTCGGCCTGCCGGCCGAGCTGGGCCAGGGTGTGTCGTCGCCTGGCGTGCGCGGTGCGCTGTCGCCGGAAAAAGCCCTGGAGCGCTTGTTGGTGGGGACCAACCTGAGCTACCGCAAACTCGGCAACAACAGCATTGCCCTGGAAAAGCGCGCTGCTGGCAGCGTCCTCAACCTGCAACAGCTGACCATCAGCGCCACTCGTAACGAGCAGGACGTCAACAGCGTACCGAACACCGTCAGCGTGCATGAGCGTGCAACGCTGGACCGCCAGAACGTCAACAACATCCGTGAGTTGGTGCGCTACGAACCCGGCGTCTCGGTCGGTGGCGCCGGCACTCGCGCCGGCAACGCGGGCTACAACATTCGCGGTATCGACGGCGACCGCATCCTTACCCAGGTCGATGGCGTGGAAGTGCCGGACAACTTCTTCAACGGCCCCTACGCCAAGACCCGTCGCAACTACGTCGACCCGGAAATCGTCAAGCGCGTAGAAATCCTGCGCGGCCCGGCGTCGGCCCTGTACGGCAGCAGCGCCATCGGCGGGGCGGTGAGCTATTTCACCCTCGATCCGGACGACATCATCAAACCCGGCCAGGACATCGGCGCCCGCCTCAAGACCGGCTACAGCTCCGCCGATGAAAGCTGGCTGACCTCCGCCACCGTCGCCGGCCGCGTGCAGGACGTCGACGGTTTGCTGCACCTGAGCCAACGCAATGGCCATGAAACCGAAGCCTACGACGGCAACAACGCCACCGGCCTGGCCCGCACCGGCGCCAACCCCGAGGAGGCGCGCACCACCAACGTGCTGGCCAAGCTGGGCTGGAATTATGGCGATGACAACCGTCTGGGCCTGACTTACGAGAAGTACAAGGACGATCGCGACGTCAACCTGAAGAATGCGGTGGGAGGCCCGTTCGTCGGCGGCCAAGGCTTCAATCTCTACCGTGACCGACGGGGCAACGACACCATCACCCGCGAACGTTTCGGCCTGGAAAACACCTTCGCCCTCGACTCGCCCATGGCTGATCGCATCAAGACCAGCCTCAATTACCAGATCGCCAAGACCGACCAGACCACCGCAGAAATCTACCAGGCGGGCCGTCGGGTATTGCGCACCCGCGACACGCTTTACGAAGAAAAGCAGTGGATATTCGATGCCCAGTTGGACAAGGCTTTCAGCCTCGGCGAGACCGATCACCAAGTGACCTACGGCACCACGCTCAAGCAGCAGAAAGTCACTGGCTCCCGCGAGGGCGCGGCCACTTGCCTCGCCGTCGGCGCCGGTTGCACAGCCATTGGCGCGCCCAGCCCAACGGCCAGCGACAGCGTGACGAAGACCAGCGACTTCCCGGACCCAACCATCAACACCTATTCGCTGTTTGCCCAGGATCAGATCGCTTGGGACAAATGGACCTTCCTGCCCGGCGTGCGTTATGACTACACCCGGCTCAAACCCAAGCTGACCCAGGAATTCCTCAGCAGCGTCAACCCGACCGGCCAATACCCGGTGAGCGACAAGGAAAAAACCTGGCACCGTGTCACCCCCAAGTTCGGCCTGACTTACGCCCTGACCGATCACTACACCGTGTTTGGCCAATACGCCGAAGGCTTCCGCACGCCCTCGGCCAAAGCGCTGTACGGACGCTTTGAAAACCTGAACCTGGGCTACACCGTCGAGCCCAACCCCGACCTCAAGCCGGAAACCAGCAAAGGCATTGAAACCGGGATTCGCGGCAAGTTCGACGCGGGCTCCTTCGACATCGCGGTGTTTTACACCAAGTACCGCGACTTTATCGACGAAGACAACGCGGTCGTCGGCGGCACCGTCGAACAGTTCCAGGCGGTCAATATCAAGCGCGCAACCATCAAGGGCGCGGAAGCCAAGGGCCGCTTGAACCTCGATGCCTTCGGCGCGCCCCAGGGCCTGTATACCCAGGGGTCGATTGCCTACGCCTATGGGCGCAACGACGATAGCGGCGAGCCGCTGAACAGCGTCAACCCACTCAAAGGCGTATTCGGCCTGGGTTACGAACAGGACAACTACGGTGGCCTGCTGAGCTGGACGCTGGTGAAAAAGCAGGATCGCGTCGACAGCAGCAGCTTCCACGCTCCCGACGGCAGCACCGACGGCCCGTTCAAGCCCCCTGGCTTCGGTGTGGTCGACCTGACCGCCTTCTACAAAGTCACCCAAGACGTGACGCTCAACGGCGGCCTCTACAACCTCACCGACAAGAAGTACTGGAACTGGGATGACGTGCGCAGCTACGACAGCGTCGGCGAAGCCAGTGTCACCGGCCCGGCCAACCTTGACCGCCTGACCCAGCCCGGTCGCAACTTCGCGATCAATGTGGTCTGGGACATCTGATCAACCCGCCTCGCCTCGTCGGAATTAATCAGCGATGAGGTGAGGATTTTTTACTGTGCCGCGTCTTCTTGTTCGTCTAGTTACTAACCGCCCAGCCACGCCCCAGGGCATCACGGCGCTCCCCTTCTCAAGGACTTTTTCATGACCGTTTCTCCTTCCGCAGAACGCCCAAGCCTGCGCTCCCAGCGCCTGAACCAGATCACCACCGCGCCGCACACCCGGCTCGACGCGCTGGTCAAGGCGCACGCGCCGTTTGAAACCCAGCCCAACTTCGCGCGTTTCGTGGTGGCGCAGTACCTGTTCCAGTCGGAACTAGTGGCGCTGTACAACGATGCCGACCTGATCAAGATCGTTCCCGACCTGGCCGAACGCTGCCGCGCCGACGCCGCCAGGCTGGACCTGGCCGACCTGGGCACCGACGTCCCGGCCCCCGTCCCCGGCGCCGTGCAGAACCCGAGCAAAGCCGAAGCCCTGGGCTGGCTGTTCGTCTCCGAAGGCTCCAAGCTGGGCGCCGCGTTCCTGATCAAGCGTGCCGTGGGCCTGGGCCTGAGCGAAACCTTCGGCGCCCGCCACCTCGGCGAGCCGGCCGGCGGTCGCGCCGAAGGCTGGAAGCGCTTCACCCGCACCCTCGACAGCCTGGAATTCAGCGCCGAAGAAGAAGCCGCTGTGGAAAAAGGCGCGATCAATGCGTTTATGCGCTTCACGGTGTTGCTCGAACAGGCTTACGCTACAGCCCCTGAACTGGCCTGATACTCGATTGAAATGTGATCGGTGGGAGGGGCTTTCTCCCTCCCACAATTAGATCTCATTCCAAGCCGATTTTTTGTTATCCCTACGTTGCACGCACCCATGACCGGCAAACCCCAATCCACCTCGAAAATCGCCCAGCTCCTCTTCGGCCTGCTGGCCTATGTCAGCCTGGGCATCGGGTTGGTGGCGATTGTCGTGCCGGGCTTGCCCACCACCGAATTCATCCTGCTGGCCGCCTGGGCCGCCACCAAAAGCTCGCCGCGCCTCAGCGCCTGGCTGGAAAACCACCGCCTGTTCGGGCCGATCCTGTTCAACTGGCGCAACGGCAAGATCATCACGCGCCGCGCCAAAATCAGCGCCACCGCCAGCATGCTGCTCTGCGCCGGCCTGATGCTGGTGATGCTCGATCACGGCTGGCCGATCTACCTGGCCATCGCCGGAATGAGCCTGGGCAACCTGTGGATCTGGTCCCGTCCGGAACGGCTCGCACGCCCTATATAACGCTGGATGTAGGCACTCTCCGACCGCTCATCGCTTACCGCTCATGAAAGCTCAGGTTGCGCCGATGTTCCGGATAATGCGCCGAATGGACTTGGCCCAGCTCGCATACCAACAAGTCCATTCGTGAGTGAACCTATGTTCGATACCCTCTCCATCCGCTTGAAAATCGTCCTGCTGTCCGGCCTCTGCCTGCTGGGAGTGATTGCGCTGGTGGTCGGTATCAACATTTACAACACCGCGCAGAACGACGCGCTGGTCAGCGACTCAAGCTCACGAATGCTCACCGCCAGCGTGGAACAACTGCTGCAAGCCAAGGCCGCCGAACAAGCGGTGCAATTACAGAGAACCTTCGGCGACAGCCTGGTGGCAGTGACCGCCCTCGCCGACCAGGTCAAAGACCTGCGCAACCTGGCCGCCAAGCGCTCCCTCGAACCCGGCGCGTTGCGTGAAGAACTCAACCAGAGCCTGAAAACCGCGTTTGAACGCAACAGCAAGGTGCTGGGCATCTGGCTGGCGTTCGAACCCAACGGACTGGAGGGCAAGGACAGCGAGTTTGTCGACGACAAGGCGCGGGCTTCCAACGAAAAAGGCCGTTTCTCCAGCTACTGGAGCCGCGCTGGCGGCGAAGGTTTGAACACCGTCATGGTCGAAGATGACCTGAACAAGACCACCGCCAACCTCAATGGCACGCCCTACAACATCTGGTACACCTGCCCACGCGACACCCGCCGCACTTGCCTGCTGGACCCGTATGAAGACACGGTGGCCGGCAAGACTGTGTTGATGACCACCATCGCCCTGCCGCTGCTGTTGGACGGTAAAGTCATCGGCGTCCTGGGCGTCGATATCGCCCTCGACACTCTGCAATCAGCAACCGATGCGGCGCAGAAAGACTTGTTCAACGGTGCGGCGCACGTGGAGATTCTCTCCAGCTCCGGTTTGATCGCAGCCTACAGTGGCGAGTCAGGAAAAGTCGGCAAGAACCTCATCGATATCCTGGGCGCCGAAGGCAAAGAGATCGTGCAACTGCTGGCCAGTGACACGCGCATGATCCGCGAACAGGACGACACCATTCGCGCGGTGTACCCGGTCAAGCCGGTTGCCGATGCCAAGTCCTGGGGCGTGGTGATCAAGTTGTCCAAGGCCGTGCTGCTGGCCGACAACGTCAAGCTGCAAGCCGTACTCGACAAGGCCCAGGCCAGCGGCATGCTCAAGACTCTGCTGGTGGCGGCCGTCGCGGCATTGCTCGGCCTGCTGCTGATCTGGCTGACCGCCACCGGCGTGACCCGGCCGATCAACAGCGTGGCCGCCATGCTCAAGGACATCGCCAGCGGCGACGGCGACCTCACCCAGCGCCTGGCCTATGCCAAGAAAGATGAGCTGGGCGAACTGGTGAACTGGTTCAACCGCTTCCTCGACAAGCTGCAACCGACCATCGCGCAGATCAAGCAAAGCATCACCGAGGCCCGTGGCACGGCCGACCAGTCTTCGGCCATTGCACGCCAGACCAGCGAAGGCATGCAGGTGCAGTTCCGCGAGATCGACCAGGTGGCCACGGCGTCCAACGAAATGAGCGCCACCGCCCATGAGGTGGCCAACAGCGCCTCCAACGCCGCCAACGCGGCGCGCGGGGCCGATCAGTCGGCACGCGAAGGCATGTCGATCATCGAGCAGAGCACCCGCGATATCACCACCCTCGCCGACGAAGTCAGCAAGGCCGTGAGCGAAGTCGAAGCACTGGCCGTCAACAGCGAGCAGATCGGTTCAGTGCTGGAAGTGATTCGCAGCATTGCCGAGCAGACCAACCTGCTCGCGCTCAACGCCGCCATCGAAGCGGCACGCGCCGGGGAAAGCGGCCGCGGGTTTGCGGTGGTGGCCGACGAAGTGCGCAACCTGGCCAAACGCACCCAGGATTCGGTGGAGGAAATTCGTCAGGTGATCGAACGCATCCAGAACGGCACCCGTGGCGTGGTGGCGACCATGCACTCCAGCCAGCAGCAGGCCCAGAGCAACGCCGGGCAGATCCATCAGGCCGTTCAGGCGCTGGGCAAGATCAGCGACGCGGTGACGGTGATCAGCGACATGAACCTGCAGATCGCCAGCGCCGCCGAACAACAGAGCGCCGTGGCCGAAGAGGTCAACCGCAACGTGTCGGCGATCCGCAGCGTGACCGAGACCCTCACCGGCCAGGCCACGGAGTCGGCGGCCATCAGCAGCCAACTCAATGCCTTGGCCACTCAGCAGATGAAGTTGATGGATCAGTTCAAGGTGTAAAAACACCACAGGACCAATGTGGGAGGGAGCTTGCTCCCTACACATTTAGAGACCAGGCCAAGCCTGCACAAACGCCGCCAAGTCTTCTTTCGGCGCGGTACGCGGTGGGTTCTGCGGCGTGCCCAGATACAAGAAGCCGATCACCTCCTCTCCCGCCGTCAGCCCCAGGCCCTTGGCCACATGGGCCGAGTAGGACAAATCCCCGGTGCGCCACACCGCACCAATCCCCTGGGCGTAGGCCGCCAGCAGGATGCCATGGGCCGCACACGCCGCCGCCAGCAACTGCTCGGATTTCGGCACCTTGAAATGCTCCTGCAGGCGAGCAATCACCACCACCACCAGCGGCGCGCGCATCGGGCCGTTCTGGGCCTTGTCGAGGGCGGCCTGCGGGGCGTCGGGGTCTTGCAGGCGGGCGGCTTCGACCAGCAACGTGCCCATCTGCTCACGGGCCGCGCCTTCCACGGTGAGGAACCGCCAAGGACGCAACTGGCCGTGGTCCGGCGCACGCATGGCCGCGGCGAACAGCACATCACGCTGCTCCTGGGTCGGTGCCGGTTCCAGCAGGCGCGGCACGGAAACACGGTTGAGCAAAGCGTCGAGAGCCTGCATTGGCCACCTCCAGAGAAAAATGTGCGGTCATTCTAGCGGGAATGAATCGGCATGCCATCAAACGATAATTGCTATTATTCAAACCGCCCCGCCCTGTTAGACTTTGCGACCTTGTTTTTCGCCTTTTTTCAGGAAACTCGATGTTCCGTTCGCTTCTTTGCCTGTCTGCAGGACTAATGGCCATGAGCCTGGCTGCCTGCGATGACGCCCCCCGGTTTACCCAGGCTGAGCCGGGAGAAGCGCGGGCCGGCGGTACAACGACGGTGAACAAGCGCGACCAGAATGCCTTTTCCCTACCCTCGGCCAACCTGTCGCCGACCCGCCGCCTGGATTTCAGCGTCGGTAATAGTTTCTTCCGCAGCCCCTGGGTGATCGCGCCGTCCACCACCACCGCACGCGATGGGCTGGGGCCGCTGTTCAACACCAATGCCTGCCAGAACTGCCATATCAAGGACGGCCGTGGCCACCCGCCGCTGGCCGACGCGCAGAACGCGGTGTCGATGCTGGTGCGCCTGTCGATCCCGGATGCGCCGCCGTATGCCAAGCTCATCGAGCACCTCGGCGTAGTGCCCGAGCCGGTCTACGGCGGGCAATTGCAGGACATGGCCATACCCGGCGTGACGCCAGAGGGCAAGGTGCGGGTCGACTACACGCCGGTCAACGTCACGTTCAAGGACGGCAGCGTCGTCGAACTGCGCAAGCCCAACCTGCAAATCACCCAACTCGGCTACGGCCCGATGCATCCGGACACACGTTTCTCCGCACGCATCGCCCCGCCGATGATCGGCCTGGGCCTGCTCGAAGCGATTGCCGACGCGGACATCCTGCGCAACACCGACCCGAAGACCGCCGACAAGGAAGCCATCGTCGGCCGCGCGAATTGGGTCTGGGATGACGCCCGGCAGAAAACCGTGCTCGGACGTTTCGGCTGGAAAGCCGGGCAACCCAACCTCAATCAACAAAACGTTCACGCCTTTTCCGGTGATATGGGCCTCACCACGTCGCTGAAGCCCGTCGATGACTGCACTGACGCCCAGGTCGCCTGCAAGCAGGCGCCCAACGGCAACGGTCCCGATGGCGAACCGGAAGTCAGCGATAACATCCTGCGATTGGTGCTGTTCTACACCCGCAACCTGGCGGTGCCCGTGCGTCGCGACGTCAACGCGCCCCAGGTGCTGGCCGGGAAAAACCTGTTCTACCAAGCCGGTTGCCAGGGCTGTCACACGCCGTCGTTCACCACGCCAGCCAATGCCGCCGAACCTGAACTGGCCAACCAGGTGATCCGCCCCTACAGCGATCTGCTGCTGCATGACATGGGCGACGGCCTGGCCGATCACCGCAGCGAATTCAAGGCCAGTGGCCGCGACTGGCGCACGCCGCCGTTGTGGGGCATCGGCCTGACGCAAACCGTCAGTGGCCACACCCAGTTCTTGCATGACGGCCGCGCCCGCAACCTGCTGGAAGCCGTGCTATGGCACGGCGGTGAAGCACACGCGGCGCAGCAGCATGTGTTGTCTTTTAATGCCGAACAGCGCGCTGCGCTGCTGACGTTCCTGAATTCTCTATAAGCCTCGACCCACTTACCGAAGGGAGCTCGACATGTTCCGTCCCAAGTTGTTGTTCACCAGCCTGGCCGCCCTCGCCCTCGGCGCCTGCTCACCGCAAGACCCACAAGCGGTGACCTCGGCAGCCATCGCCAAGCAAGTGATCTTGCCGACCTACAGCCGCTGGGTGGAAGCCGACCGCCAATTGGCCGTCAGTGCCCTGGCGTACTGCCAAGGCAAGGAAAGCCTGGACACCGCACGCGCCGACTTCCTTCACGCCCAAAAAGCCTGGGCCGAGCTGCAACCGCTGCTGATCGGCCCGTTGGCCGAGGGCAACCGTTCGTGGCAGGTGCAGTTCTGGCCCGACAAGAAAAACCTCGTGGGTCGCCAGGTCGAGCAACTGGTCACCGCCCAGCCGCAGATCGATGCGGCTGCCCTGGCCAAGTCCAGCGTGGTGGTGCAGGGCCTGTCGGCCTATGAATACATCCTCTACGACGCCAAGACCGACATCGCCGACGCCGCGCAGAAAGCCCGGTACTGCCCGCTGCTAATGGCCATCGGCGAGCGCCAGAAAGCCCTGGCCGAAGAGATCCTCGCCAGTTGGAACAGCACCGACGGCATGCTCGCGCAGATGAGCAAGTTTCCCAATCAGCGTTACGCTGATTCCCACGAAGCCATCGCCGACCTGCTGCGCGTGCAAGTGACCGCACTGGACACCCTGAAGAAAAAGCTCGGCACGCCGATGGGTCGCCAGACCAAGGGCATCCCGCAGCCATTCCAGGCCGATGCGTGGCGCAGCCAGTCGTCCCTGCAAAGTCTGGAGGCCAGCCTCGCTGCGGCCCAGACGGTATGGGTCGGCGTCGACAACAAAGGCCTGCGGGGCTTGTTGCCGTCCGATCAAAAGGCGCTGGCCGAGAAGATCGACGCCGCCTACGCCGCATCCCTGAAACTGTTCGCCAGCAACCAGCGCACCCTCAACGAACTGTTGGGTGACGACGCCGGGCGCCAACAGCTCAACGATCTCTACGACAGCCTCAACGTCGTCCACCGCCTGCACGAAGGCGAGTTGGCCAAGGCGCTGGGCATCCAACTGGGCTTTAACGCCAACGACGGTGACTGATGATGCTCAGGCGACAGGCTTTGGCCATTGGCAGCGCGCTGCTCGGCGCACTCACGTTGGGCGGCTGGACGTTGTTCAAGCACAAAGACAAGGGCCCGCTGCTGCTGTCGGCGCGCGATGATGCAGACGGCAAACACTATGCCGTTGGCTATCGCCTGGACGGCCAGCGGGTGTTCGCCACGCAGGTCGGTCAGCGCTGCCACGACATCATCAACCACCCGACGCTGCCGATCGCGCTGTTTGTCGCCCGTCGCCCGGGCACCGAGAGTTACCTGATCGACCTGCGTGATGGCGCGCTGCTGCAAACCATCAGCTCGAACGCTGGCAGGCACTTCTATGGCCACGCGGTGATTCACAACAGTGGCGACTGGCTGTACGCCACCGAAAACGACACCTCCGACCCGGGCCGTGGCCTGCTCGGTGTGTACCGGTTCGAAGGCGAGCGGCTGGTGCACAGCGGCGAGATTTCCACCCATGGCATCGGCCCGCATCAGGTGTCGTGGATGCCCGACGGCGAAACCCTGGTGGTGGCCAACGGCGGCATCCGCACCGAGGCCGAAAGCCGGGTGGACATGAACCTCAACGCCATGGAGCCGAGCCTGGTGCTGATGCAACGCGACGGCAGCCTGATCAGCAAGGAAACCCTCGGCCAGCCGATGAATAGCGTGCGCCATATGGGCATCGCAAGCGATGGCACCATCCTCACCGGGCAGCAGTTCATGGGGCCGTCTCAGGAGCGTTCCGAGTTGCTCGCGATCAAGCGGCCGGGGCAGCCATTCGTGGCATTTCCGGTGGCCGATGAGCAACTGCAGGCAATGGGGCATTACACCGCCAGCGTCGCGGTACACAGCGAATTGCGCCTGGTGGCATTGACCGCGCCGCGCGGTAACCGCTTCTTTATCTGGGACATGGACAGCGGCAAATTGCGCCTGGACGGACCTTTGCCGGACTGCGCGGGTGTGGGTGCGGTAGCGGACGGGTTTGTCGTGACATCCGGCCAGGGGCGCTGTCGATTCTATGACTGTCGCCAGGAACAACTGATCGCAAAACCGTTGGAATTGCCGGCAGGGCTTTGGGATAACCATCTGCATCTGATCTGACGGTCAGCCGCTCAGGCTAATCCCGCACTGCGCCTGACAGCCAGATCGCAGGCGAAAAAAAGGGCCTCGTTTCACAAGGCCCTTTTCGGGTGGTTTCGATCGTTTCAACTTTGTGGCCCCACCCCTCGTGACATCCCGAACATGAACAACAGTAGGTCATGATCGGGCTTGACCGTCACCGTCGCCTTCGCGATGCGCGGCAGCAGGCATTGCCCGCCGCTTTGCACCGCACTGAGGACCTGTGTCCGAGGTTGTTCCCATGCAACCAGGGCCAGGGCAGCAACGCCCAACGCCCCGACCAGAAACAGACCTCGAGCTATTTCTAGCTTCATTTGGTTAAACCCTTGATAGCGCTGCCAAACGCCGTCTCGTAAAAGTAGCTGAGTTTTGCCCAGTCGCCATCGCTCCACGACGAATGGCGGCGCAGTTGCAGCATGTCATGGGAGGCCGCCCGATAAGCGGTCAGGCGCTGGCGGCACTTCTCAAAGTCCAGCAGCGCGACTTCCACGGTGGCCGAGTCGGGCTCACCCGTGACTCGCACAAAGATATGCTTGATGTACAGGCAACCATGTTGCCAGCGCCCCTTGTGCATGCGCGCCAACGTCGCTGCGAGTTCCTTGAGCAGGCGCTCATGGACCGCCTCACCGTACTGTTCACGGCCACCGGCGGCGTACCATTTTTCGATTTCGTCGAAACCGTCCAGCGAAGCCGTCACCAACAATGCCTTCCATTGGTGTTGCGGATCACGACGCGCCTCGCAGAACACCATCTCCGGCACCCGCACATTCAACGAGCGCAGGCCCTTGATGGCATCCCGTTCGCGCAACACAGTCGGGCGTCCAAACGGATGGAGCCAACTGCGGTAGATATGCCCGGTCTGACGCTTGCTGTAGAGCAGGCGCCCGGTGGGGCCCGCCACACGCTGCACACCACTTTCACCACCGCGCCGACGATTGGGCTCTTCGACCCACTCGCCCTGCAGGCGCCAGAAATAATCAAATCGCTCTTCGGGAGCTACGTGACTGCCTGCTACGCACTCAACTGCCATCCTGTTACCTCTTGCGCAATACATACACCCGCCACATGGCGTAGAGCGGGATGAAGTCCAGGGATTCCTGAACACGGAAACCGGCTTGCTCAAACTCTGCCTCTACAGTAGCCGCCGGCAATACAAACCGGTTTTGGTAACTTCCCTGCTCACCGTTGTTACGACGTTTTACTTCGACACGCTTGCGTTTCCAGGCCTTGAAGTTGCCATCCACCCACAACGAGATGATCACGCTGTCGCGGGTAACGCGATGAAATTCCCGCAGTATCGCCAGCCGGTGCTCAGGATCACCAATATGGTGCATCAGGCGCATGCAGAAGATGCTGTCGACCGAGTTATCTGGCAAATCGATATCAAAGGCCGATGTCTGCAAGGGTCGTACCCGTTTCACCACATCCGCCGGCTGGGAGAACGTCGCGACCTTCAACATCGACTCCGAATTGTCGGCGCCGATAATCACCCGGTTAGGTTTTTCAGCCAGCAGCGGCCAGAAACGCCCAGCACCACAAGGTAGGTCCAAGACTAGGCCGGGCTCACCGGCCATGGCCAATGCGCCGCGTGCCAATTGCTCGTCACGTTTGTGGGACAGCCGGCGAGCCAAATTGTCCTGATGCTTGAGCAAATAATTCTGCGCATGCTCATCGTCGTACTTATCGGAAAATTCGAGCTTAATCGGGGTAGGCATCTTACGTCTCCGTTTACTGATGCCTACGACCTTAGGTTGCGAAGTGTGACCAACAGGTCAACTCGTTGTGAAAAACTTGTCCTGTCCACGCTCATACATTTCAAGACTTTACAGACATAAATAATGTTAACGGGCCATCTTCGTCGAATTACACCGATCGTTGCCAGCACAGCGGTAGCACGGAAGATCAGGGTTTGACCTGACTCAACTGGACGTGAAAGCGGCAACCATTGGGCTCCATGGTGCTCAAACTGACGCTCCAGCCCTGGTTCTCGCAGATACGCTGCACCAGCGACAACCCCAGGCCAAGGCCTTCACCGCGCTTTTCGCTGCCGCGCACGAAGGGCTCGAACATGGCTTCGCGCTTGTCTTCGGGGATGCCGACGCCAGAGTCTTCCACAACAAAACCACTCGGTTCCAAGGTGAGTCGGATAAAGCCCTGCTCGGTGTAATGCAGTGCATTACGCAGCAAGTTGCCCATCACCGCATGCAGGAAGGTGGTGTTGTAGCGTGTGTCCAGGGGGTTGCCCGGCTGATAGATCAGTTGCAGGCCTTTATGCTCGATCGGCTCGCGCCAGAGGCCAAGCAAATCATCCGCCACCTGTATGAGGGTTACTCGGGGCGACATGGTGGCGTCGTTGTGCTGGGCGCGCGCCAGCATCAGGAAGGTCTGCACCAGTTCGCGCATTTCTTCGCAGGCCCTGGCGATGCGCAGCACCTGGTTGCGCCCGCGCTCGTCGATGGCCGGGTTTTCCAGCAGCAACTCGCAGGAACTGGCCAGGACCATCAACGGCGTGCGCAATTCGTGGCTCACGTCACTGGTAAACAACTGCTCGCGGGACAGTGCCTGGCGTAAACGGCCCAACGTGGCGTCGAAGGCCACGGCCAGCTCGCCCACTTCATCAGCAGCGTAATCCGGCGCCAGGGGCGGCGCCAGGCCGAGCAACTGGTCACGATGACGCACCTGGCGCGCCAGGCGCACCACCGGTGCCATCACCTTGCGGGCCAGCACCCAGCCAAGGAAGACCGCCAACGCCAGGCTGAGCACGAAGCCCACCAGCACCACCGCGAACAGCACGCGCTCGCGTTCTTCGAAATCACTCTGGTCCTGCAGCAGCACATAGCGCCGCCCGTCAACCACTTCGACCATGGCGTGGTACGACAACGCCTCGCGGAACACTTCATGGAAACCGGGTTCCAGGTGCCGCAGGTCCTTGGGCAGCTCAAAATCCCCGCGCCCGCCGCTGAAATAGAACAACTGATCCGGCTCGGGTCGGTGGCTCCAGTCTTCGACGCTGTCCATCAGCAGCAGGCGCTGCAAGTCGCCGCCCAAACCGGCCGAAATCAGCTTCTCTTCCACCAGATGCACCGTCGCGATGATACCTATGGCGAAGGCGCCTGCCACCAACGCGCTCATCAAGGCAAAGGCGATGATGATCCGCTGGGCAAGGCTTTGCTTAAACTCCATCACGACCCTCGGCCAGGCGGTAACCCACACCGTGTACCGTTTGCAGCAATGGTTTGGCGAAAGGTTTATCGATCACTTGGCGCAACTGATGGACGTGACTGCGCAGGCTGTCACTGTCGGGACAATCATCCCCCCATAGCGCTTCTTCGAGAATTTCCCGACGCAGTACGTGGGGACTTTTCTGCATCAACACCGCCAACAGCTTCAGGCCCACCGGGTTGAGTTTGAGCAGGCGCCCTTCTCGGGTGACTTCCAGGGTATCGAGGTCGTAATGCAGGTCGGCCACCTGCAGGGCACGGCGTCCGCCGCCGTGGGCGCGGCGCAGCACGGCTTCGATGCGCGCGGCCAGTTCCGACAGGGCAAACGGCTTGAGCAAGTAGTCATCGGCGCCGGACTTGAAGCCCTGCAGCCGGTCATCCAACTGATCGCGGGCGGTGAGCATGATCACCGGCGTGTCGCGGCGCGCGTCTTCACGCAGGCGTTTGCACAAGGTGTAGCCATCGATGCCAGGCAGCATGATGTCGAGCACGATCAAGTCGTAGTGCTCGGTGGCGGCCAGGTGCAGGCCCGACAAACCGTCCTGCGCGCAGTCCACGGTGTAGCCTTTGAGCCCCAGGTAATCCGCCAGGTTGGCCAGAATATCGCGGTTGTCTTCAACCAATAAAATTCGCATGGGCAGTGTCTCCGTACTTTCGTGCCAGCCGTGTGTTGGCTCGCGCAGCTTAAGGCCAAGTGATGCTCAGGGATAGAGCCTAACCGTTGGTCAATAAAGGTTTTCAACCGATTGGGGCGCCGAATGAGTTTTTCACTATAGCTTCACAAACTGATTACAGTGTCAGGGCGAAGATCGCACCCATTGATATAAGGAAGCGGGACATGGGGTTTCTCAAAACAGCGCCGATGCGCTATTTGCTGTTGGTAACGGGTGCCTGGCTGGCTATTTTCCTGCTTACCCGCAGCGTATTGCTGGTTACGCACCTGGATGAAGTCGGCGGCAATCTGCTGCCGGTATTTGGCGTGGGTCTGCTGTATGACCTCGGTTTTCTCGCCTATGCCGCCCTGCCTCTGGGGCTGTACCTGTTGCTGTGTCCGCCCGCGCTGTGGCGCCGCCGTGGCCATCGCTGGTTCCTGCAGGCGGTGCTCACCGTCAGCCTGTTCGCAATGCTGTTCACCTCGGTGGCCGAATGGCTGTTCTGGGACGAATTCGGCGTGCGCTTCAACTTTATCGCCGTCGACTACCTGGTGTACTCCGATGAAGTCCTGAACAACCTGCTGGAATCCTACCCCATCGGCAAGTTGCTCAGTTTGCTGGCGATGCTGGCCATCGTGTTGAGCCTGGCTTTGCGCAAGCCGTTCAATGCCGCAATGAATGCTCCGCTGCCGCCCATGCGCGGCCGCCTGTTGAATGCCTTGGCACTGTTGGTCGTCGGGGGTCTGAGCCTGCAGTTGATCAGCCAGGACAGCCCGCGCGCGCAAGGCGGCAACGCCTACAAGAACGAACTGGCGAGCAATGGCCCGTATCAGTTTTTCGCCGCCTTCCGTAACAACGAACTGGACTACTCACAGTTCTACAAGAGCCTGCCGACCGACGTCGTGGCCAAGCAGTTGCGCGCCGAACTCAGCGAGCCCAATGCGCGCTTTATCGGCCAGGACCCGCTGGATATCCGCCGCGCCATTACCCACCCGGGCCCCCTGCGCAAACCCAATATCGTGCTGGTGACCATCGAAAGTTTCAGCGCCAAATACATGGGCAGCAATGGCGACGGGCGCAACCTCACGCCGAATCTCGACGTCTTGCGTCAACAAAGCCTGTACTTCAATAACTTCTACGCCACCGGTACCCGCACCGACCGTGGCCTGGAGGCGATCACCCTGGCAATCCCACCGACGCCGGGACGCTCTATCGTCAAACGTATTGGCCGGGAAAGCGGCTTCGCGAGCCTGGGGCAACAACTCACGGCCATCGGTTACGACAGCGTGTTTGTGTATGGCGGGCGTGGTTATTTCGACAACATGAATGCGTTCTTCAGCGGCAACGGTT
This sequence comes from Pseudomonas sp. PSPC3-2, assembly GCF_049897085.1. Taxonomy (NCBI): domain Bacteria; kingdom Pseudomonadati; phylum Pseudomonadota; class Gammaproteobacteria; order Pseudomonadales; family Pseudomonadaceae; genus Pseudomonas; species Pseudomonas sp. PSPC3-2. Next base: position 127,598 of record NZ_JAFCVO010000004.1, read on the forward strand.
ATCGCGTCGTGGACCAGAGCAGCGTGCCCGAGGCAGAAATCTCGTTCAAGAACGCCTGGGGTATGGCTGACGAGGATCTGTACAAACAGACCCTGAAGCTGGCCGATGCGGACTACGCCAAACAGCAGCCGTTTTTGCTGCAACTGATGACCACGTCCAACCATCGCCCTTACACCTACCCGGACGGGCGCATCGATATCAAATCCGGCAATGGCCGCGACGGTGCGGTGAAGTACACCGATCATGCCATCGGCCAATTCCTGGAAGCGGCGCGGCAGAAACCCTGGTTCGATAACACCATCTTCGTCTTCGTCGCCGACCACACTGCCGGCAGTGCGGGCAAGGAAGACCTGCCCATTGCCAACTATCAGATTCCACTGTTCATCTATGCGCCCAAGCTGATCGACGCACGGGAATCGGCACAACTGGCCAGCCAGATCGACCTGGCGCCGACCCTGCTGGGCCTGATCAACCTGAACTATGAATCGACCTTCTTTGGCCGCGACCTGTTGCAGGACAACCCATTGCCCCCTCGGGTCGTAGTCGGCAACTACCAGCACCTGGGGTTATTCGACGGCAAAGACCTGGCGATTCTCAGCCCACGCCAGGGCCTGCGCCGCCACGACGAGGCGCTGGGTGAGAGCCAGGAATTGCGGGTCGGCAGCGATGACCCGCTGATCCTGCGGGCGATCACCTACTACCAGGCCGCCAGTTATGGTTTCAAACAACAACTGCTGAGCTGGAGGGTCCCCAAGGAAGAGGCCCCGGCAGTGAGCACGCGCTAAGCAAAACGTCCCGTACTGCCAAGTACGGGACTTCTTTATAGGTTTACACACCCGCATAAAAAAACCCCGCCTGCATCGCTGCAGGCGGGGTTTTTCAGTCGCCGGGTAAGGCTGGCTTACATCATGCCGCCCATGCCACCCATGCCGCCCATGTCTGGCATACCGCCGCCAGCCGAGCCGTCTTTCTTCGGTGCATCAGCGATCGCCGCTTCGGTGGTCAGGATCAGACCGCCGATGGAGGAAGCTGCTTGCAGCGCGGAACGAGTCACCTTGGTAGGGTCCAGGATGCCCATTTCGATCATGTCGCCGTACTCGCCAGTCGCAGCGTTGTAACCGTAGTTACCTTTGCCGTTCTTGACTTCGTTGACCACAACGCTTGGCTCGTCGCCGGAGTTGGCAGCGATCTGACGCAGCGGTGCTTCAACAGCACGACGCAGTACAGCGATACCGACGTTCTGGTCAGCATTGTCGCCGGTCAGGTTGGTCAGGGCTTCCAGAGCACGGATCAGCGCAACGCCACCGCCAGGTACCACGCCTTCTTCAACGGCCGCACGGGTTGCATGCAGGGCGTCTTCAACGCGGGCTTTCTTCTCTTTCATTTCAACTTCGGAACCAGCGCCAACCTTGATCACTGCAACGCCGCCGGACAGCTTGGCCAGACGCTCTTGCAGTTTTTCACGGTCGTAGTCCGAGGAAGTTTCGGCAACCTGGGCACGGATCTGAGTGATGCGCGCCTGAATGTCGGCCTCTACGCCAGCACCGTCGACGACGATGGTGTTTTCCTTGGAGATGGTCACACGCTTGGCGCTACCCAGGTTTTCCAGGGTGGCGCTTTCCAGGCTCAGGCCGATCTCTTCGGAGATAACGGTACCGCCGGTCAGAACGGCGATGTCCTGCAGCATGGCCTTGCGACGGTCGCCGAAGCCTGGAGCCTTGACGGCTGCAACTTTGACGATGCCACGCATGTTGTTCACAACCAGAGTCGCCAGGGCTTCGCCTTCAACGTCTTCGGAAACGATCAGCAGTGGGCGACCGGCTTTGGCAACAGCTTCCAGCACCGGCAGCATTTCGCGGATGTTGGAGATCTTTTTGTCGACCAGCAGGATCAGCGGGTTTTCCAGCTCGGCAACCATGGTTTCCGGCTTGTTGACGAAGTACGGGGACAGGTAGCCACGGTCGAACTGCATGCCTTCTACAACCGACAGTTCGTTTTCCAGGCCGGTGCCTTCTTCAACAGTGATCACGCCTTCTTTACCGACTTTTTCCATGGCTTCGGCAATGATGTCGCCGATGGAGTTGTCGGAGTTGGCGGAGATGGTGCCTACCTGAGCGATAGCCTTGGTGTCAGCGCATGGCTTGGACAGGTTTTTCAGCTCAGCGACGATGGCGATGGTCGCCTTGTCGATGCCGCGCTTGAGGTCCATCGGGTTCATGCCGGCAGCGACGGCTTTGTAGCCTTCGTTGACGATTGCCTGAGCCAGAACGGTGGCGGTGGTGGTGCCGTCGCCTGCGTCATCGTTGGCACGGGAGGCAACGTCTTTGACCAGCTGCGCGCCCATGTTTTCGAAACGGTCTTCCAGTTCGATTTCTTTGGCTACGGAAACGCCGTCCTTGGTGATGGTCGGAGCGCCGAAGCTCTTCTCGATGATCACGTTACGGCCTTTCGGGCCCAGGGTCGCTTTTACTGCGTCAGCCAGGATGTTGACACCTGTGAGCATTTTCTTGCGGGCGGAATCGCCGAATTTAACTTCTTTAGCAGCCATGATCGATATTCCTTAAATACTTTGTAGTAACGGGAAAATGAGCGGGGAATCAGTCTTCCAGAACGGCGAGAATTTCGTTCTCGCTCATTACCAGCAGGTCTTCGCCGTCGACTTTCACGGTGTTGCTGCCGGAGTAAGGGCCGAAAACAACCTTGTCACCCACTTTCACAGCCAGCGCACGTACTTCACCGTTTTCCAGAGCCTTGCCTGGGCCAGCAGCGATGATCACACCGTGGTTGGCCTTTTCAGCAGCCGAACCTGGCAGAACGATACCGCCAGCGGTTTTCTTTTCTTCTTCGCTGCGACGGATTACGACGCGGTCGTGCAGAGGACGAAGCTTGCTCATTGTCGATCTCTCCTAATTGTGTTTTTCATCGGCCGGTGTCAATACCGGCAAGTTGTATTCCGGCGGTGCCGGTCGCGCCTCGCCAAGCAAGACGCGGAAGTCTGTCTGGTGTCGCCACCAGAAACCTTGCGGTGACCGTTACATAAGGGCGCATAAGCATATTACAAGGGGCGGGGGATGAATTTTTTTGCGTCTGCCAGCCCATAAAAACAACACGGCACCCGAAGGTGCCGTGCCAGTGACGCAGTTATTGACTGTCGCGATGCTCGAACTCACCTTCGATCACATCACCTTCGCGTCCCAACGGCTGGCGCGGAGCCGGGCCGCCACGGGGTTGCAGGTCGTCTGCGAACGCGCGCTGGCGAATCGCAGCCTCTTCGGCACGCTGGCGCATTTTGCCCGCCAACAGCTTGCGGGTGAAGGGCAGCAACATGACCAGGCCGAGCACATCGCTGATAAAGCCCGGCAGGATCAACAGGCCTCCGGCCAGGGCCATCATCAGGCCTTCGAGCATGGTTTGTGCCGGCAATTCACCACGATTCAGGCTTTCACGGGCACGCAACGCCGTGGCCAGACCGGCGACGCGCAGCACCAGAACGCCGAGCATCGAGCCGAGAATGATCAGCAGCAGCGCCGGGAAAAACCCGATCGCACCGCTGACTTTTACGAATACGAACAGCTCCAACACCGGGAACAGTAGAAAGAGCAATAAAAAAGGGCGCATCAAATGGTTTCCTCAACGCAAGATTGCCTTGCCAGTCCACCTTAGATGACGTCGCCATTTCGTGAATTCAAGCTTCAGCCGCGCTTTTTTTCGGCCAGACCGCAGCATGAGCCAATGAAACCAGAGCCTCGCGTACTTGTGTCGACGTGTTGCAAGACTCGGCGAACGGCAACCAGTGCAGCGCATGGCCTATGCGCAGGTGCATGCCTTCACTGTCGATCCCGGCCAATTGCGCCGGTTCATGGGTGGGCAAGCCGGCCAACTCGACGTAATGGGCGATGGCCTTGGCGTGGTCCGCGTTCATGTGCTCGACCATGCTGCGCTCGGTCGGGCCGGCGAACGGGTTGCCCAGGGTCAACCGGTCAAGCCAGTGAATCGCGCCAAAGCCGCCGATATAGCGGTGACGTACCGGCTTGAGCACCCAGAAGTCGAAATCGTGGGCCTTGTGATAGTTAGCCGATTCGGGGAAGTAGCGGTAATAGCGCTCGGCCGCCGCTTCAATCGCGGCGACGTCGGGCAATTGCTCGGCCTCGGCCAGGTAAGTCAGGCGCCCGACCGCCTGCACATCATCCGCTTCACGCTCGCCGACCAGCAACGAACACTTGGGGTCTTTCTGCAGGTTATGGGTGTGTTGGGCAATCCGGCTGATCAGGATCAGCGGCCGACCCTGCTCGTCCAGACAGTACGGCACGACCGAACCGAAGGGAAAGCCGGGCATGGCTTTGGACAATGTGGAGAGAGCCCCACGGTATTCCTTGAGCAACAGCTCTCGGGCGTTTTTGGCAACGTGCGCGCTCAACGTATGACTCCTCGGGAATTCAGTCGCCCATGGCGTATGGGAATGGATCTCAAGCCAAGGTAATCAATAACCGCGCAGGTTGCCAGCGAGCTTGAGGCCGATTACCAGGCCACGCCAAACCCTGCGGTGTAGCGGGTCTTGCTCAAGCTGCTTTCCGAGTCGCCACTGATCACGTCACGCTCGGCCTTGAGATTGAGCGACGCCCACTCGGTGACCTTGTAGCGCAGGCCCATTTGCGCTTCGAGGGCGTATTCGGCCGGCCCGCCGATAGGCTTGCCCAATTCGCCGGAGGTGAAAAACTCAACCTTCTTGCCGATCAGGTAGCGGTTGTAGTCCCACTTCATGGCCAAGGAATAGAAGTTGTCCTTGCCGCCGTCGGAATATTCGTAATCGGTGCGGTTAACCAGCGAACCCAGGGAGAATGCGCCGAGCTCATCGTCCCAGAACTGGTAGCCCGGGCCAGTGCCGACCGTGCGCTGGCGGGACAGGTCTTCCACCCTGTCGCGCTTGTAGGTCAGGCGACCCTGCCAGAACCAGTGCTCGGTGATGAACCGGTCGAGGTCATATTCCAGGGACCAGTTGTCGGTGGTGGTGACGTCGTCCTGGAATTCGCGGTTGTACTCGCCCTGCCCGGTGTGGCGCCATTGGCCATGGCGGGCGGAAGTCTTGAAGTCGATGTCGTAGTCGTTGGTGTCTTTCTCGGCGCGCTTGTAGTCCAGCGCCATGTCGACGTTGCCTTTCCACACCAGGTCTTCGATCACCGGCTTGGGCTTGATGATCTGCTGGATGCTGGCCAATTCCACCGTCTTGGGCGCCTCGCCATTGGCCAGCACCACTTTGCCATCGTCCGCCGCCTGCAAGGATTTGGCTTTCTCTCCGGTGTAGGCATCCTGCTTGACCAGCAATTCCTGATCGCTTTCCAGGGTTTTCACCTGTTTCCAGTCCACCGGGATAGCCCCAGCATAGTCGGTCTGGATCAGCAACTTGCCACCGTCGAAGACCTTGATCTTGCCGGTCAGACGGTCGCCGTTCTTTAACCAGACCGTATCGGCGAGCAAGGGGGTGGAGGCGCTGAAAACAGCAAGGCACAGCAAGGTTCTGGACAACATAAGCAGATAGGGGCTCAGGGTTGGCGAAAAAGGGGCGTTATCGTGTTAGATAGCAAGGACTGACTCAAGGAATTGTGTTGAGTTCAGTTCTCATCTGCATATTTACAGACGTTTCTTACAAAAAAACGACGCTCTGAACGGATATATCCACCGTGAAACCACCCGCCGAAGCCCCGCAAAGCCCTGCCGAGATGCGCCGCACCGCGCTGTACCTGACGCTGGCGCAAGTCCCCAAAGGCTGCGTGGTGAGTTATGGCGAACTGGCGCACCTCGCCGGGCTTGGGCGCGCGGCGCGCTGGGTCGGGCGCACGCTGAGCCAACTGCCCGAAGACACGCGCTTGCCCTGGCACCGCGTGCTGGGCGCCGGTGGTCGGATAAGCCTGCCGGTGGGCAGCGCCTCAGGCGACGAACAACGTGCGCGTTTACGCGACGAAGGTGTCGCTATCCTGAACAACCGCGTGGATATTCAGCGTCATGGCTGGCGCCCGGTAGAGCACAGCGGTTAGAGTGCGCGCTTTGTTTCCGTGAATCTGAGGCAGACTCCAGCCCATGCCCCGTAAAACCTGGCGCGCCGCGCTCGCCGCCTATGCCAGCCCCTCGACGTTAGTGCTGTTGTTGCTCGGCTTTGCCGCCGGCTTGCCTTACATGTTGGTGTTCTCGACGCTTTCGGTCTGGTTGCGTGAGGCCGGTGTGGCCCGCGAGACCATCGGCTATGCGAGCCTGATCGGTTTGGCGTATGCCTTCAAATGGGTGTGGTCGCCACTGCTCGATCAATGGCGCCTGCCGCTGCTCGGCAAACTCGGACGTCGTCGCTCCTGGCTGGTACTGGCCCAATCGCTGGTGATCCTCGGATTGATCGGCATGGGTTTCTGCGACCCGCAAAAACACTTGTCCTGGCTGATCGCTATCGCGGTGATCGTCGCCTTCGCTTCGGCTACCCAGGATATTGCGGTTGATGCCTATCGCCTGGAAATCGCCGATGACAGCCGCCAGGCTGCCCTGGCCGCCAGCTACATGTCCGGCTATCGCATCGCCGCCCTGCTGGCCACGGCTGGCGCGCTGTTTTTTGCCGAAGGTTTTGGCTCTACCGGTTTCAACTATAAACATTCGGCGTGGACCGGCACCTATGTGCTGTTCGGCGCACTGATGATTCCGGCGCTGCTGACCACCCTGTTTATGCGCGAGCCCAATGTGCCACTGCGGACTCAGTTGCAGGCGGGGCGCTACAGCTTCATGCACCAATTGGTGTCGGTGTTTGTACTGATTGTGCTGTTGGTGTCGGTGCCGGCGATGTTCACCCAGTTGTACAACACCGACTTCGCCAGCGTGCTGTTCCACGGCGTAAGCCTGTGGGAACTGTTGATGGAAGACCGCGCGTTCCTGCGCGCGATCCTCTATATCACCCTGACTGCGCTGTGCCTGTCGGCCATGGGCCGCCGAGGCCTGGCGCCGGTGCTGACGCCGGTCAACGACTTCATCCTGCGCTACCGCTGGCAGGCGTTGCTGCTACTTGGGCTGATCGCCACCTATCGCATGTCCGATACGGTGATGGGCGTGATGGCCAACGTGTTCTATATCGACCAGGGCTTTACCAAGGACCAGATCGCCGGGGTCAGCAAGATCTTCGGCCTGATCATGACCCTGGTCGGCGCCGGTATGGGCGGCCTGTTGATCGTGCGCTTCGGCATCCTGCCGATCCTGTTCATCGGCGGCATCGCCTCGGCCGCCACCAACCTGCTGTTCGTGATGCTCGCCGACATGGGCCCGGACCTGCAGATGCTGATCTTCACCATCTCCCTGGACAACTTCAGCTCAGGCCTCGCCACTTCGGCGTTTGTCGCCTACCTGTCGAGCCTGACCAACCTCAAGTTCTCCGCCACCCAATACGCGCTGCTCAGCTCGATCATGCTGTTGCTGCCGCGCCTGATCGGCGGGTATTCGGGGGTGATGGTGGAGAAGTTCGGCTATCACAACTTCTTCCTGATCACCTGCGTGCTGGGCGTGCCGACGTTGCTGCTGATTGCGCTGCATTGGTTCCAGGAAAACCGGCGGATTCGCTTGAACCCGCCGGCAGAAGACTGAAACAACTCGTTCAATGTGAGAGGGGCGGTGCGACGATTCGACTTGCTCCCGATAGGATCATCGCGGTGTGACTGAAGCACCGAGTTGCCTGCATCGGGGGCAAGCCCCCTCCCAACCCCCCTCTGCATTCTGATGCCTGTACTCCAGCAGCCAGCGCCCGTACAATCCCAAGTCACTTCAAGTCCAAGCAACCGACAACGGCCTACCATGCGTACCAGTCAATATTTGCTCGCCACACTGAAAGAAACGCCTTCCGACGCGGTTGTGATCAGCCATCAGCTGATGCTGCGCGCCGGTATGATCCGCAAGCTGGCTTCCGGCCTGTACACCTGGTTGCCCATGGGCTTGAAGGTGATGCGCAAGGTTGAAGCAATCGTTCGCGAAGAAATGAACGCTGCCGGTTCTCTGGAAGTGTTGATGCCGAGCACCCAACCGGCTGAGCTGTGGCAGGAATCCGGGCGCTGGGAAGAGTACGGCCCGGAATTGCTGCGTTTCAAGGACCGTCATGGCCGCGACTTCTGCGCCGGCCCGACCCACGAAGAAGTCATCACCGACCTGATGCGCAATGAGTTGAGCAGCTACAAACAGCTGCCCCTCAACCTGTATCAGATCCAGACCAAGTTCCGTGATGAGATCCGTCCACGCTTCGGCTTGATGCGCGGCCGCGAGTTCATCATGAAGGATGCGTATTCGTTCCACCCCGACCAGGCGTCCTTGCAGATCACCTACGACCGCATGCATACCGCCTACTGCAACGTGTTCACGCGCCTGGGCCTGAAATTCCGCCCGGTTGAAGCGGACAACGGTTCCATCGGCGGCGCCGGCTCCCACGAATTCCACGTACTGGCCGAATCCGGCGAAGACGATATCGTGTTCAGCAACGGTTCCGACTACGCGGCGAACATCGAGAAAGCCGAAGCCGTGCCACGGGAAACCTCCCGCCCAGCGCCGGCTGAAGAGCTGCGCCTGGTGGACACCCCGGACACCAAGACCATCGCGGCCCTGGTGGAAAAATTCAATCTGCCGATTGAAAAGACCATCAAGACCCTGATCGTTCACGCCGAGGAAGCCGGCAAGCTGATCGCCCTGGTGATCCGTGGCGACCACGAACTCAACGAGATCAAGGCGGCCCAGCAACCTGGCGTGGCCAGCCCGCTGGTCATGGCCTCCGATGCCGAATTGCGCGACGCCATTGGCGCCGGTGCCGGCTCCCTGGGCCCGCTGAACCTGCCGCTGCCGATCATCATCGACCGTTCGGTCGAGCTGATGAGCGACTTCGGTATAGGCGCGAACATCGACGACAAGCACTACTTCGGCGTGAACTGGGAACGCGACTTGCCGGTGCCGACCGTGGCCGACCTGCGTAACGTGGTCGCCGGTGACCCAAGCCCGGATGGCAAGGGCACCCTGGAAATCAAGCGCGGCATTGAAGTCGGGCACATCTTCCAGTTGGGCAACAAGTACAGCAAGGCGATGAAGTGCGAAGTGCTGGGCGAAAACGGCAAGCCGATCACCCTGGAAATGGGTTGCTACGGCATTGGCGTATCGCGCGTGGTTGCCGCTGCCATCGAGCAGAACAACGACGAGAAAGGCATTATCTGGAGTGACGCCCTGGCGCCGTTCCAGGTCGCCCTGGTGCCGCTGCGCTATGAAACCGAGCAGGTCCGTGAAGCCACCGACAAACTGTATGCCGAACTGACGGCCGCCGGTTTTGAAGTGCTGCTGGATGACCGCGACAAGAAAACCAGCCCAGGCATCAAGTTCGCCGACATGGAACTGATTGGCATCCCGCACCGGATCGTGGTCAGCGACCGTGGCCTGGCCGATGGCAATCTGGAATACAAGAGCCGGACCGAAGCCGAAGCCCAACCGTTGCCGGTGGCTGACGTGCTGTCTTTCCTTCAGGCGCGTATTCGTCGCTGAAAACCAGATCAAGAGAAGTCATGTTCAAGCGAAACACCAGAGCCCTGGGGGGCGCCGCCTTGTGCGGTGCCCTGCTGGTCAGCGGCTGCGCCAACCAGATGTCGCAACGCAGTGAGCACGAGGAGCGGGTCGAGCGTAAATTGCTCGACCACAGCCTGCAGATCGATGTAGGCGAACCCAAAGTGCTGGAGCTGCCGCAACGCCGGGTTCGCATTCACGAGCAAAAGACCTTCGAGGTCACCGAATTCGAAGTCACCCGTCGTTATGACCGCTACACCCCCTACCAGCCCTGGCGCAAACTCTATGAGCTGCCGCTGGGCGCGGTCGCTTTGGTGGCAGGCGCGGGCGCCAACGTTGCGAATATCTTCGCCCTCGGCAACCTGCCGACCAGCATGACGCACGATTGGCTGAGCTACGGCATCGACGGCCTCAACCCGTTCATGAACGTGCAATCCCATGGGCGTGCGCAACAGAACCTGGCGGGTATCGATGAAGTCCAGCGCGACAAGCGTGTGGAGTATTCGAGCCTGCCCTGGAGCGAGCGCCCGGTACAGGTCACCGCCGGCAAGCAAGAGCATGAACTGACCACCGACCGCAACGGCGTACTGCGCCTGAACCTGTTGGACAGCCCGTTCGCCGAGCAGGATCTGAACCGCATCAGCACCTTGAAGATCAGCGTGGAAGATAGCCAGGACGACGTGCATTCGGACTCGACCCTGGCCGTGAGCAACACACTGCGCGGCAAGTTGCTGGAAGCCCACAGACTGATCTACGACGACTTGGAAGACGACGAAGTCAGCCAGTGGGTACACCGCGTCAAGCGTCTGTCGGAGCTGGGCCTGGAGGAAGAAGCCAGTGAACTGGAACAGAGCCTGATCGAACTGACCCGCAATGATCCAGAGTTACAGCAGGAGTTCCTGCAAGCGCTGACCAAGGATGCGGGGAGACTCGTCGCAGATCCTGGCGCGCGCTGAGCCCTCAGAAGCACTAAAGGGCTAATGTGGGAAGGGCTTGCCCCTCCCCACATTTTTGTTTCCGGGTTCTACCACGAGAGCTCGAGCTGTTCGTTACCGCTGCTCAAGTCGAGCAACCGCACGCCAATCCCCAGCAATCGCACCGGCTTGCCACCGCGATTGAACGCCTGGGTCATCAGTTGTTGATAACTCTCCAGGTCCCGCCCTGCCCCCGCCTGCTCCAGGGTGGTCTGGGTAAAGTCATGAAACTTCACTTTGACGAACGGCTTACCCGCGCGGTAGCTGCTGTCGATGCGCGCTATACGCCCAGCCAGGGTTTCCATCAGCTCGGGCAGTTTCGCCAGACAACTTGAGAGATCCGGTAGATCCTCATCGTAGGTGTTTTCCACACTGATCGATTGCCGGCGATTGTCGTTCTGCACCACGCGGTCATCTATCCCACGGGCCAGACTCCACAGCCGCTCGCCAAAACTGCCGAATTCGCGCACCAGCGCCAGCTTGTTCCATTCGCGCAATTGCAGGCAGTCTTCGATCCCCATGCGCCCCAGCTTGTCGGCGGTCACCTTGCCCACGCCGTGCAGTTTTTTTACCGGCAGTATCGAAACAAAGTCTTCGACCTGGTCCGGCGTGATCACAAACAAGCCGTTGGGTTTCTTCCAGTCACTGGCGATCTTGGCCAAAAACTTGTTGGGCGCCACACCGGCGGACACGGTGATGTGCAATTGATTGGAGACCCGGCGCCGGATGTCCTGGGCGATACGCGTGGCGCTGCCGCCAAAATGCGGGCTGTCGGAAACATCCAGGTAGGCCTCATCCAGGGAGAGCGGCTCGATCAGGTCGGTGTAGTCGCGAAAGATGCTCTGGATTTCTTTCGACGCTTCTTTATAGGCATCCATGCGCGGCTTGACGATGGTCAGGTCCGGGCAGAGCTTCAAGGCATGACGCGACGACATGGCCGAACGAACCCCGTAGGCCCGCGCTTCGTAGTTACAGGTGGCAATCACGCCGCGCCGATCCGCCGAACCGCCCACCGCCAGGGGCTTTTGCGCCAGGCTCGGGTTATCGCGCATCTCGATGGCGGCGTAGAAGCAATCACAGTCGACATGGATGATTTTGCGCTGCGTCATATATAGAAGGGAGTGCAATCCAACGGGCGGCCAGTATCGCACTCACACCTGTATATAGCACCAGTAGTTTGAATCTTCCGCGCAAGCGGTAGGAAATAGCCCAGGTAGATTTATTTTCTCAATCGAAATCAGCCTACCAATAGAGCTGAAAGCCTCGGCCCGACTGGCCCGTAGCCATTTCAACAACCGTGATGGAGAGGTAAGCGATTGAACCACAAGCGCTTTTCTTCGATTCATAGGTTGACACCCCTGCGTTCCGCTGTAGAATGCCGACACACAGACGCGGGATGGAGCAGTCTGGTAGCTCGTCGGGCTCATAACCCGAAGGTCGTCGGTTCAAATCCGGCTCCCGCAACCAAACATCAAAAAAGGCTACTCGAAAGAGTGGCCTTTTTTGTGCGTGCTCGTTTTTGATTGTCGGACAAAAAATCTTTCCCCATCGCGCACTTACCGCTCGCAGCGGACAAATACGCGCTCATTCACACTTATTTGACCTATCGGCCCATTAACGGTTGACACCCCGCCACTTGGCTGTAGAATGCCGCCCACAGACGCGGGATGGAGCAGTCTGGTAGCTCGTCGGGCTCATAACCCGAAGGTCGTCGGTTCAAATCCGGCTCCCGCAACCAAACATCAAAAAAGGCTACTCGAAAGAGTGGCCTTTTTTGTATCTGATAAAAAAGCTCTTCTGAAACAATGGCATGGCATCTTTCATGAAACCGTAGACGGTTCGTGGAGTCCATTTCATCGCACGCCATGCTTAATCCTTCTACGACCAATGGCCGCAGTCGCCGCATCCGGCGATCCGCGTTAATATTTGTAATTATTTTGTCCATAGGGATTGGTAACTTGGCTGGATACCCCCATCCTGTCGCGCACAATCCACGAGGTGATTGATGCGCGCCAACTCGTCTGAACCACAAGACTCCGTCACAGCGACACAACCGATCACTCCCACCCGTTTGCGCTGGCTGGATCTGTTAAGCAAGTATCGGCAACCCATTGGGCTGGCCGTGACGCTGCTGCTGTTCGCAATCGCCCTGATCGCCTGCCGACACCTGCTGCTGGAACTGGATCTCTACGCCCTCCACGACTCGATCCTGGAAGTGCCCAAGCCGGCATTGCTGGGCGCGTTAGCTGCCGCCATCGGCGGTTTCATCATTCTATTGGGCTATGAGTTTTCCGGCGCGCGCTATGCCGGGGTGAAACTGCCCGCCAAGACCCTCGCCCTCGGCGGCTTTACCGCCTTTGCCATCGGCAACGCCATTGGCCTGTCGATGCTCTCGGGCGGTTCGGTGCGTTACCGTTTATATGCGCGTCATGGCATCGGGGCTTCGGAAGTCGCCCGCATGACCGTGTTCGCCAGCCTCGCCCTGGGCTGCGCCCTGCCACCGCTGGCTGCATTGGCCACCTTGAGCAACTTGCCCGCCGCGTCCGCCGCCTTGCATGTGTCGCAAGGCTTGCTCGGCGCTATCTCCGGTGCCGTGTTGCTGTTGTCGGCCGCGCTGTGCATCGGTATTTATCGCCGGCGCCTGCCAGAACAACCCTACCCGGACAACCTGCTGGTCAAGGTTGGCCGCCGCACACTGCGCCTGCCCGGTCGGCGCCTGACGTTCCTGCAACTGATCATCACAGCGCTGGACGTCGCCGCTGCCGCCACCGTCCTTTATTTGCTGCTACCGGAAGCGCCACCCTTCGGCCCGTTCCTGCTGGTGTACCTGTTGGCGCTGGCCGCCGGCGTACTCAGCCATGTGCCGGGTGGCGTCGGGGTGTTCGAGGCGATCCTGCTCGCAGCCTTTGCCGACAAACTCGGTGCCGCGCCATTGGCCGCTGCCCTGCTGCTGTATCGCATGATCTATGTGGTGCTGCCGCTGCTGATCGCCTGTGTGTTCCTGTTGGTCAATGAAGCCCAGCGGCTGTTCCAGACCCAGCAGAGTTTGCGCGTGGCTTCAGGCTTCGCAGCGCCGGTACTGGCCGTACTGGTTTTTTTGTCCGGCGTGGTCCTGCTGTTTTCCGGCGCTACGCCAGAGATCGACTCACGCCTGGAAAACATCGGCTTCCTGATTCCCCACCGCCTGATTGACGCCTCGCACTTTGGCGCGAGCCTGATCGGCGTGTTGTGCCTGTTGTTGGCCCAGGGTCTGCGTCGACGCTTATCGGCAGCCTGGATGTTGACCATGGTGCTGCTGTTGACCGGCGCCCTGCTCTCACTGCTCAAGGGCTTCGACTGGGAAGAAGCCAGCCTGATGACCATGACTGCGGTGTTGCTGGCGATCTTCCGCCGCTCCTTTTACCGCGCCAGCCGCTTGACCGAATTGCCGTTCTCGCCGCTGTACCTGGTGGCCAGTGTGTGCGTGCTGGGAGCGTCTATCTGGCTGCTGCTGTTTGCCTATCAAGACGTACCGTATAGCCACCAATTGTGGTGGCAGTTCACCCTCGACGCCAACGCCCCACGCGGCCTGCGCTCGCTGCTGGGGGCGGCGGTGCTGCTGGTGATCGTGTCGCTGACCTGGCTGCTGCGTACCGCGCGCCCGGTGATCCACCTGCCGACTCCGGAAGAAATGGAACGCGCCACCAAGATCCTGATGGCCTCATCGCAACCCGACGGCGGCCTGGCGCTGACCGGCGACAAGGCGCTGCTGTTCCACCCCAAAGATGAAGCCTTCCTGATGTACGCCCGTCGCGGGCGCAGCCTGGTGGCCTTGTACGACCCGATCGGCCCGACCCAACCCCGTGCCGAGATGATCTGGCAGTTCCGCGACCTGTGCGACATCCACCATGCGCGCCCGGTGTTCTACCAGGTACGCGCGGAAAACCTGCCGTACTACATGGACATCGGCCTGACCGCGATCAAGCTGGGCGAAGAAGCCCGCGTCGACTTGAAACGCTTTGACCTGGAAGCCAAGGGCAAAGAGATGAAGGATTTGCGCTACACCTGGAACCGTGGAACCCGGGACGGCTTGTCCCTGGAAATCCACGAACCGGGCACAGCGCCGATGGACGAACTCAAGGTCATTTCCGACGCCTGGCTGACCGGCAAGAACGTGCGGGAAAAGGGCTTTTCCCTGGGACGTTTCAGCGACGACTACCTCAAGCACTTTCGCATCGCGATCATTCGCTTCGAAGGACACCCGGTTGCCTTCGCCAACCTGCTCGAGACCTACAACCACGACCTGGCCAGCCTCGACCTGATGCGCGCCCACCCCGATGCGCCTAAGCTGACCATGGAATTCATGATGGTCGGCCTGATTCAACACTATAAGAATCATGGTTATGCTCGCTTCAGCCTCGGCATGGTGCCATTGTCTGGCCTGCAACCTCGCCGTGGCGCGCCGCTGACCCAACGCCTGGGCTCGATGGTGTTCCGTCGCGGCGAGCAACTCTATAACTTCCAAGGTTTGCGCCGTTTCAAAGACAAGTTCCAGCCTGACTGGGAACCCCGTTACATGGCCGTGCCCGCAGGACTTGATCCGCTGGTGGCACTGGCCGATACCGCCGCCCTGATCGCGGGCGGCTTGACTGGATTGGTGAAACGCTGATGATTCGACGCTCCTGGCGGTATGTATTGGCTTTTGTGGTGGTGCTCGCCGTGGCGCTGGGTGGAGGCTATTGGTACTGGAACCGCCCTGCCCCGCAGCCGACTCTGGAGCAGTTGCCCCAGGCAGATGGCTCGGTGATGACCCGCGTAACCCCCGCTGGCACCCCGAAAGCCCGCGTGGCCGTGGCGGTAATGGCCGACGAGACCCTGACTGACAGCCAACTGATTGCCCTGAGCCAGGGCGGCAAGGCGCAGATCGTCCAGGTGATCCTGCCCAAGGATGACTGCACGCTGCAGCAACAGGCACTGCAAGGCGCCCTGAGCCAGCTCAAGGGCCCCGCTACCCTGGTCAGCGGCATCGGCCCTGGCGCCGCCCTCGCCTGGCGCTGGCTGGCTACACAGAACGACGACAAGGCAAATGCGATCTCCGTCGGCTTCGCCCTGGTACAGGAAGGCTGTAAAGACCCTCTGCCAAAGACCGCCGCCCATGGCAATTGGCTGGTGGCATGGAACGACAACCCTGACGATGAAAGCGCCAGTTTCGTGCGCGACACCCCTCGCGCCACCACCAGCATCAGCGACTACGACATTCACTACCCGCAAGTGCTGAATAACGAACTGCGCAAGCAACTGGTGGGTTCGGACAACGGCGGCCTGGCGATTCCGGTCGTGGAAGTCCCCGCCGGCCAGGCCAAGGACACCGTGACCCTGTTCCTCTCCGGTGACGGCGGCTGGCGTGACCTCGACCGCGACGTAGCCGGTGAAATGGCCAAGATCGGCTACCCGGTCGTAGGCATCGACACCCTGCGCTACTACTGGCAGCACAAGACCCCGGAGCAAAGCGCCAAGGACCTCAGCGAGCTGAT
Source organism: Pseudomonas sp. PSPC3-2 (assembly GCF_049897085.1). Lineage (NCBI taxonomy): Bacteria > Pseudomonadati > Pseudomonadota > Gammaproteobacteria > Pseudomonadales > Pseudomonadaceae > Pseudomonas > Pseudomonas sp. PSPC3-2. The sequence goes on from NZ_JAFCVO010000004.1 coordinate 143,634, forward strand.
GCAGCACTATCGGCAGAAATGGGGCACCAAGCGCTTTGTGCTGACCGGTTATTCGTTCGGTGCCGACGTATTGCCGGCCATCTACAACCGTATGCCGGAAAACGAGCAGCAACGCGTCGACGCGATCATCCTGCTGGCGTTTGCGCGCACCGGCAGCTTTGAAATCGAAGTAGAAGGATGGCTGGGCAATGCCGGCAAAGAAGCCGCGACCGGCCCTGAAATGGCCAAGCTACCGGCGGACAAGGTGGTCTGCATCTACGGTGCCGAAGAGGTCGACGAGAGCGGCTGCACCGACAAGACCGCCGTGGGCGAAGCGATAAAACTACCAGGCGGGCACCACTTCGACGAGAACTACCCGGCGCTGGCCAAGCGCCTGGTGGATATCATCGTCAAGCACCAGGCCAAGACCGAGTAATCCTACGCTGTACGCAAAACCCAATGTGGGAGGGGGCTTGCTCCCGATAGCGATGGGTCAGTCATAAGATCATTGATCTGACACTCAGCTATCGGGAGCAAGCCCCCTCCCACATTGGTTTGCGGTGTTGGTTAGCGCCTAGCGCGGTTCGATATGCGCAATCATCAACTGCACGGTTTCCTGGCCACGGAACTCGTTCACGTCGAGCTTGTAGGCCAACTCCACCCAACGCACGGCCGGGTTCGGCCAGACCTCACGGTCCACCCCAAACGCAATACCGTCGAGTTTCACTGACCCGCATTCGCTCTTGAGCACCATTTTCAGGTGCCGCTCCCCCACCACACGCTGCTCTACCAGCTGAAACACCCCATGAAACAACGGCTCGGGGAAGTGCTGCCCCCATGGGCCGGCATGCCGCAGCGCGCGCGCCAACTCCAGGTGAAACTCTTCCACCGCCAGGGTGCCGTCCGACAACAGCCGCCCGGTCAAGTCTTCTTCGCGCAGTTGCCGACGCACTTCGGCATCAAAGGCTTCGGCAAACAGGGGGAAGTTCGCCTCGGGCAATGTCAGGCCGGCCGCCATGGCGTGGCCGCCGTATTTGCTGATCAGGTTGGGATGCTGGCTTGCCACCACCGCCAGCGCATCCCGGATGTGAAAGCCCTGCACAGAGCGGCCTGAACCCTTGAGCAGGCCATCACCGGCGTCGGCAAAGGCGATGGTCGGACGGAAATAGCGTTCTTTCATGCGCGACGCCAGAATCCCGATCACGCCTTGGTGCCACTCCGGGTCGAACAGGCACAAGCCATACGGCATCGACTCCAGCGGCAAGTCCTTGAGCTGGGCCAGGGCTTCGCGTTGCATGCCTTGTTCGATGGATTTGCGGTCCTGGTTCATGCCGTCCAGTTGCGCGGCCATTTCCCGTGCGGCGGCGAAATCCGTGGTGAGCAGGCATTCAATGCCCAGGCTCATATCGTCCAGGCGCCCGGCGGCATTGAGCCGTGGCCCGAGGATAAAACCGAGGTCGGTGGACGTGATGCGCGCATGGTCACGCTTGGCCACTTCGAGGATCGCCTTGATCCCCGGCCGCGCGCGACCGGCGCGGATGCGCTCCAGGCCCTGGTGGACCAGAATGCGGTTGTTGGCATCCAACGGCACCACATCGGCGACGCTGCCCAGGGCGACGAGGTCGAGCAACTCGCCGAGGTTCGGCTGCTGTTTGTTCGCGTACCAGCCCAAACTGCGCAAACGCGCACGCAGGGCCATCAAGACATAAAAAATCACCCCGACCCCAGCCAACGCCTTGCTGGGAAACTCACAGCCCGGCTGGTTGGGGTTGACGATAGCGTCCGCCGCCGGCAATTCATCCCCCGGCAAGTGGTGGTCGGTCACCAGCACTTTGAGCCCCGCCGCCTTCGCTGCCGCCACGCCTTCGACGCTGGAGATGCCGTTATCCACGGTGATCAGCAACTGCGGCTCGCGCTGCAGGGCCACGGCGACGATTTCCGGCGTCAGGCCGTAGCCGTACTCAAAGCGGTTGGGCACCAGGTAATCGACATGGGCCGCACCGAGCAAGCGCAGGCCCAGAGTGCCCACCGTACTGGCTGTGGCGCCATCGGCGTCGAAGTCGCCGACGATAAGGATGCGCTGGCGTTGCTCCAAGGCCGTCACCAGCAGGTCTACCGCCGCGTCGATGCCCTTGAGTTGTTGATAAGGGATCAACCGCGCCAGGCTCTTGTCCAGTTCGGCCTCCGTCTGTACCCCGCGCGCGGCGTAGAGGCGGGTCAACAGCGGTGGCAGTTCACCGAGAAACGGCAGGACAGCAGGTAACGGGCGGGGATCGATACGCATGGGACGCTGGGGAATTCTCTGTAGGGGAAATATTAGCGGCAGGCTTCAAGCGCTAGCTCAATCGCGCTCGCCGACCAGCCATTGCAGTTGCACTTCATGCTGGCCGCGGTCGTCGGTGACGAAGATCGTGCCTTCGCTGATCATCACGTCCCACTTGATCACGCGGGGCATGTCCTTGGCCAAGGTCTCGAGGACCTCTTGCGGTACGGCAGCGATGTGTACGTTTTTCAGGTTTTTCGCCACCGGAACCACTTTGCCTTCCCACACGCGCAGGCTGCCGTAAGCCAACAGACTGGTGCGTTCGGTGCGACGCGAGCACCAGGTCAGGCGGTCGGCATCGGGCTGGCCGACTTCGATCCAGTGCAAAACCCGATCATCCAGACTTTTTTCCCACAGGGCTGGCTCGTCTACATCTGACAGGCCACGGCCGAACGACAGTTGCTCGTTGTACCAAAGGGCATAGGCCAGCAGACGCACGGTCATGCGTTCTTCGGTTTCCGAAGGGTGGCGGGCGATGGTCTGTTTGACGCTCTCGTACACCGAGCGATCGAGGTCGGTGAGGTTGAGTTCGAATTTGTAGGTCGTGGACGGCTGGGCCATGAACGGACTTCTAGAGACAGGAAAAGGCTGGCAGTCTAACCGATGGCGAGGCGATTCAACGAATGCTGCGCTGCATCATCCTTATCCCTGCCCCCCTCGGCTATGTTAAAAGGCATCACACCACTGTGCTGCGTATGAAAGGTTCCTCATGTCGTTTAACGCCAAACCGCTTGCCGGCCTGAAGGTCATCGAACTCGGCACCCTGATCGCCGGCCCGTTCGCCTCACGCATTTGCGCCGAGTTTGGCGCCGAAGTGATCAAGGTCGAATCCCCGGACGGCGGCGACCCGCTGCGCAAATGGCGCAAGCTGTACGAAGGCACCTCGCTGTGGTGGTTCGTGCAGGCGCGCAACAAAAAATCACTGACGCTGAACCTCAAGCACCCGGACGGCCTGGCGATCCTCAAGCAGTTGCTGGCGGACGCCGACATCCTGATCGAAAACTTCCGCCCTGGCGTCCTGGAAAAGCTCGGCCTGAGCTGGGACACCTTACATGCGCTGAACCCGAAACTGGTGATGGTGCGCCTCTCGGGCTTTGGCCAGACCGGGCCGATGAAAGATCAGCCGGGGTTTGGCGCGGTAGGCGAATCGATGGGCGGGCTGCGTTACATCACCGGTTTTGAAGACCGCCCGCCGGTGCGCACCGGTATTTCCATCGGCGACTCCATTGCCGCCCTGTGGGCGGTGATCGGCGCGCTGATGGCGTTGCGACACCGCGAGGTCAACGGCGGGCTGGGCCAGGTGGTTGATGTGGCACTGTATGAAGCCATCTTCGCCATGATGGAAAGCATGATCCCGGAGTTCGATGTGTTCGGGTTCATTCGCGAGCGCACCGGCAACATCATGCCCGGCATCACACCATCCTCGATCCACACCAGCGCGGACGGCAAGCATGTGCAGATCGGCGCAAATGGCGATGCGATCTTCAAACGCTTCATGTCCGCCATCGGCCGCGAAGATTTGGCCAACGACCCGCAATTGGCCAGTAATGACGGGCGTGACGAGCGCCGCGACGAGCTGTATGGCGTGATTGATCGCTGGGTCAATTCGCTATCGCTGGAACACGTGATTGAGCAGCTCAACAAGGCTGAGGTGCCAGCCAGCCGCATCTACAGCGCCGAAGACATGCTCGGGGATCCGCAATTTCTGGCGCGGGAAATGTTCCTCAACGCGCAACTGCCCGACGGCAAGGCCTTCAAGATGCCAGGTATCGTGCCCAAGCTCTCCGACACGCCGGGCAGTTGTGAGTGGGTGGGGCCGCAACTGGGTGAACACAACGGCGTAGTACTGGGAGAATTGGGCTATGACGCGGCTGCCATCATCCGCTTGCGTGAGCAAGGAGCGATCTGATGGTGCGCTCAAGATAGTGGCTCACCGCTGGCTGTTGCACCTGTGCGCCCCTTTGCTGGGACTTTTGCCGCTGCCGACCCAGGCGGCGCAAACCTTGATCTGGCTGGTGCGAGACCTGCCACCACTGACGATCTTCGAAGGTCCGCAAAAAGGCCAGGGCGCCATCGACGAATTGTTGCCGATGCTGATGGAGCGCCTGCCGGAGTATCAGCACCAGGTCCAGCACGTCAACCGTGCCAGGAGCATGCAGATGCTCCAGGCGCCCTCCCTCACCTGCGACCCTACCCTGATGTGGACGCCGGAGCGGACCCAATGGATTGTATATTCCGACCAGGCTTTTTCCGTGGTGAGCAATGGCGTAGTCGTTCGCCAGCAAAACCGTGAAGTGTTGGCGCCCTTTGTCGCGCGAGGCAAGGTCGACCTGCAAGCGATGCTACGGGACAAGAGCACACGCCTGGGCATCATCGCCGAGCGCAGTTACGGGCCATTCATCGACGGCATGTTGCGGCATGGCGACACGCACAATCGGGTGATGCACTACGGCAACGACGCCTTGGGCAGCCTGCTGCAAATGCAGCGCCTGGGACGCCTGGAAGGGGTACTGGGTTACTGGACCGAAATTCGCTATCACGCATTGCAGCAAGGTATTGATCCCGAGGCGCTGGCGTTTTATCCGATTGCCGGCACCACGCCCTATCAGCACATCCATATCGGCTGTTCGGATACGCCCGAGGGGCGCCAGGTCATGACGCGTATCAACCAGTTGCTGGGCGACCTGCCGCAGGCGCAGTTGCTACGTGCCTACGCGTCATGGCTCGACCCGGCCCTGGGTGAGCAATACCTGCTGGATCATCAGCGATTCTATGAAGAAGCGCCCACCCCGTGATAAATCGCGGGCAAAAAGAAACCCCGAAGAGTGGGGAAACACTTCGGGGTTAAACGTGGCCTACAAAGACCAGTACAGCAAGTCACAAACACCGGAGCACAATGTCTGCTCTTGCTGTTACTAAATCAGACCAGCCACGCAGTAGGAAGTTTCCGCCGATAAACAATTCTTCATGCAAGGGCGCTGCTGCGGGTCTGGGCAGCGTTGCGCAAGGCGGCGATCACCGAGGGTTCCAGGCGCCCTTCGGCAATTTTCAGGTCGCGCAGCAGGCAATCGACGACATCCACCAGCACGCGCTTGTCGGTCAGTTGCGCCCGGTCGACATCACGCTCGACCACGATAGCACCGGCAGGATTCTTTACGGTCACCAGGCACTCGCCCTGCACACCAGCGGTGGTCAGCGTAACCTGATAAGGGCTCAGTGCTTCTTCGAGCAATAGGCTGATACTTTCCATTTCGATCACCACTCAATAGTTCGGGAACAATCGTTTCAACGGGGGCTGCCTCTCTCCTAAGTGACGGGTTGTGACGTAGGAAAGTTCGCTTTTTCGTCTTTATGAGGCCGCGGGGGAGTGACTTGGAACAGCATGCGCTTGCAACATGACAACGAAAAAACGGCCGCACATAACTGCTTACGCAATGGGTTGCCGTTTCAGGGTTCGCCCTGCAGCGCGGCTGAGGGTGAACCCTATACTCAGTAAGCGCTGATCACGCTGTCACACAGCTAGAAGTGCATGTCAAAGGCCCTTATTGCTAAGGATGAACATGATGGTGGAACACAACGAACAACAAGCGTCGATGGAGAAGATGCATGCTGACGTATCTCGCATCTATGCCGAAATTTCACGCATGCATGCCGAGCAAGGCAAGCTCAACGCGGAGTCCTTGAAGATAACCTGTGAGACGTTTTGGTACCCCATGGGCGTAGCGATGGCCGTTGTCGCCACAATTGCTTCAATTACCGGAATGGCCATTAAATTACTGTTGTAACCAGCACACTGTTGGGCCTGCCAGAAACAAAAAACGCCGCTGACCCAAGGAAGGGAAAGCGGCGTTTTTGTCTGCGCCGAAGCGCCAGCAGTTTGCCTTACAGCGGCTTACCACGATTGCCATGCTGGCTGACAAACGCCTGCATCGCCTTCAAGTCATTCGGCAGCACGGTGCAACGTTCTTCGCGCTCGAACAAGTCGGCCAGATGCTCCGGCAACTCCAGCGCCTTGCCAACGCCCGCTTTCTCCACCGCTTCCGGGAATTTGACCGGGTGCGCGGTGCCGAGGATCACCATCGGAATGTCCAGGCTACGACGGCATTCGCGCGCGGCCTTCACGCCGATAGCGGTGTGCGGGTCCAGCAGTTCGCCGGTCTGGGCATAGACTTCAGCGATGGTTTCGCACGTTTGTGCATCGTCCACAGCCAGGGAGTCGAACAGCTTGCGGGTTTCGGTCCAGCGCTCTTGATCGACGCTGAAACTACCACCGTTCTTGAAGCTGTTCATCAGCTCGGCGATGGCAGCGCCGTTGCGACCGTGCATGTCGAACAACAGGCGCTCGAAGTTCGACGACACCATGATGTCCATCGACGGCGACAGTGTGGCGTGCAGCGTTTCCTTGACGTACTGGTTGCCGCTCATGAAGCGGTGCAGGATATCGTTGCGGTTGGTAGCGACGATCAACTGGTTGATCGGCAGGCCCATGTTACGCGCCAGGTAGCCAGCGAAGATGTCGCCGAAGTTGCCGGTCGGCACCGAAAACGACACTGAACGTGCCGGGCCACCCAACTGCAGCGCGGCGTGGAAGTAGTAGACGATCTGGGCCATGATCCGCGCCCAGTTGATCGAGTTCACCGCGACCAGGCGCGTGCCCTTGAGGAAGCTCTGGTCAGCGAAGCTGTTCTTGACCATTTCCTGGCAGTCGTCGAAGTTGCCTTCGATGGCGATGTTGTGGATGTTCTCACCAAAAATGGTGGTCATCTGCCGACGCTGTACTTCCGACACACGCTTGTGCGGGTGCAGGATGAAGATGTCGACGTTTTCGCAATGCTTGCAGCCTTCGATGGCCGCCGAGCCAGTATCACCGGAGGTGGCGCCGACGATCACCACGCGCTCGCCGCGCTTCTCCAGCACGTAATCGAGCAGGCGACCCAGCAGTTGCAGGGCGAAGTCCTTGAACGCCAGGGTCGGGCCGTGAAACAGCTCAAGGACCCACTCGTTGCCATTCAGTTGGCGCAGAGGAGCGATGGCGCTGTGGGAAAACACGCCGTATGTCTCTTCCAGGATCTTTTTGAAATCCGCATCCGGAATGCTGCCAGTGACGAACGGGCGCATCACCCGGAACGCCAGTTCGTGATACGGCAGGCCAGCCCAGGAAGCGATTTCTTCCTGGGTGAAGCGTGGCAGGTTTTCCGGCACGTACAGGCCGCCGTCGGTGGCAAGGCCTGCCAACAGGACGTCTTCGAAATTCAGGGCCGGTGCCTGGCCGCGGGTGCTGATGTAACGCATGACTGGCTCCTCAAAAACATTCTCGAACAGAGGCCGCCGATCACACGGGGCCCCTGGAACAAATCGGTTAGTTCAGGTGTTCGACGCGAATCCGTACCACCGGTCCCACTACGCCTTGCAAGGCTTCCAGGGCGGTGATGGCATCGTTGATGTGCTGCTCAAGCACGCGGTGAGTCAGCAAGATCATCGGCACCTGGCCGTTCTGCTCCTCGACTTCCTTCTGCATGATCGACTCGATGTTGATGCCGCGTTCCGACAAGATGCTGGCAACCTGGGCCAATACGCCCGGGTGATCCTTGGCCTGTATCCGCAGGTAGTAGGCGCTTTCGCACGCTTCGATCGGCAGGATCGGGTGGGCCGACAGCGAGTCCGGTTGGAAGGCCAGGTGCGGCACGCGGTTTTCCGGGTCGCTGGTCATGGCGCGAACCACGTCCACCAGGTCGGCGATCACCGACGAAGCGGTCGGCTCCATGCCGGCGCCGGCGCCGTAGAACAGGGTCGAACCGGCGGCGTCACCGTTGACCATCACGGCGTTCATCACGCCATTGACGTTGGCGATCAGGCGGTCGGCCGGGATCAGCGTCGGGTGTACACGCAACTCGATACCGGCCGGTGTGCTGCGCGCCACGCCCAGGTGCTTGATGCGGTAACCCAGGGCTTCAGCGTAGTTCACGTCGGCTGTGGTCAGCTTGGTGATGCCTTCGGTGTAGGCCTTCTCGAACTGCAACGGGATACCAAAGGCAATGGACGCGAGGATGGTCAGCTTGTGCGCCGCGTCGATACCTTCAACGTCGAAGGTCGGGTCGGCTTCGGCGTAACCCAGGGCCTGGGCTTCGGCCAGCACGTCTTCGAAGGTACGGCCCTTCTCGCGCATTTCGGTGAGGATGAAGTTACCGGTGCCGTTGATGATGCCGGCCACCCAGTTGATGCGGTTGGCGGACAGGCCTTCACGGATCGCCTTGATCACCGGAATACCGCCGGCCACCGCAGCTTCGAACGCCACGATAACGCCCTTCTCACGCGCCTTGGCGAAGATCTCGTTGCCGTGCACGGCGATCAGCGCCTTGTTGGCAGTGACCACATGCTTGCCGTTTTCAATCGCCTTGAGCACCAGCTCGCGGGCCACGGTGTAGCCGCCGACCAACTCGATGACGATATCGATGTCAGGGTTGGTCGCCACGGCGAAGACATCGTTGGTAATCGCAATACCGGTCGTTTCGAACTGAGGCTTTGGCGAACGCGTGGCAATCTGCGCCACTTCAATCCCGCGCCCTGCACGGCGGGAAATTTCTTCAGCATTACGCTGAAGTACGTTTAAGGTGCCGCCACCGACGGTCCCTAACCCACAGATGCCTACTTTGACCGGTTTCACTGAAGAACTCCCCATGAAACGGCCGACGCGAGGTCGGCCGTGGAAAACAGCCGCACAACTGCGGCTTTCAATTAATGGCCCATCGACTTATCAAAGGGCCATGATCGTCAAAGGTTCGACGATGCTGGTTTATTTGGCACTCAGCGCCAGTTTGGCAACTTGCGGTGCCGGCTGATAGCCCGGAATCACCTGGCCGTCAGCCAAAACGATGGCCGGTGTACCGTTCACACCAATGGACTGGCCCAGGGCAAACTGCTTGGAAACCGGATTGGCGCACTTGGCGGCCTTGATTTCCTTGCCGTCGACCATCTTGTCCATGGCCGCTTTCTTGTCGGCCGAGCACCATACTGCCTGCAACTGCTCGTCACCCGGCGAGCCGAGGCCCTGGCGCGGGAACGCGACGTAGCGCACTTCCACACCGAGCTTGTTCAGCGCCGGCACTTCGGCGTGCAGCTTATGGCAGTACGGGCAGGTGGTGTCGGTGAACACGGTGATGTGCGTCTTGGTCTCGCCAATGGCCGGGTAAACCACGGTTTCAGCTACCGGAATGCCGTTGATCAGCTTGGACACGCCCAGCCGCTCGGCTTTCTCGGTCAGGTTGACCGGCTTACCATCCTTCAACTGGAACAGGTAGCCCTGGACAATGTACTGGCCGTCGGCACTGGCATACAGCACGCGGCTGCCCTTGAGCTTGACTTCGTACAGGCCGGCCATCGGACTGGCACTGATGCTTTCGATCGGTGTATCGAGTTGCAGGTTGGCCAGGCTCTTGCGAATAGTCTGCTCGGCAGCGTCATCGGCGAAGGCAAAGGTGGAAACCAACGCAATGGCTGCGGCGGCAATAATCTGGGTCAAGCGCATGGGAACTCCTGAAGGCAGATGCAGGGACGGGCGTGCGGAACACCGATCTGGAAACACGGGGCTGTCATCACAAGTCACGCCGTACCCTTTGCTAACCGGCAAAGCCTACCACAGTTGGGCCGCAGGGCAGCCCGTGGCGGGATAATTTGGCGGTTTTCAGCCACGCGGATGGTGCTTGGCATGCATATCCTGCAAGCGCGCCCGTGCCACATGGGTGTAGATCTGGGTTGTGGATAAGTCGCTGTGGCCAAGGAGCATTTGCACCACGCGCAAATCCGCGCCGTGGTTGAGCAAATGCGTGGCAAACGCGTGACGCAACGTATGCGGCGACAGGCTCTTGCCGATCCCCGCCACCTTGGCCTGGTGCTTGATGCGGTGCCAGAAGGTCTGGCGGGTCATCTGCTCACCCCGTAGGCTGGGGAACAGCACATCACTGGGGCGCCCACCGAGCAATTCGCTGCGCGCATCACGCATGTAGCGCTCGATCCACACAATCGCTTCTTCCCCCATCGGCACCAGCCGCTCCTTGCTGCCCTTACCCATTACCCGCAGCACGCCCTGACGCAGGTTGACTTGCTCAAGGGTCAGGCTGATCAGCTCGGTCACCCGCAGGCCGCAGGCGTACAGCACTTCGAGCATGGCACGGTCGCGCTGGCCGATGGCTTCGCTCAAGTCCGGGGCGGCGAGCAAGGCGTCGACATCCGCTTCCGACAGGGATTTGGGCAATGGCCGCCCCAATTGCGGCATATCGACCTGTAACGTCGGGTCGAGGGCGATGAGTTTTTCCCGCAGCAGGTAGCGATAAAAGCCACGCACACCAGAAAGGAATCGTGCCGTGGAACGCGGCTTGTAGTTCTGCTCCAGACGCCAGGCCAAGTGATCGAGGATCAACTCACGGCCGGCATTGATCAGCTCGAGGTTTTTTTCCTGCAACCAGCCGTTGAACAGGGCCAGATCGCTGCGGTAGGCCTGGCGGGTGTTGTCCGACAGGCCTTTTTCCAGCCATAGGGCGTCGAGGAAGCGGTCGATCAGAGGGTGGTCGATGGCGGGCATGTGGGCTCAGGTTGACTACAGGGATGTCTGGTAGATCCTATCGCAGGCAAGCCAGCTCCCACATGGGATTTGTGTCGCGCATCGATTTTATGACCCCTAATAATCAAGTGCGGGAGCTAGCTTACCTGCGATGGCCGCGACCCGGCCTGGGATAAGCCAACAAATTCCAGGCACAAAAAAAGCAGCCCGCAGGCTGCTTTTTTTCTGCATCGGGAAGCTGGACTTAAGCCAGTTTTTCCTTGATGCGAGCTGCTTTACCGGACAGGTCACGCAGGTAGTACAGCTTGGCTTTACGCACGTCACCGCGACGCTTAACGGCCATGCTGTCGATTTGCGGGCTGTAGGTCTGGAAAGTACGCTCTACGCCAACACCGTTGGAGATTTTACGAACAGTGAAAGCACTGTTCACACCACGGTTACGCTTGGCGATTACCACGCCTTCGAACGCTTGCAGACGCGAACGGTCGCCTTCCTTCACTTTCACCTGAACGACAATGGTGTCGCCCGGGGCAAAGGTAGGGATCTCTTTGGTCATCTGCTCTGCTTCGAGTGCAAGGATGATTTTGTTAGTCATGCTGTGCTCCTAAGGTAAGTCAATGGACCTACCATCGATACGTTGTTAACTATCGTCCCGCGCGAGGATGTATTCCTCGAGCAGCTTCTTCTCTTCTCCAGAAAGCGAGCGGCTTTCCAGAAGATCGGCGCGTCGTTCATAGGTCCGACCAAGGGACTGCTGTAAACGCCAACGCCGGATGTGTGCGTGATTGCCACTTAGCAATACGTCGGGAACACGCTGATCCGCATACACCTCCGGTCGGGTGTAGTGCGGGCAATCCAGCAAACCATCCGTGAAGGAATCTTCCTCCGCGGAGTCCGCATGCCCTAAAGCTCCAGGCAGCAGTCGTGTAACCGCATCTATCAGGACCATCGCCGGCAGCTCACCGCCAGACAGGACATAGTCCCCAATCGACCACTCTTCATCGACATGAGCTTCAATAAAACGCTCGTCAATGCCTTCATAGCGACCAGCAATCAGGATCAGTGCTTCCTCATTCGCCAGTTCGCGTACCGCCGCCTGTTTCAGCTGACGGCCTTGAGGGGACAGGTAAATTACCTTCGCCTTCTCCCCAGCAGCAGCCTTGGCCTGAACCAACGCGTCTTCCAGGGGCTTGATCTTCATCACCATGCCCGGGCCACCGCCAAATGGGCGATCGTCCACAGTGTGATGTCGATCCGTCGTGTAGTCTCGCGGATTCCAACAGGTGAGCTGCAACAGCCCCTGTTTCACCGCCCGACTGGTGATACCGTACTCGCTGATGGCGGAGAACATCTCGGGAAACAAACTGATCACTTCAATGCGCAAATTAGCCACGCTTAGAAGTCCGCGTCCCATTCCACCTTCATCTCGCCCGCGGCCAGGTCGATGGCCAACACGCATTGCTCGGTATAGGGCAATAGGCGCTCGCGATCATCCAGGCTGCCAGCGCAAGGCTTGACCACCATTACATCATTGGCGCCGGTTTCCAGAAGATGATCGATTTTCCCGAACAGTTGCCCGAGTTGATCAATAACCTTCAGACCTTCCAGCTGGTACCAGTAGTACTCGCCGTCGGTCAATTCAGGGAACAGGTTGCGCGGCACGCAGATCTCATAACCGGCCAGAAGACGAGCTTCTTCACGATCATCAAGACCCTTGAGCTTTGCGACCAGGAACTTGTCGTTCCCGCGTCCACTGACCAGCTCGACCTGTTTCACATTCCCCTCGCGCTTGAGCGTCCAGGTTTTGTACTGCAACAGGTTTTCTGTCGGATCAGTAAAGGAATACACCTTCACTTCGCCGCGAACGCCATGAACAGAATAAATCTTGCCGATAACGATCAAATCATCAGCAACAGCTGGCGTCGCGTTCATATTGCTCAGGCTGCGGCCTTAGCCGAGTCCTTCAACAACTTGGCAACACGCTCGGAAGGCTGTGCACCAACGCTCAGCCAGTAGGCTACGCGCTCTTGGTTCACGGACAGACGAACTTCTTGACCACGAGCAACAGGGTTGAAGAAACCAACCTGTTCCTTGTGCGAACCGTCACGCGGGTTGCGGCTGTCGGTTACGGTCAAGTGGTAAAACGGGCGCTTTTTGGAGCCGCCAAGGGCAAGACGGATTGTTAGCATGTGAACATCGTTCCTGTAGTCGGTGCTGCAAATCTAAATGCACAGCGGGCATAGGTGCCCGAAAGGCCGCATATTCTAAGGAATATCCGGACTTTTGCAAATGTCTTTTTCTGGCGCCTATCAGCGTGCCATTCAGATCTGCTATAGAGCCGTCGGTTAAAACGGCAAGTCAGCTCCCGCCAGACGGCGGGTTTGCTGGAGATCCCACGTCCCTGTGGGTCGGAGCAGGAGCACGCTCCCGCTCGAATTCTTTACATCTTGGGCATACCGCCGCCGGGCAACATACCGCCCATGCCGCGCATCATCTTGGCCATTCCGCCTTTGGCGGAGAATTTCTTCATCATCTTCTGCATCTGCTTGTGTTGCTTGATCAAGCGACCGATGTCCTGCACCTGGGTGCCGGAGCCCATGGCGATCCGACGCTTGCGCGAACCGCTGATCAGCTCAGGGTCGCGGCGCTCGGCCGGGGTCATGGAGTTGATGATGGCTTCCATTTGCTTGAACTGTTTCTCTGCCGCGCCCTGGGCATTGCCCATTTGCGCCAGGTTCACACCGCCCATATTCGGCAGCTTGTCCATCAAGCCGCCGAGGCCGCCCATGTTCTTCATTTGTTGCAACTGATCGCGGAAGTCTTCGAGGTCGAAGCCCTTGCCCTTCTTCAGCTTCTTGGCCAGTTTATCGGCCTTGTCCTTGTCGAGTGTCGCTTCGGCCTGCTCGATCAGGCTGAGTACGTCACCCATGCCGAGGATACGCGAAGCGATACGCTCAGGGTGGAACGGTTCGAGCGCGTCGCTCTTCTCACCCATACCGATGAATTTGATCGGCTTGCCGGTGATGGCGCGCACCGACAGCGCGGCACCACCACGGGCGTCGCCATCGACCTTGGTCAGGATCACGCCGGTCAGCGGCAGTGCGTCACCAAAGGCCTTGGCGGTATTGGCCGCATCCTGGCCGGTCATGGCGTCGACCACGAACAGCGTCTCGACCGGGTTGATCGCGGCATGCAGCGCCTTGATCTCGCCCATCATCTCTTCGTCGATGTGCAGGCGACCGGCGGTATCGACGATGACCACGTCGATGAATTTCAGCCTAGCTTCTTTGATCGCCGCGTTGGCAATGTCAACCGGCTTCTGGCTCAGGTCCGACGGGAAGAAGGTCACGCCCACTTCGCCGGCAAGCATTTCCAGTTGCTTGATGGCCGCCGGACGGTACACGTCGGCCGACACCACCATCACGGTTTTTTTCTTGCGTTCTTTAAGGAAGCGCGCCAGCTTGCCGACGGTGGTGGTCTTGCCCGCACCTTGCAGACCGGCCATCAGCACGACGGCCGGCGGCACGGCGCTGAGGTTCAGGTCTTCGTTGGCCGCGCCCATCAGGCTTTCGAGTTCGGCCTGGACGATCTTCACAAAGGCCTGGCCCGGCGTCAGGCTGCGGGACACTTCGGTGCCGACCGCGCGCTCTTTGACCGAGTTGACGAAGTCCTTGACCACAGGCAAGGCCACGTCGGCTTCCAGCAACGCCATGCGCACTTCACGCAGGGTGTCTTTAATATTGTCCTCGGTCAGCTTGGCCTTGCCGGTTACGTGGCGCAGCGTCTGCGAGAGACGGTCAGTCAAGTTTTCAAACATGCGCGATCCTTTCAGGCCCTATGGTAGACCGAGGTAATGGCGGCCCAGGCTGTGGTAAATCGCTATTAAAAACAGCGCTCGGCGAGCCTGCGGCGTGGGCAGGTCGCGGATTATAGCGAAGACTGCGCACATGCACACCCGCTGTCTGGCCCTAGAGTCTTTCGTGGAACGCAGGTGTATGCCAAACTCAGCGCCTTTCGGGCTTGCCTAACAGGATTTATGCTCCCTTTGTCACCCAGTTTACTACCCAGCCTCGCCGCCGCCTTTTTGTATGCCGCTGCGACCCTCTACCAAGGCACGCGCCTGGCGCAAGGCGCCAAGGCCGAAACGCGCCTGCTGGCAGGCCTTGGCGTCCTCGCCCTGCTGGCCCATGCCGCGAGCCTGTTCACCCACTTGATGACGCCGGTCGGCCTGGGCCTGGATTTTTTCAGCGCCGCCAGCCTGATCGCCGCCGCAGTGATCGCCCTCACGCTGATCGCCTGCGCACGCATCCCGGTGGAAAACCTGCTGGTGCTGCTGTTTCCCCTGGGGATGCTGACGGTGCTGCTGGCGCAATTCGCGCCCGCCGGCACGGTGCAGGTGATCGATGAAGAGCCGGGCATTCTTGCGCATATCCTGCTGTCGATCCTGGCCTACGGCATGTTCACCATCGCGGTGTTCCAGGCGTTGCTCTTGCTCGTGCAGGACCACCAGCTCAAGCACAAGCACCCGTCCGGCCTGATCAAGAACTTCCCGCCGCTGCAAACCATGGAAAGCCTGCTGTTCGGCTTCCTGTGGGCCGGCTGGACGCTGCTGTCGCTGTCGCTGATCTCCGGCTGGCTGTTCGTCGAAAACCTGTTCGCCCAGCACCTGGTGCATAAAACCCTGCTGGCGTGCCTGGCGTGGGTGGTGTTCAGCGTGCTGCTGTGGGGCCGCAACCGCCTTGGCTGGCGCGGGCACAAGGCGATCCGCTGGACCCTGGCCGGTTTCTGCCTGCTGATGCTGGCCTATTTCGGCAGCAAGCTGGTTCGCGAATACATCCTGCATATCTGACGGGCAGCGATCATGGATAACTTGCCCTTAGGGCCGATGCTCGCGGTAATCGCCTTGCTGGTTTTGTGGGCGGCGCTATTTACCGCCATCGAAGCCGCACAACAACACCTGCTGGCCCTGCGCCCCGGTACACGCCAGGGCGACAAGGCCGCCGCCCGCCTGAACTTCCCACGCCACAGCATGATCCTCTGCAACACCCTGTGCCGTGCTGGCGTGGTGATCCTCTGTACTCTGCTGGCGATCTACGCCTGGGCGCAAAACGGCGCGTGGCTTGGCTGGCTGGTCTCCTGCAGCATCCTGCTGGTGCTGGCCGATTACCTACCCCGCGCCCTGGCCACCCGCCATCCGCAAGCGGTGCTGGGCTTCGGCAATGCCCTGCTGGGCGTGCCGCTGAAAATCCTTTATCCCCTCGCCTGGCTGCTCAATGGCATCAGCCTGCTGTTGCTACGCCCCTTTGCACGCACGCCCGGCGTGGTGAAAAAAAGCGACGACCCGCAACCCGACCATGATGACGAACCCGAGCCAGAGGCCGATGAAAATCGCACGCCCGGCATGCCCGGCATCCACGCGCTGGACAACATCACTGTCAACGACATCCTGGTGCCACGCAGCGAAGTGGACGGCATTAACCTTGACGACTCGCTCGAAGCGATCATCGAGCAACTGCGCAGTTCCCAGCGCACCCGCCTGCCGGTGTTCCACAGCGACATCAACCAGGTCGAAGCCGTGCTCAACACCCGGCTGATCCAGCACCTGTTGCTGGATGCCAGCCTGACCAAGGAGACCTTGCTCGCCGCCTGCTACGAACCCTACTTCGTCCCGGAAAGCACGCCCCTGCAACTGCAATTGCTGAACTTCCACAAGCAGCAGCGGCGCCTGGGCATGGTGGTGGACGAGTACGGCGAAGTGCTGGGCATCGTCACCCTGGAAGACATTCTTGAAGAAATCGTCGGCGAATTCGAAAGCGAACAGAGTGCTGACAACCCGCATATCGAAGCGCAACCGGACGGCCGCTATATCATCGACGGCGCCGCCTCGATCCGCGAATTGAACAAGAGCCTGGGCTGGCACCTGCCCTGCGACGGCCCCAAGACCCTCAACGGCCTGGTGACCGAAGCGCTGGAAACCATTCCCGATTGCGCGGTGTGCTTGAAAATCGGCCGCTACCGCCTGGAAACCCTCGAGACCGAGGACAACCGCGTGAGCAAGGTGCTGATCTGGCACACCAGCCGCGTGCCGGTCGCCGCGTAACCCCTTGTTGGATGCGCAAACCGCTTCCTATAATCGGGTCGGCTTACCCAAGCCCCGCCCGACCGCGTGCTACCCGCACCGAGCGCGTCCAGGCACCGCCTTGCCATGTCTTACCGGTGTTCGCTCCCATCCCGAGCCGCTCCGCTCACAACCCTGATCCTGGGGTGTTCGACCAATAATAATCCGCGTCCAAACGCGCACTGACCGTCAGGGATACCTCCATGAGCACCACTTATAACGAGGCTGCGACCGCCGCCCCGACCAACTCGACCGCCCGCGTCGCCACCGCCAGCATCGTCGGCACTGCCATCGAGTTCTACGATTTCTATATCTATGCCACTGCGGCCGCGCTGGTGATCGGCCCCGTGTTCTTCCCGCAGACCTCCGGCACGGCGCAGATGCTCGCGTCATTCCTGACCTTTGGCATCGCATTCATCGCCCGCCCGCTGGGTTCGGCGCTGTTCGGCCACTTTGGCGACCGTATCGGCCGCAAATCCACGCTGGTGGCTTCGCTGCTGCTGATGGGGGTGTGTACCACGCTGATCGGCTTGCTGCCGGGGTATGACAGCATTGGTGCCTGGGCCCCGATTCTGTTGTGCGTGCTGCGTTTCGGCCAGGGCCTGGGGCTGGGCGGGGAATGGGGCGGGGCGGCGTTGCTGGCGACCGAGAACGCGCCCAAGGGCAAGCGCGCCTGGTTCGGCATGTTCCCGCAACTCGGCCCTTCGATTGGCTTCCTCGCGGCCAACGGCCTGTTCCTGATCCTGGCCATGAACCTGAACGACGAGCAGTTCCGCAGTTGGGGCTGGCGCATCCCGTTCATCCTCAGCGCCGCACTGGTGATGGTCGGCCTATATGCGCGGCTCAAGCTGCATGAAACCCCGGTGTTCGCCAATGCCGTGGCGAAAGAAGCGCCGGTAAAAGTGCCGTTGTTCGAGCTGTTCAGCCAGCATTGGATGCCGGTGCTGCTGGGCGCCGCGTCGATGGTGGTGTGCTATGCGCTGTTCTATATCACCACGGCATTTTCCTTGAGCTACGGCGTGTCGACCTTGGGCTACAGCCGCGAGACATTCCTCGGGCTGCTGTGTTTTGCCGTGTTGTTCATGGGCCTGGCGACGCCGCTGGCAGCCTTGGCCAGCGATCGATTCGGGCGCAAGCCGGTGCTGATTGTCGGTACGGTGCTGGCCATTCTGTCGGGTTTCACCATGGAGCCATTGCTGACATACGGTTCGACCTGGGCTGTGGCGCTATTCCTGGCCCTGGAGCTGTTCCTGATGGGCGTGACCTTCGCCCCGATGGGCGCGATGCTGCCGGAACTGTTCCCGACCCGCGTGCGTTATACCGGCGCTTCGGCGGCCTATAACCTGGGTGGGATCGTCGGCGCGTCGGCCGCACCGTTCTTCGCGACCAAGCTGGTGGCGATGGGTGGGCTGAGTTATGTCGGCGGGTATGTGTCGGCGGCAGCGTTGCTGAGCTTGATTGCGGTGCTGTGCCTGAAAGAGACGCGGGATAACGATTTGAACAAGGTCGACTGACAGACCGCTATCGGGGGCAAGCCCCCTCCCACATTTTGACCGCACTCCTACAGATTAAACGCGGTTAAGTGTGGGAGGGGGCTTGCCCCCGATAGGCGCGACGCGGTTTAAAGCTCTACAACAACCGCCTGAGCCGCACGGGTCGCCTTGGCGCGAGCCGCTTCAATCGACTCATCCCGCGCCAATGCCACGCCCATGCGGCGCTGGCCATTCACTTCCGGCTTGCCGAACAGACGCAACGCCGTGTCCGGTTCGCTCAAGGCCGCGCCGAGGTTAGCGAATGCGGTCTGGGTCGATTGCCCTTCCACCAGGATCACCGCCGACGCCGACGGCCCGAACTGCCGGATCAACGGGATCGGCAGGCCCAGGATGGCGCGCGCGTGCAGGGCGAACTGCGACAGGTCCTGGGAAATCAAGGTGACCAAACCGGTGTCATGCGGCCGTGGCGACACTTCGCTGAACCACACCTGATCGCCCTTGATGAACAACTCCACGCCAAACAAGCCACGGCCACCCAAGGATTCAGTCACGGCCTTGGCCACGCGCTCGGATTCTGCCAGGGCAATCGGGCTCATGGCCTGAGGCTGCCAGGATTCCTGGTAATCGCCCTTCTCCTGACGATGGCCGACCGGCGCGCAGAAGGTCGTGCCGCCGATGTGGCGCACGGTCAACAGGGTGATTTCGTAGTCGAAGTCGATAAAGCCTTCGATGATCACCCGGCCCTTCCCGGCACGCCCGCCTTCCTGGGCGTAATCCCAGGCTTTCTGCACGTCCTCGGTACTGCGCAGCAGGCTCTGGCCCTTGCCCGACGAGCTCATCACCGGCTTGACCACGCACGGGAAGCCCAGGTCGTGCACGGCCTTGCTGTAGTCTTCGAAGGCATCAGCGAAGTGATACGGCGAGGTCGGCAGGTCCAGCTCTTCAGCGGCCAGGCGACGGATGCCTTCGCGGTTCATGGTCAGCGATGCGGCGCGCGCGGTCGGGATCACGGTGAAACCTTCGGCCTCCAGCTCCACCAGGGTGGCGGTGGCGATGGCTTCGATTTCCGGCACGATGAAGTGCGGCTTCTCGGCTTCGATCACCGCACGCAGGGCGGCGCCGTCGAGCATGTTGATCACATGGCTGCGATGGGCAACCTGCATGGCCGGCGCGTTGGCATAGCGATCCACGGCAATCACTTCAACGCCCAAGCGTTGCAGCTCGATTACCACTTCCTTGCCCAGCTCACCGCAGCCACACAGCAAAACGCGGGTCGCGGTTGGCGACAATGGAGTTCCGATTCGGGTCATCTCAGGTCCTCAGGGGAGCGGATCATGGGGAGAAAGGCCGGCATTTTACATGAACTGTGCAGATTGGCTTCAGTTGGCGACGGCCCGTTTGCGGATACGCCAGGCCATGATCAGCCAGACCACCGTGACCCCGGCGAATTTCGACGCCAGGGCGGTGCCCACCACGGCGGGCGTAAGTGCACCGATCAAGCCGAAAAAGATAAAAGTATCGAGGGGAATGCTCAGCGCCGAACTTATCCACAGGCGATCGTGGAGCGGGCGTTTGGTGATGCTGAACACCAGCCAGTCGATGCACTCGGACACCGCGAACGCCGTGGCGCTGGCCAGGGCGATGGACGGGTCGGAGGTGATATACGACAGCGCGAGCGCCGCCAGCATGGCGAGGATCGCGCCGTGGCCGAAGCGGGTTTGCACCATGTCGCGCAGGATGAACACCAGACCGCCCCAGGCGGACCAGATGACGTCCAGGTGCGGGGCAGTGGAAAAGGCAAAATTGATCAGCACGACGCTGCTGATGTAGGCGATCAGGAAGAGCATGGGGGATGGACCTGTGGGTAATGCCGCACAGGGTACACAATTACAGGGATGTCGTCTGGGGTGGCCCTATCGGGGGCAAGTCGAATCGTCGCACCGCCCCTCCCACATGTGACCGCATTCCTACAGATTAAATGCGGTTAAGTGTGGGAGGGGGCTTGCCCCCGATGGCAGTCGATCAGGCACCGGAACTCTTAGGCATCACCCACACCAACCCACTCGCCTTCGCCCGCTCATGACACACCCCCAGCACCACCCGGCGCTCGGCGTTGTCCATGCGGCTCCAGCGCGTGATTTCTTCCACGCTACGCTGGCAGCCGATGCATATATCGTCGTCATCCAGCGCGCAAATGTTCACGCACGGCGAGGCGACAGGGCGCTCTGACGGGTTCATTCTTCCTGCTCAACCAGATCCCGCGCATAACGCTGGGCGTTATGCACATAGTGCGCAGCGCTGGCCTCGAGCATCTTCTTCTGCGCGTCGGTCAATTCGCGCACCACTTTGCCCGGCGAGCCCATGACCAGGGAACCATCGGGAATGTCCTTGCCTTCGCCGATCAGCGAATTGGCGCCGATGATGCAGTACTTGCCGATCTTCGCGCCGTTGAGGATCACCGCATTGATGCCGATCAGGCTGTAGTCGCCGACGGTGCAGCCATGCAGCATGGCGTTATGGCCGATGGTCACACCGGTGCCCAGGGTCAGCGGGTAACCCATGTCGGTGTGCATCACGCTGCCGTCCTGCACATTGCTGTTCTTGCCGATCAGGATCAGTTCGTTGTCGCCACGCAACACCGCGTTGAACCAGACATTGGCGCCCTCCTCCAGCTTGACCTTGCCCACCAACGTGGCATTCGGCGCCACCCAGCTGTGTGGATGCGTCTCGACGCGGGCGTCGCCCAGGCGGTATTTCATGATGTGTCCTCACGGCTGGCCATTTAAACGATGGCTTATAGATGGATGAAGCTCTTGGGCGGCTGGTGCAGGCTGATGTTGGCATCGTCATAAAGCAGGTTGATCAGTTCGACGATCATGATCGCCGTCAAACCCCAGATCTTGTATTCGCCGAACCGATAGCTCGGCACGTACCAACTGCGACCCTGGTAATCGATGCGATGGGTATGTTCGCGCGGGTCTTGGCGGAAAAACTCCAAGGGCACGCTGAAGACCGCAGCGATTTCGGCGTCGTTGGCCAGGTATTCGACGTAGTCCGGGATGACGCCAACGTAGGGCGTGACCCGAATGCCATGCAGGGAAACCAACGGGCTCAACGGGCCGATCACCTCGACCAGGCCGGGCGGCAGGCCGATTTCTTCTTCGGCTTCGCGCAGGGCGGTGAAGATCAGGTCGGGGTCTTCGGGGTCGCGGCGCCCGCCGGGAAAGGCCACTTCGCCACCGTGGGTGGACAGGCCGCTGGCGCGCAGCGTCAGGATCAGCTCGGGTTCGTCACTGCGGGTAATCGGCACCAGCACGGCGGCCTCGGGGAAACGCCCGTCGGTCTCAAGCAGTTGCGGTGTGTGATTGCTTACCCGGCGAAGTAGCTCGTCCAGCATGAGTCATCTCGATCTGTTGGCTACCTTGCATCATGCACCAAAGCGCGCGGGTGCCCAACCCCAAAACCTGAGGGCTGTCGCGAAACGACAACTTGCAGGGCCCTGCCGCCCACGCCAAGATAGGCAGACTTTCCAGGAACCCCAGCATGAATTTCTGCAGCCAGTGCGGTAAACCGGTCACCCAACGCATTCCCGAAGGCGACGCACGCCTGCGTTTTGTCTGCGATCATTGTCAGACCATTCACTACCAGAACCCCAATATCGTCGCCGGCACGGTGCCAGTGTGGGGCGATCAAGTACTGCTGTGCCGCCGCGCCATCGAGCCCCGCCGGGGTTACTGGACCCTGCCCGCCGGCTTCATGGAGAACGGCGAGACCATGGAACAGGCCGCCATGCGCGAAACCATGGAAGAAGCCTGCGCCCACGTGCGCAACCTGAGCCTCTACACCCTGATCGATGTGCCGCATATCAGCCAGGTGCATGTCTTCTACCGCGCCGAACTGATTGACCTGGACTTCGCCGCAGGCCCCGAAAGCCTGGAAGTGCAACTGTTCGACGAAGCCGACATCCCTTGGTCCGAGCTGGCTTTCCGCACGGTCGGGCGTACCTTAGAATACTTCTTCGCCGACCGTCGCCAACAATCGTTCCCGGTGCGCAGCGAAGCTGTGCCGCCGCTGTCCAAGCCCGCCCAATAACAAACCGGCAGATCGTCGTCCAAGGGAAATCGTTTTAATGCGTTGGTTGCTTGCTCTGCTCTGCCTGTCGTTCGCCACGTTGTCCTCAGCCACCACTCTGGAAACCCTGGGCGGCAAAACGGTCGAAAAAATTCTGGTGCTCAAGTCCGCCCATCAGTTGCAACTGATCAACGACGGCAAACCCCTCAAGACCTACCGCATCTCCCTGGGCAAAAACCCCAAGGGCACCAAACTGTTCGAAGGCGACCGCCGCACGCCGGAAGGCTTGTATTGGATCGACTGGCGCAAAACCAGTGACCGCTACAACCTGGCCATGCACATTTCCTACCCCAATATCAGCGACTCCGCCCGTGCCCGCCGCGAAGGCGTGAAGCCCGGCAGCATGATCATGATTCACGGCACGCCCGACAGTGAAGAATACCCGGAGCAGTGGTTCCACACCCTGGACTGGACCGACGGCTGCATCGGCATGCGCAACGTCGACATGCGCGAAATCTGGAACCTGGTCAAAGACGGCACCCTGATCGAGATTCGGCCGTAGCCCTCGCCCCTTGGCAAATTAATTAAAAAAAGTTTCCTGCCCTCGATAGCGCCTGCCGGTGAATACCAATTCACCCCGCAGGCTGCGCAGCTCTGCGCGCCTTAAAGACCTCTCTAATACCACTTGATGCCAGCTACCGTTAAGGCGCCCTGAAACCTGGACCTACAGCGTTTTGGCAGCATTGACATGGTATTTAAGTGGTATTAGTTTCCGGCCAATAGCGGGCGACAACACTCTAATAACCGCATCGGAAACCTGACAGATGAACCCCATCCTGACGCTGCGTCCCGACGACAAACAATCCACGCCGCTGTACCTGCAACTGGCCCGCAACCTGGAAGCGGCGATCCACGCCGGCCAGTGGAAATCCGAACAGGCCCTGCCGTCGGAACGCGCCCTCAGCGAGCAGTTAAGCCTTTCGCGCGTCACCGCCCGCAAAGCGCTGGAAGTCTTGCTTGCCCAAGGCCTGATCCGTCGCAGCCAAGGCTCCGGCACCTTTATCACCCCACGCCTGGAACAGCCGCTGTCGCGCCTGTCAGGGTTCAGCGAGATGCTGCGACTCAAGGGGTTTGTGCCCAGTTCCCAGTGGCTGGAACGCGACATCAGCGCGCCGACCCATGAAGAATTGATCCGCCTGGGCCTGTCGCCGAACGACAAGGTGACGCGCCTCAAACGCCTGCGCAAAGCCGACGACACGGTGATGGCAATCGAAATGACCGCCATGCCCGCCTCGTTGCTGCCACAACCGCAAGCCATCGGCCACTCCCTCTACGAGTACCTGGAGGGCATCGGCAAACCCATCGTGCGCGCCCTGCAGCATATCCAGGCGATCAACGCCTCGGACGAGTTCGCCGCACTGGTCGGCATCGCCCCCGGCACCGCCATGCTGCTGATGACCCGCGTCGGCTACACCGCCGACAACACACCGATCGAAATCACCGACACCTACTGCCGCAACGACTACTACGACTTTGTCGCAGAGCTGCGGCGATAGGCCTTTGCCGCGCACCGCGGCCTTAGAGAACTGCCCATGTCCGAAGACAATATCCTCACGCCCCATGGCTGGATTCGCGGCCGCCTGGCGCATGCACACGGCAAGGTGATCGCCATCGAAGGCGCGCCTTGCAACCCGGCCGACAACGACTTGCCCTACCTGCTGCCGGGGTTTATCGACCTGCACGTCCACGGCGGCGGCGGCAAAGACATCATGGAAGGTGCCAACGCCTTCGAAACCATCACCCGCACCCACGTGCGCTTTGGCACTACCTCGCTGCTGGCCACCACCATGACCGCGCCGGTGGACGAGATTTCCAGCGTACTCGGCCAGCTCGGCAGCTTCTGCGAGCAGCGCCCGAGCGGCAGTGCCCGGGTCCTTGGCGTGCACCTGGAAGGCCCCTACATCAATCCGGGCAAACTCGGCGCGCAACCCAACTTCGCCCACACCGCATTGATGGAAGAAGTGGAAACCTACCTGCGCCTGGCGCCGATCCGGGTGATCACCATCGCCCCGGAAATCGCCGGGCATGACAGCCTGATCCGCGCCCTCAGTACACGCGGCGTGCGTATGCAGATCGGCCACACCCTGGGCAGCTATGAAGAAGGCGTCGCCGCCCTCGCCGCCGGCGCCACCAGCTTCACGCATTTGTACAACGCCATGAGCCCGCTACATCACCGCGAGCCGGGCATCGTCGGCGCGGCGTTGGCCCACGCCCAGTACGCGGAATTGATCCCGGATTTGCTCCACGTACACCCCGGTGCCATGCGCGTGGCCCTGCGCGCGATCCCGTGCCTGTACTGCGTCACCGACTCCACCGCCGCCGCCGGCATGCCCGACGGCGAATACAAGCTGGGCAGCCACACCGTGACCAAATGCCTGGGCGGCGTGCGCCTGGCCGACGGCACCCTGGCCGGCAGCACCCTGACCATGGATCAGGCGCTGCGCAACCTGGTGAAGATCGGCCTGCCCATCAGCGAAGCCTCACAACGCCTGTCGCAATTTCCGGCGGACTACCTGGGCCTGGAAGAACGCGGCCGCCTGCAACCCGGCAGCTTTGCCGACTGCGTGCGCCTGGACCGCTCCCTGCACCTCACCGACGTCATGGTCGAAGGAGAAACCATTGTCCTCAAAAATGCTTGAAGAGGCCCTCGCCTCCTGTGACGCCGTAGCCGCGCAGCTGCAACGCCTGGACCCGCGTCTGCAAGACATCACCGACCGCCTGCGCCGTCAGCCGCCGCAAGTGGCGATGACCATCGCCCGTGGCAGCTCGGACCATGCCGCGAGCTACTTCGCCTACCTGGCCATGCAGCACGTAGGCATTCCGGTGGCGTCGTTGCCGATGTCGGTGGTGACCCTGCTGCAAGCGCCGTTGCAGGTCAGCGGCCAGGTCGTGTTCGGTTTCTCTCAGTCGGGCCAGAGCCCGGACCTGGTCGACAGCCTGCGCCAACTGCGCAAACGCGGCGCCTTGAGCATCTCGCTGGTCAATGCCGAAGATTCACCCCTGGAAGCCGCCTGCGAATTCCATGTGCCGCTGTGCGCCGGCCCGGAACTCAGTGTGGCCGCGACCAAGAGCTTTATCGCGACCCTCAGCGCCAGCGCGCTGTTGATCGGCCACTGGAACCAGGAAGCCGACCTGCTGCACGCCTGCCGTGCGTTGCCCGAGGGCCTGCGCGAAGCAGCCAAGCAGGACTGGACGCAAGCCATCGACGCCCTGCGCGACTGCCAGCAATTGATGGTGATCGGCCGTGGCGCCGGGTTTGCCATCGCCCAGGAAGCCGCGCTCAAGCTCAAGGAAACCTCGGCGATCCAGGCCGAAGCCTTCAGCAGCGCCGAGGTGCGTCACGGGCCGATGGCCTTGATCGGCAACAACTACCCGCTGCTGATCTTCGCCCCACGCGGCGCCGAGCAAGCCGGGCTATTGAGCCTGGCTGCCGATATGCGCCAACGCGGCGCCCGCGTGTTGCTGGCCGCGCCGGACGATATCGCCGAACGCGACCTGACCCTGAGCCGCGCCGAACACCCGAGCCTGGACCCGATCCTGGCCATCCAGAGTTTCTATGTCATGGCCGCCGGCCTGGCGGTCGCCCGGGGCATGAACCCTGACCAGCCGCGCCACCTGAGCAAAGTCACCCGCACCCACTGAGTGGCGTGCCGCGATTTCCTGATGAGTACCGTGCCCATGTCCAACAACAATAATGAATTGACCCTCAGCGCCCCCCTCAGCGGGCCGGTGCTGGCCTTGGACAACGTCCCCGACGAAGTCTTCGCCAGCGGCGCCATGGGCGACGGCCTGGCCATCGACCCGCTGAACGATTGCCTGTACGCACCGTGCGACGGCGAGATCATCCATGTGGCGCGCACCGGGCATGCGCTGACGATTCGTGCGCAGAACGGCGCCGAGCTATTGATGCATGTGGGCATCGACACGGTGGAATTGAACGGCGAAGGGTTCACCCTGCTGGTGAAGAACGGCGCGCGGGTGAGCAAGGGCCAGGCGCTGATGCAGTTTGACCTGGACCGGATTGCGCGCCAGTGCAAGAGCCTGGTCAGCCTGATCATTCTCACCAACAGCGAGCGCTTCGAACTGACACCGCTGGCGCTCCATTCGATCAAGCGCGGTGAACCGCTGGCGCGCGTGGCGCTGCGTTCCAGCGTAGCGCCGCAAACAGCTGTGGATAACTCCGTCGCGCAAGCCAGCGCCAGCGTGCGCATCACCCATCGCGGCGGCCTGCATGCGCGTCCGGCAGCATTGATCCGCAAGACCGCCCAGGCGTTCAGCAGCCAGACGCAGTTGCATTTCGCCGGCAAGTCGGCAGCGTGCGACAGCCTGGTTGCCCTGATGGGGCTGGGCATCGGCGAAGACGATGAGGTCCGCGTCACCAGCCGTGGCAAGGATTGTGCGGCGGCAGTGCAGGCACTGGTTGCCGCGCTGTCGGTAGCGATCAGCGACGAACCTCCCGCACCGGTGGCCGTCGCACCCCGTCGCACGCCTACCGAAGCCGGTGTATTGCAAGGCGTATGCGCGGCGCCGGGCTTGGTCTGCGGGCCGCTGTTCCGCCTGAGCGGGATCGAGCTGCCAGACGATACCGCCCAGCATTGCGCCGACGAGCAACTGCAGCGGCTGGATGCGGCGCTTGAGCAGGTGCGCAACGAAATCCGCACCACCCTGGACCTCGCCCGCCAGCGCAAGGCCGTCGACGAAGAAGAGATCTTCGCCGCCCACCTCGCACTGTTGGAAGACCCGACCCTGCTGGACGCCGCCACCCGCGCCATCGAACACGGCAGCGCCGCCACCCACGCCTGGCGCGATGCGATCCAGGCGCAATGCGCGGTGTTGCTGGGCCTGGGCAAGCCGTTGTTGGCCGAACGCGCCAACGACCTGCGCGACCTGCAACAACGCGTACTGCGCGCGCTGCTGGGTGAAGCGTGGCACCTCGAGTTACCCGCCGGGGCGATTGTCAGCGCCCATGAGCTGACGCCCTCGGACCTGCTGCAACTGAGCGCGCAACAGGCCGCCGGCATCTGCATGGCCGAGGGCGGCGCCACCTCCCATGTCGCGATCCTGGCCCGGGGCAAAGGTTTGCCATGCGTGGTGGCGCTGGGCGCCGAGGTGCTCGATGTGCCCCAAGGCCAACGCGTGGTACTCGACGCCGCCAACGGTCGCCTGGAACTGGCGCCCAGCGAGGCGCGCCACGCCGAAGTCCACCGGATTCGCGACACGCAGAACCTGCGCCGCCAGGCACAACAGACCCAGGCGCGACTGCCGGCGAACACCCGCGATGGCATGACCATTGAAGTCGCCGCCAATGTCGCCTCCAGCGCCGAGGCCCAAGTGGCATTTGAAAACGGCGCCGATGGCATCGGCCTGCTGCGCACCGAATTCCTCTTCGTCGACCGCCGCACCGCACCGGACGAACAGGAACAGCGCCAGGCCTATCAAGCGGTGCTGGATGCAATGGGCGACAAGTCGGTGATCATCCGCACCATCGACGTGGGCGGCGACAAACAGCTCGACTACCTGCCGCTGCCGGTCGAGGCCAACCCGGTGCTGGGCCTGCGCGGCATTCGCCTGGCCCAGGTGCGCCCCGAGGTGCTCGACCAGCAACTGCGCGCACTGCTGCAAGTCAGCCCGCTGGCGCGCTGCCGCATCCTGCTGCCGATGGTCAGTGAAGTCGACGAACTGCTGCAGATCCGCCAGCGCCTGGATGAACTGTGCGTCGAGCTGAAACTGACCCAGCGTCCGGAACTGGGGGTGATGATCGAAGTGCCCGCCGCTGCGCTGATGGCCGAACAACTGGCCGAGCATGCGGACTTCTTGTCCATCGGCACCAATGACCTGTCCCAGTACACCCTGGCCATGGACCGCGACCACGCCGGCCTCGCCGCACGGGTCGATGCGCTGCACCCGGCGCTGCTGCGGTTGATCGCCCAGACCTGCACGGGCGCAGCCAAACACGGGCGCTGGGTCGGCGTGTGCGGCGCCCTGGCGTCCGACCCATTGGCGACGCCGGTGTTGGTCGGCCTGGGGGTCAGCGAGCTGTCGGTCAGCCCGCCGCAGATCGGCGAAATCAAGGACCGCGTCCGCCACCTGGACGCGGCGCAATGCCGGCAACTGAGCCTGGGTCTGCTCGACCTGAGCAGCGCCAAGGCGGTACGCCAAGCCTGTCAACACCACTGGCCGCTGAGCTGACAACAACAAGAAAAGGGAGACACGCCATGTACCAACACTTTATCGAAGGCCTGCAACGCCTGGGCCGTGCGCTGATGCTGCCGATTGCGATCCTGCCGATCGCCGGCCTCCTGCTGCGCCTGGGCGACACCGACCTGCTCAACATCGCGGTGATGCACGACGCCGGGCAGGCGATCTTCGCCAACCTCGCGCTGATCTTCGCCATCGGCATCGCCGTGGGTTTTGCCCGCGACAATAACGGCACCGCGGGCCTGGCCGGGGCGATTGGTTACCTGGTGATGGTCTCCACCCTAAAGGTGATGGATACGAGCATCAACATGGGCATGCTCGCCGGGATCGCCAGCGGTTTGATGGCGGGCGGGCTGTACAACCGCTTCAAGGACATCAAGCTGCCGGAATACCTGGCGTTCTTTGGCGGGCGGCGATTTGTACCGATTGTCACCGGGTTCAGCGCGGTCGGCCTGGGCGTGATCTTTGGCCTGATCTGGCCACCGATCCAGCACGGCATCAATAGCTTCGGCGTATTGCTGATGGAAAGCGGCAGCCTGGGTGCCTTCGTGTTTGGCGTGTTCAACCGCCTGCTGATCGTCACCGGCCTGCACCATATCCTCAACAACATGGCGTGGTTCGTGTTCGGCAGCTTTACCGACCCGCTGACCGGCGCGGTGGTGACCGGCGACCTGACCCGCTACTTCGCCGGCGACCCGAAAGGCGGCCAGTTCATGACCGGCATGTTCCCGGTGATGCTGTTCGGCCTGCCCGCCGCGTGCCTGGCGATGTACCGCAATGCCCTGCCGGAACGACGCAAAGTGATGGGCGGGATTTTCCTGTCGATGGCGCTGACCTCGTTCCTGACCGGCGTGACCGAGCCGATCGAATTCGCCTTCATGTTCCTCGCGCCGTTCCTGTACCTGCTGCATGCGTTGCTGACCGGGCTGTCGATGGCGGTCACTAACCTGCTGGATATCCACCTGGGCTTTACCTTCTCCGGTGGGTTTATCGACATGGTGCTGGGTTGGGGCAAGTCCACCAATGGCTGGCGGGTCCTCCCGGTCGGCTTGGCTTACGCAGTGATCTACTACAGCGTGTTCAACTACTGCATCCGCCGCTTCCAACTGAAGACACC
This sequence comes from Pseudomonas sp. PSPC3-2, assembly GCF_049897085.1. NCBI lineage: Bacteria > Pseudomonadati > Pseudomonadota > Gammaproteobacteria > Pseudomonadales > Pseudomonadaceae > Pseudomonas > Pseudomonas sp. PSPC3-2. Next base: position 173,550 of record NZ_JAFCVO010000004.1, read on the forward strand.
GGGCCGCGAAGATATCCCGGTGGCGCAGGCCGAAGTGATGAGCGATAACCAGCGCGCCACGGCTTACATCCAGGCGTTGGGGGGTGCCGACAACCTGCTCAGCGTGGGAGCCTGCACCACGCGGTTGCGGTTGGACATGGTCGACCGCAACAAAGCAGTGGATGCACAGTTGAAAGCCCTCGGTGCGATGGCCGTGGTTCGGCCGGGTAACGGTGGGAGCTTGCAGGTAGTGGTCGGGCCGATGGCGGACAGCATTGCCGATGAGATCCGGTTGGCGATGCCGTCGTTTGTAGCCAATGCGCCCGTGACAGTTGCGCCTGTGGATAAGTTGGTTGCGGTGGATGTCCGGGAAGCCGAGAGATGGCTGATTGCATTGGGTGGCCGGGAAAATGTGCGCCAGTTGGAAGCGGTGGCGATGACCCGGTTGCGGGTGGAATTGGGGGATGACTCGGTGGTGTCCGAGGCTCAACTGACAGCGCTTGGTTGCCAAGGCGTTAGCCAACTCGATAGCGGTGTTTGGCACCTGCTGATTGGTGACAAGGCCTCGGGTTTGAGCGAGGCGTTGGAGCAGATGGTCAGTGGCCGTGAGGTCAGCGCCGGGGTTTAAGAGATGTAGTGGCTGCTCTGACCTTATCGCGGGCAAGCCCCCTCCCACATTTGACCGGCGCCCGACCTGGCAACGCAGCCAAATGTGGGAGTAGGCTTGCCTGCGATTGGGCCTCACAGGCAACAAAAAACCCGCTGCCCCAACAGGCCCAGCGGGTTTCTTGCTCATGCAATCAACGAATCAAAAATCCGCCAACTGCCATACCTCATACGCCGGTGTCTCATAGGGATGGCTCAGCTTCAACGCGGCCACAACAGCCACGATCAACGCATCCGCCACCACCAGCTCAACTTTCCACTCTTCAACCACTTCAACCTGGCCGACTTGCCCGAGAAACGGCTGGCTGCCGTCCAACGCGCGGAATTGGCCCTGGCCCAGCACTTGCCAGGCGCAGCTGTCGTAGTCGCCGATGCGCCCGCCGCCGGCTGCGAAGACGGCGGTTTTTACCGTCTCCACGTGGCTCGCGGGCACAAAGAAAGCGAGCTTGTACACCGCCTTAGTTCACCCACACGCGAGCGTTGCGGAACATGCGCATCCACGCGCCGTCTTCGTTCCACTCTTCCGGGCGCCACGAGTTCTGCACGGCACGGAATACACGCTCCGGGTGCGGCATCATGATAGTCACGCGACCGTCGCGGCTGGTGAGGCCGGTGATCCCGCGCGGCGAGCCGTTCGGGTTGGCCGGGTGGCTTTCGGTGACCTTGCCGTGGTTGTCGACGAAACGCATGGCCACGCAACCGGACACGTCGGCTTCGAGCAAGGCGTCTTCGCTGGCGAACTCGGCATGACCTTCACCGTGGGCGATGGCGATTGGCATACGCGAACCGGCCATGCCTTGCAGGAAGATCGAGTTGGACTCCTGCACCTGCACCATGGCGACACGGGCTTCGAACTGTTCGGAACGGTTACGCACGAAGTGCGGCCAGAACTCACTGCCCGGGATCAGTTCGTGGAGGTTGGACATCATCTGGCAACCGTTGCACACACCCAGGGTGAAGCTGTCGTTGCGCTCGAAGAAGCCCTGGAACGCATCGCGAGCACGGCTGTTGAACAGGGCCGACTTGGCCCAGCCTTCACCGGCACCCAACACGTCGCCGTAGGAGAAACCGCCGCAGGCCACCAGGCCTTTGAACTCGTTGAGGTCGACGCGACCGGCGAGGATGTCGCTCATGTGTACGTCGATCGCATTGAAGCCGGCACGGTCGAATGCGGCCGCCATTTCCACCTGGCCGTTGACGCCCTGCTCACGCAGTACGGCAACCTGTGGGCGAATGCCTTTCTTGATGTACGGCGCAGCGATGTCCTGGTTGACGTCGAAGCTGAGCTTGGTGCTCAGGCCCGGGTTGTCTTCTTCCAGGATCACGTCGAATTCCTGCTCGGCGCAGTCGGCGTTATCACGCAGGCGCTGGATCTGGTAGCTGGTCTCGGCCCACTGGCGTTGCAGCAGACGGCGCTGGCCTTCGAACACGGTGTCGCCGTTGAAGACGATGTCGATCTGACCGTTGTTGATCGGCTGGCCGATCACGGCCACGCAATCGCCCAGGCCGGCGGCGCTGAACTGTGCCAATACGTCCGGCGTCGCGTCCTGGCGCACCTGGATCACCGCACCCAGTTCTTCGTTGAACAGGATGCCGTTGATTTCAGAGGCGTCCTCGGCAACGCTGTCGAGCACCAGGTTCAGGCCGCAGTGACCGGCGAAGGCCATTTCGACCACGCTGGTCAACAGACCACCGTCGGAACGGTCGTGGTAGGCCAGCAGGTGGCCGTCGGCGTTGAGGCCCTGGATCACCGCGAAGAAGGCTTTCAGGTCTTCGGCGTCGTCGACGTCCGGCGCGTGTTTGCCGAGCTTGCCATGGGTTTGCGCAAGGATCGAGGCGCCCATGCGGTTCTGGCCACGGCCCAGGTCGATCAGGATCAGATCGGTGGTGCCCTTGTCCATGCGCAGTTGCGGGGTCAGGGTCTGGCGGATGTCGGTGACCGGTGCGAAACCGGTGACGATCAACGACAGCGGCGAGGTGACGCTCTTGTCCACGCCGTCATCGTTCCAACGGGTGGCCATGGACATGGAGTCCTTGCCCACCGGAATGGTGATCCCCAGTTCCGGGCACAGCTCCATGCCGACAGCCTTGACGGTGTCGTACAAGCGCGCGTCTTCGCCGGGGTGACCGGCAGCGGACATCCAGTTGGCCGACAATTTGATGTCGGACAGCTTGCCGATACGGGACGCGGCGATGTTGGTGAGGGTTTCACCAATGGCCATGCGGCCCGACGCCGGAGCGTCCAGCAGGGCCAGCGGCGTGCGCTCGCCCATGGCCATGGCTTCACCGGTGTAGACGTCGAAGCTGGTGGCGGTGACGGCAACGTCGGCCACCGGCACTTGCCACGGGCCGACCATTTGGTCACGGGCAACCAGGCCGGTGATGGTGCGGTCGCCGATGGTGATCAGGAAACTTTTGCTCGCGACCGCCGGGTGGTGCAGCACGCGCTCGATGCTGTCGGCCAATTCCAGTGTGCTTGGGTCGAAGTCATCGCCCAGCTCCGCTTCACGTACCGCCGAACGGTGCATGCGCGGGGCTTTGCCCAGCAGCACTTCGAGCGGCATGTCCACCGGGCTGTTGCCGAAGTGGCTGTCGGTGACGGTCAGATGCGGCTCGGCTGTGGCTTCGCCGACCACGGCAAACGGGCAACGCTCACGTTCGCAGATGGCCTGGAAGCGCGCGAAGTCTTCAGGGCCGACAGCCAGGACGTAGCGTTCCTGGGATTCGTTACTCCAGATTTCGTGCGGGGCCATGCCCGGCTCGTCGTTTGGAATGTTGCGCAGTTCGAAACGGCCGCCACGCTCGCCATCGTTGACCAGTTCCGGGAAGGCGTTGGACAAACCGCCGGCGCCGACGTCGTGGATAAAGCTGATCGGGTTCTTGTCACCCAACTGCCAGCAACGGTCGATGACTTCCTGGCAGCGGCGCTCCATCTCTGGGTTTTCGCGCTGTACGGAAGCGAAGTCCAGGTCCGCCGAGCTGGTGCCGGTGGCCATGGAGGAAGCCGCGCCGCCGCCCAGGCCGATCAACATTGCCGGGCCGCCGAGCACGATCAGCTTGGAGCCGACCAGGATCTCGCCTTTCTTGACGTGTTCTTCACGGATGTTGCCCATGCCGCCGGCCAACATGATCGGCTTGTGGTAACCGCGCACTTCGTCGCCATGCGGGGTGGTGATCGATTGTTCGAAGGTACGGAAATAGCCGGTCAGCGCCGGACGCCCGAATTCGTTGTTGAACGCGGCGCCGCCCAGCGGGCCTTCGATCATGATGTCCAGCGCGGTGACGATGCGCTCCGGCTTGCCATATGGCACTTCCCACGGCTGTACGAAGCCCGGGATCTGCAGGTTGGACACGGTGAAGCCGGTCAACCCGGCCTTGGGCTTGGCGCCACGGCCGGTGGCACCTTCGTCGCGGATCTCACCGCCGGAACCGGTGGCTGCGCCCGGGAACGGGGCAATCGCGGTCGGGTGGTTGTGGGTCTCGACTTTCATCAGGATGTGTACCGGTTCCTGCACCGCGCCGTACTGGCGGGTTTCAGGGTCCGGGAAGAAACGACCGGCGACGCTGCCGACGATGACCGAGGCGTTGTCCTTATAAGCCGACAGAACGCCTTCGCTGTGCATCACGTAGGTGTTCTTGATCATGCCGAACAGGCTTTTTTCCTGGCTTTCGCCGTCGATGTCCCAACTGGCGTTGAAGATCTTGTGACGGCAGTGCTCGGAGTTGGCCTGGGCAAACATCATCAGTTCGATGTCGTGCGGGTTGCGCTTCAAGCCGTTGAAGGCGTTGACCAGATAATCGATCTCGTCTTCGGCCAGGGCCAGGCCCAGTTCGGTGTTGGCCTTCGCGAGAGCGGCGCGGCCACCGCCGAGCACGTCAATCGCGGTGAGCGGCTTGGCCTCGGCGTGACTGAACAGACCGCCGGCCTGTTCCAACTGGCTGACGATGATCTGGGTCATGCGGTCGTGCAGGCTGCTGGCGATCAGCTCGGCCTCGGCATCGCTGAACTGGCCCGCGACATAGAAGGCAATACCGCGTTCCAGGCGCTGGATTTTTTCCAGGCCGCAGTTGCGGGCGATATCGCTGGCCTTGCTCGACCAGGGCGAGATGGTGCCGAACCGCGGCAGAACCAGGAACAAGCGGCCGGTCGGCTCTTGAACGGGAACGCTTGGGCCGTACTTCAGAAGGCGTGCCAGCACTTGCTGTTCGTCGGCGGTCAAGACGCCAGTCACGTCGGCGAAGTGAGCAAATTCAGCATACAAGCCTGTAACAGCTGGAACCTTCTGGCTCAGTTGCTCAAGGAGTTTGCTGTGGCGAAAGGCAGAAAGGGCAGGAGCGCCGCGCAGGATCAACATCTTCGGGACAGCCTCGGGAAGGGGTGTGCTTTGAGGCCGTGCATTCTAGCGTAAACCGTCGTCAACGGCACCCGAAACGCTACCGCTGGCCGCTGCCGAACGTCAGTTGGCAGGGTTTGCACGGTAGCGGGGCGTTAACCACAGCATTGGGCGCAGTTATTTTAACCGTCACAATCGCTCGCCAGGCCACGTTTCTGCGGGCTGCAGCACAGTTTCAAGGCGGCTAGCAGACAAGTCCCCTGCTGTCGAGATATGGCGCCGTGGGCCGTTTGCGTATACTGCGCAGATGTTCTCCCCAACTGCTTTACGCCCGCGATGCGCCAAATGGCTCATCGCAACCGGACTCTTCCTGATGCTCAGCGCCTGTGTTGATAAACCCAGCACGCTCGAGCGAATCAAGGAGGATGGCGTATTGCGGGTGATTACCCGGAACAGCCCGGCCACGTATTTCCAGGACCGCAACGGTGAAACCGGTTTCGAATACGAATTGGTCAAGCGCTTTGCCGACGACCTGGGGGTGAAACTGGAAATCGAGACCGCCGACAACCTCGACGACCTGTTCGGCCAGCTCGGCAAACCCAACGGCCCGGTGCTCGCCGCCGCCGGTTTGGTCAGCAGCGAGCAACGCAAGCAGCAGGTACGCTTCTCCCACCCGTACCTGGAAGTCACCCCGCAGATCATCTACCGCAACGGCCAGTCGCGCCCCACCAACGCGGCGGACCTGGCGGGCAAGAAGATCATAGTGCTCAAGGGCAGCACCCACGCCGAACAACTGGCGGAGCTTAAAAAGCAGAACCCTGCGATCGAATACGAAGAATCCGACGCCGTTGAGGTGGTCGACCTGCTGCGCATGGTCGACGAGGGCCAGATCGACCTGACCCTGGTGGACTCCAACGAAGTGGCGATGAACCAGGTGTACTTCCCCAACGTGCGCGTGGCGTTCGACCTCGGCAATGCCAGCAACCAGAGCTGGGCCGTGGCCGCCGGCGAAGACAACAGCCTGCTCAACGAGGTCAACAGCTACCTGGACAAGGTCGGCAAGAACGGCACCTTGCAACGCCTGAAAGATCGCTACTACGGGCACGTCGACGTGCTCGGCTACATGGGCGCCTATACTTTCGCCCAGCACTTGCAGCAGCGCCTGCCCAAGTACGAGAAACACTTCAAGGCCTACGCCAAGGAAGAAAAGGTCGACTGGCGCCTATTAGCCGCCATTGGCTATCAGGAATCACTCTGGCAACCCGCGGTCACCTCCAAGACCGGCGTGCGCGGCCTGATGATGCTGACCCAGAACACCGCCCAGGCGATGGGCGTATCCAACCGCCTGGACGCCAAGCAAAGCATCATGGGCGGCGCCAAGTACCTGGCCAAGATCAAGGATGAGTTGGACGACGATATCGCCGAGCCGGATCGCACCTGGTTTGCCCTGGCTGCTTATAACGTGGGCACCGGGCATCTGGACGACGCACGCAAGCTGGCGCAGAAGGACGGCCTGAACCCGAACAAGTGGCTGGACGTAAAAAAGATGCTGCCACGCCTGTCGCAGAAGCAGTGGTACAGCAAGACCCGCTACGGCTATGCCCGGGGCGGCGAGCCGGTGCATTTTGTGGCGAACATCCGGCGCTACTACGACATCCTTACCTGGGTGACCCAGCCACAGCTGGAAGGCAACCAAGTGGTCGAAGGCAACCTGCATGTGCCTGGGGTGAACAAGACCAAGCCGCCGGAAGAGAACCCGCAGCTGTAAACCCGACACCCCCAAACACCACCGCCCAATGTGGGAGGGGGCTTGCCCCCGATAGCGGTGTGACAGTCAGCTTTTCTATAACTGACCCACCGCCATCGGGAGCAAGCCCCCTCCCACATTTGACTCGCTACTGGCCTTGGAGACCGGTGATCAGATGCACGATCCCACCCGCCAGCACCATCACTCCCGACACTCCCGCCGCCTTTAACGCCGCCGCATCCACCCGTGCCGCATCCTGCAGTTGCACACGCACTCGCGTCAGCGCCACGCGTTGTTGCGACTTGAGGTTATCCGCGCCACCGAGGGCATTCAGCACGTCGGCGGACAACAGGTTCTCCCCCGCTGGCACAGGCGCAGCGACGGTCTCGGCGATCAAGTCCGGGGTCAGGGCTTTCCAGAACGCCCGCTGCAATTTCTCGAACATGCTCAGTGCTCCACGACAGGTGAGGTTTCAACGGTGGCCGCGTGGTACAGGCGCAAGGCCTCGCGTACTTGCGCAGCTTCTTCCAGGCCCAGCACCTGACGGGCGATGATCTGGCAGTCCGCCAGGTCCAGCTCGCGCACGGTGGCCTTGATGGACGGGATCAGCGGCACGCTGACCGACAGTTCGTCCACCCCCAACCCGATCAACACCGGCACCGCCAACGTTTCAGACGCCAGCGCCCCGCACACGCCGACCCACTTGCCGTGGGCATGGGCGGCCTTGACGGTGGTGGCGATCAGGCGCAGCACCGCCGGGTGAAAGCTGTCGGCCTGGCTGGCCAAGCGTGGGTGGTCGCGGTCCATCGCCAGGGTGTATTGGGTCAGGTCGTTGGTGCCGATGGAGAAGAAGTCCACATGGGGCGCGAATACATCCGCCATCAAGGCCGCAGACGGCACCTCGATCATGATGCCCAACTTCGGCAGCTCGGTAAGCCCAAGGGCCGATGCTTCCTCTTCAAGAATCGTGCGCGCCAGGTGCAGCTCCGAGAGCAGGCTGACCATCGGCAGCATGATATGCAGCCGCGTCAGCCCGGCACTGGCGAGGATTGCGCGGAACTGTTCGCGCAGCAATTCGGGGCGCTCCAGGCACAGGCGAATACCGCGCAGGCCCAGGAACGGGTTGGTCTCGGCGTCCATCGGCACATAGGCCAAGGGTTTGTCACCGCCGACGTCCAACGTGCGCACCACCAGGTTGCGCTCCGGGCCCAGCGCGCGGGCGATGGCGCTGTAGGTGCCGGCTTGCTCTTCGGGGCTCGGCGCGCGATGGCGGTCCAGGTAGAGGAACTCCGAACGCAGCAGGCCCACGCCTTCGCCGCCCAGGCTCAGGGATTGCTCGACCTCCTGAAGCGACGCGACGTTGGCCGTGACTTCGACATGATGACCGTCGCGGGTGATGGCCGCCAGGCACGCCTGCGCGACGTCGCGTTGGTGCCGCAGCACTTGCTCCCGGCGAGTGGCCTGCAATTGCTCTATCTCGGCCAGGTCCGGGTTCAGGTGCAGCTCGCCCTTGTCGGCATCCAGCAGCACCTGTTGACCATTGGCCAGCGCCAACACCTGCGGCGGCACCCCGCAAATCGCCGGCAGCCCCAGCGCACGAGCAAGGATCGCGACGTGGCTGGTCGCGCCGCCGCCGACGGTGACAAACCCGAGCACCTTGTGCGTATCGAGGCTGGCGGTTTGCGACGGCGTCAGTTGCTCAGCGATCAGGATCGCGCGTTCAGGCAGTTCCCATGCGCGATCCTGAATGCCGAGAAGCAGTTTCAGCACGCGCTGGCCGACGTCGGCCAAGTCCGCCGCACGTTCGGCGAGCAGGGCATTGCCCAGGCCCTGGAACAGTTTGGCGGTGGCGAGCGTGGCGTTGTTCCAGGCAAAGGCGGCGCTTTTGCCCTCGGCTAGCAGGCAGTGGGCGTGCTCCAGCAGGGTCGGGTCTTCGAGCAGTTCCTGATGGGCACGGAAGATCTGCGCCTGGGCACTGCCGACCGCCTTGGCCTGCAGCGCTTGCAAGGCCTCGGTTGCAGCCAGCAAGCCACGCCCCAACGCCGCGCGTTCGAGTGCTTCGCCGCCCCCCGCTTCGGGAATGCTCAGCGCCGGCTCCGCCACCTGGACCACCTGACCAAACGCCGAGCCCGGCGACGCACACACGCCCCGAAACACCCTCGCGGATGACACAGACGCAAGCGGCGCAGCCTCCTCGACCAGCGTCGCGATCGTCTCGCCGCACCCCTCGGCCAACAGCGCCACCAAGGCCTTGATCGCCGCGCTGGCATCCGCTCCCGCCGCGCTCACCTGCAAGGTGTCGCCCTGCACGGTTTGCAGCGCCATGATCGCCACCAGCGACTTGGCGTTGGCACTCTGGATTTGCTTGTGCAAATAGATGCTGGCATTGAACCCCTTCGCCGCCTGGGCAAACACCGCCGCCGGGCGGGCGTGCAAACCGTTGGTATTGGGCAACGTCAGCGGCTTGGAGAACAGCGCATCGCCCTCCTCGTCCACTGTTTCTGCCGCCTCACCTGGAGACAGGCGCAACAGCGGCTGGCCCACCGCGACCAGGCCGCTGGCCGGCGCCAGTAGCGCAAACGGCTCGCCGCTGACCACTAGCATCAAGGTCAGCAGGCTGCGGGCGTTGAGCGCAACGTAGTCGGCGTCGAACTCGATCAGCGGCTGCCCGGCCACCACCCGCTGGCCTTCCTCGACCAATCGGCTGAAGCCCTTGCCCGCCAGGTTCACGGTGTCCAGGCCGATATGCAGCAGCACCTGGACGCCGTTGTCGTCGGTAATGCTCACCGCATGGCCACTCTCCTGGATATTGCTGATCACTCCGGTCAATGGCGCGCAGAGGGTCGGCGAGGTGGGATCGATGCACAGGCCGTCGCCGATCAGGCGGCTGGAGAACACCGGGTCGGGGACCTTGTCCAGTGCCAGCAGCACACCCGACAAGGGCGCAAGCAATTCCAGGGGTTGAGTTGCGGTCATGACGTCACCTGCTGTTTTGTTCTGTAAAAATCATTGGGTGGATACAAATCCCGAGGTGACGAAGATCAAATGTGGGAGGAGCTTGCCCCCTCCCACATTTAAGCCTGTCTACCGCCGAAAATTCACTTCCACCAGTACTCGACTTGCACACCGATGTTCGAGCCATGCCGCGCAGTGCCGTAGGCGCCGGTGTCGGACAACGCCGACCCAGCCGCCAGCTCATTCGCCGCGCGCTTGGCCGCTTCGTTCCAAGTCGCATAGGTGTAGTACAGACGCACTTCCGGGCGCGCCCAGAAATCCGGGCCCTTGGGCGACCAGGTCGGGGCGAAGGTGAATTTGCTCAGCTTGCGTGTACCGCCGGTAGCGTCGACCTGATCATGGCCAAGCTCGGTGACCAGTTTGAACTGTTCACTGATCGCATATGCCGGACGCACACCGATGGACATCCTGGTCTGGTCCTGGCTGCCGGGGCGAATATCTTTCTGGTACACCGCCTCGATCTGCCCACCGAAACGAGGGGTGAGTTGCCAGTCGAAGAACTCCACGGCGCGGTAGCTTTTGCTGCTGCTATCCAGGGCGGTATTGCCGGTGTAGCCGAGGCCGGTGCCGGGGCCTTCGCCGTACTGCAGGGCGAACTTGTTCTTGCCGCCGAGGAACGGTGTTTGCACATGTTGCGCGGTCAGCGCCCAACCGCTGTTGGCGTCACGCCCGCCGGCTTTTTCGATGTAGCTCAAGCCCAGTTCCAGCTTGCCGCCGGGGTTGGTCTTGAAGCCGGCCACGTTGAAATCGTGACGGGTGGCATATTCCTTCTGGTACAGGTTGTCCTTGCGCGAAAGCGCGTAGCTGTATTTCAGGTCGCCAATCAGCACGTCCTCGATGCCACCGCCCGTGGCGCTCTGGTTCCAGTAGTAGAAGTCGGAGATATGGATGTCGTTACGTTTGTAGTAGCGCCGCCCCGCCCACAGCGAGCCGCCGTTGAGGCTGGGCAGGTTGGACCACTGCGCATACATCTGCGGCATGCGCGCCGAGCCGTTGTCTTCGCCCTGGAATTTAAGCGCGCGGTCGTACTTGTTGTAGAGAGAAGCCATGGCGTCGACGCTGAGCACGGAGCCGTCGTCGAGGGTCAGCAGGTCCTGGCGCAGCTCCAGTTCGCCGTATTGTTCACATTCGTTGCCCAAACGGTATTTGGTTTGCGCGCCCGGCAGTTGGAAACACTGCTGCTTGCCACTGCCGGTTGAAGTCCCCGCGCCGCTGCGCAAGTAACCGGCAAACTCCAGGGCCTGAGCGCCGAACGGCAAGCTCAGACACGACGCCACGAGGCCCAGCTTTATTGTTTTTTTCATGCAGTACTCCGATATTTTTATTATGTTTTTGTGAAGCGCCCGGTGCTCCCACACGGGGAATTAATCTCCTGCTTAGCGTCGCGCTCGACCGTTGCTACAACGCTCCAGGCATCAGTCCTTGAGGTGCAGCACGAAGGATTCGTAAGGCCGTAACGCCAGCGTGCCCGCGCTTGCCTGGCAATCGGGGTAGTTGCTGATCAGCAGGCGCTGCCGCGTCGTTGCGTTGAGGACGTTGTCGGGCAGCTGGATTTCGCAGGGTTTGCCGTAGAAGTTGTTCAGCACCAGCAGGCGCTCGCCATGGCCTTCGCGTAGGTAGGCCCAAACCTGGAGATGGTCCTGCAACAATTCGCGATAAACGCCGTCTTGAATCAGCGGCTCCTGGCGACGCAAGGCGATCAGGCTGCGGTAGTGATGCAGCACCGAATCCGGGTCATCCCGTTGGCTGTCGACGTTGATCTGCGCCGCATTGGCCGGGATGCCGATCCACGGTTCAGCGCTACTGAAACCGGCATGCTTGCAGGCATTCCACTGCATCGGCGTGCGCCCGTTGTCCCGCGACTTCTGCATGATCGCCGCCATGCTCGACGCCTCGGACTCACCGGCATCACGTTTGAGGCGGTAGATGTTGAGGGTTTCGACATCGCGGTACTGTTCGATCTTGTCGAAGCCCGGATTGGTCATACCCAACTCTTCGCCCTGATACACATACGGCGTGCCCTGCAGGAAGTGCAGCGCCGTGGCGAGCATCTTGGCCGAGACCACACGATGCTCACCGTCATCCCCAAAGCGCGAGACCACCCGTGGCTGGTCGTGGTTACACCAGAACAGCGCGTTCCAACCGCCGCCGGCCTGCATACCCAGTTGCCAGTCGGAAAAGATCTGCTTGAGCTGCAGGAAATCGAAGTCGGCCTTCACCCACTTCTGCAGGTTCGGGTAGTCAACTTTCAGGTGGTGGAAGTTGAAAGTCATCGACAGCTCTTTCGACTCCGGCCGCGAGTAGCGGATGCAGTGTTCCAGGCTGGTGGACGACATCTCGCCGACGTTGATCAGGGCATGGCCTGCGAAGACTTCGCGGTGCATTTCCTGCAGGTATTCGTGCACGTTCGGACCGTCGGTGTAGAAACGGCGGCCGTCACTGGCGTCTTCGGGGAAGTCGGCGGGTTTGGAGATCAGGTTGATCACGTCCAGGCGGAAACCGCCCACACCTTTGTCGCGCCAGAAGCGCATCAGCTTGAACACCTCGGCGCGCACCTTGGGGTTGTCCCAATTCAGGTCGGCCTGGGTGTGGTCGAACAGGTGCAGGAAGTACTGGCCGGTTTGCGCTTCGTATTCCCAGGCCGAACCGCCGAACTTGGATTCCCAGTTGTTCGGCTGGTCGCGCCAGATATAGAAGTCGCGGTACGGGTTGTCGAGGCTGCTGCGCGCCTGCTGGAACCACTCGTGCTCGATGGAGGTGTGGTTGACCACGATATCGAGCATCAGCTTGATGCCGCGCGTGGCCGCTTCGCTGATCAGCCGGTCGCAATCGGCCATGGTCCCGTAGCTCGGGTCGATGGCGTAGTAGTCGCTGATGTCGTAGCCGTTGTCGCGCTGCGGCGAGCGCAGGAACGGGGTGATCCACAGGCAGTCGACGCCCAGCCATTGCAGGTAGTCGAGTTTGTCCACGATACCCAGCAGGTCTCCGGTGGCGTTACCGGCGTGGCTGTGAAAGCTCTTGGGGTAGATCTGGTAGATCACCGAGTGTTGCCAGTTTTGCATGGGGGTTCCTTCAGTAAAATTTTGTACCAGCCGCTCGGCCTCATCGGGAGCAAGCCCCCTCCCATAGGGGGAACGCATTTCAACTGTGGGAGCGGGCTTGCTCGCGAAGGCGGTAATTCAGGCAACGCGATACCCAGGCCGGACAATCTTCATGCTCAATGCACAGGTCAGAACAAACGGCACGACCATCGCGATGACCATCCCGATCACAAACATCGGGATCGCATGCGGCACGATCGAGATAAACCCAGGCAAGCCACCGACCCCGATGGCCGAGGCCTGCACCTTGTTCAGCGAGAGGAAAATGCTGCCCAGTGCCGACCCCAGCAACGCGGCATAAAATGGAAACTTGAAGCGCAGGTTCACCCCGAACATCGCCGGCTCAGTGATGCCGAAATACGCCGAGATAGCGGAAGTCGAGGCCATGCTTTTGTCCCGCGCATTGCGGGTCATGTAGAACACCGCCAACGCGGCGCTGCCCTGGGCCAGGTTGGACATGACGATCATCGGCCAGATAAATGTGCCGCCCTGGGTGGAGATCAGTTGCAGGTCCACCGCCAGGAACATGTGGTGCATGCCGGTGATCACCAGCGGCGCATACAGCAGGCCGAAAATCGCCCCACCGAGCATCGGCGCCAGGTCAAACAGGGTGACCACGCCTTCGGTGATCAGGATGCCGAGGTGACGGGTCACCGGGCCGATGATCGCCAGCGCGAGTACGCCGGTGACGACGATGGTGGTGATCGGCACGACCAGCAATTGAATCGCATTGGGCACTCGCGCGCGCAGCCATTTCTCGATGACGCTCATCACATAGGCCGCCATCAGGATCGGCAGGATCTGCCCCTGGTAGCCGACTTTCTCGATCTTGAACCAGCCGAAAATGTCGAAGTACGGCAGGCTCTGACCATCGAGACCGGCCACCGCCTTGCCGTAGTTCCAGGCGTTGAGCAGGTCCGGGTGGACCAGCATCAGGCCGAGCACAATGCCGAGGATTTCACTGCCGCCAAAACGCTTGGCTGCCGACCAGCCCACCAGCGCCGGCAGGAACACGAACGAGGTGTTGGCCATCAGGTTGATCAGGCTCCACAGGCCATCCAGGTTCGGGTAGGCCTCCAGCAGCGTCTTGCCTTCGATGAACATGCCCTTGGCGCCCATCAGGTTGTTCACGCCCATCAACAGGCCGGCGATGATCAGCGCGGGCAGGATCGGCATGAACACATCGGAGAACACCCGCACCAGGCGCTGCATGGCGTTGGTCTTGTCGGCGCCCTTCTTCTTGACGTCGGCGATGGTGGCGGCGGCGAGGCCGGTCTGTTCGCGCAGGGCGGCGTAGACCTTTTCCACTTCGCCGGGGCCGATCACCACCTGGAACAGGCCACCGGTAAAGAACGAACCCTTGACCAGGTCGACCTGGTTCAACGCGCTGCCGTTGACCAGGCTCGGGTCCTTGAGCGCCAGGCGCAGGCGGGTCACGCAGTGGGCAGCTTGCTCAAGGTTGTCGCGGCCCCCGAGGTTCTCGAGAATCTCGCGGGCGATGTTCGAATAGTCGTGGCTCATGCTTGGTTTCCACTTTGATTTTTTTATTTGAGGGCAGTCATTGGCAGCACGCCGAAGGCAAAAGTACTCGTACAGACGAGTTAAAGCAACAACTCGTCTGTACGAGTTACATGTTGTTTATTTTTTGTAGGCCTGGCCGCCCCGCAGGCCACAGATATCCACGGGCCCAATAGACAAACCCCTGCCGTGCTACTAAGGTTCCTGCCTTGAACGCAAACGCGGCACAGAGCCATCCCCATGAGCAAATACAACCAGATCTATACCGATCTGCTTGCCAACATCACCACTGAACGCCTGCAACGCGGCACCCGTCTTCCCTCTGAAACCGAACTGATGGATACCTACCAGGCCAGTCGTGGCACAGTGCGGCGAGCCATCGAGCAGTTGCAGGAACGTGGGTTTGCGCAAAAAATCCACGGCAAGGGCACGTTTGTGTTGTCGCCCAACCCTATCGAGTTCCAACTGGGCGGCATCGTCAGCTTCCACGAAACCCACGCCGACCTGGGCGATGACGTACGCACCGACGTCGTCGAATTCACCCAGTTCCCGCTGGAAGGTTCACTGCTGCAGCACATCGAGGCCGAACCCGGCAGCCTGATCACCCGCATCAAACGGGTGCGGCGCATCGGCGGCAAACGGGTGATCCTCGACATCAACCACTTCGTCGCCGACCTGATCCCCGGCCTGGACCGCGACATCGCCGAGCAATCGATCTACGCCTTCATCGAGCAGACGTTGCAGTTACAGATCAGCTACGCCCAACGCACCATCGAAGCCCTGCCCCGCGGCAAAGACGACCAGGCGCACCTCGACCTCGAGGGTCAAAGCCATGTGATCGTGGTGAGCAACCAGACGTTTTTGCAGGACGGGCGGCAGTTCGAGTACACCGAGTCGCGGCACACGTTGGATAAGTTTTACTTTTCGGATATCGCGCGGCGATGAGGGCGTTGATCTTCCCTATTCCAGAAACACAAAACCCCGGCACATGGCCGGGGTTTTGTTGTTCAGCATTTATCTGCTAGGGCAGGATCATTCCCACTCAATCGTCGCCGGCGGCTTGCTCGACACGTCATACGTCACGCGCGAAATGCCTTCGATTTCATTGATGATACGGCCGCTGACGGTTTCCAGCAGTTCGTAGGGCAGGTGTGCCCAACGGGCGGTCATGAAGTCGATGGTTTCCACCGCACGCAGGGCCACGACCCACGCGTAACGACGACCGTCGCCGACCACGCCTACCGATTTCACCGGCTGGAACACCACGAACGCCTGGCTGACTTTGTGATACCAGTCGGCCTTGTGCAGTTCTTCGATGAAGATGTGGTCGGCGCGACGCAGCAGGTCGGCGTATTCCTTCTTCACTTCACCGAGGATGCGCACGCCCAGGCCCGGGCCTGGGAATGGGTGACGGTAGACCATGTCGTAAGGCAGGCCCAGTTCCAGGCCCAGACGGCGGACTTCGTCCTTGAACAGTTCGCGCAGCGGTTCGACCAGCTTGAGGTTCATTTCCTCAGGCAGGCCACCTACGTTGTGGTGGGACTTGATCACGTGGGCCTTGCCGCTCTTGGCGCCGGCCGACTCGATCACGTCGGGGTAGATGGTGCCCTGGGCGAGGTACTTGATGTTGTCCAGTTTGTTGGACTGGGCATCGAATACGTCGATGAAGGTGCGGCCGATGATCTTGCGCTTTTTCTCCGGGTCGGACTCGCCGGCCAGGTTGTTGAGGAACTGCTCCTCGGCGTTGGCGCGGATCACCTTGACGCCCATGTTCTCGGCGAACATGGCCATCACTTGCTCGCCTTCGTGCAGGCGCAGCAGGCCGTTGTCGACGAATACGCAGGTCAGCTGGTCGCCAATGGCCTTGTGCAGCAGCGCGGCTACCACGGAGGAGTCGACGCCGCCGGACAGGCCGAGCAGCACATTGTCGGTGCCGACCTGGGCACGCACGTTGGCGATCGCGTCTTCTGCGATTTTCGACGGGGTCCACAGGGCTTCACACGCGCAGATATCGAGGATGAAACGCGACAGGATGCGACCGCCCTGCTTGGTGTGGGTCACTTCCGGGTGGAACTGCACGCCGTAGTAACCACGCTCATCGTTGAACATACCGGCGATCGGGCAGCTCGGGGTGCTGGCCAGGATGTGGAAGTCTTCCGGCATCTTGGTGACTTTGTCACCGTGGCTCATCCACACATCGAGGCCGAACAGGCCGTCGGCGTCGACATGGTCTTCGATGCCGTCCAACAGGCGGCTCTTGCCGACCACGTCGACACGCGCATAACCGAATTCACGCAGCTCGGAACCTTCAACCTTGCCGCCCAACTGCTCGGCCATCGTTTGCATGCCATAGCAGATACCGAACACCGGCACGCCCAGGTCGAATACGGCTTGCGGGCAGCGCGGGCTGTTGGCTTCGTGTACAGACTCGGGGCCGCCGGCAAGGATGACGCCTTTCGGTGCGAATTCGCGGATCGCTTCGTCGTCCATGTCGAACGGATGCAGTTCGCAGTACACGCCGATTTCACGCACGCGACGGGCGATCAGTTGGGTGTACTGGGAACCGAAATCGAGGATCAGGATACGGTGGGCGTGAATGTCGAGGGCCATGAGATCAGTCTCGTCTAATGAATCAGAAACAACTCGGGGCTGCATAAGACAGCCCCGGTTACTTAACTTTATGCTGGAAGCCTCAACCTACGCGGTAGTTCGGCGCTTCCTTGGTGATCTGCACATCATGGACGTGGGATTCGGCCATACCGGCGCCGGTGATCCGCACGAACTCTGGCTTGGTGCGCATTTCTTCGATGTCGGCGCTACCGGTGTAGCCCATCGAGGAACGCAGGCCGCCCATCAGTTGATGGATGATCGCGCTCAGGGTGCCTTTGTACGGCACACGGCCTTCGATGCCTTCCGGAACGAGTTTCTCGGCGCCTGCCGAGGAGTCCTGGAAGTAACGGTCAGAAGAGCCTTGCGCCTGGGACATGGCGCCCAGCGAACCCATGCCGCGGTAGGCCTTGTACGAACGGCCCTGGAACAGTTCGATCTCGCCCGGGGCTTCTTCAGTACCGGCGAACATCGAACCCATCATTACGCAGGAAGCACCGGCGACGATGGCTTTGGACAGGTCACCGGAGAAACGGATACCGCCGTCGGCGATCAACGGAACGCCCGTGCCTTCGAGGGCCTCGGCGACGTTGGCGATGGCGCTGATTTGTGGCACGCCCACACCCGCGACGATACGCGTGGTGCAGATTGAGCCAGGGCCGATACCGACCTTGACCGCATCCGCGCCCGCTTCGGCCAGGGCCTTGGCGGCAGCGCCGGTGGCGATGTTGCCGCCGATCACCTGGACTTCAGGGAAATTCTGTTTGACCCAACGAACGCGGTCGATCACGCCCTTGGAGTGACCGTGGGCGGTGTCGACCACCACCACGTCCACGCCGGCAGCGACCAGTGCCGCCACGCGATCACCGGTGTCTTTACCGGTGCCGACTGCCGCGCCGACGCGCAGACGACCTTGGTCATCCTTGCTGGCCAGCGGGTAAGCCTTGGCTTTTTCGATATCGTTGACGGTCATCATGCCCTTGAGGGCAAATTTGTCGTCGACGATCAGCACGCGCTCGATGCGGTGCTTGTGCAACAGTTCGCGCACGTCGTTCTTGTCAGCGCCTTCCTTGACCGTGACCAGACGCTCTTTAGGCGTCATCACTTCGCGGACGGTGACTTCAAGACGGTTCTCGAAACGCACGTCACGGGAGGTGACGATGCCGACCAGGTCGCCATTGTGCAGCACCGGAACGCCGGAGATATTGTGCAGGCGGGTCAGTTCGAACAGTTCACGCACGGTGGCGTCAGCTTCGATGGTGATCGGGTCCTTGACCACACCGGCTTCGTAACGCTTGACCTTGCGCACTTCGGCAGCTTGCTGCTCGATGGTCATGTTCTTGTGAATGATGCCAATGCCGCCTTCCTGAGCCATGGCGATGGCCAGACGGGCTTCAGTGACGGTATCCATGGCAGCGGAAACCAGGGGAATATTCAGCTCGATGCCACGGGTTAGGCGGGTCTTGAGACTGACTTCGTTAGGAAGCACCTCGGAATAACCGGGCACTAAGAGAATGTCGTCGAATGTCAGAGCTTCTTGGCTGATACGCAGCATCGCGGGGGCTCCCGAGCGGGAAAATGGAAGCGCGCCATTATACTCAGACACCCCTCAGGTCTCAACGTAAAACTCTGACAAACTTGGTAATACTGATAGATGGATTAAAGCTCGACTTTGACCCAACTGATCTTCTGGTCCAACCAATCGGCAAATTCGTCGATAAAGCTCTGCTTGAAACCCGCCTCCGCCCAGTTGTTGAAGATGAATCCGAGGTTGGAAAACCCGCATTCCTGCAGGAACAGAAAGCCGTTGATGTCATCCTCATGCCCACACAGCGGGCAGGTGAAGTTGTCGGTGTGGCCTGGCATCCAGTCTTCCAGGCTGTCGAACAGCGCCTCGCCGACTTCCTTGAGGCATTCCGGGCAGCCGGCTTCTTCGAGAAAGCCTTTGGCCGGTGTATAGATGCAACGCTTGTAGATGATTTCCAGGCCATTGACCGGCTCGTTGAACGGCAGCGCCTCGGGGTGCAGTACCACGGCGCGGGCGCCATCCGCCAGGGCGTAAGCCATGCGATTACCGGTGCGTCCGCACGTGGTCAGCTCTTCCTTGATGATGTTCTTGCGCACCAGCCAGCGCACGACCGCCCGGGCGCGGGGTTCGTGGACAGGCAAGGTGGAGATTTTCGGGACAAGGATGCTTTGGGAGTTCATGGGGCCTGAGAGTCCTGCGGTGTAGCGTCTGGCGCCTTCGCGAGCAAGCCCGCTCCCACCATTCGACCGCGATCCTGCAGGATAAATGCGGTCAACTGTGGGAGCGGGCTTGCTCGCGAAGAGGCCCTGAAGGCAGGCAGCTTAATCCCTGAATAAATCAGGTCAAGTACTCAAGTACCGCCCAATCAATGCGATGCCACTGGCCAGCACCAGCCACGTCACCAATCGCACAAACGCCTCACGGGACATGCGCAGCGTCAGCCTGCGCCCACACCACAATCCGAGGGCCATCGCCGGCAACAGGCAAACCGCCAGCAGCAACAGCGGCATGTCGGCATACACCCCGGCAATCAGGAACAGGCTGAGGCGCACCACGGTGCTGCAACTGATCAACGCGCTTTGCGTGGCGCGCGCGGCGTCCTTGGGCAAACGACTGCTCAGGTAGATCGCATATAAAAAGCCGCCACTGCCGAACAACGCACCGAACAAGCCGCCGACGGTGCCCATGGGAATCGCCCAGCCCGCCGCCAGTTGCGCCGGCCGAGCCTTCACCGCCAAGCTGTAAATCGCATAGGCGCTGATAAACAGGCCCATCAACAGCAGCAACAGATCCGAATGCAGGTTGAGCAAAAACACCACGCCCAAGGTGCAACCGATCGCCATGCACGGCAGCAGTCGCAACAGCTCCGGCTTGTTCACATCCCGCCGCGATTGCAGCAGGTTGCCGAAGGCAGCAACAAAGTCCAGCAGCACCAGCAGCGGGATGATCTTCGACAGCGGCATGAACACCAGCAGGATCGGCCCCGCCACCAGTGCCGTACCGAACCCGGCGATACCAAACACGATGTAGGCCACGACAATGCCCAGGCCGATCACCAGCCAATCCATACCGCCAAACGACCACTGACTCATCAGCTCAACCGGGCTCATGGGTAATTCCTTGAAAGAGATGTCCATCACTTTAGCCATCGGTGAGACTTGCGACTAATATCTTCAAAGCCCTCTACCCATCTCGAAAAGGCATGAGTCTTGATTTCCACCCGCCAACTGCGCTACTTCGTCGAAATCGCCGACAGCGGCAGCTTCAGCGCCGCCGCCGAGCGCCTGTTTGTCGCGCAGTCGGCGCTGAGCCGGCAGATCAAAGCGCTGGAAAACCAACTGCACACCCCGTTGTTCGAACGCACCGCGCGCCAGCCTCGGTTGACGGCCGCCGGTGAAGCCTTTTATCCCAGGGCACGCAACCTGCTGACTGAACTGCACAAGGCCAGCGAGATGGCGACACAAGTGGGTAACGGCCAAGTCGGCACCCTGCGCCTGAGCCATTCGAGCACCGTGCCGATGAGCGGCCCGTTGTTGCGCGGCATCAGCACCTGGCTGGAGCGTTGCCCCGGCGTATCGATGGATATCGCCAAACTGTCTTCCGAAGCCCAACTGGAAGAAATCGCCGACGGTCGCCTGGAAGTCGGCCTGCTGCGCCTGCCAGTGCTGCGCCAGCGCGAAGGCGTGCATGTAGTGCCTTTATACAGTGAGCAGCTACTGCTGGCGGTGCCGCCGAACCACCCGTTAGCGCGCAGCCAGGCGCCGGTCGAATGGGCGCAACTCAGGGACGAAGCGTTTATCTCGGTCCCCCATCCCCAGCGCGGCGGGCTGAGCTATCTGTCGGCCGAGTTGTGCATGCGTGCCGGATTTTTCCCCAAGCCTGCGCGGGTCATGTCGCGCAAGACCACACAGTTGCAGTTGATCCAGGCCGGCTTCGGCATTGCCTTGCTACCAAAATCGATGCAGGACATTGCCCCGGCCGCTGTGCATTTTCTGCCCCTGGCCGACCCGGACTGTTTGAGTACCGTGGCCCTGGCCTGCCCGCACGCACCCAGCGCGTTGGTGGAGCAATTCTGTCAAACCTTGCGCGAATGCCTATAAACTGCCGCCCATGACTAAAGATCTCTTTCCATGATTAAAGACCCGTTCGCCCGCTTGGGCCTGGACCGCGAGGTCCTGACTGTCAGCCAACTCAACGGCCGTGCGCGGGTGTTGCTGGAAGACGTGTTCACCAATATCTGGGTCGAAGGTGAGATCTCCAACCTCGCCCGCCCGGCTTCCGGCCATGTGTATTTCACCCTCAAGGACAGCGGCGCCCAAGTGCGTTGCGCACTGTTCCGGCAGAACGCCGCACGGGTGCGCCAGGCCTTGAAAGATGGCCTGGCGGTGAAGGTGCGTGGCAAGGTCTCGCTGTTCGAGGGCCGTGGCGACTACCAACTGATCCTCGATACCGTCGAGCCCGCCGGCGATGGTGCGCTGCGCCTGGCCTTCGATGCGTTGAAGGAAAAGCTCAGCGCCGAAGGCCTGTTCAGCGCCGAACGCAAGGTGGCACTGCCGGCCCATCCGCAGCGCATCGGCATTATCAGTTCGCCGACCGGCGCGGTGATCCGCGACATCATCAGCGTGTTCCGCCGCCGTGCGCCGCAGGTGCAACTCACCCTGATCCCCACGGCCGTACAAGGCCGCGAAGCGGTGGCGCAGATTGTGCGCGCGCTGAAGCTGGCCGACGCGCGGGGCTTTGACGCGTTGATCCTGGCCCGTGGCGGCGGCTCGCTGGAAGACCTCTGGTGCTTCAACGAAGAAGCCGTGGCCCGCGCGGTGGATGCTTGCGTGACGCCGATCGTCAGCGCCGTCGGCCATGAGACCGATGTGTCGATCAGCGACTTTGTCGCCGACGTGCGCGCGCCTACGCCGTCTGCCGCTGCAGAACTGCTGGCCCCGGACTCCAGCAGCCTGGTGCGCCAGGTCGACAGCCTGCACCGTCGCCTGGTGCTGCTGATGCGCAACCGGCTGACCCACGACCGCCTGCGCCTCGAAGGCATGGCGCGCCGCCTGCGCCATCCCGGCGAACGTCTGCGCCAGCAGGCCCAACGCCTGGATGACTTGGACATGCGCCTGCGCCGCGCCTTCGAACGCAGCCTCAATACCCGCCGCGAACGCTTGATCCGCCTGGAAACGCGCCTCGCCGGCCAACACCCCGGCCGCCAATTGGCCTTGCTGCGCCAACGCCTGGACAGCCTCGCCGAGCGCCTGCCCCGCGCCATGCGCGAGGGCCTCAAGGCGCGCCGCCTGCAACTGCAAAGCCAGGTGCAGACACTGCAAGTGGTCAGCCCACTGGCGACCCTCGGCCGTGGCTACAGCATCCTGCTCGACGAACGCGGCCAGGCGATTCGCAATGCCGCGCAGACCCACACCGGCCAGCGCCTGACCGCGCGCCTCGGTGAAGGCCAATTGCAAGTGCGGGTGGAAGACAACCATCTGACACCCGTCACCCTTTCGTTATTGGATTGATTGATGCCACGTCTATTTAGCCTGTTGATGCTGCTGTGCCTGACCGTCAACGCCCACGCCGACAGCTACATCTCCCGGACCTTGAACAAGCCGGTGCCTGGCGGTGTTGCAGTCGTCGACCTGGGCTCCTCGGCCGCCGCACCAAAAGCCACCTACCAGGGCAAGCCGCTCCTGGTGGTGAAGGAGCAGGCCAACTGGCTGGCGATTGTCGGTATTCCGCTGACGGTCAAACCGGGCAACGAACGCATCAGCAGCGGTGGGCGCAACCTGCCGTTTATCGTCGGTTACAAGCAGTACCCGGAACAGCGCATCACCCTGAAAAACAAAAGCCAGGTCAACCCCGCCCCGGCGCAGCTCAAACGCATCGAGGCGGAGCTGGCGGTACAGATCAAGGCTTACCGCAGTTTCAGCCCTAACCAGCCAAGCAACCTGGTGCTGGACAAACCGGTCAACGGCCCGCTGTCGAGCAAGTTCGGCGTGCGTCGTTTCTTCAACGGCGAAGAACGCAATCCGCATTCAGGCCTGGATTTCGCCGTCCCCGCCGGCACGCCGATCAAGACCCCGGCGGCGGGCAAGGTGATCCTGGTCGGCAACTACTTCTTCAACGGCAACACGGTGTTCGTCGACCACGGCCAGGGCTTTATCAGCATGTTCTGCCATATGTCGAAGATCGATGTCAGCGTGGGCCAGCCACTGGCACGCGGCGCAGTGGTGGGCAAGGTCGGCGCGACGGGCCGCGCGACCGGGCCGCATATGCACTGGAATGTCAGCCTGAACGATGCACGGGTAGATCCGGCGATCTTTATCGGCGCGTTCCAACCTTGAATGGCCCGATTGCGCGGCCAACAAAGGCTGCGCAATTTAAGCAAGCCAACAACCATTTACTAAGCATAAAATCTCGTTTCCTACGCACAGAGAAGAACTTCTCTCAATTTTTCCGCACTACTTGCCATCTTTCACCTCTGGGGTTAGGGTTGAGCTTATGAAAACTTCTCACACCCTCATTCTGCTCCGTCAGCACCGCAGCCTGTGCCTTGTCAGCGCACGACTGCCAGGCTGAATCGATCTGCCTCGTCTCCCGCTTTATCCCCAATAACAGTTCCACGGCAGGCCGCCTTTTTTCGGCCCCTACTACAAAGGATTTCCCGATGAGCATGCTCAAAGACCCGTCTTCGAAGTACCGCGCGTTTCCAACCATCGATATCCCGGACCGCACCTGGCCGTCGAAAACCATCACCAGCGCGCCGATCTGGTGCAGCTCCGACCTGCGTGATGGCAACCAGTCGCTGATCGAACCCATGGATGCAGTCAAAAAGCTGCGCTTCTGGAAGACCTTGGTCGCCGTCGGCGTGAAGGAAATCGAAGCCTCGTTCCCGGCCGCTTCGCAAACCGACTTCGACTTCGTGCGCACCCTGATCGAAGGCAACCACATCCCTGAGGACACTACCATCCAGGTGCTGACCCAGGGCCGCGAAGACTTGATCGAGCGCACCTTCGAATCCCTGCGCGGCGCGAAAAAAGCCATCGTCCACCTGTACAACGCCACCTCGCCGTCCTTCCGCCGCATCGTGTTCAACCAGGACAAGGACGGGGTCAAGGCCATCGCGGTCAACGCGGCCAAGCTGTTCGTCAAATACGCCGCCCAGCAGCCAGACACCCAGTGGACGTTCGAATACTCGCCAGAGACCTTCAGCGCCACTGAATTGGAGTTCGCCAAGGAAGTGTGTGACGCGGTGATCGAGGTGTGGAACCCGACGCCTGAGCACAAGATGATCCTCAACCTGCCGGCCACCGTTGAATGCGCCACGCCAAACATCTATGCCGACCAGATCGAGTGGTTCGGTCGTCATATCAACCGTCGTGACAGCGTGATCATCAGCCTGCACACCCACAACGACCGTGGCACCGGCGTAGCCGCCACCGAGCTGGGCCTGATGGCAGGCGCCGACCGTGTCGAAGGCTGCCTGTTCGGCAACGGCGAGCGTACCGGTAACGTCGACCTGGTCACCGTGGCGTTGAACCTCTATACCCAGGGCGTGCACCCTGAGCTGGACTTCTCCGACATCGACGGCGTGCGCAAAGTGGTCGAGGAGTGCAACCAGATCCAGGTGCATCCGCGCCATCCGTATGTCGGCGACCTGGTACACACCGCGTTCTCTGGCTCCCACCAGGACGCGATCCGCAAGGGCTTCGCCCAGCAAAAAACCGACGCCCTGTGGGAAGTGCCGTACTTGCCGATCGACCCGGCCGACATCGGCCGCAGCTACGAGGCCGTGATTCGGGTGAACAGCCAGTCGGGCAAAGGCGGCATCGCCTACCTGCTGGAGCAGGAATACGGCATCAGCTTGCCGCGTCGCATGCAGATCGAGTTCAGCCAAGTGGTACAGGCCGAAACCGACCGTGTGGGCCTGGAGATGAGCGCTTCGCAGATTCACGCGCTGTTGCAGCGTGAATACCTGCAAGCCAACACGCCGTATGCGCTGGTCAGCCATCGCCTGCAGGAAGAAAACGGCAACAGCACGGTGGAAGTGGAAGTCTCGAGCAAAGGCCAAGGCGAAACCAACCTGCGCTGGCACGGCAAGGGCAACGGTGCGCTGGAAGCCCTGGTCGCCGGCCTGCCGATTGGCGTGGAGATCATGGACTACAACGAACACGCGATCGGTTCCGGCACCAACGCCAAGGCCGCGGCCTACATCGAGCTGCGAGTGAACGGCGAGCGTCCGGTGCATGGCGTGGGTATTGATGAAAACATCACCACGGCCAGCTTCAAGGCGGTGTTCAGCGCCCTGAACCGCTCGCTGAGCCAGGTGGAAGCGAAAGCGGCGTAACTCCGCCGACATGCAAAAGGCCCCTGGGTGAGAACTCAGGGGCCTTTTTGTTGGGCTTTGGAGTTGTGTTGTGTGTCGGGGCCTCATCGCGGGCAAGCCCACTCCCACATTTTGACCGTGTTCCTACAGGGAAAACGCGGTCAACATATGGGAGTGGGTTTGCCCGCGATAGCGCTCTGTCAGACAAACTGAAAGTTATCAGCATCCAGATTCGCCGGAAACTTGCTGCGATACGCCGCCAGCTCAGCCGCGTCCAGGCACACCTGGAACACCCCGTCAGCCTCCCCCGCACTCAGCAGGTTCTCACCCTGGAAATCCAGCACCTGGCTATCTCCGGTATAGACAAAGCCCTTGCCGTCCGTACCCACCCGATTCACCGCCGCCACATAACACAGGTTCTCGATCGCACGCGCCGGCAGCAACCGGTTCCAATGCTGGCGTCGCGCCCCTGGCCAGTTGGCGGTGTACAGCAGCAGATCGGTGTCCTGGGCATCACGGCTCCACACCGGAAAGCGCAGGTCGTAGCAAATCAATGGGCGAATACGCCAGCCCTTTATCTCGAACTGCACCTGGCGCTCGCCGGGCGTGTAGTGATTGTGCTCGCCGGCCATGCGGAACAGATGGCGCTTGTCGTAATGCAGCACCTCGCCATCCGGCCGCGCCCATAACAGACGGTTGCGATGGCTGCCGTCGGCCGCCTGGATAATCACACTCCCGGTGATCACCGCGTTGTACTTCGCCGCCTGGGCCTGGAGCCAGCGATGGGTCGGGCCACTTTCCGGTTCGGCCAGGGTGGCCGAGTCCATGGAAAAACCGGTAGTGAACATCTCTGGCAGGATGATCAGGTCAGCGCCCCGGGCCTGCTCCAGCAGCAATTCGAAGTGATCGAGGTTGGCCTTGCGGTCGTGCCAGGCCAGGCTGGTCTGGACCAGGGCGATGTTCAGGTCAGGCAGTGCATTCAGATCACGCATAGTTTTTCGGCTGCTTGTTGCAGCGTCTCCTCGCGTTTGGCAAAGCACAGGCGCACCAGGCGCTGGCCTTGGGGTGGGTGCTGGTAGAACACCGAAACCGGGATTGTTGCTACCCCATGCTCGCGGGTCATCCACAAGGACATAGCGACGTCATCCAGGTCCGGGCGAATCGCTGAGTAATCCACCAGTTGGAAGTAAGTACCGGTGACCCGATTAAAGCTGAAACGCGACGGCGTCAGCAGGTCACAGAACAGGTCGCGCTTGGCCTGGTAAAAGGCCGGTAATTCTTCGACGTGTTCCGGGTGCTCAGCCATGAAATCGGCCAACGCGTACTGCAACGGGGTCACGCCGCAGAAGTTGACATATTGATGCACCTTACGCAATTCGGCGGTCAGGGCCGGGGGCGCGACCACGTAGCCGGTTTTCCAGCCGGTGACGTGGTAGGTCTTACCGAAGGAGCTGACCACGAACGCACGTTGATACAGCTCTTCGTGGGCCAGCACGCTGACGTGGGGCACGCCATCAAACACCAGGTGTTCGTAGACCTCGTCGCTGACCAGGTAGATATCACGGTCGCGGATCAAGGCCGCCAACAGGTCCAGCTCGGCGCGACTGATCAGTGCGCCGGTGGGGTTATGCGGTGTGTTCAGGATGATCATGCGCGTGCGCGCAGACAACGCCGCCTGGATCTTTTCAAAGTCGAGGGTGAAGTTTTTCAGGTTCAGTTGCACGTGCACACAACGACCGCCGGCCAACTCGACCGAGGGCTCATAGCTGTCGTAGCACGGGTCGAATACGATGACTTCGTCACCGCTGCGAATCACCGCCTGAATCGCGCAGAAGATTGCCGCAGTGGCGCCTGGGGTCATGGTCACTTCGCTGTCGGGGCTGACCGTGGCGCCATAGCTGCGAGCGATCTTGGCCGCCACTTGTTGGCGCAGGGCAGGCAGGCCGGTCATCGGCGCGTATTGGTTATGGCCGCTGGCAACATGCTTGCCCACGGCATCGAGCAAGCCCTGTGGGCCATTAAAATCGGGGAACCCCTGGGACAGGTTAAGCGCGCCGGTCTCGGCAGCGAGTTGCGACATGGTGGTGAAAATGGTCGTGCCGACATTTGGCAGCTTGCTGTTGATCATCGGAGGCCCCTGCAGGTGAGCCCCAAGTTTTAAGCTGCCAATTGCATCGGGTCAAGGCGCAAACCACCGCGCACAAAAAAGGGCTCGTAAAGAGCCCTTTTTGCGAGGTCGGAATCAGCGCTTGTCGCGGCGCTTCTTGTCGGCCTTCTTGTGGTGAGTCATCAAACGACGCTTCTTGTTCACCTGACGGTCAGTCAGTGTGTTCTTGTTGCCTTCGTATGGGTTCTCGCCACCCTTGAACTCGATACGGATCGGCGTACCGACCAGCTTCAAGACACGGCGGTAGGTGTTTTCCAGGTAACGCACGTAGGACTTGGGCACCTTCTCGATCTGATTACCGTGGATCACGATAATCGGCGGGTTGGCACCACCCAAGTGGGCGTAACGCAGTTTGATCCGGCGGTTGTTGACCATCGGCGGTGCGTGCTCGCCTACCGCGTCTTCGAGGATCTGGGTCAGACGGTTGGTCGGCCAGCGGGTCACCGCGGACTTGAACGAGTTCTGTACGGACGCGTAGAGGTTGCCCACGCCGGTGCCGTGCAGTGCCGAGATAAAGTGGATATCGGCGAACTCAACGAAGAACAGGCGACGCTGCAGCTCGATCTTGACGAAATCGCGCTCGCTCGGCGTCATGCCGTCCCACTTGTTGATCGCGATCACCAGGGCCCGACCGGCTTCCAGGGCGAAGCCCAGCAGGTTGAGGTCGTGGTCCACCACGCCTTCGCGGGCGTCCATCACGAAGATCACCACGTTGGCGTCTTTGATCGCCTGCAGGGTTTTCACCACGGAGAACTTTTCAACTTCCTCGTGGATCTTGCCGCGCTTGCGCACACCGGCGGTGTCAATCAGCGTGTACTTCTCGTCGTTACGCTCGAACGGGATGTAGATACTGTCGCGGGTGGTGCCGGGCTCGTCGTACACGATGACACGGTCTTCACCGAGCATGCGGTTGACCAGGGTCGACTTGCCGACGTTGGGGCGGCCGATGATGGCGATCTTGATACCATCTTTTTCGCTCGGGCCAGGAATGCGCTTGGCTTCCTCACCTTCGGCGACGACCTCTTCTTCGCCCTCTTCTTCCTCGGCGTCATCCCTAGGGAAGTCGCGCAGGGCGATTTCCAACATCTGGGTGATGCCGCGACCGTGGGCACCGGCGATCGGAATCGCGTCGCCCAGGCCCATCGGACTGAATTCGGCACGGGCCATTTCAGGATCGATGTTGTCGATCTTGTTGGCCACCACATAGGAACGCTTGTTGCGCTTGCGCAGGTGCTCGCCGATCATCTGGTCGGCAGCGGTGTAGCCCGCGCGGGCGTCCACGAGAAACAACACGACATCGGCTTCTTCAATGGCCAGCAGCGACTGCTCGGCCATCTTTTCGTCCATGCCATGCTCGTCACCGGAGATACCACCGGTGTCGACAATAATGTAGGAGCGCCCTTGCCACTTTGCCTCACCGTATTGGCGATCACGGGTCAAACCGGACAAGTCGCCGACAATGGCGTCGCGAGTCCTGGTCAGGCGGTTGAACAAGGTGGACTTGCCGACGTTAGGTCGGCCCACCAGGGCGATTACGGGAACCATGCGGCTCTCCACTTCGTTATTTCAGAAAATACAAAAGCCGCTGCAAGGCAGCGGCTGGTGCTCGGGGCAGCATCGTCAGATGCAGCATGCCCCGCCGAAGCGGGGCCGCCTGGGGATTACCCCAAGCATAGTCAAACCTTTACTTGATGGTCAGGGCTTCCAGCTTGCCGCTGTTGCCAAACACATAAAGCATGTTACCCACGACCAGCGGACGCGCACGCAGGCCGTCGCTGTCGATGCGCTCGCGACCCACAAAACGACCGTCCACCTGGCTCAGCAGGTGCAGGTAACCTTCGAAGTCGCCTACCGCTACGTAGCTGGAGAACACTTCCGGTGCCGACAGTTGACGGCGGGCCAGAGAGTCGTTGCTCCACAGCGCAGTGGTAGAACGTTCGTCGACACTTTCAACGGTGCCAGACGACAGACTTACGTAGACGCTGCCAAACCCTTGGGCGACACCGGCGTAGCTGGAAGCATCACGCTGCCAGTTAACGCGGCCGCTTTGCAGGTCCAGTGCCGCGACACGGCCCTGGTAGGTAGCGACGTAGAGGGTTTCGCCGGACAGCAGCAAGCCACCATCGATGTCGACGACGCGATCCAGTTCCGAACGACCTTGCGGGATGGCCACACGCGTTTCCCAGATCGGTACGCCGTTCTGGGTATTCAGGGCGACCACTTTACCGGTCGACAGACCTGCAACGGCCAGATTATTGGTCACAACCGGACCACTGGTACCGCGCAGGGTCAGCACCGCAGGGGTGCTGTCGTACAGCCAGCGCTGTTCGCCGGTGTTGGCGTCGAGGCCGATCACACGGTCGTCCTGGGTCTGCACCACGACGATGTCGCCGTTGGTGGCAGGCGGTGCGAGGACTTCACTGGTCACGCGAGCGCGCCATTTCTCTTCACCGGTGCTGGAGTCCAGCGCCACGACTTCGCCTTTGAGCGTGCCGAGCATAACCATGCCGTAACCCACGCCGACGGCGCCGGATACGGGCAGTTCGAGGTCTTTCTTCCACTTCACGTCGCCGTTCATGCGATCCATGGAGATCACCACGCCGGTCACGTCAGCGGCCACAATGTTGTCACCGTCGATTGCCGGTACCAACATGTTGTAGGTTTCGCCCTGACCGTCACCGATGGAGCGGCTCCATTGCTTTTGCAGGACCACTTCTTCCTTGAAGCTGGTCAGCTCGGCCGGAGGCAGTTCTTTTTTACTGTTGCTGCTGCAACCCGCGGCCAGAACGGCCAGAGCCAGCAATGCTGCATGTTTCCAACGGATCACGTCACGCATCCCCTTTGGCCAAGTCGTCGAGCTTGATTTGTAAGCCACCGACCGCTGCTTCATCAGACAGCGCCGCCTTGGCTTTTTGGTACGCAGCATTGGCTTCGTCGGTACGACCCAATTGGACCAACAGGTCGCCCTTGAGCTCTTCGCGAGTGGCTACAAATGCCTTGTCAGCATCACCGTCGAGCAGTTTGAGTGCTTCGTCGGCCTTGTTCTGTGCCGCCAATACCTGAGCCAGGCGCTGACGTGCGATTTCACCCAGGGTCGGGTTGGTCGGCTTGTCGGCGATGGCCTTCAGTTCGGTGACTGCATCATCCAGCTTGCCGGTGTCGACCGCGACTTTCGCGACGAACAGGCTGCCGTATTGGGCGTAGGTGCTACCGCCAAATTCGCTCTTGAGCTTACCAGCCAGGTCTGCCACTTGCGCAGGATCGGGCTTGCCGCTCGGCGTCAGCGTGGTTTCCAGCAATTGCTGATAGAGGATCGAGGCACCTTGGGACTGGTTCGCCTGATACTTGTGCCAGGCTTGCCAGCCGAACACTACCACTAAAGCCAGCAGGCCACCGGTAACCAGGGGCTTGCCATTACGCTGCCACCAGTCCTTGAACTCGGCCAACTGCTCATCATCAGTACTCGACACCCCAACACTCCTCAATCGCTAAATTCGGCTGTTCGACAGCTTCAACCCTGCACGACGCAGGTGGCCAAGTGCGCGGCGAGCGCATCAAAGGCAATGTTCTGTTGCTCGCCCTGGCCACGCAGGGGTTTGAAACCTATCACTTGCTGGGCCAATTCGTCATCGCCGAGGATCAGTGCGTACAGCGCACCGCTCTTGTCGGCCTTCTTGAACTGGCTCTTGAAGCTGCCGGCGCCAGCATTGATCTGCAGGCGCAGGTTCGGCAGTTGGTCGCGCACTTTTTCGCTCAGGGCCAGGCCAGCCAGTTCGGCGGCCTCGCCAAAGGCACACAGGTACACATCCACCTGCCGGGAGATTTCTTCCGGAACCTGCTCAAGGGTTTCCAGCAGCAGGATCAGCCGCTCGATACCCATGGCAAAACCCACGCCGGGCGTAGGCTTGCCACCCATCTGCTCGACCAGGCCGTCGTAACGGCCACCGGCACACACGGTGCCCTGCGCGCCGAGTTTGTCGGTAACCCACTCGAACACGGTCTTGCTGTAGTAATCGAGGCCACGCACCAGTTTCGGGTTGATCACGTATGGAATACCGGCGGCATCCAGACGCGCCTTGAGGCCCTCGAAGTGGATACGGGATTCGTCGTCCAGGTAGTCGGCCATCTTCGGCGCGTTGACCAGTACGGCTTGCGTGTCGGCGTTCTTGGTATCGAGGACGCGCAACGGGTTGGTTTTCAGACGGCGCTGGCTGTCTTCGTCCAACTTGTCCAGGTGGGCGGACAGGTACTCGACCAGGGCGACGCGGTAGCGGCCCCGGGACTCGCTGGTGCCCAGGCTGTTGAGTTCAAGCTTGACCGCATCGCGGATGCCTAGCAGCCCCCACAGGCGCCAGGTCAGCACGATCAGCTCGGCGTCGATGTCCGGACCGTCGAGGTTGAACACTTCCAGGCCGATCTGGTGGAACTGGCGATAACGGCCTTTCTGTGGACGCTCGTGGCGGAACATCGGCCCGATGTACCACAGCTTCTGCGGCTGGCCACCGCCGCTGAGGCCATGCTCGAGCACGGCGCGCACGCACGCGGCGGTGCCTTCCGGACGCAGGGTCAGCGAATCGCCGTTGCGGTCTTCGAAGGTGTACATCTCTTTTTCGACGATGTCGGTCACTTCACCGATGGAACGCTTGAACAGCTCGGTGAACTCGACGATCGGCATACGGATCTGTTTATAACCGTAGTTATCCAGCAGACGCGCAACGGTGCTCTCGAAGTAGCGCCACAGCGGCGTCTGCTCCGGAAGGATGTCGTTCATGCCACGAATGGCTTGCAGAGACTTGCTCACATCTATTCCTTAAATTCGCTGGATCAGCCGCGCGCGATAACTGCAGCGTCAGCTTCGACCTTCTCGGCCGCTTTCTGGCGGATCAGTCTTTCGAGCTCATCCACCAGATTGTCATTCGTCAGTTTCTGCGACGGCTTGCCGTCGATGTAAATCAGGTTCGGGGTGCCGCCGGTCAAGCCGATATGGGCTTCCTTGGCTTCACCCGGACCGTTGACCACGCAACCGATCACCGCAACATCCAGCGGCACCAGCAGGTCTTCGAGGCGCCCTTCCAGTTCGTTCATGGTTTTCACCACGTCGAAGTTCTGCCGCGAGCAGCTCGGGCAGGCAATAAAGTTGATGCCACGGGAACGCAAATGCAGGGATTTGAGAATGTCGTAACCGACCTTCACTTCCTCTACCGGGTCTGCCGCCAGGGAGATGCGGATAGTATCGCCAATCCCTTCGGCGAGCAGCATACCGAGACCCACCGCAGATTTCACTGTGCCTGAGCGCAAACCGCCCGCTTCAGTGATACCCAGGTGCAGCGGCTGCACGATTTCCTTGGCCAGCAAGCGGTAGGCCTCTACCGCCATGAACACGTCGGAGGCCTTTACGCTGACCTTGAAGTCCTGGAAATTAAGGCGCTCAAGGTGTTCAACGTGGCGCAGCGCCGATTCAACCAGCGCGGCGGGGGTCGGCTCGCCGTATTTCTTTTGCAGGTCTTTTTCCAGGGAACCGGCGTTGACGCCGATGCGGATCGGAATCCCGCGATCACGGGCAGCATCCACCACCGCGCGCACACGGTCTTCGCGACCGATGTTGCCCGGGTTGATACGCAGGCAATCAACACCCAACTCCGCAACGCGCAAAGCGATCCGGTAGTCGAAGTGAATGTCGGCAACCAGCGGCACCTTGACCAGTTGCTTGATGCGGCCGAAGGCTTCGGCGGCATCCATGTCCGGTACGGAAATCCGCACGATGTCGACGCCAGCAGCTTCCAGACGATTGATCTGGGCGACGGTGGCAGCAACATCATTGGTGTCGCTGTTGGTCATGCTCTGTACCGCGATGGGGGCGTCGCCGCCCACCGGCACCGAGCCGACCCAGATCTTGCGCGATACGCGACGTTTGATTGGAGATTCGCCGTGCATGACTATTGTCCCAACTTCAGGCGAGCAGTTTCGCCACTGGTGAACGGCGCTACGTCGACAGGCTGGCCGTTGTAGGCCACTTGCGCACCACGGGCAAAGCCCAGACGCAGCGTCAAAGGAGGCTTGCCGCCCTGGTCGAGCGTATCTCCCTTACGCTTCATACCGCTAAACAGCACTTTGCCATTGCCATCGGTGAGTTGCGTCCAGCAGTCAGCGACGAAAGTAATATGTACGCGCCCGTCACCGGCGATCAACACAGGCGTGGTCGGCGGCGAAATCGCGGGCGCCGCAGGGGCGGTAGGCGCTGGCGTCTGCACAGGAGCGGCCGGCGCCACAGGTGCAGCCGGGGTGTGCGCCGTTGCAGGCGGTACGACCGGGGTATGCGCCGGTACAGCTGGAGCCGGCACCGCAGCGATGGCCGCCGGGGCCGATTCCACTGCGGGTTGCTCGGCAGTCACTGGCGCTTCAGGCGCAGCCTGGCCTTCGGCGACAGCCTGGTCTTCCGGCTCGTCCAATGGGTGAATCTGCGTGGTGCCGTCGGCGCTTTCGACTTCGACGTGCTCCAGAGCGTTGCTGGTCAAGTCCTTGGTGCGCTGGGAGGCTTGGTCCTGCCACCAGACGAAGCCGCCACCAATCACGGCGATCAGCAACAACAGGCTGACGATGCGCAGGATCGTGTGGGACACCCGCACCGGCTCTTCGATGCGCCCCAGACCATGGACATTGCTGCCCTGGGAGTCGGTGCCGGTGAACTGGTCGAATTGCTGGACCAATATGGTCTGGTCGATACCCAGTAATTTGGCGTAGGCGCGGATATAGCCGCGGGCGAAGGTATGCCCAGGCAGCTTGTCGAACGCGCCGGCTTCCAGGTTGCCCAGGGACGTGGTGGTCAAATTGAGCTTGAGGGCCACTTCCGCCAGAGACCAACCATTGCTTTCGCGGGCCTGACGCAAGGTGTCGCCTGGGTTTACGCGATTAGCTGCTACAACTTCCGGGTGCGCCGCTTTCATCATTGCTCCGACAGGTATTGCTGATATTCCGGGGTACCGGGATAGAGTCGTTCGAGTTGCTGGCCATAACGTGCGGCCGTGTCGCGTTCTTCATGAACCGTCGCCAGGCGCACTCCGAGCAATAGACTACGTGCATTTTGCCCGCTGAGCAGGCTAAAACGCTCGTAATAGTCACGTGCCGGCACATAATGCCTGTCTTCGTAAGACAACTCAGCCATTTCGAGCAAGGCGCGAGGCTGGCGACTGTTCAGGTGCAGGGCTTTTTCCAGGTGCTGGCGCGCGATATCACGCTGGCCGAGACGCTTGGAAGCCACCCCAAGGTTCTCGAACACCCGCGACCGCTCTGGGTAGAGGGTATCGGCGCAGGCTTGCTGGAAATAAAGGGACGCCTGTTCATAGCGTTTCTGTTCGAACAGGAAGCTGCCGTAATTATTCAGCAGCCGTGGATCGGCAGGGCGCGAAGCCAGGGCCTTGTTGAAATACTGATCGGCCAGCTCAGGCTCGGCCTGGGCCTGGAACACCAGGGCCAGTGCGCCATTGGCGTCGGCATCGTCGCTATCCAGCTCAAGAGCCCTCTTCAGCGGCACCTTGGCCTGCTCGCTCATGCCTTGGCGCAGGTAACCCAAGCCCAGTTGCACATAAGCCACTCGCGCCTCTTCACGACCCTTGCCGGTTTGCAAAGGGCTGTCATGGCCCGAAGAAACACAACCGGCCGCGAGACCGGTAACAAGCAATAGCAGCGCAAGGCGCAAGGGCATAGAGATCCTCTCTCAGGTTCGAGTCGCAGTGCTTTGCGGCATATCGTCGGCGGCGCTCAGTTCGCGCACCGCGATATAACGTTCGCTGCGACGGGTGCGATCCAGCACCTGTCCTACCAATTGGCCACAAGCGGCGTCGATGTCTTCACCACGGGTGGTGCGCACGGTGACGTTGTAGCCGGCCTGGTGCAGTTGATCCTGGAAACGGCGGATGGCGTTGTTGCTCGGCCGCTCGTAGCCAGAATGTGGAAACGGGTTGAAAGGAATCAGGTTGATCTTGCACGGGGTGTTCTTGAGCAGTTCGATCATCTCGACCGCGTGCTCGACCTTGTCGTTGATGTCCTTGAGCATAGTGTACTCAATGGTCAACACGCGCTTCTCGCCCAAGGTCGCCATGTAACGCTGGCAAGACTCGAGCAGCATCTTAAGCGGATACTTCTTGTTGATCGGCACCAATTGGTTACGCAATGCGTCATTGGGTGCGTGCAGCGATAACGCCAGGGAGACGTCGATGTGCTTGGACAGCTCATCGATCATCGGTACCACGCCGGAAGTCGACAGGGTCACACGGCGCTTGGAGATGCCGTAGCCCAGGTCGTCCATCATCAGGTGCATGGCGGCGATGACGTTATCGAAGTTCAGCAGCGGCTCACCCATGCCCATCATCACCACGTTGGTGATGGCACGGTCGACGGTTGCCGGGACGCTGCCAAAGGATTTGTTGGCAATCCACACCTGGCCGATGACTTCGGCGGCGGTGAGGTTGCTATTGAAGCCTTGCTTGCCGGTGGAGCAGAAACTGCAGTCCAGGGCACAGCCTGCCTGGGACGAAACGCACAAGGTGCCACGTTTGCCCTGGGGAATGTAGACGGTCTCGACGCAACTGCCGGACGCCACGCGCACCACCCACTTACGGGTGCCGTCGCTGGAGATGTCCTCGCTGACAACCTCGGGACCACGGACCTCGGCAATAACCTTGAGCTTGTCGCGCAGGGCCTTGCTGACGTTCGTCATGGCGTCGAAATCGTCGACACCAAAGTGGTGAATCCACTTCATTACCTGACCGGCACGGAAACGCTTCTCCCCGATTGAGTCGAAGAATTTTTCCATTTCCTGCTGAGTCAGACCCAGCAGGTTGGTTTTTACAGTCGATGTAGTCATGGATTCACCTTCACTCTTAAGCCAATGCTTAGCGAGTGGTTACTTCAGTAGCTGCGAAGAAGTACGAGATTTCGCGAGCAGCAGCGGCTTCGGAGTCAGAACCGTGTACAGCGTTGGCGTCGATGGAATCAGCGAAATCAGCACGGATGGTGCCGGCAGCGGCTTCTTTAGGGTTGGTAGCGCCCATCAGCTCACGGTTCAGAGCGATAGCGTTTTCGCCTTCCAGAACCTGAACAACAACAGGACCGGAGATCATGAAGGCAACCAGGTCGCCGAAGAAGCCACGAGCGCTGTGCTCAGCGTAGAAGCCTTCAGCTTCAGCCTTGGACAGTTGCTTGAGTTTCGAAGCTACAACCTTCAGG
This sequence comes from Pseudomonas sp. PSPC3-2, assembly GCF_049897085.1. Classification (NCBI taxonomy): domain Bacteria; kingdom Pseudomonadati; phylum Pseudomonadota; class Gammaproteobacteria; order Pseudomonadales; family Pseudomonadaceae; genus Pseudomonas; species Pseudomonas sp. PSPC3-2. The sequence continues at coordinate 210,254 of NZ_JAFCVO010000004.1, forward strand.
CCGGCTTTTTCGAAACGAGTGGTGATCTCGCCGATGACGTTTTTTGCAACAGCGTCAGGCTTGATGATGGAGAAAGTACGTTGAACAGCCATGGTGTAACTCCAGAAACGGTAATTTACGAAAAATTAAACCCGCGAATTATACGCGGGTTCTTGGGTATTGCCTAACCTGCGGGGATGATCAGTCTATTTCTTCGATCCAGAGAGCCTGGACCGCTTCCAAGACCTTCTCGCCGCAACGGCCAGAAGTATTGTCGAAATCGGGAAGCTCCATGATCCACTGCTGCAGGTCGACGAAGTTGACCATCAGCGGGCTCACATCCGGCTTGGCTTCAGCCAGTTCTTCAGCAATGCGCTGCACATCATTCCAACCGTAACTCATGACAGTACCACCAGTCAGTGCGCCGCTTCGGCCGCATGGTTGAGCGAGTATTTCGGAATTTCGACGGTGATGTCTTCAGTCCCGACCTTGGCCTGACAGCTTAGGCGAGAAGTCGGCTCCAGGCCCCAGGCACGGTCAAGAAAGTCTTCTTCCAACTCGTCCGCCTCTTCCAGAGAGTCGAAACCCTCGCGAATAATGCAGTGGCAAGTGGTGCAAGCGCAGACACCACCGCACGCACTCTCGATTTCGATGTGGTGCTCATGGGCAACTTCGAGGATGGACTTGCCGGTCTCAGCCTCCACGACCATACCGTCCGGGCAATGCTCGGCGTGTGGCAGAAAAATGACCTGCGGCATCAATTATTCCTCAATTTCATTCAGGTTGCGGCCCGCCAGGGCGGCTTTTACCGTCTGGTTCATGCGGCGGGCGGCGAAGGCATCGGTCACTTGCGACAAGCGCTTGGTCTGCTGCTCGATGGCATAGCCATCGGAGCCTTTCATCAATTCGGCCAGCTCCTTCATCTGCAGGTCGATGACCATGCGCTCTTCAGCATCCAGCAGGCGTTCGCCGTCGACCTCCAGTGCGCCCTGCACCGCTTCGAGCAGGCGCCGGGCATCGACTTGCTGCTCACGCAGTACGCGGGCGACCTTGTCGTCACCGGCATACTGGAACGAATCCTTGAGCATCTTGGCGATTTCGCCATCGGTCAGACCGTAGGACGGCTTGACCTGGATGCTGGCTTCAACGCCCGAGCCCAATTCACGCGCAGCCACACTGAGCAGGCCATCAGCGTCGACCTGGAAGGTCACGCGAATTTTCGCCGCACCCGCAACCATCGCCGGGATACCGCGCAATTCAAAGCGTGCCAGGGAGCGGCAGTCGCTGATCAGCTCACGCTCGCCTTGCAGCACATGAATCATCATGGCCGTCTGGCCATCTTTGTAAGTGGTGAAGTCCTGGGCGCGGGCGACGGGGATGGTGGTGTTGCGTGGAATCACCTTCTCCATCAGGCCACCCATGGTTTCCAGCCCCAGGGACAACGGAATCACGTCGAGCAGCAGCAGTTCGCCACCGTCGCGCTTGTTGCCTGCCAGGGTATCGGCCTGGATCGCGGCACCAATGGCCACCACTTGATCCGGATCGATTTCAGTCAGCGGCTGACGGCCAAACGCTTCGGCGACAGCGTCGCGAACGCGCGGCACACGGGTCGAACCACCGACCATCACCACGGCAGCGACATCTTCCAACTCAACACCGGAATCACGCACGGCGCGGCGGCAAGCCTTGAGGCTGCGGGCGACCATCGGCTCGATCAACGAATCGAAGGCTTCACGGGTCAGTTGGGCCGACCAATTGCCGTAGGAAACGTCAACAGAGACCGCGCCAGTCAGGGCTTCCTTGGCGGCACAGGCGGTTTGCAGCAGATGGCGCTGCTCGCCGGGGTCTAGGTCAGCAGACAAACCGGCACTGTTGATGATCCAACCGGCGATCGCGTGGTCGAAGTCATCGCCGCCCAGGGCCGTATCACCACCAGTGGCCAACACCTCAAAGACACCGCCAGTCAGGCGCAGGATTGAAATATCAAAGGTGCCGCCGCCCAGGTCGTAAATTGCGACCAAGCCTTCGGCATGCTGATCCAAGCCGTAAGCCACGGCAGCAGCGGTCGGCTCGTTGAGCAGACGCAGCACGTTCAGGCCGGCGAGCTTCGCCGCATCCTTGGTGGCTTGGCGCTGAGCGTCATCAAAGTAGGCTGGAACCGTAATTACCGCGCCGACCAGTTCGCCGCCCAAGGTGGTTTCCGCGCGCTGGCGCAGCACCTTGAGGATATCGGCCGACACTTCCACCGGGCTTTTCGGGCCCTGGACGGTGTCGATGAACGGCATGTGCGACTCACCGCCAACAAAGCGGTACGGCAACTGGTCACCCAATTGCTTGACGTCGGACAACCCACGACCCATCAAGCGCTTGACCGACAGCACGGTGTTCAATGGATCGGTAGAGGCTGCCCGCTTGGCCGACTCACCGACTTCGGTGTGATCAGCGTGATAGCGCACTGCCGACGGCAGGATCACCTGGCCATCAGCATCGGGCAGCGGCTCGGACAGGCCGCTGCGCAAGGCGGCGACCAGGGAATTGGTGGTGCCCAAGTCGATTCCGACCGCCAGGCGACGCTGGTGCGGTTGAGGACTTTGGCCGGGTTCGGCGATCTGCAGTAGGGCCATGGTAATCAGGTCTTATCTGTCTTTCAGGCGTGCAACATGGGCAGCGCTGGGTTAATCGTCGAGGCGCTCTTCTAACTGGCGCACTTCGTAGGTGAGCTTGTCGAGGAACTGCATGCGCCGCATCAGGCGTTCTGCCTGCTCACGTTGCGCTGCATCATCCCAACAGGCTGCGAAGCTTTCGTAGAGCGCATCCTGAGCCACTTTCAGACGCCGCTTGAAGACCGCGACACCCGCCAGATCGGCTTCGTCCTGCAAGTCTTCGAGCTCTTCGCGCAACTGCATCTGCTGCATCAGAAAGTCCGGATCATGCACCGTGACTTCCAGCGGCAACTCACCACCATTCATCGCGAGCAGGTAACGCGCGCGCTTGGGGGGGCTTTTGAGCGTCTGATAGGCTTCGTTGAGGCTGGCCGATTGCTCCAGCGCCAGGCGTTGCTCGCGCTCGGAAGCGTCAGCGAAGCGGTCCGGATGCACGCCACGCGCCAATTCACGGTAGCGCCTGGCAAGCTGCTCGAGGTCCAGCCGAAAGCTCGGCTGCAGCTCGAATAAAGCGAAATGACAAGGATTGCCCACAAGTAGCCTCAGATGTTGAAGCTTTCGCCGCAGCCACATTCACCGCGCACGTTGGGGTTGTTGAACTTGAAGCCTTCGTTCAACCCTTCCTTGACGAAATCGAGTTCGGTGCCGTCCAGGTAGGTCAGGCTTTTCGGGTCGATGATCACTTTCTCGCCGTGACTTTCGAACACCTGATCTTCCCCCACCACCTCGTCGACAAACTCCAGCACATAGGCAAGGCCGGAACAGCCCGTGGTGCGAACACCCAGACGAATCCCCTCACCTTTACCGCGCCCATCCAGGGAGCGTCGCACGTGCCGCGCAGCCGCTTCTGTCATGCTGATAGCCATCGTTGACTCCTTACTCGTCGCCAAATGCTTAGATCAAGCCTTTCTTCTGCTTGTAGTCACGAACGGCGGCCTTGATGGCGTCTTCTGCGAGCACGGAGCAGTGGATTTTCACTGGCGGCAGAGCCAGTTCTTCGGCCAGTTGGGTGTTGCTGATAGTCACAGCCTCATCCAGGGTCTTGCCTTTCATCCATTCGGTCGCCAGGGAGCTGGAGGCGATAGCCGAACCGCAGCCGTAAGTCTTGAACTTGGCGTCTTCGATAACGCCCGCCTCATTGACTTTGATCTGCAGGCGCATCACATCGCCGCACGCCGGAGCGCCGACCATGCCGGTGCCGACATCAGGGTCTTCCGCATCCATCTTGCCGACGTTGCGCGGGTTTTCGTAGTGGTCAATGACCTTTTCGCTGTAAGCCATGGTACTGAATCCTCACTCATCAGGGCCGCTCTGGAGCCCTGTAAAAACGCCTGCGTTTTCCGCCACGTTCCTACAGAGCCGGGGTGGCGGCTTCTATAGTTAGTGTGCCGCCCACTCGATCTTGGAAATATCGATGCCGTCTTTGTACATATCCCAGAGCGGCGACAAGGTGCGCAGCTTGGTGACGGCCTCGCAGACTTTCTGCGCGGCGTAGTCGACTTCTTCTTCGGTGGTGAAACGGCCAAACGTAAAGCGGATCGAGCTGTGCGCCAGTTCGTCGTTGCGGCCAAGGGCGCGCAGCACGTAGGACGGCTCAAGGGAGGCCGAGGTGCAGGCCGAACCGGACGAAACCGCCAGGTCCTTGAGCGCCATGATCAGCGACTCGCCTTCGACGTAGTTGAAGCTCAAATTCAGGTTGTGCGGTACACGGGCAGTCATGCTGCCATTGATGTACAGCTCTTCAAGGTTTTCGACCTGCTTGTAGAAGCGATCGCTCAGAGCCTTGATGCGCACGTTTTCGGCAGCCATGTCTTCCTTGGCTACGCGGAATGCTTCGCCCATACCAACGATCTGGTGGGTCGCCAGGGTGCCCGAACGCATGCCGCGCTCGTGACCGCCACCGTGCATGGTGGCTTCGATGCGCACGCGAGGTTTGCGGCTCACGTACAGGGCACCGATGCCTTTAGGACCGTAGGTTTTGTGCGCCGAGAACGACATCAGGTCGACTTTCAGCTTCGACAGGTCAATGTCGACCTTGCCGGTGGACTGAGCAGCGTCGACGTGCAGCAACACACCTTTGGAGCGGGTCAGCTCGCCGATGGCCGCGATGTCGTTGATGGTGCCGATTTCGTTGTTCACGTGGATCACGGAAACGAGGATGGTGTCTTCACGCATCGCCGCTTCGATCATCGCCGGCGTCACGATACCGTCGGTGGTCGGCTCGAGGTAGGTGACTTCGAACCCTTCACGCTCCAATTGGCGCATGGTGTCGAGGACCGCCTTGTGCTCGATCTTGGTGGTGATCAGGTGCTTGCCTTTGGTCGCGTAGAAATGCGCGGCGCCCTTGATTGCCAGGTTGTCGGATTCGGTAGCTCCGGAGGTCCAGACGATTTCGCGTGGGTCGGCACCCACCAGGTCAGCGACTTGACGACGAGCGTTTTCAACCGCTTCTTCGGCTTTCCAGCCAAATACGTGGGAACGGGACGCCGGGTTGCCGAAGTTTCCGTCAACCAGCAGGCATTCGCTCATCTTTTGCGCGACACGTGGATCAACTGGGGTGGTCGCTGAGTAATCAAGGTAAATCGGCAATTTCATGGACTTTCTCCTAAATCAGGCTGGCTGGCGTGCCGTTAGCTCTTCGGCTGTCACTCGACGGCGGACGCTTCAATCTTGTCCAGACGCGGCGCCTTGGTGTTGCAACGGCGCTGGTCCTGACGCTGGGCTACTTCTTGCACCTCACGGCGAGTCACAAGATCAGCCAAGCTGATACCACTCAAAAACTCATGGATCTGCAGGCTCAAGTCACACCACAAGTGGTGGGTCAGGCAGGTGTCGCCGGCGTGGCAATCACCCAAACCCTGGCATTTGGTGGCATCGACGGATTCGTTGACCGCGTCGATCACCTGGGCCACCTGGATACCCTGCATATCGCGGGACAGTTGATAGCCGCCACCCGGCCCACGCACGCTGGAGACCAGATTGCTGCGGCGCAATTTGGCGAACAGCTGTTCGAGGTAGGACAGGGAAATGCCTTGGCGCTCGGAGATATCGGCCAGGGACACCGGCCCAGTTTGCGCGTGCAAAGCCAAATCAAGCATGGCGGTCACCGCGTATCGGCCTTTTGTAGTCAGTCTCATGGACAAGTACCAAGGTGTTTCAGAATGGGAGCAAGTATGCGATTCCCGAGTATTTAAGTCAACTATAAGACCTAGTACTTTAGTCAGGATTAGCCGTAAAAAGGGCGCGCAAATAATATCAGGATGGGGTGGGGACGAACAGCAGGAACAGGGCCGAGCAGGAATTCAGAGACCAATGGAGATCAACATGCGGAAGGGGGCTTGCTCCCGATGGCGACGGATCAGTCAATGTATTGGGTGACTGAACCACCGCTATCGGGGGCAAGCCCCCTCCCACAGGGTATTTCGGCTGATCGTGAGACTTCAGCCGACCTTGGTGGCGGCTTCGTCTTTGATCTCGGCGAAGTCCTCTTCGCGCAGCGAAGGCAGGTCTTTCGCACAATAGCTGCTGCCCAACTCCTTCAGAGCACCACACATGCCGTCCAGCTTGCCATCTACCGCCTGCAGGTGATCAAGCAACTGGCCGATGGCACGAGCCACCGGGTCGGGCATGTCTTCGCTGACGCCGTAGGCATCGAAGCCGATCTTCTCGGCCATAGCCTTGCGCTTGGCTTCCTGCTCATCACCGACTTCCGGCTTGACGATGATCCGCCCTGGAATCCCAACCACGGTTGCCCCGGGCGGCACGGCTTTGGTCACCACTGCATTGGAGCCGACCTTGGCCCCAGCCCCCACAGTGAACGGGCCAAGCACCTTGGCGCCCGCCCCTACCACCACGCCGTTTTCCAGGGTCGGGTGGCGCTTGCCTTTATTCCAACTGGTACCGCCAAGGGTCACGCCCTGGTACAGGGTCACGTCATCGCCGATTTCGGCGGTCTCGCCAATGACGATGCCCATACCGTGGTCGATGAAGAAGCGGCGGCCGACCTTGGCGCCCGGGTGAATCTCGATGCCGGTCAACCAGCGCCCAAAGTTGGACACCACCCGCGCCAGCCATTTCCAACCCATGCCCCACAAGGCACCGGACAGCCGATGAATCCAGATCGCATGCATGCCCGGGTAGCAAGTCAGCACTTCAAAGGCATTGCGCGCCGCCGGGTCCCGGTGGAAAACACTCTGGATATCTTCTCGCAAACGCTCGAACATTTTTAATCCTTCCGCTTAAGAAGCTCGCCACGGGCCGCTTTCTGGGTTTCCGTGAGGATGCCACGCAATATATTCATTTCCGCTCGACTGACCGAGCTGCGTCCGTACAGGCGACGCAGGCGCGCCATCAAGTGCCGGGGTTTTTCCGGATCGAGGAATTCAATGGCCACCAGGGTTTGCTCCAGGTGCTCATAGAACCGCTCCAGCTCGTCCATGGTGGCCAACTCGCCACTTTTGGTCGATGCCACTTCATCCTTCTCGACCTTGCTCGGCTGCCCTTCAGCGGCCAGCCAGGCCATGCGCACTTCGTAACTCAACACCTGCACCGCCGCCCCGAGGTTCAGCGAGCTGAACTCGGGGTCTGATGGAATATGCACGTGATAATGACATCGCTGCAGCTCTTCGTTGGTCAGGCCGGAGTCTTCACGACCGAACACCAGGGCGACTTCAGCGCCGCCGGCGGCTTCCTCCACCACTTTGGTCCCGCACTCACGCGGATCGAGCAATGGCCAAGGGATTCGACGGTCGCGGGCGCTGGTGCCAAGCACCAGGTTGCAGCCGACCAATGCATCTTCCAGGGTGGCGACGACCTGGGCATTTTCAAGGATGTCATTGGCGCCAGAGGCACGGGCATCGGCCTCGTGGTGCGGGAACACGCGCGGCTCGACCAGCACCAGGCGCGTCAGCCCCATGTTTTTCATGGCTCGCGCCACCCCGCCGATATTGCCGGGATGACTGGTATTGACCAAGACGACACGAATGTTTTGCAGCAAGGGAGGCGCTCTCGGACACGGGAAAGGGGAGCAAATCTTACAGAACAGCCTAAGGTTATGCCATGAAAGCTCACGTCGTCCTTCACCTGAAGAAAGTTTCTGCTAGAATGCTCGGCTTTCTTTAACAACCTTAGGTGACACATCCATGCAGCCCATGCTGAATATCGCGCTGCGCGCCGCCCGCAGCGCCAGTGAATTGATCTTCCGCTCCATCGAGCGCCTGGATACCATCAAGGTCGACGAAAAAGACGCCAAGGATTATGTATCCGAGGTGGATCGCGCCGCCGAGCAGAAAATCATCGACGCCCTGCGCAAGGCCTACCCTACCCACAGCATTCTCGGCGAAGAAACCGGCATGCATAAAGGCAGCGGCGAAGGCGAAGACTACCTGTGGATCATCGACCCACTGGATGGCACCACCAACTTCCTGCGCGGCATCCCGCACTTTGCCGTGAGCATCGCCTGCAAATACCGTGGCCGCCTGGAACACGCCGTTGTGCTGGACCCGGTTCGCCAGGAAGAATTCACCGCCAGCCGTGGCCGTGGAGCCCAGTTGAACGGTCGTCGCCTGCGCGTCAGCGGCCGCACCAGCCTGGACGGCGCCCTGCTGGGCACCGGCTTCCCATTCCGTGACGACCAGATGGACAACCTGGACAACTACCTGGGCATGTTCCGCGCCCTGGTTGGCCAGACCGCCGGCATCCGCCGCGCCGGTGCAGCCAGCCTGGACCTAGCCTACGTGGCCGCCGGTCGTTTTGATGCATTCTGGGAATCGGGCCTGTCCGAGTGGGACATGGCGGCGGGCGCGCTGCTGATCCAAGAAGCCGGCGGCCTGGTGAGCGACTTCACTGGTGGTCACGACTTCCTGGAAAAGGGCCACGTGGTTGCCGGTAACACCAAATGCTTCAAGGCAGTATTGACGGCGATCCAGCCGCACCTGCCGGCTTCGCTGAAGCGCTAAGCGAGCGAGCGAGCACAAAAAAGCACCCCTCGGGGTGCTTTTTTTATGCCTGGAATTTGGCGTTAACTTAAATACCAGCAACACCACAAGCCAACCGTGGAAGGGGGCTTGCCCCGGATATCGGAGTTTCAGCTACAGATAGACTGACTGACACACCGCCATCGGGGGCAAGCCCCCTCCCCACATTGTGAACTGCGCCAGGCCCGGAATTACGGCTGGTTCTGACCGAGAATCAAACGCCCCTCTTTATCGACCGGGATCTGACCGCCTGGATCACGATCCATGCGCACCGTACCTTCCTTGCCACCCAAGGTGTAACGCACGTCATAGCCGACAACCTTGTCGCTGATGTCGTTGACGGTGTTACAACGGGTTTGCGTGGTGGTGTAGGTATCGCGGTTCTGCATGCCTTCCTGAACCTTGTTACCGGCGTAGCCGCCACCGACCGCACCGGCTACGGTGGCCAGTTTCTTACCGTTACCGCCACCGACCTGGTTACCCAACAGGCCACCCGCCAGCGCACCGACCACCGTACCAACGATCTGGTGTTGATCCTGCACCGGCTTCTGCCGGGTCACTGCGACGTCCTTGCAGACCTCGCGAGGCGTCTTAATCTGGGTGTTCACCGGCTGCACCGCCAGCACTTGCGCATACTCAGGGCCGCTTTTTACCAGGCTATAGGTGGCAACAGCACCCCCGGCAGTCACACCGACAGCACCCAATACCGCACCAACCAGCAACGACTTGTTCACGTTGAACCTCCTGACCATCACAAACGGACCGAAAGATCCGCGCTATACCCAGCCTTGGAGCAAAAAAAAAGGCGCGAGTTCAATACTCGCGCCTTCTTTGTAACAACAAATCAACGCTCACCCATCAAGGGCGGTCGTCGACCTCCTTGCCAGTCGCGGCCGGAGGGATCAGGTCTTCGCTGTTGAGGTTCAGCCAGATCAGCACCACGTTGGCGATGTAGATCGACGAGTAGGTGCCCGCCAGAACGCCGATAAACAGCGCCAGGGAGAAGCCCCACAGGTTGTCACCACCAAAGATCATCAGTGCCGCGATCGCCAGCAAGGTGGAGATCGACGTCGCCATGGTCCGCAACAGGGTCTGAGTGGTGGAGATGTTGATGTTCTCGATCAGCGTCGCCTTGCGCAGTACCCGGAAGTTCTCTCGAACCCGGTCGAATACCACGATGGTGTCGTTGAGGGAGTAACCAATGATCGCCAGCACGGCAGCCAGTACGGTCAGGTCGAAGGTGATCTGGAAGTACGCCAGGATACCCACGGTTACCACCACGTCATGGATCAGCGACACAATGGCGCCAACCCCGAACTTCCACTGAAAGCGGAAAGCCAGGTAGATCATGATGCCGCCGAGCGCCATCAGCATGCCGAGACCACCCTGGTCGCGCAGCTCTTCACCCACTTGCGGGCCGACGAACTCGACGCGCTTGACCGACGCTGGGTTATCACCGCCGACCTTCTGCAAGGCCTCGGCGACCTGATGACCCAGTTGCGGGTCTTCGCCCGGCATGCGCACCAGCAGGTCGGTGGTCGCACCGAAGCTCTGCACGATAGCTTCGTGATAGCCGGCCTTGACCAGCTCGCTGCGCACCTGGCTAACGTCGGCTGGCTTCTCGTAGGTCAGCTCGATGAGCGTACCGCCGGTGAAGTCCAGACCGTAGTTAAGGCCCTTATGGAACCAGCTGAACAACGCCAGAACGGTAAGGAGCACAGTGACGCCGAACGCAATATTGCGAACGCCCATGAAGTTGATTGTACGTAACATGGCAGCCCCTTAAATCCACAACTTCTTGAAGTCACGCCCGCCAAAGATCAGGTTGACCATTGCGCGGGTCACCATGATGGCCGTGAACATCGAGGTAAAGATACCGAGGGACATGGTCACCGCAAAACCTTTGACCGGGCCGGTACCCATGGCAAAGAGAATCCCGCCGACCAGCAATGTGGTCAGGTTGGAGTCGAGAATCGCGGTAAATGCCCGGCCGAAGCCTTCGTTGATTGCACGCTGCACGGTCATGCCAGCGGCGATCTCTTCACGAATCCGCGAGAAGATCAGCACGTTGGCGTCCACCGCCATACCCATGGTCAGCACGATACCGGCGATACCTGGCAGGGTCAGCGTAGCACCCAGCAGCGACATCAAGGCCAGCAGCATCACCATGTTGCCCGCCAGGGCCACGGTAGCGATGATGCCGAAGAAGCGGTAGATGGCGATGATGAACAGCGACACGAACAGCATGCCCCACAAGGCCGCATCGACACCCTTGGTGATGTTGTCGGCACCCAGGCTCGGGCCGATGGTGCGCTCTTCAGCGAAGTACATCGGCGCAGCCAGGCCACCGGCACGCAGCAGCAGGGCCAGCTCGGACGATTCGCCCTGGCCGTTCAGGCCGGTGATGCGGAATTGAGCACCCAGCGGCGACTGGATGGTCGCCAGGCTGATGATCTTCTTCTCTTCCTTGAAGGTCTGCACCGGCACGTCTTTCTCGACGCCGTTGACCATTTGCTTGGTGTAGGTGGTGATCGGGCGTTGCTCGATGAAGATCACCGCCATGCTGCGACCGACGTTGCTGCGCGTGGCGCGGCTCATCAGTTCGCCGCCGTGGCCATCCAGGCGGATGTTCACTTCAGGCGTACCGTGCTCGCCGAAACCGGCCTTGGCGTCAGTCACCTGGTCGCCGGTGATGATCAAGCCACGCTCGATCTGCGCCGCAGGGCGGTTGCCTTCACGGAACTCGAAGGTCTCGGAAGTGGCTTTGGAAGCACCCGGCTCGGCGGCCAGACGGAATTCCAGGTTGGCTGTCTTACCGAGGATGCGCTTGGCTTCAGCGGTGTCCTGCACGCCCGGCAGCTCAACCACGATGCGGTTGGCACCCTGGCGCTGAACGATCGGCTCGGCCACACCCAGTTCGTTGACGCGGTTACGTACCGTGGTCAAGTTCTGCTTGATGGAGTATTCGCGGATTTCCGCCAGCTTGGCCGGGGTCATCGCCAGACGCAGTACAGGTTGACCGTTGAGGTCGGCCGGTACGATGTCGAAATCGTTGAAGTTCTTGCGGATCAGCGCACGGGCCTGTTCGCGCGCGGCCTCGTCAGAGAAGCCCAGCTGGATGGCACCGTTGAGCTGCGGCAGGCTGCGATAACGCAACTTCTCTTTACGCAGCAGGCTCTTCACGTCGCCTTCGTAGACTTTCAGGCGCGCGTCGAGGGCCTTGTCCATGTCGACTTCCAGCAGGAAGTGAACACCACCGGACAAGTCCAGACCCAGCTTCATCGGGTGCGCACCAATGCTGCGCAGCCATTTTGGCGTGGTCTGTGCCAGGTTGAGCGCGACAACATAGTCGTCACCCATGGCCTTGCGCACGACGTCTTTGGCCGGCAACTGGTCTTCTTGCTTGGTCAGGCGCAACAAGCCGCCCTTCGCATCAGCTGCCAAGGTTGCCGCTTTAACCTGGATACCCGCATCGGTGAGCGCTTTGCTCGCGCGTTCCAGGTCAGCCTGATTGACCTTCAGCGAAGTGCTGGCGCCAGAGATCTGGATCGCAGGGTCATCAGGATAGAGATTGGGAGCGGAATAAATAAAACCGATCGCCAGCACCGCCAGGATCAGTAGGTATTTCCACAGAGGGTATTTGTTCAGCATCACGCCGCCCGCTTATAACGCGGGGCGCCTTGCGCGCCCCGTCGATTGGTAAAGGTTGGAACTTAGATCGCTTTGAGCGTGCCTTTAGGCAACGTGGCGGCGATGGCGCCCTTCTGGAACTTCATTTCTACGGTGTCGGAGACTTCCAGAACCACGAAAGCGTCGGAAACCTTGGTGATCTTGCCCGCGATACCGCCGGTCGTCACAACTTCGTCACCTTTTTGCAGGCTGCCGAGCAGGTTTTTCTGCTCTTTGGCGCGCTTGGCCTGTGGACGCCAGATCATCAGGTAGAAGATGACCAGGAAGCCGACCAGGAAAATCCACTCGAAACCACCGCCCAGGGGGCCGGCAGCAGCAGGCGCAGCGGCATCAGCCATGGCGTTAGAGATAAAAAAGCTCATTTAGCACTCCAGTTGCAAATAGTGAATCTTAGGGTCGGAAAACTCAGTCCAAGGGCGGCACAGGGAGCCCGCGCTTGGCATAGAAGGCATCGACGAAGGCGGCCAATGTACCCTGTTGAATAGCCTCGCGCAAACCAGCCATCAGGACTTGGTAGTGACGCAAATTGTGGATGGTATTCAACATGCTACCCAGCATTTCCCCGCACTTGTCCAGATGGTGCAGATAAGCACGGGAGAAGTTCTGGCAGGTGTAGCAGTCACAGGTGGGATCGAGCGGCGAATCATCATGGCGATGGAACGCGTTACGGATCTTCAGCACGCCTGTATCGATGAACAGATGCCCATTGCGGGCATTACGGGTTGGCATCACGCAATCGAACATGTCCACACCGCGGCGCACACCCTCTACGAGATCTTCCGGTTTGCCAACGCCCATAAGGTAACGAGGTTTGTCAGCCGGCATCAGGCCCGGCAGGTAATCCAGCACCTTGATCATCTCGTGCTTGGGCTCACCTACCGACAGACCGCCGATGGCCAGACCGTCGAAGCCGATCTTGTCCAAGCCTTCCAGCGAGCGTTTACGCAGGCTTTCATGCATGCCGCCCTGGACGATACCGAACAGCGCCGCGGTGTTGTCGCCGTGGGCGTTCTTCGAGCGCTGGGCCCAACGCAGCGACAACTCCATGGAAACCCGCGCGACGTCTTCATCAGCCGGGTACGGCGTGCATTCGTCAAAAATCATCACAATGTCGGAGCCCAGGTCGCGCTGGACCTGCATCGACTCTTCCGGGCCCATGAACACTTTGGAACCGTCGACCGGCGAGGCGAAGGTCACGCCCTCCTCCTTGATCTTGCGCATCGCGCCCAGGCTGAACACCTGGAAACCACCCGAGTCAGTGAGGATCGGGCCTTGCCACTTCATGAAGTCATGCAGGTCGCCGTGCTTCTTGATCACTTCCGTGCCCGGGCGCAGCCACAGGTGGAAGGTGTTGCCGAGGATGATCTCGGCGCCGGTGGCGACGATGTCGCGCGGCATCATGCCTTTGACGGTGCCGTAGGTGCCCACAGGCATGAATGCCGGGGTCTCGACGGTGCCGCGTGGGAACGTCAGGCGACCGCGACGGGCTTTGCCGTCAGTGGCCAGCAATTCAAACGACATACGGCTCATAGTTGTTCCTCGGGGCCCGCGTCTTTAGGGGCAGTCGGCGCCGGATTACGGGTGATAAACATCGCATCACCGTAGCTGAAAAAACGGTATCCATTGTCGATGGCGGCCTGATAAGCAGCCATGGTTTCCGGATAACCGGCAAATGCCGACACCAGCATCAACAGCGTGGATTCCGGCAAATGGAAGTTGGTCACCAGGGCATCGACCACATGAAACGGCCGGCCAGGGTAAATAAAGATATCGGTGTCGCCACTGAACGGCTTGAGCACGCCATCACGCGCCGCGCTTTCCAGGGAACGCACGCTGGTGGTGCCCACGGCAATAACCCGTCCGCCGCGCGCCTTGCACGCGTTGACCGCGTCCACGACGTCCTGGCTGACTTCCAGCCATTCGCTGTGCATATGGTGGTCTTCGATGTTATCCACACGCACCGGCTGAAACGTCCCGGCCCCCACGTGCAGGGTCACATACGCAGTCTCGACGCCCTTGGCGGTGATCGCATCCAGCAACGGCTGGTCAAAATGCAGCCCGGCCGTCGGCGCGGCCACGGCGCCGAGGCGCTGGGAGTAGACCGTCTGATAGCGCTCGCGGTCCGAGTCTTCGTCGGGGCGGTCTATATAAGGAGGTAACGGCATATGGCCGACGCGTTCCAGCAGCGGCAACACTTCCTCGGCAAACTTGAGCTCGAACAACGCATCATGGCGCGCCACCATCTCGGCTTCGCCACCGCCATCGATCAGCAGGGTCGAACCCGGTTTCGGCGACTTGCTGGAACGCACATGGGCCAGCACGCGATGGCTGTCCAACACCCGCTCCACCAGAATTTCCAGCTTGCCGCCGGAGGCTTTCTGGCCAAACAGCCGCGCCGGAATCACACGGGTATTGTTGAACACCATCAAATCGCCTGGGCGTAAATGCTCAAGCAAATCAGTGAATTGACGGTGTGCGAGGGCACCACTCACCCCGTCCAGGGTCAGCAGTCGACTGGCGCGACGCTCGGCCAAAGGGTGGCGAGCGATCAGCGAATCAGGGAGCTCAAAAGTAAAGTCAGCAACGCGCATGATGGGGTTCGTCTAGCAGGGCCGGGAAGTCTAGCGGAAATAGTCAAAATTGACCATGAAACGTGATTGACCAACGGTAATCTCATCTCTATACTTCGCCGCCATTGAGCCCTGATGGCGGAATTGGTAGACGCGGCGGATTCAAAATCCGTTTTCGAAAGAAGTGGGAGTTCGATTCTCCCTCGGGGCACCATCTTAAAAAAAGACCTTGAAATTCAAGGTCTTTTTTTTCGCCTGTCGAAAAGTGGGCAACCGACAAAATCCCTGGCCACCGCTCCCTCAACTTGAAACACGGCCCGTTGTGGGAGCTGGCTGCCTGCGATAGCGTCAGCCGCAACGCCCTCAAACCACCAGACTAAATACCCGCCACGTCACCCTCCTCCATCACCCCATTGGGCAACACCCCATTCGCCAAATCATCCACCACCGCCTTCGCCATCTCCCCCAAATAATGCGCCGCCCAGGCATAACGATCCGCGCCCGTGTCCATGGCGGCATCCAACGCCAGCAGTTTTGAACAGCGCAGCAACTCGGAGGCATGCTCCAGGGCATCGCGGATGGGCACGCCGGAATTGACGCGGAATAGCCGGTGAAGGTTGGGCTGTTTGCCACAGGTGGAAAAGGTGATGACACCTAGGGTTTTGTTGAGGGGTAGGTTGATCATTGGACACCTCCTGGATGGGCGGAGGTGTGGGTTTTGGGATTGCGGGGGTATGGCCTATCCTTGAACCCCAAACGAATCCACTAGGTAATCCCGAGTGAACTACTTCTTGGCGCAGGCACAAAATAACAGGTGGTCGAATCGGCGATTGCTTTCGGCATGCCTGGCGTTGAGTCATGAGGAATATGTCGCCACCAGAACGGGCTTCTTTCCCTCAATAGAGCGAACACTGCTGCATATACTGGATGTAGACCAGTTCTATCTGGCGGCATTAAACGCCGACTTGGAAGCGCAACGCCAAGAGCTTCCTGGAGACATGTCGCTAGCACAGAGCGCGCAGCTTCAATCGACTGTGGACGAGCGGCTGGTAGCCTTTTGTGAACACTTGGACGAGCGCACATTGAGCCATCTGGTAGGCGTTGTTAGGGCTCAGGGAGTCGTTATGGAGCAAGTTGACCGCCTGCTGCTACACCTGTTTCAGCATCAGATCCATCACCGAGGACAGATTCACGCCATGCTGTCGGGCACCCATGTCACACCGCCCCAATTAGACGAGTACTATCTGGATGGGGATGCTGCGTTACGCGCTGCGGACGAAGATCGATTAACGTTTCATCCGGATAGCGTGCTTGACTGAGCGTTCGCTATCGGCCGGGGGTGTAAAACTCCGACGAATGTTCGGTAGATCAAAACATGAGCCCTAAATCGCGCCTCTACGTGAATTCCTAGCCGGTATAGACCTGAGCTACTTTTCTGAAATCGACGTAGAATCCTAAAATCGTGATGGTGGCTCTTTTCCGGCCTTTATATGCGAAAAGACTTTATCTGGATCTGCCTTGCCCCAATATCTGAACAGAAGGCGAGGTTCGGTATTTGCGAAATATTGATCCACGATGCTCTCGGACGGTACGCAGAACTCAGGTTCTGACCATTACTGCGCTAAAACACCTATTGGTTTGTCAGACGAACAAATAATCCAAGTAGCGGCAAGGCGTTGTCGAACAATCAGGGGACTGACCCCGATTCCCCCATTTGACGCCTGAACGGACACGGACTCAAACCACCCAGCGCAAAAAAGCCCACCGGAGTGGGCTTTGCTGTGGGGCATTTAACCAATGCCCCGTTATGGGAGCCAATTAAGTACAACCAAGTTAAATATAGAGCGCTTCTTATTCACAAGAATACTTGCACAGCAAGTGCACAACCAGGGACACAGGGCGTATTCGAATAGATATCAGCAGATCACACAAGCAATTCGATTGAGTTGTTTGTTTTTTAAATGATAGATTTCTTATCAAAACTGGATTTACCCCTTGAAATACTCGCACCGCAAGCCGCATAGTGTCAATACGCCATACTCCTAGTTGCGCCACAAGAAAGACTGAAAGCGAGAGGAATACCTACATGTTAACTACCTTATTGGTAAGAACAAAGTTGATGTTAGGCTTTGGAACAATGGTATTCATTATATTAATGGCTTCTGCGTTATCAGTCATTAGCTTAAATGAGTCGAACCTGCGTTTCTCAAGCTATGTCGATGGTTTGGATATGCGCATGGGTTTGATGAATGATTTGCTGCTCGCTGCGCAGCAACGTGCTATTTCAGCGCGCAATCTTGTACTGGTCACCTCTGCAACTGACCGACAGTCTGAGGCCGACAGCATAAACGCCGAACATCAGAACGTTAAAAGGCTTTTGTCGGAATTAGTAGCTGGAGTAAACGCATTGCCTCCATCTGCCAATAGTGATACTGCCCGAAACTTGCTTGCTGAGATTGAGAAAATTGAGAAAGTCTATGGCCCTGTCGCCTTAGAGATTACGCGACTGGCCATGAGTGGCGATAATAGCGCAGCCATTAACATGATGAATAACGAATGTTTGCCACTCCTAAAAAAATTGGTGGCCAGCGTCAACAACTACAAGGACTTCAACTCAAAGAGCGCACAGATTAGTGTTAGTGACTCGCAGGCTGAATATAAAAACAATCGGAATTTCATGATGCTTTTTTGCGCGATAGCGATTGTCATAGGGGTGGCGCTTACTATTCTAATAGTTCGTGGACTATCACGTGCCCTTGGTGCAGAGCCCACCGTCTTGTCGACAATCGCTCAGCGCGTTGCCAGTGGTGACTTGCGCCCGATTTCCGAAGCAAAAATGTCAGTGACTGGTAGCGTGCTGTCCTCCTTAAGTGAAATGCAGTCACGCCTGAGCTTGCTTATTAGCCAGGTCAATACTTCATCGGAAGTTATCTCTACTGCGGCTGTGGAGCTTTCCTCTGCGACAGAGCAGACCCGTGTCGGTGTAGAAAGCCAGAGAATTGAAATCGACCAAGTCGCGACCGCGATCCACGAAATGGTAGCAACCACCCTTGAAGTTGCGCGCAACTCCGAAGCAGCAGCCCATGCTGCACTCAGCGCTAACCTTCAAGCGCAGGCCGGTGGCACCATGGCGAAAGACGCAATCAACCAGATAAAACGTCTGGCCTCTGAAGTGGCAAAATCTGCCGCAGCGATGGCACAACTCAAAAAGGAGAGTTTGAATATAGGCGGTGTATTGCAAGTCATCACCTCCGTCGCTGATCAAACCAACTTGTTGGCGCTAAATGCGGCTATCGAAGCGGCTAGGGCGGGCGATGCTGGTCGAGGGTTTGCGGTGGTAGCCGATGAGGTGAGAACGCTTGCCAAACGAACTCAGGGCGCGACCCTAGAGATTGGAACGCTGACCGCCAATCTGCAAAAAATAGCTGAAGAAGCTGCCGAGATGATGGAAGTCTGTCGCGGTCTGACTGATGAAACCGTCATACAGGTTTCAAACACCGGAAACTCGGTTGACACCATCGTGGAGATGATTGACAACATCCAGCAGATGGTAAGGCAAATCGCAACTGCAGGTGAGGAACAAAGTTGTGTGGCTGAAGAAATCAACCGTAGTGTTACTTCAGTTCGCGATATTGCGGATGACTCAGCTTTATCGTGCGAGAAAACTGCCCATTCAAGCAGTAACTTGGCGACCCTAGGAAACGTGCTCCAGCAGCAAATAGGTAACTTTAAGGTTTGACCCGTTCATTTAAAATAGCGTCTGGCGGATTGAGGAGCACGCGATTTTATTCACGCTCAGGATAGTTTTCCACAGACGCAGAAAAAAACGTAAGTGCGCCATAAACCCCATCCACTTCAAGACGGGCAGAACGCTCCGCTAGGCGATGCCTTTCTGAGCGCACCCATCGCGCCACCGGCCTGCGTGACACCAACGACATAGCCATCTTCAACGCAGATGTCACCACCCCAGGCCAAACCGTGGTGCTGCAAGGTGAGACGCTTCAGAAAACCTGGGAGATTCAGAACCTCGGCGCCCGCCCCTGGCGCGGGCGGAAATTTGTACGGGTAGACGGCGAATACGCAATCGCCCGCCATGGGCATAATAGAAAGGAAACCTTGGCGACTGTAGTTAGCTAACTAACCTCCTCATCCTTATTACTGCCACACCGAAAATAATAGTGTAAGAGACGCGCCCCCCTTCGCCTCATCCAAAAGTCTTAACTCCCCTATTAATAGGTCGTGATTTTGCAAAGAGGCGTTGACGTATTTGTCACGTCAGGAATATGGTTTTCATACCCCCTCGCGCTTTATCAAGTGCCCCCCGACGTCCGGGGTTATACGTATTGGTAAATTGCGAAAAAATAAAAACAAATACGCAGGCCGACCATGCACCAGACGTTAAAACGTATGCTCCTCTGCTCGGCCTGCATTTGCGTCCCCATTGTCGCGCACGCGCAAGAAACGGAATTGCCGACGATCCAAGTCATCGGCAGTTCTCCGGTAGCCGGCGACTCAATCGATCGGGATAAAGTGCCGACCGATACTCAATCGCTGATTGCCGATGATTTCGACCGCAATAAATCAGCCTCAGTCTTGGACACGCTCTCTCAACAGACCCCAGGCCTTCAGATCTCCGATGTCCAGGGCAACCCGTTCTCGCAGGACATCAATCTGCGTGGCTTCAGGGCCTCCGCTACGCAAGGAACCCCGCAGGGGCTGGCCGTTTATATGAACGGCGTGCGTATCAACGAAGCGTTCGGCGATACCGTGAATTTTGACCTGGTGCCCACCGTGGCCATTGACCGTGCTGACGTATGGACCAGCAATCCGGTCTTCGGACTCAACGCCCTCGGCGGGGCGATCAATCTGCAACTCAAGAACGGCTTCACCTATGACGGACTGGAAGCCGAGGTCACAGGAGGGTCGTTCGGACGCCTCGGCAGCTCTCTGCAATACGGTGCCCAAAAAGACAACTGGGCCTTCTACACCTCCGGTGAAGAAATCCATGAAGACGGCTGGCGTGATCACTCCTCTTCGAGGATCAAGCGGTTCTACACCGACCTTGGCTACAAGGACGACGAGCGTGAGTTCCATCTAAGCCTCTCGGGCGCGTCGAACACGCTGGGGGTCATTGGCCCGACCCCGGTCGAGGAACTGGCGCGTAGATACTCAAGCGTCTACACGTTTCCCCAGACAACCGAAAACAACATGTTGATGATCGGCCTTAACGGCAAGGTATCGATCAATGACGACTGGGCGGTGCAAAGCAATATCTACGTGCGCCATTTCGACCAGAAACATGTCGATGGCAACACCTCCGATGTGGCGGCATGTACGGGCGATCCCACGCAGTTATGCCTTGGCGACGCGGCCGCGCAGAACGCCAGGAGCGGAGAAAACCTAGCATCGAACTTGCTGCCTGGCAGCGGATTGAACCAGGGGATCGCCGGGTCGATAGACCGCACTCACGTCGACTCCGACACCGTCGGCGTCTCTCTCCAGACCACGTATGACGGCTCGCTCCTAAAGCTGAACAATCATTTCGTGGCAGGTGCCAACATCGATTATTCCAGCCTGTCGTTTTCCGGAAGCAATGAACTCGGGACGATACCGGACACCACGATAGATCCTTACGTAATCGGCTCCGGAATCACTTATCAGACCAGCGATGGCTTGATTCAACCGGTCAGGCTAAGCGCGAAGAATACCTATCAGGGGCTGTTTTCCTCCGATACGCTCGACATCACTGATCGCCTGTCGGCCACGCTCGGTGCGCGGCTGAATATCGCTCAGATCAACCTGAGTGACGCGCTGGGCAACTCGCCTGAACTCACCGGTGATCATCGCTACGCTCGCTTGAACCCACTCACAGGCCTCACCTACAAGCTGACGCCAGACCTGACCGTGTACGGCGGCTACTCCGAAGCCAACCGCGCGCCCACACCGCTCGAACTGGGTTGCGCAAACCCGGCGAAACCCTGCTTGCTCGAAGGCTTCCTGGTGTCAGACCCAACCCTGAAACAGGTGGTCTCAAAAACATACGAGGCAGGTCTTCGTGGTCACAGCACGGTGGGCGCCGACTCGACGATTGACTGGAAACTCGGCGCTTTCCGGACTAACAACACCGATGACATCGTCAGCCAGCCCAGCAGCCTGGTCCCAGGCTATGGCTACTATGTGAATGCGGGCAAAACCCGTCGCCAGGGTATCGATGCCTACGTCCAGTACCGAACTTCCGACTGGTCTGCCTACACGACGCTGGCCTATGTCGATGCAACCTACCAATCCAACCTGAGCCTGACGTCGGCCAACAATCCTCAAGCCGATGCCAACGGCAATATTGCTGTCGCCCGAGGCGAAAAAATCCCCGGTATTTCGCCATGGCAATTGAAGATGGGCGGGGATTATAAATTGACACCTGCCTTGACCCTCGGCGCAGACATGATCGCCAACAGTAGCCAGTATTACGTTGGCGACGATTCAAACCAGAACGCCAAGTTGGCCGGGTACGCGGTGTTCAATGTCCACAGCGATTATCAGCTTACCCAAACAATCAAACTCTTCGCGAAACTGGACAATGCCCTTGATCGCAAATATGCCACCTACGGTACGTTCGCCGCCGTTGGCGACATCCCGTCGCTTGGGCTATCCAATCCGCAAACCATCACCCCGGCGGCGCCTCGGGCGATGTATGCCGGCTTCAACGTGAAGTTCTGAGTCTCTTCGCAGCGTCCGCCCATCCGGCCCATACAATTGGTTACCGCCAATGCGGTTAAGAAACCCAACAATCCGCTGGTTACACGCCATCCGCAGCCCAACGCCTCGCCATTGGCGATATTAAGCTGCCGCGCCACCGCGCGCCCTGATTGCGCTGAAGTGGAAAACGCGAGCATGGCGGAGGTCACCCGCAACCAGGCTGCCGCAACCGCCGCGTGGAACTGATCCTGGAGCGCTGACGCGTGGGTCTTTTTTTTCCGGCGCAGAACAGTGATCATCGCCCTCCCCACCAAAGCCTGAGGAAGCGAGACCATGGAATTGACGCTGGAAGCGGTTGCGCTCTTCGCACTGAAACTGGTGCACGAGACCGACGGCGGCAGCCCGGTTTTGCGTGACGATCTGGTGATGGACGGGTACGAGCGGGAAGTGTTTGGGTTATTGGTGCGACGGGGGGATCTGCCTGCGATTCAACTCAAGATCGAGGAGTGCGCGGTGCAGGCGCTGGATACAGTGGGCGGCGCCCAGACGGTGCTGGGGCGGGAATTGCGGCGGTTGGCGACTGACGTGCAAAACGTCCGTCAACTCGATGCACTGCCCGCGCCGCTAACCACCCTCAAGGACTATTTGAAAGACATCCAGTGAATCGGTGATCAGCGTGCCGGCCAGCGTCAATAGCGCCTGCCCAATTACCGCCGCCCGTCAACCGCCATACGCACGGCCAAGCCCATCAGCACTGAGCCCATCAGCCAGCGCTGCGCCACCTGCCAACCGGGCCGGGTGACGAAAAACACCGCGATGGAGCCCGCCATCATGGCAATCATTGCGTTGACGCCCACGCTAATGAAAATCTGCGTAAAACCCAGCACCAAAGATTGCGTCAGCACACTGCCGTGGCCGTTCGGGTCGATGAACTGCGGCAGCAGCGACAGATACATCACCGCGACTTTAGGGTTCAGCAGGTTGGTCACAAAGCCCATCATGAACAGCTTGCGCGGGCTGTCCTGGGGCAAGTCCCGCACCTGAAAAGGCGAACGACCACCCGGCTTGACCGCCTGCCAGGCCAGGTAGACCAGATACAACGCCCCGCCGAGTCGCAGCGCGTCGTATGCCAAGGGAACCGCAATGACCAATGCGGTGATACCCAACGCCGCGCACAGCATGTAAACGATAAAACCCAACGCCACCCCGCCCAGGGAAATCAAACCGGCCGTGCGCCCCTGGCAAATCGAGCGGGAAATGAGGTAAATCATGTTCGGCCCGGGCGTCAGCACCATGCCCAGTGAGATCAGGCCATAGGCAAGCCAGTTGGACAGTGCGGGCATCGTGCAGCTCCTGAATGAGGGTGTTGTCGGCGAAAGCCCCTTGGCCAACGTTGTCGTGTCGAGCGCCATGGTAGGGCGTGCGACAAGCGCGCGTTAGATACAGATCTGCGAGCAAAACGTCATACACAGGACAGGCCCATGGTCGACTTCGCCCTCGCTGCCGTACAAAAACAGCGTGGCCTATTCCGTGGAATCGTCCGGGACTTTCGCTCCGGATTTCCAAGCACCTACTGACCTGATCAGCGGGCAAAAAAAGACCTTGGCGTCCCAAGGTCTTTTTTACTGCAGGCATGCCTGATTCAATGGATGCACACCGTCAAATATGGGCGCAGGCCATCAGCCCCGCGGCCGCCCCAAATACCGGCAATACCAAACCACCCCACCCACAACCGCCCCCACGACAGTGACGCCATTCCCCAACAACCAAATCCCAAAATTCCGAGTCTGCTCCGCATCCCCCTCATAGAACGGCCCAAAGTACGCCGACACCGCGACCACCACCCCGTTGAACACCGCAACCGCCACGGCAACCACCAAAAACACGAACACGCCCCCCTTACAGACCTTCATATAACGCTCCAACACCAAATCTCCCTTGACTGGTGACAATCCGAGAACGATCCCTTTGATCGAGAACGCCAACTGAATTCGCGGATAGCTCAGCCAATCCGTCAATCGCCGCCCATTCCATAAATCAATGTGGTCACCACTACGGTTACCGAACGTTTCATTGCCCCGGTGCCAAAAAAACCTTGAAGAAGTGGGTTCGGCACGGGGCGGCGTCTCCGAAGATTTCCGGATGGTTTTTCCATAGCGTATGGAACGTCAGCATTTAGCATTTCCATCGCGTTTTTTCGCGACCGTAGCAAACGCTCTGCTGCTTATAGAGGGGATCAGATAGAAATCAGAACGGTCCTACTTGCCTGTCAGTTTTGGCTGCAGGGTATAACTCACATGCCCTCACAGGGGATGTTCTTATTGGTGTGAAAGTAAGTGCTAACTGGGCCGGTGTTTGTACGGAATGTTCCGCAGCAGAATAGGCAGCTGGGCGGTTAAGTATAGGAACTTCAGAACGACGCAGGTTTCATGTGGGGCTCGACAACTCCCACACGAGGTCAGAATCACTGGGGTTGAAACATCTCCAGATACGCCAGGATGTTGTCGATTTTTTCCTGATCGCTGATGCCCCAGAAGATCATGCGAGTGCCGCTCACTACCTTCTTCGGCGCCTCGATATAGGCCGCGAGTTTTTCGCGGGTCCAGACCACCCCGGAGTTTTTCATCGCATCCGAATACTGATAGTCGGCGGTAGTGCCGGCAGGCCTGCCGATGATGCCGTTGAGTTCGGGGCCAAAGCCGCCGCGCGCGCCCTCGCCGATGTTATGGCAGCCGCCGCAGGTTTTGGCGAAGAGCTTGCCGCCCGCTTCGGCATCGCCGGCGGCGCAGGCCGCGCCGGTGTTGAGGATCAGGGCGAAGGTCAGTAAGGCGCGGTATTTCATAAGGGCTCCACATCGGGTGATACGGGTGATTATGCCGGTTTGTCAGGAGCGCATGCCCATCCAGATCACCGCTTCGGTCCATGCCGTCACCACCGATGCCAGCGCCCTGAACCACGGGTCATCCCGGTCGATCTGCGCGGCCGAGTGGTCACGGTTGACGGCCTTATGTCACGGCCTGTGGGAAGCAGGCCGGTGGTAGGTGGAAAAGCGCCGGTATCGTGCAGCAGCACCCGGTCAATACGCAACCGGGTCCCTCAGAACGACCATCCATCGTTCCAGGCATATCTGATCGAACCTAATGCGCTGCGCCCCACTCCACCCTACTGAACCCTGATGGTGGAGTAAGGATCATGGCTCAGCCATCGATTTTAGTGCTGGAAGACGACGAAATCATTCGCGCGTTAATGGTCGACGTACTGGAGGATTTCGGTGCGCATGTCACCTCGTTTCCTTCGGCGGATGAAGGCATGATTTACCTGGAGCGGGCCGATGACCCGGTGGACCTGATTGTGAGTGATATCCAGATGCCTGGATTGCTCAACGGCTATGACCTGAGTCGAGTGGTGGCCCATCGTTGGCCAGCGGTGCCGGTGGTGCTGACGTCCGGCAACACCAGGCTGGCGGCGCAGTTGGGGGGATCGGTACGGTTCCTGCCCAAGCCGTGGAGCACCCGCCATCTGCTCGAATGCGTACAAACCGCACTGACCCAGCAGGGAGCGTCGATGCATTAATAGCTTCGCGACATCACTTCGCCGAAGGCTCGGCGGCGGTTAGGTGTCGGAAAAATCGTTGCGAAAAGTGAGCTGGGCCGCAGCAGGGAGTTCCGATTTAGGGTGCCCAAGGTGAATGACGATTCCCACACCTGCGTCGTCTCGTTTTGACGCGATTTGTTTATAGCTCAGGCTTCCCACGCTCTGTAGTTTCGGTCCGCGTCGACAGCCTTCGACGCGAACTGAACTTACAGAGGATACCGTGATGGATATTTTTTCCAGTCATCTGAGTTTCGAAAACACCCTTTTGCAGACCTACTTGAACACGCCAGAAGAAAACCGTCCTCGCCCAAAAACGCCCTCTCAGGGGCCGACCATTGATTTCAGTGGTGAGCGGCTGCCAAAGAAGGACAACCGTTCGAGCGGCCTGGACAGCCTGGGCGGTGGAAACCTCATCTAAGTCGTCAAATTGAGAGGCTGCAGCCCTGCAGTCTCTTCCACCTTTCGATCCGCCCGACCTTAACAAAATACTGACATCCCCCGGGTTAACGTTCGCAACCACCCTGCCCAGAGCGTTCAACCCTATGCCTCACGCCGGCACCTTGCCCGACGTCCTCGCTGGCCCGCTGCTGCGGCGCCTTGAACCCCAGCGCCTGGTGATGTGGCTGGTGGGGACCCGAGAACTGCCTTTGAGCCTCAGGCTGCACGTCGCCGAGCAGACCCGCGATATCTCGCTGGACCAAGGCCAGTGCCAAATCGTGCCGGTGGGGCGCCAGGCCTTTATCCACTTGATCGACATCCCGTTGGACGAGGCCCTGCCCCAGGACGTGGTGATCGGCTACGACCTGCTGATCGACGCGCGCGGCATCGCCCAATGGGCACCGCACCTGCTCTATTGCGACGCGCAATCGCCGAGTTTCGTGCTGCATAGCCGTATTCATCAATTGGTCCACGGCTCCTGCCGCAAGCCCCATCACCCGGCGGACGAAGGCTTGCTGTGCGTCGACCGCCTGCTGGCGGACGCCCAAACCCCAGCGCAACGCCCGGCGTTGTTGATGATGAGCGGCGACCAGGTGTACGCCGACGATGTCGCCGGGCCGATGCTAAGGGCGATTCACGGGCTGATCGCGCGCCTGGGGCTGTTCGACGAATACCTGGAAGGCGCCGTGGTGGACAACAGCGCCAGCCTCTATGGGCATCACGCCAGTTATTACCATCGGGCCGAACTGCTGCCCGCGCTGGACAGCAACGAGACCCTGCGCGAGCGTTTTTTCGGCGGTGTGAAGAAGCCGATTTTCACCAGCAGCACCGCCGACAATCACCTGGTGACCTTCGCCGAAGTGATAGCCATGTATTTGCTGGTCTGGTCCCCCACACCCTGGACGCTGATCACACCACAACCGCCGCAACTGAGCGCCGACGCGCAACAGCGTTATGCCCGTGAGCAGGTGCAGATCGATCAATTCCGCAACGGCCTGCCCGGCGTTGCGCGGGTGCTCGCCCATCTGCCCACGTTGATGATCTTCGACGATCACGACATCACCGACGACTGGAACCTCAGTGCCCAGTGGGAAGAAACTGCCTACGGCCATCCGTTCTCCAAACGCATCATCGGTAACGCGTTGCTGGCTTACCTGCTGTGCCAGGGCTGGGGCAACCAGCCGGATGTGTTTGCCAAGCTGATCGGCCAGACACAGGCGCTTGCCGCCCAGGCGCACGACAATCATCTGAACGCGAGCGCGCAGGATGAACTGCTCGAAACGCTATTGACCTTCCAACAGTGGCATTACGTCCTGCCGACCAGCCCCGCGCTGGTCGTGCTCGACACCCGCACCCGGCGCTGGCGCAGCGAATTCAACCTCAAACAACCATCCGGCCTGCTGGACTGGGAAGCCTTGAGCGAACTGCAACAGGAACTGCTGGACCACCCGTGCGCGATCATCGTCTCCCCCGCGCCGATCTTTGGCGTCAAGCTGATCGAGACCGTGCAAAAAGTCTTCAGTGGGTGCGGCTACCCGCTGCTGGTGGACGCCGAAAACTGGATGGCGCATCGCGGCGCCGCCGAGGTGATCCTGAATATCTTCCGCCACTCCCGCACGCCGGGTAACTACGTCATCCTCTCGGGCGACGTACACTATTCGTTCGTCTACGAAGTGCTGATCCGTCATCGCAACGCAGGCCCCAAGCTCTGGCAGATCACCAGCAGCGGCATCAAGAACGAATTCCCACCGCGCCTGCTGGAATGGTTCGACCGCCTCAACCGCTGGCTCTACTCGCCGCGTTCTCCGCTCAACGGGTTCACCCGCCGCCGCAACATGCAGGTGGTGCCGCATATCCCGGAACACGCGCAAGCCGGTGAGCGCTTGTGGAACTCGGCGGGGATCGGCCAGGTGTTTTTCAACGAGCAAGGCCAGCCTGAAGCGATTTACCAGCACAACGCCGATGGAAAGGCACGGACGAGGATGCTGGCGCCTAGGTAATAGCCTATCGCCACACGCCCTGAAGCCGCAAAGCCTCTCTATTCAACGCGTGCAAGCCCCGTTGTACAGTAGCGCCAGCCACGGAGTATCGGCGGGAATTTGAATGGCCTTCTGGGCCTGCCCACGCAGGAAGCACACACATGGACGATACATCCGGCAACAAACCCTCAACTGACCTCAATGCCGACATTCTGCATGCGATCATGGAACTGGTCAGCGACGGAGTCTGGGACTGGAACGCGAATACCGGGTTCGTTTACCGTAACCCGGGCTGGTACGAAATGCTCGGTTACCCCAGCCACTCCCTGGAGAACAGCGTGTTCACTTGGGAGAACATCCTCCACCCCGACGACTACCTCCGGGTGATGACGCTGTTCGATGACTACATCAACCGTCGCTCGCCCCATTACCAGACCGAATACCGCTGCCGCAAAAAAGACGGCAGCTACCTGTGGATCGAAGACCGCGGCTGTGTGGTTGCGCGTAACCTCGACGGCTCGGTGGCGCGCATGGTCGGCGCCCACCGCGACATTAATACGCGCAAATGCTCCATCGAACAGCTCGAACGGCGTAACCAATCGCTTGAAGCCTTGGTTGCCGAACGCACACGCGAGTTGTCACGGGTCAATCAGCAACTGCAATTGCAACTGGACGAAAACCGCTCACTGGCCGAGCGCGACGCCCTGACCCGCGTGGCCAACCGTTATCGCCTGGAGAAAGTGCTGCTGGAAGAATGCGACCGCGCCGAACGTTTCCGCCTGCCGTTGGCGCTGCTCGCCATGGATATCGATGATTTCAAGCCGATCAATGATCGACACGGCCACGGCGTCGGCGACAAGACCTTGGTGAGCGTCGTGGAGAGCCTGGAATCCTGCGTGCGCCCCGGTGACTTGCTGGCGCGTTGGGGGGGCGATGAGTTTGTGGTGGTGCTGCCCAAAAGCACCCTGAATACAGCGAAAGCCCTGGCCGAGCGCATTCGCCAAAAAATGACCGCGATGCCCGCCGTGGGTGACTTCAAAGTGACCCTGAGCCTGGGGGTGGTGGAGCGTCTTGCGGGTGAAACCCCCGCCGCGCTGATGGCGCGGGCCGATCAGGCGCTGTATCGGTCCAAGGCAGCGGGGAAGGACGTCGTCTCGGAATAAATGCACGTTCACATGTGGGCGCTGGGCTTGCCCGGCTCCTACATTGAGTGCGCGGGGTTTGTTGCCCCGAACAACCTGCTGGCAACCGCTCCTTCCGATTTGGAATGACCCGGCGACTTTATTTCGTTTGCGGCACGGCCTGGCTCGCGGCTTAGATAAAAAGAAGCCCGCCACTGCCGAGTCCGAGATTCATGAGCCGCGAAACCATCAGCCAGTCGATTTCCATCGTTCACCCCATCAGCCTTAGCCATGGCAAGAACGCCGAGGTCTGGGACACCACGGGCAAGCGCTACATCGACTTTGTCGGCGGCATCGGCGTGCTCAACCTCGGGCATTGCCACCCGGCGGTGGTCGAGGCAATTCGCCAGCAGGCGACCCAACTGACCCACTACGCCTTCAACGCCGCACCGCATAGGCCTTACATCGAGCTGATGGATCGTCTGAGTGCGTTTATCCCGGTGGACTACCCGGTCAGCGGCATGCTCACCAACAGCGGCGCGGAAGCCGCGGAAAACGCCTTGAAGATTGTGCGCGGCGCCACCGGCCGCACTGCGGTGATTGCGTTCGACGGCGCGTTCCACGGCCGCACGCTTGCCACCCTCAACCTGAATGGCAAGGTGGCGCCCTACAAGCAAAAAGTCGGTGTCCTACCGGGCCCTGTGTATCACCTGCCCTACCCGAGCGCAGACAACGGCGTGACCTGCGCCGAAGCGCTGAAGGCCATGGACCGCTTGTTCAGTGTGGAAATCGACGTCAACGACGTCGCCTGCTTCATCATTGAGCCGGTGCAGGGCGAAGGCGGTTTCCTCGCGCTGGATATCGAGTTTGCCCAGGCCCTGCGCCGTTTCTGCGATGAGAAAAATATCCTGCTGATCGTCGATGAAATCCAGTCCGGTTTCGGCCGCACCGGCCAGCGTTTTGCCTTCTCGCGCCTGGGCATAGCGCCGGACCTGATCCTGCTCGGCAAAAGCATCGCCGGCGGTGTGCCGTTGGGCGCCGTGGTGGGGCGCAAGGCATTACTCGACAACCTGCCCAAAGGCGGGCTGGGCGGCACTTACTCCGGCAATCCCATCGCCTGCGCGGCGGCGTTGGCCACCCTTGAGGTGATGACGGATGCACACTTGCAGGCCTGGGGATCGCAGCAGGAAGAGGCCATCCTGCGCCGCTACGAAACCTGGCGCGCGCAAGGCCTGTCGCCTTACCTGGGCCGACTGACCGGCGTCGGCGCCATGCGAGGCATAGAGCTGGCCCACGCCGACGGCACGCCCGCGCCCCAGCAACTGAGCCAATTACTGAGCCTGGCGCGGGACGCCGGTTTGCTGCTGATGCCCAGCGGCAAGTCGCGGCACATCATCCGTTTACTGGCGCCGCTGACCACTGAGCCAGCGGTGTTGGAGGAAGGCCTGGACATCCTCCAGGCGTGCCTCAAGCAACTGGGCTAGTAACGCGCATCCTGCGGCTTGCCGCCGTTGGGCCAGTCTTTGACCTTGTCCGGGAAATCCGGGCGAGGTTGCCCCGAGAAATACGCCGCGACGTCCACCGCTTCCTGGTCGGACAAACCACCCTGGCCCAACGGAAATTGCTCGTGGAAGCCGATCGGCATGTTGCGTTTGACGAACGCCGCCGCCGTGTAGGTGCGCGCCATGCCGGCACCGATATTGAACGATTGGTCGCCCCACAGCGGCGGGTACACCCGCTCGCCGTCGGCACGCGCCAGGCCCTCGCCATTGTCGCCATGGCACACCGCGCATTGCTTGGCGTAGACCGCCTTGCCGTTGGCCAGGTCGGGTTTGATCGCCGCGTCGACTTTGCCTACGCCGCGCCCGGCCACCTTGTCTTCGGGGCGGGTGTTGTTCTTCATCCAGTCGAAGTACGCGACCATCGCCTGCATATCGGCTGATTGCGGCGGCAACGGTTTGCCGTTCATCGAGCGGCGGAAGCAGCCGTTGATGCGCTCTTCCAGGCTCACCACCTTGCCCGCGCGCGGTGCATAACTGGGGAAGAAGGCCGACACGCCAACGAAGGGCGAGCCGTCCGCCACCGTGCCGGCGTTGAGGTGGCAACTGGTGCAATTGAGCGAATTGCCCACGTTGGCGGGCAGCAATTCCTTGGTTTGCAGGTGCAGGCGCATGCCGCGGACCACCTGGTCGGCGTTCGGCGCGGCGAGCAGGTCGGCCAGGCGCGGGGTTACGAAGGCAGTTGAGTCGGTCGTGGTCGGGTTGAGCTGGTCACGCAACGTCTTGACCTGCGCGGCACTGATCGGCGTGCCCTGGTTGCCCCAGCGTGTGCGCACAAAACTGAGAATGTCGGCGACTTCCTGGTCCGCCAGCCGGGCAAACCCGGGCATGGTGTAGACCCGTGGGTAGGTGGCTGTTTGTGCGGTCTGCCAACCGGTGAGGGTAATGTGCAGCAGCGATGTCGGGTCGTTCGAGGCGATGCTCGGGTTGCCGGCCAAAGGCGGGAACAGACCTTTCACACCCCTGCCGTCGCTGCGGTGGCAGTCGCTGCAGAACTGCATATAACCCAGGCCGCCACGGCTGGTGAACAGGTCGGCGGGCGGCACCGCCGGTGCGCGGGCCAGCGACGGCATCGGCAGATCGTCCTCGCCTAGCGGCAGGGATTTCAAATAGCGGGCAATCGCGGTCAGGTCGTCGTCACTGAAATGCTGGGTGCTGTGGTGAATCACATCGGCCATGTTGCCGGCGACGGTGGCAAAGCGGTTCTGCCCGGTTTTGAGCAGTTGCACGGTGTCTTCCACGGTCCACAGGTTGCGCAGGCTCAGGGCGCGCCAATGCTCGACGGTTTCGCCGGCCAGGTAATGCTGGCCGCTGCGCCCGTCATCGCTCATGGCTTTTTCCTGGAAAGCGATGCCGCGTGGGGTGTGACAGGAGCCGCAGTGGCCCAAGCCCTGGACCAGGTAGGCGCCACGGTTGAGCTGCGCGTCACGGCCCGGGGCCGGCTGGAACGCTTGCGTGTCGAGGAAGGCGAAGTTCCACAGGGCCAGGCCCCAGCGCTGGTTGAACGGGAAGCCCATGTCCGCCTCGAGGTTGGCCTCTCGCACGGGCTCTACGCCTTGCATCAGGTAGGCATACAAGGCGCGCATGTCCTCCTCGCTCATCTTGGCGTAGGACGGATACGGCATCGCCGGGTACAGGTTCATACCCGCAGGTGTGACGCCTTCACGCATGACCCGGTCGAACTGCTCGAAGCTGTAGGCGCCAAGGCCCGTCTCGCGGTCCGGCGTGATATTGCTCGAATAGATCGTGCCCATCGGCGTGCTCAGCTCCAGCCCGCCGGCCATCGCCTTGCCTTGCTTGGCGGTGTGGCAGGCGATGCAGTCGCCCAATTGCGCGACATATTTGCCGTGTTCGATCAGCGGGGTATCAGCGGAATTTGCGTGCAGGGGTAGCGTCAGGCAGAGCATCGCTCCCAGCATGGCCACGCGTGACAAAGAAAGCGCCATTGCATTTGTCCTTTAATAGCCTGGCGTGGGGATGTCCCCCCGGCGCAGGTCTGTGTTCGTTTTTATAGGTTCATCAGACCTCTGTGTTGTAACGGGTTTACCGCTGTGGGCTTTTGATGTGGGTCAGGCTCAAACCGTAAGGGTGCCGCCAACTGACCGTTGATAAGGAAATCCTTGAACACATGTACGTATTTCTGTACGTTTCGTACCATCAAGCGAGGACATACCCATGGAAACAATCAACTACACCAATGCCCGTGCCCATCTCTCCGAGACAATGGATCGGGTTAATGACGATCACATCCCGTTGCTGCTCACCCGGCAAAAAGGTGAGCCCGTGGTGATGATCTCGCTCTCGGAATTCAATGCCCTTGAAGAGACGGCCTACCTGCTGCGCTCGCCAAAAAATGCTGAACGCCTGATCAACTCGGTCAACAGCTTGAGAGCGGGCAAAGCCAAAGCGAGGCGGCTGATTGAGGAATGAAAATACTCTTCACCCCTGAGGGCTGGGACGACTATCTCTGGTTTGAGCAAAACGACAAAGCCGGACTCAAACGTATCAATTTGCTGATCAAGGTGATACAAAGAGACCCATTTGACGGCGTGGGCAAACCCGAACCACTCAAACACAACCTCAGTGGCTTCTGGTCTCGGCGAATCACCGCCGAACATCGATTGGTCTATGGCATAGAGGATGATGAGGTTCAGATCTTGATGTGTCGTTATCACTATTAACGGGGAATACCTGTTGAAGCCGACTGCCCTGATCCGCGCCTGAAAATATCCGACGTTTTTCTGCACGGAAGCACACCATGCTCGACATCCTCCAAGGCACGCCCGTTTGGGTATACGCCGTTTACCTGTGGATTTGTTACTACGGGATCAAGGCCTGCCTGGGTGGCCGCGAGAATCGGCGGTCATTGATGATCCTGTCGGCGGTGCTGGTGGTGTGGTCGCTGATATCGCTGGCACCGTCGATGCTGTCGAGCGGTGCCTGGGTGGGCGGCGCGGTCATCGGCAGTCTGCTGGGCATGCTGTTGTTTAATGCCAACGGCGCCCGACTGGAAACCGATGGCGACACGCTGGTGCTGCCGGGCACGTGGAAAACCCTGTTGATCTCGCAGCTGTTCTTCGCGGTGAAGTATTACTTCGGTTACCAGCAGGCCGTGCATCCGCTGTTGCTGAGCACGCCATCGATGCTGGCCGCAGTCGGTGGCGCATCCGGTTTGACCGTAGGTCTGTTTTGCGGGAGGGCAATCACGCTGCAGCGGGCGCTGGCTGCCTTGCGTCGCAATAAGGGCATTGTGCTGCCTTGACCTGATCCCCCTCCCCGCCGAAAATGCCCGACGCTTTTTTGTCCCTGTTTACTGAAGTAGTGAAATTTCAATGTCCGATTCCTACACCGCAGAATCCGCCGCAGAATCCGTAGTCGCCTTGCAATCCAAAGCTGAATACGAAAACGCCATCAATCTTTCACAGCATGTGCCAGCGGCCAAGATCATCAGCGAGATGGTGCTGGACGCATTCCATACCTCCAAGGAAAGCGACCAGATCCGCGAACTGCGTGTGGCCATCCGCGAGGCCCAAGACGCCTTCGATGACGACAAGGCCTACGACCTGATGGGCCAGCTCAAGCAGCTCAAGGACGCCGAAGCCGCCGACAACATCGCACTGGAAGACCTCAGCAGCCAGTTTTCCATCAGCCGCATCCTGTCCAGCTTCAAGGACGACCCGCAGTTTCAGGAGCTGGTCTATGGCCTGGCCCTCAAGGTGCTGAACCAGTCCCACCAGGCCATCAGCAACCCAAGCGCCGGCAAGGGCAAGGTCGCTCGACCGAAGAAAGAAGCCGAAGTGTTTGTGATCAGCAAGGACGGCATCAGCGTCACCCTGCCGCTGCGCACGCCGCGCTCGAAGCTCAACGTCGACCGTGAAGCGTTCGAGTTCCTGGGTTTCAGCTTCGTGGGTGAAGGCGATGACGCCGAGCTGGAGGTTGAGAGCTTTGTGGATAACGCAGGCGCTGAACAGCCACTGAGCCGCAAGAGCGTGATCACGGCGTTGCAGCAGCAGACCGCATTTGATGGGTATAGCATCGCGCAGCAGTAGTACCGCTGTATCGCTGAACCCAATGTGGAATCGTCGCACCGCCCCTCCCACATTGGGTTTGTGTCGGGTTAAACGCTGCGCTGGACCTGCGCCGCAAACACCTCACGAAACCGCTCCATCTCGCGCTTGTTCCCTACTGTCACCCGCACCCACTGCGGCCAGCTCTTCCACACGCGGCCAATCATCACCCCTTGCGCGGCCAGCTTCTCTATCACCTGCTCCGCTGGTTGGTTCACATCGATCATGAAGCAGTTGCTTTGCGACACCGTGCAGGTGAACCCACGGGCCTTGAGCCAGGCGACGGTTTCCTCGCGCAGTTGCGCGTTCAGGGCCTTGCGTTGCGGCAATAGCTTGATGTCTTCGAGGCTGGCCCGCGCGCCGAGCAAGCCGCTACCGGCGGGGACGTTGTCACCACCGAACACCGCGAGGCGTGCCAGCAACGCCGGGGCGCCAATCGCCAGGCCCACGCGCGCGCCAGCCATGCCGTAGATTTTCGAGAAGGTGCGCAGCACCAGCAGGTCGTCGTGTTCCTTGACCCAACTGACACAGCTGGGGGCGTCGGCGAAGTCGATGTACGCCTCGTCCACCACCAGCACGCTGCCTTGGGGTTTGTTCGCCAGTGCGTGGCGGATGGCCTCGGTGGGGGTCAGGGTACCGGTGGGGTTATTCGGGTTACACAGGTAGAGCATGCCCGCCTGGGGATCGGCGGCAAGCATCGCGGGGATGTCGTGGGCGTGCTCGGCTGTGAGGCTCACTTCATGTACCGACGCCCGGTTCGACTCGGCCGCCTGGCGCGGCACTTCGTAGGACGGCGCGGCCATCACCAGGCCGCGGCTTTCGCCGGTAAACGCCAACACGGCATAGCGCAGCGCCGCCATGGAGCCGGAGAACACCGCCACCTGGTCCTCGGCAATCCCCTGCTGCTGGGCAAACAGCGCGGCCAAGGCGTACATGTGGCCGTAGGGATAACGTCCGGCCGTGGCAATCGCGCCCTGCATCGCCTCACGGGCGGCGCCCGAGGGGCCGTAAGGGCTTTCGTTGTAGTTGAGCCGCACCTTGTCAGCCTTTGCCGGCGGCGGGCTGGCGACCGCCCAGTCCAGGCGCCCCAGCAGGGGCAAGGCCGCGCCCAGGGCGAGAAGGGAGCGACGACTAACGCTGACCATGGTGACAACTCCTTGTAGGCGGGTGATGGATTCGCACAGTTCATACACAGGGGTATGACGAGAAAGGCCCCGGCCGATTTAACCCCGCGCCCAAGAAAAAGCCCCGCGCTTCTCACGAAGGCGGGGCTTGTTCACTGCTTGGAACCACTCAGGGCGCGTAGGTCAGCAACAGCTCTTTGGGCACTTGGAAATCCAGGGACATCATCACGCTGAGCGCGGTGATGGTGAAGATCGAGAACACGAACAGCTTGCGCGCCCAGACGGTGTCGTCCACCGCCTTGTAGCCGGTCCAGGCCATGTACAACCAGTACATGCCCATGGCGGCGGCGACGGCAAGGTAGCTCATGCCGGCGTAGCCACTGAAGGTCAACATCAAGGTCGCCACGAGGAAGGCCAGGATGTACAGCAGGATGTGTTTCTTGGCCACCTGGATGCCACGCTTGACCGGCAGAACCGGAATCGACGCAGCCAGGTAGTCGTTGAAACGGAAGATCGCGATGGCATAGGAATGCGGCATCTGCCACAGGCTGAACATCACCAGCAGCACCAGCGCGGCCATGTCGAAGCTATTGGTCACAGCCACATAACCAATCACCGGCGGCATCGCCCCCGACAGACTGCCCACCAGCGTGCCGTGAACCGACTTGCGCTTGAGGTACAGGCTGTAGAGGCCGACGTAGATGACAAAACCGATCACGGCAAACAGTGCCGCCAACGGATTGGCCACCTTGTACAACAACACCACGCCGGCAACACCCAGGACGGTCGCGAACAGCAGGGCCAGTTTCAGGGAGATAAGGCCCTGGACCAGCACGCGATTCTTGGTGCGTTCCATCTTGATATCGATGTCGCGGTCAATGCAGTTGTTGAAGACACAACCGGAAGCTACCACCAGGGACGTGCCGATCATTGCTGCCAGGAAGATGGCCAGATCGACATGTCCCTTGGAGGCCAGGAAGAAGCCGCCTGCCACAGAAAGCACGTTACCGAAAATGATCCCCGGTTTGGTGATTTGGATAAAGTGCTTAAGCGACATCGGGTCTTACCTCACTTCGCCATCATGAAGGTGTGGATGCTGAACATGATCCACAGCGACAGACCAACCAGCAGAACGATCACCAGGCCTGCGAACACAAACGCAATCACGTTCTCGCGCTGAGCCTCGGAGCGGTCCAGGTGCAGGAAGTACACCAGGTGAACCAGGACCTGAATCACCGCAAACGCCAGGACGATCATCAAGGTGATCGACTTCGGCAAGGTTGGGTACATCACCAGGCCGAACGGGATCAGGGTCAGGATGACCGACAGGATGAAGCCGATAGCGTAAGTCTTTACGCTGCCGTGGCTCGCATCATGGCTGTCATGGGAGTGTGCATTAGCCATTACAGAGTCCCCATCAAGTAGACGACGGTGAATACGCAGATCCAGACCACGTCCAGGAAGTGCCAGAACAGGCTCAGGCAGTTCAGGCGAGTCTTGTTGGTGTTGGTCAGGCCGTGTTTATTGACCTGATACATCATCACCGCCATCCAGATCAGGCCAGCCGTCACGTGCAGACCGTGGGTCCCCACCAGTGTGAAGAACCCCGACAGGAAGCCGCTGCGGTGCGGGCCGAAGCCTTCGGAGATCAGCAGGTGGAACTCGTTGATCTCCATGCCGATGAAGCCCAGGCCGAACAGGAAGGTCAGACCCAACCAGGTCAGTACGCCCTGCTTGTTGCCCTTGTAGAAGGACAACATGGCGAAGCCGTAGGTGATCGAACTGAACAACAGCAAGGCGGTTTCGCCGAGCACGTAAGGCAGTTCGAAGATGTCGTGGCCCGCCGGGCCACCCGCTACGTTGTTTACCAGTACCGCGTACACCGCGAAGATCGACGCAAACAAGATGCAGTCGGTCATCAGGTAGAGCCAGAAACCGTAAACGGTTACCGGGCCCGAGTCGTGGTGATGGTCATCGTGCCCATGATCATCGACATGGGCGTGTCCAGCATTGGTCACTAAGTTCGACATGGTTTAAGCCTGTTCCAACGAGGTTTCTACACGGTTGGCCGGGATCTTCTTCTCGGCCACCAGGCGAGCGTGCTGCTCGGCTTCGATGCGCTCGATCGTTTCGACCGGCACCATGTAGCCTTGATCATCACGTGCAGCGTGGACAATGAAGTAGCCGATGGTGCCCACCAGGCTCACGATTGCCAGCCACCAGATGTGCCAGATCATCGCGAAACCGAACACGGTCAACAGCGCACCCATCACCACGCCAGTGGCGGTGTTGTTTGGCATGTGGATCGGTTCGTAGTGCTTAGGCTGCTGGTACGCAGTACCGTCTTCCTTGGCTTCGGTGAACGCATCGATGGTGTTCGCAGTAGGAATCACGGCGAAGTTGTAGAACGGTGGTGGCGACGAAGTCGACCATTCCAGGGTGTGGCCGTTCCATGGATCGCCCGACTCGCACATGTTCTGCTTGCGATCACGCACGCTGACATACAGCTGGATCAACTGGCAGGCGATACCCACAGCGATCATCAACGCACCGACCATGGCGACGTACAGGTACGGCACCCACTCAGGGTTGGTAGTAGCGTTCAGACGACGGGTCATGCCCATGAAGCCCAGTGCATAGAGCGGCATGAACGCGACGAAGAAGCCCGAGATCCAGAACCAGAATGCTGCCTTGCCCCAGCCTTCGTGCAGCTTGAAGCCGAACGCTTTCGGGAAGAAGTAGCTGAAACCAGCGATGTAACCGAATACCGCACCGCCGATGATCACGTTGTGGAAGTGAGCGATCACAAACAGGCTGTTGTGCAGCACGAAGTCAGCACCCGGGATGGCCAGCAGTACGCCGGTCATGCCGCCGATGGCGAAGGTCACCATAAAGCCCAGGGTCCACAGAACCTGGCTGGTCATACGCAAACGACCGTGATAGATGGTGAACAGCCAGTTGAATAGCTTCACCCCCGTCGGGATCGAAATCAGCATCGTCGCCAGGCCGAAGAAGGCGTTGACGCTGGCCCCCGAACCCATGGTGAAGAAGTGGTGCAGCCAAACCATGAAGCCCAGTACCGAGATCGCGCCGGAAGCGTAGACCATCGAGTGGTGACCGAACAGGCGCTTGCCGGTAAAGGTCGAGATCACTTCGGAGAAGATACCGAACGCTGGCAGGATCAGGATGTACACCTCAGGGTGACCCCACGCCCAGAACAGGTTCACGTACATCATTGGATTGCCACCAAGTTCATTGGTGAAAATGTGGAAATCCAGGTAACGGTCAAGCGACAGCAGTGCCAGGGTAGCGGTGAGGATCGGGAACGAAGCCACGATCAGCACGTTGGCCCAGGTGCAGGTCCAGGTGAAGATCGGCATGTCCATCATCTTCATGCCAGGGGCGCGCATTTTCAGCACGGTGGCCAGGAAGTTGACCCCCGTCAGCGTCGTCCCGAGCCCTGATAGCTGTAGCGCCCAAATGTAGTAGTCCACACCCACGCCCGGACTGTACGCCAGGCCCGACAGCGGCGGATACGCAACCCAACCGGTCTTGGCGAATTCGCCGACGCCCAGGGACAGGTTGACCAGCACAACGCCGGATACCAGCAGCCAGAAGCTCAGGGAGTTCAGGAACGGGTAGGCAACGTCACGGGCACCAATCTGCAGCGGCACTGCAAGGTTCATCAGGCCGGTGAAGAAAGGCATCGCCATGAAGATGATCATGATCACACCGTGAGCGGTGAAGATCTGGTCATAGTGTTCAGGCGGCAGGTAGCCCGGCGAACCCTCGGTGGCCATGGCCAACTGGGTACGCATCATGATGGCGTCGGCAAAACCACGCAGCAGCATGACCATGGCAACGATGATGTACATCACACCGATTTTCTTGTGGTCGACCGACGTCAGCCACTCGGTCCACAGGTAGGTCCACTTCTTGAAGTAAGTGATACCTGCAAACAGTGCCAGACCACCCAGCGCGATCATGGCGATGGTCACCATCACGATCGGCTCGTGGAACGGGACCGCATCCCAACTTAATTTACCAAACATCGTTTACTCCTCTGCCCCAGCAGTTGAATGCGAGCCCGTGTCAGAACCTTCAACCGCAGCCACTTCTTTCTTCTCGTGCTTGACCGGCTTGCCTGGTTTCATGCCTTCGTACTTGTCGACGATCTTCTGAAACAGGTCCGGCGTGTACGCGGAGTACGAAGCGGCAGGGTTGTTCTGGCTTGGTTTGGCAAGGGCTTCGTATTCAGCTTGATCAAGCTGTTTAGGTGCGGCCTTGACTTCGGCTACCCAGGCGTCGAATTCTTCCTGGCTCGTCGAGATCGCTTTGAATTTCATGCCGGTGAAGCCAGCGCCGCTATAGTTGGCGGAGATGCCGTCCATTTCAGCTTTCTGGTTGGCCATCAGGTGCAGCTTGGTCTGCATGCCGGCCATCGCATAGATCTGGCCACCCAGGCCTGGAATGAAGAACGAGTTCATCACAGTGTCGGAGGTGATCTTGAAGTTAACCGGGGTATGTTCCGGGAACACGATCTTGTTGACGGTGGCGATACCCAGGTCCGGGTAGATGAACAGCCACTTCCAGTCCAGCGCGACCACTTCGATATTGATCGGCTTGGCGTCGGATTCCAGCGGACGGTACGGGTCCAGTGCGTGGGTGGACTTGTAGGTCACATAACCCAGGGCAATGATGATGAGGATCGGAACCAGCCACACCGCGATTTCAATCTTGGTGGAGTGCGACCACTTCGGCGCGTAAGTCGCGTTGGTGTTCGACGCGCGGTATTTCCAGGCGAAGGCGAAGGTCATGATGATCACAGGAACCACTACCAGCAACATCAGCAGGGTGGCGGTGATGATCAGGTTGCGTTCATCCAGACCGACCTGTCCTTTGGGGTCGAGCAAGGCCCACTTGCAGCCTCCCAGCATTAACATCATGCCAAGCAGCGGCAAAAAGCCTAGTAATCGGGGGTACCTGTTTTTACTCATCTCACGACCTCTAAAGCAGCTTGCGCAATGCAGTTGGGTTTTGATCGCCAACACTTCACCCTGCCAAGGGTTGGCATTTCTCTTCGATTGAATAAGAGCCTGCCCGTGCGCCCTGATTGGACGGTTAACGGACCTGCGGTGAGTTCTTATTCGATTTCGTGGTTAAAGGCCTTGTTACAGACCAATTCCATTTGGTGCGGATAGTTGAAAGGCTGCCGGAACCTGGGGTCGCACAGAGCCATCCATCTGCCCCTCGACCGCTCCAATGCTCAAAAGATTGAACAGCACCGGACATTCAGTGCGGGCGATTGTAGTTAGCTAGCGATGTATAAACCATGTCTTATAAAGAAATAATTTTTATCGATTCCAGCAATAATCCTTCACCTATTTTGCAAAAGTTCGCGATCTTATCGCGTTAGATTCTCAACAAAAACCACAAAAAATGCCGTGTTATAGGGCAAACTGCCACACCCCTTACCCCCTGTAAGGGCCTGAAAAACCGATCCAAGCCCCCATAAAACAAGGCATTAACAGATCACCGAAAGCCTCGAACCGCGCGCCATTCGCGGTGTCGATCAAACGATGAACTGACAGCACACATTCACGACCCGGGGCAAATTCAAGCGGCGGTTCAGCGGCTCAGAAACGTCCTGCAACGGCGTCTGTGTGACAACATGTCGCACGCTGCACACCGTCAAAATTGTCCCGCGTCACTGTCCCTTCATTAATCCCTACAAACAAAAACGCCCCGGCGTTCCCTTGAGAAGGACCGGGGCGTTTCAGTGAACGACTCAGGCTTTGCGTTGGCGATTGCGATAGATACCCAGGGGCACCAGGATCACCGTCAGCACGAACGCCACCAGCGCCCATTGCGCCAGTGACAGGCCGAGCACCGGCGGGTAAGGCGTGCTGCAGAAGCCATCGACCTGGAAGACCAGTGGAAACACCTTCGCCAGGGGCAGGCCGTCAACGATCGGTTGCAGCACATCCACGCCGCAACTGACCTCGGGGAAGAACTGGGTGTACACATGGTGGCCGGCAGCGGCCACGCCGCCCAGGGCACTGAGGACCACCAAGCCTTCAAACAGCGTGATCGCGCCTTTGCTGCGCATGGCCGCACCGATAAACGCAAAGACCGCAATCAACAGCAAGGCGTAGCGTTGCAGGATACACAGCGGGCACGGCGCCTCGCCCAACACCACCTGCATGTACAGCGCACCGCCGATCAGCGCCAGGCAGATGATGCCCAGCAACGCCAGAAAGCGCCGTTCCCTGCCCAAACGCAATTCGTCACTCATCTCCGTATCCCTTTGTTTGATTGTGCCAATGGCCGCAAGTTTACACACAGAGAGTGGTTTAAACAGAGAGGGGTTAACAGGGGGTTAACAGGGGATTAATCGGAGGGAATGGAGCACTAAATGTGGGAGGGGGCTTGCTCCCGATAGCAGTGTGTCAGCTACAGATAAGCTGACTGATCCAACGCTATCGGGGGCAAGCCCCCTCCCACAGTGTGAACAGTGTGAACCTTTAGGTGGTTATTCCAGGGCGGCGGCCGGGCCGAAGAATTCGTAGCGGCTTTGTTTTTCGGGTACGCCCAAGGCTTTGAGGTGGCGCTTGATCGCGGCCATGAAGCCTTTAGGGCCGAGGAAGTACGCATCCAGGTCGCGCTGCTCGGGCAACCACGCCGCGAGTTGTTCCTGGCTCAGCAGGCCGAGCGTGTCCGCCGCAGGGCTCACGCCATCGTCCTCGGCGTAGCAGTAGAAGCGCTTGAGCTGCGGATGCTGGACCGCCAAGGCGTCCACCCACTCCCGAAACGCATGCACCCCGCCGTTACGCGCACAGTGGATAAAATGCACCGGGCGCTGGGTGGCCAGGGCCGCTTCGAGCATCGGCAGCGTTGGCGTAATGCCCACCCCGCCGCTGATCAGCACCAGCGGTTTATCGCTGGCCACCAGGGTGAACTCGCCCGCTGGCGGAAACAGGTCGATCGTCGCGCCGACCTGCAGTTGATCATGCAGGTAGTTGGACACCCGCCCACCGGCTTCGCGCTTGACGCTGATGCGGTATTGGCCGGCATCGCTGAGGGCCGACAAGGAATAGTTGCGGCGCACTTCTTCGCCATCGAGCAGCAGCGTCATACCCATGTACTGACCGGGCGCAGCAGCGAGGATCGGGGCGTTGTCCACCGGGGCGAAATAGAAGGAAGTGATTTCGGCACTTTCTTTCACGCGCTTGAACAGCTTGAATGACCGCGCACCACGCCAGCCACCGGGCGCCTGGGCCTTCTCGTCATAGATCGCAGCTTCGGCGCCGATCAGGATATCCGCCAACTGGCCGTAGGCCGCTCCCCAGGCGCTCATCACCTCGGGGGTGGCAATCTCGCTGCCCAGCACTTCGGAAATCGCACGCAACAGGCAGGCACCCACGATCGGGTAATGTTCCGGCAGGATCTGCAAGGCCACGTGTTTGTTGATGATCTTCGCCACCAGGTCACCCAGTTGATCCAACTGGTCGATATGCCGCGCATACATCAACACGCCATTCGCCAGGGCGCGGGGCTGGTCGCCGCTGGCCTGGTGCGCCTGGTTGAACAGCGGGCGGACCTCCGGGTATTCGGAGAGCATCATGCGGTAGAAATGGGTGATCAGCGCTTCGCCGCCGCTTTCCAGCAGGGGCACGGTGGATTTGACGATGGCACGGTCTTGGGCACTAAGCATGGAGCCTCCTGGGCTTCTTTACTGATTGCCTTGAGGTAATCAGCATTCATGCCAACTAATAAATCGTTAAATTTCAACCAGTTAAATTAAACATAGTCAGTATGACTCCTACGCAATATAGTCATAAGGACTACAAGGAGTCATTATGACTGCGCAATCGCTGCTCACCACCCTGCTCCCCCTGGTCGCCGACCTGTCCCGTGAACTGCCCGAAGGCGAGCGTTACCGCCGCCTGCTGCACGCCATGCGCGCCCTGCTGCCGTGCGATGCCGCCGCACTGTTGCGCCTGGACGGCGAGTCGCTGGTGCCGCTGGCCGTGGACGGCTTGAGCGCCGATACCCTGGGCAGACGCTTCAAGGTCAGCGAACACCCGCGTTTCGCCATACTGCTCAGCAGCCCCAGCCCGACGCGTTTCGACAGCGACAGTGAATTGCCCGATCCCTACGACGGCTTGGTGGACGGCCTGCACGGGCACCTCGAAATTCATGACTGCATGGGCTGCCCGCTGTTTGTCGATGACCAACCGTGGGGCCTGCTGACCCTGGACGCCCTCGACCCCGAGCGTTTCGAACGGGTCGAACTGGATGCGCTGCAGGCCTTCGCCAGCCTCGCCGCCGCCACGGTCAACGTCGCCGAACGCATCGAGCGCCTGGCGTTGCGTGCCGAAGACGAGCACCAGCGCGCCGAAATCTACCGCCAGGCCAGCGGCCAGCAGCACAAAGAGATGATCGGCCAGAGCAAGCCCCACAAACGCCTGGTAGAAGAGATCAGCCTGGTGGGCGGCAGCGACCTCACCGTGCTGATCACCGGCGAAACCGGGGTCGGCAAGGAGTTGGTGGCCCAGGCGATC
This sequence comes from Pseudomonas sp. PSPC3-2, assembly GCF_049897085.1. NCBI lineage: Bacteria > Pseudomonadati > Pseudomonadota > Gammaproteobacteria > Pseudomonadales > Pseudomonadaceae > Pseudomonas > Pseudomonas sp. PSPC3-2. Next base: position 254,273 of record NZ_JAFCVO010000004.1, read on the forward strand.
CACGCCGCGTCGTCCCGTGCAGACAAGCCGCTGATCAGCCTCAACTGCGCCGCCCTGCCGGAAACCCTGGTGGAAAGCGAGCTGTTCGGCCATGTGCGTGGCGCCTTCACCGGCGCGTCGAACGAGCGCCGCGGCAAGTTCGAACTGGCCAATGGCGGCACGCTGTTTCTGGATGAAGTCGGCGAGTTGTCGTTGACGGTGCAGGCCAAGCTGCTGCGCGTCCTGCAAAGCGGCCAACTGCAACGCCTGGGCTCGGACAAGGAACATCAGGTGGACGTGCGCCTGATCGCCGCCACCAACCGCGACCTGGCTGAAGAGGTGCGCAACGGCCGCTACCGTGCCGACTTCTACCACCGCCTCAGCGTCTACCCGCTGCAAGTGCCGGCGCTGCGCGAGCGCAGGCGCGATGTGTTGCTGCTGGCCGGGTTCTTTCTCGAACAGAACCGTTCACGCATGGGCCTGGGCAGCCTGCGCCTGACCAGCGACGCCCAGACGGCATTGCTGGCCTACAACTGGCCGGGCAATGTGCGCGAGCTGGAACATTTGATCGGACGCAGCGCACTGAAAGCCCTGGGAAACTGTCGCGAACGTCCGAAGATTCTCAGCCTGAGCGCCCACGACCTGGACCTGCCCGACGTCAGCGCAGCACTGATCGACCCCCCACCCGAAGTAGCCGCCATCGCCAGCGGCGACCTGCGCCAGGCCACCGAGCACTACCAGCGCCAAGTGATCAACGCCTGCCTGGAACGCCACCAGCACAACTGGGCCAGCGCCGCCCGTGAACTCGGCCTGGACCGCGCCAACCTAGGCCGCATGGCCAAGCGCCTAGGCCTCAAATAACCCAAATCACCCAATCAAACCCAAACCCAACCCCAAAAATGCAAAAAATGCAGGAAATGCAAAAAATGCAAAAAATGTGGGAGGGGGCTTGCCCCCTCCCACCTTAATCACCACCCCACCACCTTAAACACCCCTCCCACCTCAGACCTGCTTCGCCCTGAACCCCGGGTCCACCGGCAAAACCACCTTCCCCCTACGAAACACCAACACATTCCCCACCATCACCAACACCAACCCCGCCAACGCCGGCGCAGTCCACTGATACCCCTCGACAAACGCCGACACATTCAGCGCCACCACCGGAAACAACACCGTGCAATACGCCGCCCGCTCAGGCCCCATCCGCCCCACCAACGTCAGATACGCCGTAAACCCAATCACCGAGCCCGGAATCACCAAATACCCCAACGCCCCGATATACCGCGCACTCCAATCCATCTCGAACGGAATACCGCGCACCACACAATAGGTCGCCAACATCACGGCCCCATACGCCATGCCCCAGGCATTGGTAGTCAACGGCCGCAACCCCGCCTTCTGCTGCAAACTCGAAAGCATATTGCCAGCCGAAAAACACATCGTCCCCAGCAGCGCCAGGCCCAGCCCGAGCAAGGTCTGCGGGCTGGCGGTGTGCCCCGCCAGCTCCGGCCAGAACAACAGGCCCAACCCCAACAAACCAAGCCCGCCGCCCATCAACACATTGCGCGCGACCCGCTGGCCAAAAAACACCCGCGCATTCAGGGCATTCCACAGCGTCGCCGTGGAAAACACCACCGCCACCAGCCCGCTGGGAATCCACTGGCTGGCCGTGAGAAAACACATGAAATTCACGCAAAACAGGCACAAGCCCTGGGCCAGGCAGATCAGATGCCCGCGCCGGTTCATCACCTGCAACTTGCGACTGAGCAGCAACAGCGCAAACAACACCAGCGCCGCCAGGCCGAAGCGATAGACGATCGACACGGGAATCGCCACCACGCCCAGTTGCCACTTGAGGGCGATCCAGGTGGTGCCCCAAATCAGCACGGTGAGTAAATACAGGAAAAGGTTCATAACAGGCTCCGCTGGTTGAGCCACAGTGTCACCTTCAACCCCTGGCCGGCACTTGCAGATTCTTGCGCTTTTGTCGCGCGGCGGGCTCACAGCACCAGCGGCTCGGAGTAGGATGCAAGGCGTCGGAGAGTACACACCATGTCAACGCTGGAATCCCTGCAAGTCTTTCAAGCCCTCAACCGCTCGCCCCATGCTCGCCTCGAAGCCTGCGCCGAGCTCGGTGACGGCTTGTCTGCGGCGCTGTGGAGCAACCACCACGATTCCCAGGATTACCAGGCACCCGGCCATCACACCTTGTCCTGCTACATCGGCGGCGGCACCGGCACTTTTCGGCGCGACCAGCCGGGCACCAAGGGCGGGCCCGACAAGTTGTGCATCCTGCCGGCCGAGCATCAGTCGGCCTGGGTGATCAACGGCGACATCCGCCTGGCCCATGTGTATTTCAGCCAGGCGCAATTCGCCTTGGGCTGCATCACCCTACTCGACCGCGAACCGCGCGCGCTGCAGTTGCAGGAAAGCACCTTCCTCGAAGACCCCAGCCAGGCGCGCCGCTTTCACCAGTTGATCGCCCTCAACTGGCACGAACCCGCCGAACGCCTGCTGACCAGTAGTCTGGCCCATGAAATGCTCAGCCACACCCTGCTCAGCCAAGTCGGCGCGCGCGACGGGCTGCGCTTGAAAGGCGGGCTGGCGGCGCATCAACGGCGCTTATTGGTGGACTACATCGAGCAGCACCTGGACGACCCCATCAGCCTCGGGCAATTGGCCGGGATGTGCGCGCTGTCGGAATACCATTTTGCGCGGATGTTCCGCCAGAGCTTCGGCCTGCCGCCCCATCAATACCTGTTGGCGCGACGCCTGGCCCGTGCGCAGAGCCTGCTGCGCAGTGGCAGCCTGCCCGTGGGTGATATCGCGTTGATGTGCGGCTTCTCCAGCGCCAGCCACTTCACCCATCGTTTTCGCCAGGCCATGGGCGCGACGCCCGGCGAATACCGTCAGGCGTTCTGCGCTTAACCCATCAAGCCCAACGTCTTGGCCTTGGCCACCGCCTGGGTGCGCCGCTCCACGCCGAGTTTGCTATGGATGCGCCGCGCATGGGTCTTGACGGTGTGCAGCGAGATAAACAACCGGTTGGCGATTTCCAGGTTGGAGTTACCGAGGGCGATCAGTTGCAGCACTTCCAGCTCGCGCTGGCTCAGCGGGTTGTCTGCCGTGCCTGTCGGCGAGGCCTGCGGCTCCAGGCCCAGCTCACTCAACAGCCCGGGCGAGCGTAAACGCAGTTCGCGAATGGCCTGCTGCACCTGGCAGCGCCCCGCCAGTTCCAGGCCATTTTGCAAGGCACGACGCGCCACCGCCGGCTCGCCCAGTTGCCAGGCCACCTCCCCCAGCACCAAGTGCAATTCGGCTTCCAGGCACAGCATGCCGCGTTGGCGGGAGGCGTCCAGCAGCGCTTCAAGCCGCGCCAGCGGTTGATCGACGACGCCCAGTTTGACCTCGGCCAACACCAACAGGTATTCAAGGCGCGGGATCAATTCCAGCGTGGCCGGCGGTGCCTGCTTGGCGCCTGGCCCACGGAAATGGCGGAGTACCCGGCGCACTGCTTCCATCGTCAATTCGGCGCGACCCTGCTGTAACCAGAAGTGCCCGCTGACCAGCAACAGCACCGCGCGGTATACCGTGTCCGGCACCTGGCGTTGCTGCATCAGGCGCTCGGCCTCGCGCAATTGGATAAAGGCCTGGGCGTAATCGCCACGGTTGGCCGCGAGCAACGCCAGGCCGAGAAAACCGTAGAGCACGCGCTTGTCCTGGCTGTGCAAACACATCGTCAAACCGGCGTCGAAACACTCGGCAGCCAAGGCATCCTGGCCTTGGCGCAGGGCCAGATGCCCACGCCGCAGGGCGATGCGTCCGACCAGCGGCTCGGCCTTCAGCCGCTGGTTGAGCAACATCGCCTGCACCTGCTCCAACAGGCTCTGCGCCCGATACGGTGCGCCACGCTGTTCGAGCAATTGAGCGTGATCCAGCTCCAGCAGGGCCTCGAGCAGCAGCGAACCGTGGGCCCGCGCCAGGCACAACGCTTCACGGTTCAGGGCTTGGGCCGCCTCCAGCTCACCGCGCAACAAGGCCTGCTGGGTCAACCCCGACAGGCACATCAAACGTGACGTCCACGCGCTGTCGGGCAATGCCTGCAACGCCTCGAAGAAATGCTCGCGAGCGCCTTGCGCATCGCCTGCCAGATGCAGCAACCACCCCCACTGCGCCTGCCAGCGCGCCAACAGAAGGCGTTGTTGTGCCGCCGACGGTTGCGGGGCGAAACGCGCCAGTTGGCCGATGCACAGCGCGGCCTGCTCGAAGCGCCCGGCGAACAGCAACGCGGCCGTGACCAGCCCCACCAACTGCGCGGAACAGAGCATCAGCTCATCACCCTGCTGCTCATGCAGGCGCAACAGCAGAGTGGCGTTCTGCTGGCGGAACAGGTCTTCGAAGCTGAAGTGCTGCAACAGGCTGACGGCCACTTCGTATTCTTCGGCCAGCAGCGCCTGCTCGAACGCGGCTTGCCAGTCACGCTCGGCGCTGAACCACTGACAGGCCCGTCGGTGCCAGGAGCGTTTGGCCGGCCAGGGTTCATCACGCATCAATTGCGCAAGCGGCGGGAAGACTTGCAGCCAGTCGGCGTCATCTTCCCAGGGCTGGATAAATGCGCCGAGCGCCTGCAAGTCCCGCAGGTACTGATCGCCATCGCCAAAACCGAACAGGTGCTCACACAAGCCCACATTAAAACGCGGCAAATGCGCCAGCACCCGCCAGGCTTCAACCAGCTCTGCCGGCAAGGTGCTGAACAGCTCGTGCTGCAGGTAGTCGAGCAAGGTTTTGTCAGGATGGCCGTCGCCGAGCAAGGCGATGCGCACCCCGGCGCACCAGCCGGCGCTGAACTGCATCACGCGCTCGACGCAGTGACCCGGCGCCTGGCCGAGCAGGGCCTGGACTTCTTCGGCGCTGAACATCAGCTCGGCCGCGCTGCACTCCAGCAGTTCATCGTCGAGCAACAGCCGCGGCCAGTTACACGCAGGACGCCGCCGCGCGCCCAGCCACCAGGTCAGCGAAGGGTGACTGGCGGTGAGCAGGCGGTCGAGCAAAGCGTCGAGTTCGGGCGCGGGCAGGCGGCTGAAATCATCGAGAAACAGCCACGCCGACGTCTGCCAGCGGCCGAGATCCTGTAACAAGGTGGCTTCATCGGTAAACGCCAGGCCCAGGTTGTGCGCCAGGCGCCTGCAGAAATCCACAGGGCTGAGCACCACGCCATTGAGCGGCAACCAGTACACCAGGCAACCCGCCGGCGCCTGCAAGGCACACTCGGCGAGCAGCGCACTCTTGCCACTGCCGCCTGGGGCGCAGAGCAACTTGACGCGAGCCTGCGCCGCCAGCAAGGGCTCGGCCAGGCGCGGGCGCAACAGATGATGGGCGGACAGCCGGGGCATGAATCCAGGACGGTCCAGGCAACGTGTCATGGCGGTCATTGCTGCATCCTGCGTTTTTATTGTTATGCAACCTGACACCTACCCTAGCCCTGTGCTCGGCGATTATTGAAGAAGTATTCAGCGCAGTGATTAATAGCCATGCACAAAACCCAATGTGGGAGGGGGCTTGCCCCCGATGGCGGTGGATCAGTCAGCTATCTGTAGCTGACACACCGCTATCGGGGGCAAGCCCCCTCCCACATTGGGATTGCATTTCAAACAGGCATCAGCGCACGCCCGAAGCCCTCAACGCCGCCGGCGTGTAATCCGCCGCCTTGGCCGCAAACCCGAAGACGAAGCTGCTCTTCTCCTCGTTCTTCATGCCCAGGGCGATGTAGCGTCCGGCGATGAGGTCGTACAGGGTTTCCACGGTGTAGGCCGGCACCTGGTGGTCATAGTAGAACTGCGCATGGCCTTCGGCGACACGCCACAGTTGGCCGCGGCCGTCGTAGTGATCCACCAGCGCGACCTGCCAGCTGTCTTCGTCGATGTACATGTGGCGCTTGGCATAAATGTGCCGTTCGCTCGGCTTGACGGTGCCGACCACTTCCCACACGCGGTGCAGCTCATAACGGGTCAGGTCCTGGTTGATGTGCCCGGCCTTGATGATGTCGTCGTACTTGAGGCTCGGCGAATCGAGTTTGTAGCTGTTGTAGGGGATGTACATCTCTTTCTTGCCCACCAGCTTCCAGTCATAGCGATCGGGGGCGCCGGAGAACATGTCGAAGTTATCCGTGGTACGCAGGCCGTCGGACGCGGTGCCCGGGCCGTCGTAGGACACTTGCGGCGCGCGACGCACGCGGCGCTGGCCGGCGTTGTAGATCCAGGCCAGGCGCGGTTCTTTGACCTGGTCGAGAGTCTCGTGCACCAGCAGCACGTTGCCCGCCAACCGCGCCGGGGCCGTTACCGATTGCTTGAAGAAACTCAGCACGTTGGCGGCCTTGGCCGCGTCGATGTCAGGGATCGCCTGCGGTACTGCGACTTCCTCTTCAAAGCGGATCGGCGTGTAGCTGCCGTTCGTCTGCGGGGTCGCCTGGGTGATGATGCGCCGCAGGTTACCGCCGTGGTAACGGGTGATGTGGTTCCACAACACCTCCACGCCATTCTTGGGAATCGGGAAGGCGTAGTAGCGGTTGCCGGTGAAGTTCTCCAGGCCGTTACCGTCGTTGATCGCATGCACGTTCAGCGCGCTGCGCTTGATCGACTCGTAGATATCCGGCGGCAGGTTGACCGTGCGGTGGCTCGGGTACACCGGGATCTTGTAGGTTTCGGGGTAGCGTTTGAACATTGCCACCTGGCCGTCGGAGAGTTTGTCCTTGTACTTGTCGACCGTCGCGGCGGTGATCACGAACAGCGGCTTTTCATTGGCGAACGGGTCGGCGAGGAAGCCCTTGCTGTCCACCGCACCGGCATTTTTCGGAATGCCACCGGTCCAGGCCGGGATCGAGCCGTCGGCGTTGCCGGCTTTTTCCGCGCCGACCGGGGTCAGGCTGGTGCCGAGCTTGGCGGCTTCTTCGGGCGACACGGCCGCCATGACGTTGGCGGCCAACACGCTCAGGGCCATCACAGCAATCAACTTACGCATAGAGTCTTGTCCTTCTTTAAGCCAAATCAGAAGTTCACGCCGACGCTGAGGGCGAGGAAGTCGCGGTCGGTCAGGGTGTTGTAGTCGCCACCAAAAAAGTCGGTGTAGTTCAGGCTGGCGGTGTAGGTGTTGCGGTAGTCCGCATCGACGCCGACGCTGATCGCCTTGGCACCCTGGTTGAACAAGCCGTTGGGGCCGTAACCGTTGACGTCGTGGGACCAGGACAGGTTGGGCTTGAGGTTCACCCCGGCAAACACGTTGTTGTAGTCGAGGATGGCGCGGGCACGATAACCCCAGGAATTAGCCGTGACGAAACCGTCGGTGTCGCCACCGAAACCGTAGGCGCCGTATACCGAATCGCGGCCGTAGCGCAGTTTGCTTTTCGCTTCCAGCCCGCCGACGTGGACGAAGGCGGCCTCACCCACCAAGGTCAGGCGTTCGGCACCCAGGACCTGGTCGAAGAACTGCGTCATGGTGCTCTGGATCTGGGTGATTTCCTTGCGACGGTAACCGCTATTGTCGGCGCCAAACGAGCTGTGGATCGGCGATGCGGTATTGCCGGCAATCGGGTTGATCAGGGCCAGGGTCAGGTCAGTGGTATTGAGTTGCACCGGCGCATTCGGGCGGTAGCTGATTTCCCCGGTCCAGGCCGTGCCGGTGGGCAAGGTGGTGGAGAAGCTCGCACCGTACAGGCGAATATCTTCCGGGTAATCGAGATAGTACTGGCCACGGCCAAGCATGGTGCTTTGGGCCAGGGCCGAGCCGGTGCCCGGCGCAATGGCGTTGGCGGTGTTGACGATGCGCCCGATGGTGGCCAGGTTGGTGTTGGCCGTGAGGGTGCCGACGGTCGGCGTGCGGCTGTGGTAGTTCATGAAGTACAGGCCGTACTCCGTGTCGTCGCCCAGCCAGCGCAGGGCCGCACCGAACTGGCCGCCATCGCGGGCATCACGGTCCTTGGCGCGCTGCACCACCACACCTTCACTGGTCACCTGGAAGCCCTGGCCGAACGCTGCGGCCACGGGTTGCAACGGTGCAATCGCAGGGCTGCCGACCGTGTAGTTACCGTTGCAACCATGGGCCGCCACGTCGCCACCAAAAAACGTGCCGCAGTTATCCAGCACGGTGTTTTCCCAGTTCAACTGGTAGAAGCCTTCCACCGTCAGTTGGTTGGTGAGGCTCTGGGAGGCGAACAGCATATTGACCGGTATCAGCCCTTCCTTGATCTCGGCGCCGGGGCGACGGAAGGCCGATACGTCAATGGGGTTGATGCTGTTGATGGAGTTACCGATAAACGTACTCTCGCCCCAACTCACCACCTGCTTGCCGACACGCACGTTGCCCGGCAGGTCGGCGATGGAATAGTTGTGATAGACGAACGCATCCAGCAGCTCGTAGCCGGAAGAGCGCGCGCCTTCGTCGCGATGGTGATTGCTGATCTGCTTGAACTCACGGTCTTCATCCTGCAGCTCGAAGTCGTACCAGTACTTGCCGCGCACGAAGACGCCGCTGTCGCCGTACTTGAGTTCCAGGTCGTGGATGCCTTTGAAGATCTTGGAGAAGGTCTCGCCCTTCTTGAAGTTCAGTCGCCCGTCATCCCCGGTCGAAGCCTGCCCCGTGCCGCCATTGGACACGCCCACCAGCTTCTTGTCGGCATCGCGCATGCCCCAACTGGCGCCGACCGACAGCGAGGAATCGAATTGCCCTTCGATCTCGCCGATGTTGAACGAAACAGCCTGCGCCTGGGCACAGCATCCCAACGCAACCGCAGTGGCCAGCGCCTGTGGCGTGAAGATGGCGCGCATTGTTGTTTTTGTCATGCGTCTTCCCCGGTGAGTGACAGAAGGCCCCACCCTACTGCCGCCCTTCGGGAGCGATAAGCGCACCAAGGAGGTATTCGTGTTGTCGCTCGAAAGGATTAACAGCCGCTCTGGCGCGGCTCTGCGCGCGGGCATGCACCCTGTGGATGGCGGGTTATCAGGCCGGTGGATAGCGCCGAGGGAACTGTTTCCATATCGGTAACAGTCCTTGTCATGAACCGCTATTACTCATTTGGTTACAACCCTCTATTCTTGCCTGGCTTTCAGGGCAAATGGCCCGCTCCCAGCTTCGGGAGAAAAGCTGAAATTTTACGGATTGGCTACTGTATTCAATCTGTTACCGGTGTTCACTGACGTTGAATCTGTCGCTCCTTGATCCAACGTCTTATTTCGGCCGCTGCTTTGCAGCGGCCTTTTTTATGCTTAAAAAAAAGCGGGGCGCCATCAGCGCCCCGCAGTATTCATAGTCCATCTGGCAATGATCAGAGACTGAACTTCTGCAAATTGGCCATCATCTCCTTCAAAGCCTCAATCGTGTCCTTGGGATGCACCGCCCCTTCAAAGTCACAGATCTGTTGCCAGTGCGCGGCCACGTCATCCGGCGAGAACCCGGCCTGCGGGTCGAAGCCCACGCCGAGGCTGCGTTCCCAGCGGGTCTTGCCGATCCAGCCGCCGCCCACTTCAAACAAGCCTGAGGTTTCCTGGCACGCCTCGCTGCCGAGGTACACCACCAGCGGGCTGACCAGTTCCGGCTTGAGGCGCTCGAATACCTGCGGCGGGATCAGACCTTCAGTCATGCGTGTGCCGCCGGTGGGGGCGATGGCGTTGACCAGGATGTTGTTCTTGCGCCCTTCCAGCGCCAGGGTACGGGTCAAGCCATACAGACCGAGCTTGGCCATGCCGTAGTTGGACTGCCCGAAGTTGCCGTAGATGCCCGACGTGGACGCAGTAAAGATCACCCGACCATAGCTTTGCTCACGCAGATGGGGCCAGGCAGCGCGGGTGACTTTGTAGGCACCTTCGACATGCACCCGGTAAACCAAGTCCCAGTCGCTGTCGTCCATTTTGTGGAAAGTCTTGTCGCGCAGGATGCCGGCGTTGTTCACCACCACGTCGATACGGCCGAAAGCGTCCAGGGCGTTCTGTACGATTTTCTCGCCATCGGTGACGGAATCATGGTTGGCTTCGGCAATGCCGCCGGCCTCGCGGATTTGTGCGACCACACGGTCGGCCGCCGACGCATTGGCGCCCTCGCCCTGGGTGGAACCGCCGAGATCGTTGACCAGCACTTTGGCCCCGTGCTTGGCGAACAGCAGCGCATGGGCCCGGCCCAACCCGCCGCCGGCACCGGTGACGATCACGACCTTATCCTGGAACTGCACTGACTCACTCATACCGAACTCCAATGGCGACAATGGGAATGGGTCGAGTGTCAGGCACAGGGCCTTCGGTCACAATAAATACGGCCAAGGCTGAATGGTGCGCGATAAGGCTGAAGGATGATTGCCTGTCTCAGGAATAGGCCATGCGCGGCGCGACCTGCACGATCCGCTGTCGAAACTCCAGGTAATGCTTGAGCACCTGCACCGGCGCTTCGATCTGCGGGTAGTGGCCGATATTGGCCAGCAATACCGTGTCGGCGTGGGGCACCAACTGGCGGTAACGCTCGACCATGTGGGCGCCGGAAATCGGGTCGAACTCGCCATCGATGACTCGCAGCGGTACGTCGCCACGCTGCAGGGCGCCCACCCAACGCTCACGCAGGCGACGGCGCTGGGGAATGTAGTTGATCAGTTTATGCAGGATGCGGGGCCCGTCATTGCAGTCGATCAGGCTCCAGAAATCATCGAGGGCGCTCTCACTGGGACGGGTCTGCGCGCCGAAAATCTGGCTGAAACTGTCGGACAAGGCATTGCGCCCAAATGCGCGACCGATCATCCAGCCCAAGGGGCTGAGCAGTAGTTTCTGCACCAGCACCAGACGATGGGTTTCGGGGAACAGCCCGCCGTTGAGAAACACACAACTGGCCATCTGGAAACGGCCTTCGTGATGCCGCGCCAATAATTCCTGGGCGACGCTGTCCCCATAATCATGGGCCAGCACATGCACCGGTTGCCGCACACGCAGGTGGTCGAGCAGCGCCTGTTGCAAATCGGCCTGTTCCAACAGGCAATAGTCGTGGTCCAGCGGCTTGGCCGAATCGCCAAACCCAAGCATGTCGCAGGCGATTACCAGATTGCGCTGGGCCAGGGGCTGCCAGAGGTAATGCCAGTCCCAACTGGCGGTCGGGAAGCCATGGATCAGCAGCAGCGGCTCGCCCTGCCCGGCCACCCAATACCGAATGGTGCGCCCGCGAAAAACGAAACTCTGACCGCACTTGCGCCAGGCCCTGAGCGGAATCTCGGCGAGAGGCATCAATTTTTATACCCCGGATCTTGCAGGTCCAATTTACGCAGCAACGCCGGCCAGGCCAGCGCGCCTCCCATACCCTGGGCGCTCTTTGTGACAGCCGCCACCATCGCCCTGGCCCCAGCGAGAACCTGCGGGTCGATGGTGATCAATTCAGCCGCGCCGTTTTGCGCAAGCACTTGGATATCACAGGCGCGCTGAAAGGTGAACATCATCAGGAAGGTGTCAGCAATCGTCCCACCGCAGGTCAGCAGGCCATGGTTGTGCAGCATCAGGAAGTTGTTTTCGCCAAGGTCGGCCTGCAAGCGCGCTTTTTCTTCGTGGTTCAGCGCCACGCCTTCATACGCGTGATAGGCCAGGCTGGACAACACGAACAAGGACTGCTGGCTGATGGGCAATACGCCCTGCTTCTGCGCAGACACGGCAACCCCCGCCGCCGTATGGGTATGCAGCACGCACACCACATCGTGGCGCACTTCGTGGATGGCACTGTGGATGGTGTAGCCGGCCGGGTTGATGTCGTAAGGGCTGTCCATCCGCTTGTTGCCGGCCTGGTCGACCTTGACCAGGCTCGACGCCGTGATCTCGTGGAACATCAGCCCATAAGGGTTGATCAGGAAATCATCGGTGCCCGGCACCTTGGCCGATATATGCGTGAAAATCAGATCATCCCAGCCATGCATGGCGACCAGGCGATAGCACGCAGCCAGGTCGACGCGGGTCTGCCATTCGGCGGCGCTGACCTGATCGTTGACATTCTGTGGCGATACAACGGGGGCTAGGCTCACGGCAATGACCTCCTTGGCGCACTTTATTATTATTTTTTGAGTGAAGGGTCAGTGTAGTCAGACCTCGTGGCGCAGGGAGTTGCCTTCGCAGCCAGCTTGATGGCCGCACGAGTCAGCCAAGAGAATAGTTTACATTTGGCCACCTCGCGTCAGAGAAGCGTCGCCAATAAAGGCGCTGCAAACAGGTTGAGCAGCCCCGTCAATACCATCACCAGGCCCGCGACAGAGCCCTCTTCACCGCCCACTTCATGGGCCCGGCTCACGCCTGCGCCGTGCGCGCCCACCCCAAACAATGCCCCGCGCGCCAAGGGGGTACGCAGCGGTAGCCACTTGAGCAGCACCCCGCCGAGCAAGGCGCCGAACACGCCGGTGAACATCACGAACACGGCCGTCAGTTCCGGCACACCGCCCAGGTCGGAAGACATCGGCATGGCAAACGGTGTGGTGATTGAACGCGGCACCAGGGACATCGTCACCGCACTGTCCAGCGCCAGCGCCTTGGCCAAACCGAACGAGGTGCCGATGGACGCCGCGCTGCCGGCCACCATGCCCAGCAGCAAGGCCGACCAATACCGCGCCAGCAAACGTCGCTGCTGCCAGATCGGCACCGCAAACGCCACGGTCACCGGGCCCAGCACCCGCATCAGCCAATGGGTGTCGCAGGCGTATTCGGCATAGGCGGTGTGCATCGGCACGGCCACCGCGAGCAGCAGCGCGGGCACCAGGATCAGCGGCGACAGCAGGTAGCGCCCGGTCCGACGGTAGATCCAGCGGCTGAAGATATAGGCGCCCAGGGTCAGGGCCAGCCAGAACACCGGCATCAGCTCAAGCTTCATGGCGCACCTTCCAACGACATACTATTTCCACGGTGAAGGCCGTCACCAGCATGACCGCCAGGGTGCTCACGCCGATCACCAGCAGAATGCGCCAACCGTCATTGCGCACCAGGCCGCCGTAGTCCAACAGGCTCATCAAGGCCGGAATAAAGAACAACAACATTTCCGCCATCAACACACCCGCCCCCAATTGCAGGGCAGCCGGCTTGACCAGGCCGGTGGCGAATGTCGCCAGCAACAGGCCCAGGCCCATCACGCCACCGGGGATGGGCCACGCCAACCAGGCCACCAGTTGAGTACCGAGCTGGTAGATGGCCAGCAGCACGACCAATTCAGTCAGCAGACGGCTGACGTGTTTGAAGCTGAAACGTTTCATGGGCTTTGGGTCCTCGTAAGCCTCCATTTTAGAGAGCCCCCTTCCATCCCCACAGCGAATTGTTAGACTGCCAACTATTCCAAACTGGAATCGAGCCCATGGAATTCAAACAGCTGCGCAGTTTTGTCGAAGTCATCCACCGCGGCGGTTTTACCCAGGCCGGGAAAACCCTGCACATCAGCCAGTCCGCCGTGAGCAAACAGGTCGCACAGCTGGAACACAGCCTGGGCACACCGTTGCTCGACCGCATCGGCTCGCAGATCCGCCTGACCGCCGCCGGCCAGGTCGTCCTGCAACGTGCCGAAGCCATGCTGCGCCTGCAGAACGAGTTGCTCAGTGAGCTGGATGATATGCAGCACCTGACCCGTGGCGAGTTGCGCCTGGGCTTGCCGCAATTGGGCGGCGATACGCTGTTTGCCGAGCTGTTCGCCGAGTACCGCCGGCGCTATCCGAACGTCACCATCCAGTTGCTGGAAGGCGGCAGTCGCAGCATCGAGCAGGCGATTTTGAGCGGCGAGCTGGAAGTCGGTGGCAGCTTGAAGCCCAGCGACCCGGCATTCGCCTGGCAAGCCTTCTGCGATGAACCGCTGGATGCCTTGCTGCCGATGAACCATCCCTTGGCGCAGAACGCCCAGGTGCGCCTGGAGGAGTTGGCGGACACTCCGTTCCTGATGTATCAGCGCAGCTTTGTCTTGAACGACCGCTTACTACAGGCGTGTCAGCGGGTGGGCTTTACGCCGAAAGAAGGAGGCCGCAGCGGCCAGGCAGATTTTCTCGCGGCCCTGGTCGCGGCCGGTCAAGGCGTGGTGCTGTTGCCCAGCGTGGTCGCTCGTGGGCTGGTGCGGCCCGGGGTGGTACGCCTCACGCTGAAGGCGCCCGACTACCTGCGCTGGGACATTGCATTTATCTGGCGTGAGGGCGCCTATCTGTCGAAAGCCGCCCAGGCCTGGCTGGCGTTGCTGCGGGAGTTCCCGGTCAGCCGCGCAGTGCAGTGACCAGCTCGGCCAACCAGGGTTCGGCGTCGGTTTCCGGGTTGACGCTTTCGCTGGCGTCCAGGCGCAGCATCGGCAGCACTTCATGCACGCCCAACTCGCTGAACAACTCACGCATGTGCTCACCGCCGGCGCAGAACGTATCGCCGTAGCTGGCGTCGCCCAGGCCGATGACCGCGCCCGGCAAACCGCGCCAGGCTGCAGGCAACTGGTCGCGAATGCTCGAATACAGCGGTTGCAGGTTGTCCGGCAGCTCTCCCATGCCGGTGGTGGAGGTCACCGCCAGTAAAGCCTGCGGGGCGAAGGCCAGCATGTCCGCCAGGCTCGCGCGCGAGTTGTGCCTGGCCTCGAAGCCGGCCGCGTTAAGGATGTCGGCAGCGTGGTGGGCGACTTCTTCAGCCGTGCCGTACACCGAGCCGGAAAGGATGGCGACTTTCATCAATCTGATCCTGTCATTGAGCGAAAGCCTGGGATATTACCAGTTGGGGCAAATATTTCGGCACACACCGTGCAACATTCAAGACTTGCCATAAACTGCCAGTTCAAGAACACGCCCGGGACCGCGCTATGATTAACGCCAAGCTGCTGCAAATGGTCGTCAACGCTTCCAACGACGGTATTGTTGTCGCCGAACGGGAAGGCAAGGACAAACCGCTGATCTACGTCAACCCGGCATTCGAGCGACTGACCGGCTACACCCTGGACGACGTCCTGTATCAGGACTGCCGCTTTCTGCAGTCCGGCGACCGTGATCAACCGGCGCTGATGGCCATTCGTGAAGCACTGGACAGCGGCGGTACCTGCCGGGAAATCCTGCGCAACTATCGCAAGGACGGCAGCCATTTCTGGAACGAGCTGTCGCTTTCAACGGTTTACAACCATGCCGACAAGCAGACCTATTTCGTCGGTGTGCAAAAGGACGTGACCTTGCAGGTCAAGGCCCAGCAGCGCGTCGCGCAATTGGAGGCGGAGTTGGCGCAGGTCAAGGCCGAGCTGGCAGCGGTCAAGGCGACGAGCGGATCTAACAAAACTTAGAAAATGCGCTCATTAGAGCGGATAATGGCGTTTTAACACCCTCCCGATTGAGCAAGATCAATGCAACGCGACGCGCTTCTGACTCAGGACGAGTTGGATTTCATTCGTAACATGCAGCACAACCCCCAGCTCAACCTGCGGGATACCTCGTCTAGCCTGACCGTCAACGGCGGTTCCCAGCTTCGCGACTTGCTCACGCGGCTGGCTGCCCACGATCACGTCACCCTCCAGGCGCACTTCGATAACCAGCAACTCACCTTCCCGCTGCACTTGGAGGAAGACGAGTTTCATGCCGTGCATTTACGCCTGGGCGTACCGAGTATTTTTGAAGACGGGCCGATGATTCGTCCTTGGCGCCTGGCACTTGAAGCGCCGGTGGCGCTGGAAAATGTCAGGGGCAATCCCAGTGCGCTGTGGGTGCATGAAGTGTCGTTCAAGGGCGTGCTGGTGGAAATTCGTGGCCGGATCAAGGCGCCGAAAACCTTTGCCCTGTGGTTCAGCCCTTCCGGTTATGAACGCATCGCGATACGCGGCACGCTGGAGCGGGAAACCGCGCGGGGCTTGTTTGCCTATCGCCTGGGCCAAGGCGATGCGAATGAAACCGAGCGCCTGCGCCAATTCATCCTGCACCAGCACCGCTTGATGCATCCACAGATGCACACCTGACCTCAGGTATCCAGGTTACCGCGGAGAAATTGCTGCAAGCGGCGTTGCATCAAGCGCCCTTCATTGCCCAGGCAACCGACGGTGGAGCCTGCCAGGTCTTCCTCGGCCAGGTCCGACGCCGCACCGGCAAGAAACAACGGGCAATCCAGGGTCAACGCCAGTCGATTCAAGCGCCCGATCAGCGCCTGATTGTGTGAGTGATTGGAGAAGAGCACCAGCGCCTCGGGTTGCGTCTTTTCACACACCAGCGTCAATTCATCGAAAGGCTGGCCCATCCCCAGCACCTTCACGGCCAGATCGTCTCGACAGATCAACAGCCCCGCCACCAGCAACTCCAATTTACGGCACTCGCCAGGAATGGCCGCGAGCAACACCCGTGGCGCCGCCGACGCACACCCCAGTTGCAGACGCTGCAACGCCCGCACCCGCAGGAAATTGTCGAAGAACAGCCACTCACTGGCCTGGCCGAATCCGCCCTGATGACGCAACAGGTCGTTCCAAAGAGGCATCAGGATGTCCTGGAACGCCACGTTGAGCGGGTAGGTGGCAATCACCTGGTTGTACAGATGCTCCAGTTGACGGTCATCAAACGCGTTGACGGCCAGCACCAAGCGCGCCTGCCACTGCGGCCATTCGCCCTCCTCGACCGTGTCGTGCTCGACGCGCACGGCTGCGGCCTGCTGATCGTCACGCGCGAGGATCTTGCCCACTTTGCTCACGGCCACGCCGCGCTCGATCCAATCGACAATGCGATGAACCGTTTGAATATCGGCTTTGGAGTACAGACGATGCCCGCTTTCGGTGCGCGTGGGTTGAATCAGGCCGTAACGCCGCTCCCAGGCACGCAGGGTGACCGGGTTGATGCCCGTCAATCTCGACACTTCACGAATCGGAAGCAACTCATCGGAGTCGGCAAGGCTGGCGAAGGAAGATTCGCCAATAGGCGCAATGATTTCGGGCATCAGAGGTCAAGAACGTCCGTATGAAAGTGAGTTCCATTTAACGCTTTTACCGCGATGTATATCAAGGTGTGTACCTATCGGACCGATGCCGCTGGTGTATTTTTACAAAACAGGAATAATCCTTGCTTACCGATATTGGCAACAACGAACCAAGCGTCGCTGCAACACCCCCGCAGCGTCGTCTGTGCGCCACCTACCCGGTTCAGCGCACCCGTCTATTTGGAGATACACAATGTCTACCTCACCCGTCACCCTGATGGTTGCGCGCCGCGTGGCCAAGGGCCGCTACGAAGAGTTGATGGCCTGGCTGCGCGAAGGCGAGCAACTGGCCACTGACTTCCCCGGCTACCTGGGCTCCGGCGTCCTCGCACCGCCGCCGCTTGATGATGAATTCCAGATCATTTTCCGCTTCGCCGACGAAAAAACCCTGCATGCCTGGGAATTTTCCGCGTCGCGCAGCGCGTGGCTGGGCCGTGGCAGCGAACTGTTTGCCGACCCGTCGGAGCATCGCGTGCGTGGCATCGATGGTTGGTTCGGTGCCGCAGGTACACGGCCGCCGCGCTGGAAACAGGCGGTGGCGATCTGGCTGGCGTTTTTCCCGGTGTCGTTGCTGTTCAACTTCGGCCTGGGGCCACTGCTCAGCGAACTGGACCTGTTCAGCCGCGTGCTGGTCAGCACCCTGGCGCTCACACCGCTGATGGTCTACCTGTTCATTCCACTCTCGACCCACCTGCTGGCCAACTGGCTGCACCCTTCGCCGCCACGGGCCAAGGCTACCGAAGCCGCGGCGTGAGTACAGGGCGGCTCGTCGCTGGTATGATTTGAACCTGCCAGCGACTTGAGCCTCCCATGACTGCAACGAACGCCCCGATCCTGATCACCGGCGCCGGCCAGCGCGTCGGCCTGCATTGTGCCGAACGCCTGCTGGACGACGGCCACTCGGTGATTTTCAGCTATCGCAGCGAACGCCCCGGCGTGCAGGCACTGCGCGAGCGGGGCGCGATCGGCGTGTTTGCCGACTTCTCCAGCGAAGCCGGGATTCTCGCGTTTATCACCGAGCTGCAGCGCCACACCCAAAGCCTGCGCGCGATCATCCATAACGCCTCGGCCTGGATCGCCGAAACCCCGGGCGACGAAAGCCGTGCATTTACCGACATGTTCCGCGTGCACATGCTTGCGCCGTACCTGATCAACCTGCATTGTTCACCCTTGCTGCACCGCTCTTCACCCGCCGACATCGTGCATATCAGCGATGACGTGGTGCGCAAGGGCAGCCGCCAGCACATCGCCTACTGCGCCACCAAGGCCGGGCTCGACAGTCTCACGCTGTCGTTTGCCGCGCAGTTTGCACCGCTGATCAAAGTCAACGGCATCGCCCCGGCGATGGTGATGTTCAACGAAGGCGACGACGCGGCCTACCGTACCCAGGTGCTGGCCAAGTCGGCACTGGGCATCGAGCCCGGGCCCGAAGTGATTTACCAGAGTCTGCGTTACCTGCTGGACAACCCCTACGTCACCGGTACCACCCTGACCGTCAACGGTGGGCGGCATATCAAGTAAGCCGTTTGTGAGGATGTTGTATGACCTTATCCCTGCCCCAGCACTATCGCGAGATCCTTAAAGGCCTGGGTGAAGACCCGGAACGCGAAGGCCTGCTCGACACCCCTAAGCGTGCCGCCAAAGCCATGCAATACCTGTGTCATGGCTACGCGCAAAACCTCGAAGAAATCGTCAACGGGGCGCTGTTCGCCTCCGACAATGACGAGATGGTGATCCTCAAGGACATCGAGCTGTACTCGCTGTGCGAGCATCACCTGCTGCCCTTTATCGGCAAGGCCCATGTGGCCTATATTCCGACCGGCAAGGTCCTGGGCCTGTCGAAGCTGGCGCGCATCGTCGACATGTTTGCGCGGCGCCTGCAGATCCAGGAAAACCTCACGCGGCAAATCGCCGACGCCATCCAGGACGTGACCCAGGCTTCCGGTGTGGCGGTGGTGATCGAAGCCAAGCACATGTGCATGATGATGCGCGGCGTGGAAAAACAGAATTCAACCATGAACACCTCGGTGATGCTCGGCGCGTTCCGCGAGTCGAACACCACGCGCATGGAGTTCCTGCAACTGATTGGACGGAGCAAGTAGCAATGCCACAACTTCAACCAGGCATGGCGCGCATCCGGGTCAAGGACCTGTGCCTGCGCACCTATATCGGTATCAACGAGGATGAAATCCTCAACAAGCAGGATGTGCTGATTAATCTGACCATCCTTTATGCCGCCCAGGACGCCGTGCGCGACAACGATATCGACCACGCCTTGAATTACCGCACCATCACCAAGGCGATCATCGCCCACGTCGAAGGCAACCGCTTCGCCCTGCTGGAGCGCCTGACCCAGGAACTGCTGGACCTGGTGATGAGCAACGAGTCAGTGCTGTACGCCGAAGTCGAAGTGGACAAGCCCCACGCGCTGCGCTTTGCCGAATCGGTTTCGATTACCCTGGCGGCCAGCCGCTAACCCCTGGATTTGCGTGAAACCTATGACCGATCAACAACGCCTCGAACTCGAAGCCGCCGCCTTTAGGCGACTGGTCGCACACCTGGACAGCCGCAAGGATGTGCAGAATATCGACCTGATGAACCTCGCCGGCTTCTGCCGCAACTGCCTGTCCAAGTGGTACAAGGCCGAAGCCGACGAGCGCCAGATCGAGCTGAGCCTCGATGCCGCCCGTGAAGTGGTGTACGGCATGCCGTATGCCGAGTGGAAAACCCAATACCAGCAAGAAGCCAGCGCCGTACAACACGCGGCGTTCGCCAAAGGAAAACCCCATGACTGACCTGAACACCCTGCGCGCCAGCCTCGACAGCGGCGAACATCTCTTCGCCGACACCCTGGCTTTCGTTGCCGCAGGTTACGCGTATAAGCCACAAGCCTTCACCAACGGCACCGTGGAAAACGCCGTAGGGCAGAACGAAGGGTCGTGCAAGACCCTGGGCCTGGCATTGCTGGAAGGTTTGAGCAATCAGCACGCACTGCTCGCGTTTGGCGAACACTACCGTTCGGTGGTGGCCACGCCTGAGGGCAGTGACCATGGCAATATTCGAGCGTTGATCGAGCACGGCTTGGCGGGTGTGAAGTTTGACCAGCAACCTCTGACTCGCCGCTGATCCAACGTGCAAACCCGATTTAATGTGGGCGCTGGCTTGCCTGCGATGGCGGCGGTAAATCCTGCATAGACGTTGGCTGACACACCGCTATCGCAGGCAAGCCAGCTCCCACAGGGATTGGATTACCAAATTGAGATAGCGATGGATCATCAAATCCCGCGCATAAAAAAACCGGCTTTCGCCGGTTTTTTTTATTTCAACGGTTTAGAGCGCAGCGTCCTTCAAACCGTCCAGGTAACGCTCGGCATCCAGGGCCGCCATGCAACCGGCACCGGCCGAGGTGATGGCCTGGCGGTACACGTGGTCAGCCACGTCACCGGCAGCGAAGATGCCTTCGATGTTGGTCGCCGTAGCATTGCCTTCACGACCGCCCTGCACCACCAGGTAACCGTCCTTGGCATCCAGCACGCCTTCGAACAGCGAGGTGTTCGGGGTGTGGCCAATGGCGATGAACACGCCGTCGACTGTCAACTCGTCGAAACTGCCGTCGTTGTTTTTCAGGCGCGCACCGGTCACGCCCATGTTGTCGCCGAGGACTTCATCCAGGGTGGCGTTGAGCTTGAGGATGATCTTGCCTTCAGCCACACGCGCGTGCAGCTTGTCGATCAGGATCTTCTCGGCGCGGAAGGTCTCGCGGCGGTGAATCAAGGTCACGGTGCTGGCGATGTTGGCCAGGTACAGCGCCTCTTCCACGGCCGTGTTGCCACCACCGACCACCGCGACCGGCTTGTTGCGGTAGAAGAAACCGTCGCACGTCGCGCAGGCGGATACGCCCTTGCCCATGAACGCTTCTTCCGACGGCAGGCCCAGGTAACGGGCGCTGGCGCCGGTAGCGATGATCAGCGCGTCACAGGTGTAGACGCCGCTGTCGCCGGTCAGGCTGTAAGGCTTTTTCGAGAAGTCGACCTGGTTGATGTGGTCAAACACGATCTCGGTTTCGAAGCGCTCGGCGTGCTCTTTCATACGCTCCATCAGCACCGGGCCGGTCAGGCCGTGGACGTCGCCCGGCCAGTTGTCGACTTCGGTGGTGGTGGTCAACTGACCGCCCGCCTGCATGCCGGTGATCAGCAGTGGCTTGAGGTTGGCTCGGGCAGCGTAGACGGCAGCGCTGTAACCGGCAGGGCCGGAACCGAGAATAATCACTCGCGAATGACGGGTATCAGACATGACTCACTCCTGTCGACCGCCCGGACTACAAGGCGGCTGGAATAAAAAAGGACCGCGAAGCACTTGGGGAAGGCTTGAACTCGCAGATCCTGAAAATAATGGGTGCAGCGTATAGAGGGGGGCAAGATTAAGGAAATACGGAATAACAATCCAGCTCATAGGCGGTCTCTATGCAGTCGCCCTCATTAATCGACGCCTTTGTTACCGTTGATGTCGTCCCACTGGCCGCTCTTTCGCCTGGAATGCAAAGCCGGTAAGGTCGGCGCGTTCGTCATCCTGCTCGGAGTTCTCCATGCCTGCCCCTGTTCTTTCCGGTCCGCAATACCTGCGCGAAGGCCTCAAACTGGTGTTGAGCCCCGGCTTGCGCCTGTTTGTGCTGCTGCCGCTGGCGATCAACCTGGTGCTGTTCGTCGGTCTGATCTATTTCGCCGGCCATCAGTTTAGCCTGTGGGTCGACACCTTGATGCCGACGCTGCCCGGCTGGCTGAGTTTCCTCAGCTATATCCTGTGGCCGCTGTTCGTGGTGCTGGTGGTGTTGATGGTGTTTTTCACCTTTACCATGCTCGCCAATATCATCGCCGCGCCGTTCAACGGTTTTCTCGCGGAGAAAGTTGAAGTGGTGGTGCGTGGCACCGATGATTTCCCATCGTTCAGTTGGGCCGAGCTGGTGGCCATGGTCCCACGCACCCTGGCGCGGGAGATGCGCAAGCTGGGCTACTTCCTGCCACGGGCCATCGGCCTGTTTATCCTGTCGTTCATTCCGGTGGTCAACCTGATCGCCGCGCCGTTGTGGCTGCTCTTTGGCGTGTGGATGATGGCGATCCAATACATCGACTACCCAGCCGACAACCACAAACTGGGCTGGAATGAAATGCTCGCCTGGCTGCGCCAGAAACGCTGGCAGAGCATGAGCTTCGGCGGCATCGTCTATCTGGTGCTGCTGGTGCCGGTGGTCAACCTGCTGATGATGCCTGCAGCGGTGGCCGGGGCGACGTTGTTCTGGGTGCGCGAGCAAGGCGCCGAGGCGATGGTGGTGTCCAAAGGGGTCAAGTCATAAATCCATCATCTGTATGACACATCGACGACACAGCCCACAGCGACACTGTGGGTCATGACGACAGCCTCGCTTCATATCACCCTAATTACCGAAACCTTCCCGCCAGAGATCAACGGGGTGGCCAATACACTGGCTCGCCTGTGCGAGGGTCTGCGCGCGCGCGGCCATCAGGTCGAACTGGTGCGCCCGCGCCAGGGCGTTGACCAGAGCCGGCCCAGCGACAACGAATTGCTGCTGTGTCGCGGCTGGCCGTTGCCGGGTTATCCGGGCCTGCAATGGGGCCAGTCGTCGATGCACAAGCTGCTGCGCCGCTGGACACGCCAGCGCCCGGATGTGCTGTACATCGCCACAGAAGGGCCGCTCGGGTTGTCGGCGCTACGCGCAGCGCGTCGCCTGGGGATCAGCGTGGTCAGCGGCTTTCACACCAATTTCCAGCAGTACTCGAACCAGTACGGTATGAGCCTGTTGAGCCGCGTGGTCACGCACTACCTGCGCTGGTTTCATAACCGCTCCACCTTGACCCTGGTGCCCAGCGCCAGCCAGCGCCTGGAACTGGAGCGCCGGAATTTCGAGCGCCTGGGGATGTTGTCGCGCGGGGTGGACAGTCAGCTATTCCACCCGGCCAAGCGCGATAACGCGTTGCGCGAGAGCTGGGGCCTGGGCAATGACGATATTGCGGTGCTGCACGTCGGGCGTCTGGCTCAGGAAAAGAACCTGGGCGTGCTCAAGCGTTGCTTCGATGCCCTGCGCAGTACTTATCCACAGCGTCGCCTGCAACTGATCGTCGTCGGCGACGGGCCACAGCGTGCGCTGTTGGAGCACGACCTGCCGAACGCCATATTCTGCGGCACCCTGCGCGGCGAAGAACTGGCGCGATATTACGCCTCGGGAGACCTGTTCCTGTTCCCCAGCCTGACCGAAACCTTCGGCAATGTGGTGTTGGAAGCGATGGCCTCCGGGCTCGCGGTGGTGGCATACGACCAGGCGGCCGCGACCCAGCATATCCGCCATGGCTACAACGGCGTGCTGGCGATGCCCGGCGATGAGGACGCGTTCTGCGATGCAGCCAATTGGCTGCTCGAAGACCGTGAGCATTTGCGCAGAGCCCGCCTCAATGCGCGCCAGCATGCCAGTCGCCAGGGCTGGCCAGCGATTATCGAGCAATTCGAGAACCAGTTACGCGATGTGTGCGGGGAACCTTTGGCCGCTCCAACGCTGCCTTACGCTCGTTGAACGCTCTGCGAGTAACGTCAGTTCGTTCGCCTTCCTGCCAGCCTTCCCCCTGAATAACGGCTTCAACATTAGGATTTTTTACCTAAAGCCATCGGAGTCGGCACGCCACAACAGGATATTTCCGGAACGTCGTGCGATTTATCGCCACCTACATGACACCTGCCATAGAAGGGGTGTCTGCTTGTGGACACACACACAAAAGGCAGAGTGGACGCGTCAGCAACAGTGGCTGGATCAGTCTCGAGCAGAACCGCCCACCTATGACCACTCTGCGCGTCAAGATGGGCACAAGACCGATCACAGCCAAGCGCTGCGTAAATCAGTAGAGTATTGAACGCTCCAGCTAAACAGCTCCCGGTGACAACCGCCGGGAGCCCAGCCCGTTACACCAGGGTCGTCAACGCCTCACGGCTGAACGGCAGGATGTCGCCCTCGCGACCTTCGCGCACCTTCACCGCCCAATCCGGGTCCACCAGCAGAGCACGGCCCACGGCGACCAGGTCGAACTCATCGTTGTTCAAGCGCTCCAGCAGCTTCTCCAGGCTGGCCGGTTGCGCAACCTTGTCAGTGTTGACCATAAACTGCAGGAACTCGCCATCCAGGCCGACGCTGCCGACGGTGATGGTCGGTTTACCGGTGAGCTGGCGGGTCCAGCCGGCCAGGTTGAGGTCGGAACCTTCGAACTCCGGCTCCCAGAAACGGCGAGTGGAACAGTGGAAAATATCCACACCGGCGTCGGACAGCGGCTTAAGAAACTCACCCAAGGCCTCGGGGGTTTGCACCAGGCGCGCGGTGTAGTCCTGTTGCTTCCACTGGGAAAAACGCAAGATGATCGGAAAATCCGGGCCTACAGCGGCGCGGGTGGCCTGGATCAGTTGGATGGCAAAGCGCGAACGGTTGGCCAGGCTGCCGCCATATTCGTCGGTGCGCTGGTTGCTGCCCTCCCAGAAGAACTGGTCCACCAGATAGCCATGGGCGCCATGGATCTCCACGCCGTCCATGCCGATGCGCTGGGCGTCCTTGGCCGCTTGGGCGAAGGCGGCAATCACGTCCTTGATGTCCTGATGGGTCATGCCGTGGACGACCACGTTGCCATCCTTGAGTTTTTCCATCGGGCCGTAGGCCGGTACGCTGGCATCCGGCTCAGTGCCGATACGGCGCACGCTGCCCACATGCCACAGCTGCGGGACGATCTTGCCGCCTTCGGCATGCACTGCATCGACCACTTTCTTCCAACCGGCCAACGCCGCTTCACCGTAGAAGTGCGGGACGTTGGGATAGCCGTTGGACGCCGGGTGATCGACCACGGTGCCTTCGGTGATGATCAGGCCCACGCCGGCAGCGGCACGGCGGCGGTAGTACTCGATGACCTTGGAATTGGGTACACCGCCCGGGGAAAACGAACGGGTCATCGGCGCCATGACCACACGACTCGACAGTTGCAGTGCTCCGAGGTGGAACGGTTTGAACAAGGCTTGAACAAGCATGGCAACACTCCACGAAAGACGGTTTTTATGATGCCGATAATATGGCGAGTGCAGCGCGCTGAGTAGCACTATTGATCGGAGTGATTAAGGCTTAGAAATGCCGGACACCTGTAGGAGCGAGCTGGCTCGCGCCTACAGGTTAGGGAATCAGCTCAGGGCTTTTTCGATGGCCTGGACGATCGACGGATCTTCCGGTGGGGTACGCGGCGAGAAGCGCGCCAGTACTCGGCCGTCTTTACCCAACAGGAATTTCTCGAAATTCCAGGTGATGTCCCCAGGAAACTCGGCGCCCTCGCCCGCCAACAAGCGGTACAACTGATGACGCTCAGGGCCGTTGACCTCGAGTTTGCTGCCCAACGGAAAGGTCACGCCGTAGTTGAGGCTGCAGAACGCCTGGATTTCCTTTTCGCTACCCGGTTCCTGGCCTGCAAACTGGTTGCACGGCAGGCCGAGTACGCTAAACCCCTGGTCCTTGTAGTGCTGATAGAGGTTTTCCAACGCCGCGTATTGCGGGGTCAAGCCACATTTGGAGGCCACGTTGACCACCAGCACAACTTTGCCCTTGAAGGGCGCCAGTGGCAGCTCTTGTCCGTCCAACGCTTTGAGTTTCAGGTCGTGGAAAGCACTCATGACGAACTCCAGATATCCCATGTTCTTTGCATTGCGACGCTTCGAGATTACAACCCGCAAGCCTGCAATCATAGACGCCGATTACGAAACTCGCCTGCGGATCACTGAGCGGTCGGCCACGGCAAAATCGGAATCGCGGTAACGGCGTTCTGCGGGCTGCCCTCGATCAGGCGGTCGCTGTAGACCAGGTAGACGAGGGTATTGCGCTTCTTGTCGAGGAAGCGCACCACCTGCATGGTCTTGAACACCAGCGACGTGCGTTCCTTGAACACTTCGTCGCCATCCTTGAGTTCACCCTTGAAGCGGATCGGCCCGACCTGACGACAGGCAATCGACGCCTCAGAGCGGTCTTCGGCCAAGCCCAGGCCGCCTTTGACGCCGCCGGTCTTGGCACGCGACAGGTAGCAAGTCACGCCATCGACCTTGGGGTCATCGAAGGCTTCGACCACGATCCGGTCGTTGGGGCCGACAAACTTGAACACCGTCGACACCTGGCCGATCTCTTCGGCCGAGGCCAACAATGGCATGGCCAGCAGCAGGCCGAGCAATCCCTTCATCACACGCATCGTGTATTCCTTTCGTTTAAACCAGGATCAGGTTGTCGCGGTGGACCAGTTCCGGTTCCGCCATGTAACCCAATAGACCGACAATCGCGTCAGATGACTGCCCGATGATTTTCTGCGCTTCCAGCGCGCTGTAGTTGGCCAGGCCACGAGCGATTTCACGACCGTCCGGCGCCACGCACACCACCATCTCGCCACGGCGGAAGCTGCCCTGCACCAACTTGACGCCCACCGGCAGCAGGCTCTTGTGGCCTTGGGACAACGCCGCCACGGCGCCATCGTCGAGTACCAGCGTGCCACGGGTCTGCAAATGCCCGGCCAGCCACTGCTTGCGCGCGGCCAGCATGCCGCGCTCCGGCGACAGCAGCGTACCGATGCGCTCACCGGCCTTGAGACGGTCGAGCACGCGCTCCAGGCGCCCGCCGACGATGATGGTGTGCGCGCCAGAGCGCGCAGCCAGGCGCGCCGCACGCAGCTTGGTCTGCATGCCGCCACGGCCCAAGGCCCCACCGACGCTGCCAGCCACGGCGTCCAGCGCCGGGTCATCGGCGCGGGCTTCGTAGATCAATTTGGCGTCGGGGTTGTTGCGCGGGTCAGCGTCGAACATACCGTCGCGGTCGGTGAGGATCACCAACAGGTCGGCCTCCACCAGGTTGGCCACCAGCGCGGCCAGGGTGTCGTTGTCGCCGAACCGGATTTCGTCGGTGACCACCGTGTCGTTCTCGTTGATCACCGGGATCGCCTTGAGCTCCACCAGCGCGCGCAGGGTGCTGCGGGCGTTGAGGTAGCGCTTGCGGTCGGACAGGTCGTCGTGGGTCAGCAGGATCTGCGCCGTGTGAAGGCCGTGCTCGGCGAAGCTGGATTCCCAGGCTTGCACCAGGCCCATCTGGCCGATCGCGGCAGCGGCTTGCAGTTCGTGCATCGCGCTGGGTCGCGCGGTCCAGCCGAGGCGGCTCATCCCGGCGGCAACCGCTCCGGACGAGACCAGCACCAACTCGACACCGGCCTCATGCAAGGCCACCATCTGCTCGACCCACACGCTCATTGCTGCGCGATCCAGCCCCTTGCCATCTGCCGTCAGCAACGCACTTCCGATCTTTACGACCCAGCGCTGCGCACCTGCCACTTTGCTCCGCATCATCTTCAACCTTGGTTAGAGGGCTCGACGCGACCCAGCGCCGCCCATAACGTTATTCGTGACTACATTCGTGACTACAGATATACCCAGATACCAAAACGCCGCTCAAGTGAGCGGCGCTTAAGTTTACTGCAACGAATCAGTCGCGCACGTAAATGATTTCCGGACCGTCTTCATCATCCACGTCTTCTTCGTCCCAATCGTCATCGCCGATGTCATGGACCGACTTCACGCCGCTGCGGCGCAGGGCACGCTGGTCGTCCAGCGCTTGCAACTGGGCACGGGCTTCGTCTTCGATCTGCTGATCGAGCTCGGCGAGTTCGGCCTTGAACACCGGGTCGGCCGCCAGGCGGTCAGCGCGGTCTTCGAGGTAGCGCATGATGTCGCGGGTCAGGCGCTCGGTGCCTTCTTTGGCGATGGCCGAGATCACATAGACCGGGCCGGTCCATTCCAGGCGATCGACGATTTCCTTGACGCGCTCCTCGTGTTCTTCTTCGAGGATCTGGTCGCACTTGTTCAGCACCAACCAGCGGTCACGCTCGGCCAGGGCCGGGCTGAACTTGGTCAGCTCGCTGACGATCACTTCGGCGGCGTCCGGTGCGCTGGTGTCATCCAGCGGCGCCATGTCGACGAGGTGCAGCAGCAAACGGGTACGCGACAAGTGCTTGAGGAAGCGAATCCCCAGGCCCGCGCCATCGGAAGCACCTTCGATCAGGCCGGGAATGTCGGCGACCACGAAGCTTTTCCAACGGTCGACGCTGACCACGCCCAGGTTTGGCACCAGGGTGGTGAACGGGTAGTCGGCGACTTTCGGCTTGGCGGCCGAGACCGAGCGGATGAAGGTACTTTTGCCAGCGTTTGGCAGGCCCAACAGGCCCACGTCGGCGAGTACTTTCATTTCCAGCTTGAGGTCACGCTGCTCGCCAGGCTTGCCCGGCGTGGTCTGGCGTGGCGCACGGTTGGTACTGGACTTGAATCGGGTGTTACCCAGACCGTGCCAGCCGCCCTGCACAACCATCAGCTTCTGGCCGGCCTTGGTCAGGTCGCCAATCACTTCCTGGGTCGCGGAATCGATGATCGTGGTGCCGACCGGTACGCGCAGCACCATGTCTTCACCTTTTTTACCGGTGCAGTCGGTGCTGCCGCCGTTGGAACCACGCTCGGCATCGAAGTGCCGGGTGTAACGGTAGTCCACCAGGGTGTTGAGGTTTTCGTCGGCCATCATGTAGATGGAACCGCCGTCACCGCCGTCACCGCCGTTGGGGCCACCGTTTTCGATGAACTTTTCGCGACGGAAACTCATGCAACCGTTACCGCCGTCGCCTGCTTTTACTCGGATGGAAACTTCATCAACGAACTTCATAACAAAACGCCTCTCGCCGCACGGACGAGCTTAAGAAACCAAGACATAAGACTCTTGCAAAAATGAGCGCAGCGACCTCAATCAACGACCGCAAATCCAGCGCTTGAGCTCATTACAAACAGCTTTGCAAGAGACTCACTCCACAAACGAAAAAGCCCCGTCGCGAGACAGGGCTTTTCCAGCAACTACGTAATTATGCCGCGACGACTTCAGTCTTCGGGACAATGCTCACGTAACGGCGACCGAAGGCGCCTTTTACTTCGAACTTGATCACGCCGTCGATTTTAGCGAACAGAGTGTGATCTTTACCCATGCCAACACCGTAACCGGCGTGGAATTGGGTGCCGCGCTGACGCACGATGATGTTGCCCGGAATGATAACCTGGCCGCCATACATCTTCACGCCAAGGCGTTTGGCTTCTGAGTCGCGACCGTTACGGGTACTACCACCAGCTTTTTTGTGTGCCATGAGTCAATTCTCCTAGTGAGGATTAGGCTGAAATTAAGCCTGAATACCGGTGATTTTGATCTCGGTGTACCACTGGCGGTGGCCCATACGCTTCATGTGGTGCTTACGACGACGGAACTTGATGATGCGGACTTTATCGTGACGACCTTGGGAGATCACTTCAGCCACAACGGTAGCGCCAGGAACAACTGGAGCGCCGATGTTCACGTCATCGCCATTGGCGACCAACAGAACGCGATCAAAAGTAACGGATTCGCCGGTAGCGATTTCCAGTTTTTCGATCTTCAGGTATTCACCTGGGGCGACCTTGTATTGCTTGCCACCAGTAACAATTACTGCATACGACATGGTATTTCTCCGATAATCCTGCTCACCCAGCGCTTTATAAGAAGAGGTATTGGCTGGCATGGCTGCATGGGATGGACGTCCCGAATGCAATTGCGTAAGGCAGGTGCTGCCCAGGAAGTTCAGGGTGCGCGATTGTACGCAAGGCGTTGACGCGTTGCAAGAGGCTGTCTATCGCGCCTTGACACTGCGGGGTCAGGGTCCTAGCATGCCGCGCAACCCTTCTGGAGCGACTGTCGCTGATGCAACCCCAAGCTTTCTACCGCGCGGTCGCGGACGATTTTAGCGCCGTCGACGGCATCATCAAGCAGCAGCTGACGTCTAAAGTGCCGCTGGTCTCCAAAATTGGCGACTACATTACGTCGGCGGGCGGTAAGCGCCTGCGTCCTTTATTAGTGTTGCTGTGCGGCAAGGCCCTGGGCCGCGAAGGCGATGACCTGCGCCTGCTGGCCGCCACTATCGAATTCCTGCACACCGCGACCCTGCTGCATGACGACGTGGTCGACATGTCCGGCATGCGCCGTGGTCGCGAGACCGCCAACGCCATGTGGGGCAACGCCCCGAGCGTGCTGGTCGGCGACTTCCTGTATTCGCGCTCGTTCGAAATGATGGTCGAACTGGGCTCGATGCAGGTGATGAAGATTCTTTCCCAGGCCACGCGCATCATCGCCGAAGGCGAAGTGCTGCAGTTGTCGAAGGTGCGTGACGCCAGCACCACCGAAGAAACCTACATGGAAGTGATTCGCGGCAAAACCGCGATGCTCTTCGAAGCCTCGACCCACAGCGCCGCTGCCCTATGCGAAGCCACGGCCGAACAGGCCGAAGCCCTGCGCACCTTTGGCGATCACTTGGGCGTGGCGTTCCAACTGGTAGATGACCTGCTCGACTACCGTGGCGACGCCGAAACCCTGGGCAAGAACGTCGGTGACGACCTGGCCGAAGGCAAGCCAACCTTGCCGCTGATCTACACCATGCGCGAAGGCACGCCGGAACAAGCGGCCCTGGTGCGCAAGGCGATCCAGAAAGGCGGGATCGAAGACCTGGAAAGCATCCGCGCTGCCGTGGAAGCCTCCGGCTCCCTGGACTACACCGCACAACTGGCGCGTGACTACGTGGCCCGTGCGATCAAATGCCTGGACGCCCTCCCCGCCAGCGAATACCGGGACGCCCTGGTTGAGCTGAGTGAATTCGCGGTCGCGCGCACGCACTAGAAATACCAAATGTGGGAGGGGCTTGCCCCCGATAGCGGAGTATCAGTCGCCAACTGTATCGACTGGAATACCGCCATCGGGGGCAAGCCCCCTCCCACATTTAGTTTGTATTACCAATCCAAGACCGCGCCCTGCCTCCCTACAATTCCCTATATAATGTGCGACTTTAGCCATCCTGACCTTTAAGGAGCTTTAGTGAGCACTTTGCCACCCTGCCCGAAATGCAATTCCGAATTCACCTACGAAGACGGCGCCCAACTGATCTGCCCGGAATGCGCCCATGAGTGGTCCGCCACTGGCGAGGCCGAAGTGGCCGGCGATGAAACCGTGAAGAAAGACTCTGTGGGCAACGTCCTGCAGGACGGCGACACCATCACCGTGATCAAAGACCTCAAGGTCAAGGGCACCTCCCTGGTGGTCAAGGTCGGCACCAAGGTCAAGAACATCCGCCTGTGCGACGGCGATCACGATATCGACTGCAAGATCGACGGTATCGGCCCGATGAAACTCAAGTCCGAGTTCGTCCGCAAGGTCTGATCCTGCGGCTTCCATCCCGCGCCCGCCGTGGGATGGCGTTTCGCCCTCGCTGTTGATCGCGCGCAATACCCACACAGAAAAAACCAGAAACCGCCAATAGGCACTTGCTATTCTACGAATAAGAATTATTCTCATTGAAACTTATCAAGGAGAACGACCATGACTTATTTGATAGATGCCTGGCTGGACCGCCCACACCCTTACCTACGGATCCTTCATCGGGAAACCGGGGAAGTCTGTGCGGTGCTGGAGGAAGAAGCGCTCAATGAACTGCAGGACCAGGGCGACTTGGACGTGAATGGCCTGAGTTCCAGTGAACCCGGTGTACTGAAGGAAGTGGTGCGCGATCTGTTTCTGTTCTGCTATGCCCGAGCGTTGCGCCCGGTGACGGAGCCCAATGGCAAGTTTCACCCATGAGCAACCGCGCAAAACCCTGTTGGGGCGAGCAGGCTCTTCCCAACAGGTAATCAGCAGGTCTTACAGAACGTCGAGCAGCTCGACGTCAAACACCAGAACGCTGTGCGGCGGAATGCTGCCAACGCCTTGAGCGCCGTAAGCCAGTTCGCTCGGCACGTACAGGCGCCATTTGCTGCCGGCATTCATCAGTTGCAGGGCTTCAGTCCAGCCAGCGATCACGCCGCCAACCGGGAATTCTGCAGGCTGGCCGCGCTCGTAGGAGCTGTCGAACACCGTGCCGTCGACCAGGGTGCCGTGGTAGTGAGTGCGCACTTGGTCTTCACGGGTCGGCTTGGCGCCTTCACCGGCAGTCAGCACTTCGAATTGCAGGCCGGAAGCCAGAGTGGTGATGCCATCACGCTTGGCGTTTTCCGCCAGGAACGCAAGGCCCTCGCCTGCTGCGGCTTCAGCCTTGGCAGCCGCTTCGGCTTGCATGATTTCGCGGATGACCTTGAAGCTGGCAGCCATTTGTTCTTGATCAACACGGCTTGGCTTGCCGGCGAACGCGTCGGTCAGGCCAGCCAGGATCGCGTCCAGGCTTACGCCCGGTGGTGGGTTGTCGCGCAGTTGGTCGCCCAACTGACGGCCGATACCGTAGCTGACGCGGGTTTCGTCGGTGGACAGATTAACGTCGGACATGAAGAGGCTCCGCTGTAGAGCAGCGCTGAAAACACTGTTTTCCCGCACCGCCCAGAACTAAAAGGGCCAGCAGACTAGCACAGAATGTGAGTACGGGATGAGCGCCCGCCACGTCATGCCTGCCTGGCGTCGGTGATCGGTGATGCCGGGCCCCGTACATCGCAATAACTAATTAAACGTTTCAGTTTCCCGTGCGCCCGCCGATACCGCCTAAACACCTTGGCTGGCTCAAACAACAATACCGTCCAGCAGACAAACATCATTTTTGCGGAGCACTCGATGAACAGCTGGTTCGGTAACATCAGCGTCAACCTCAAACTAGGCCTGGGCTTCGGCCTGGTGCTTGTCCTCACCTCGATCCTCGCGCTGACCGGCTGGACCAGCCTGGGCAGCCTGATCGACCGCAGCAACTGGATGAGCGACATCACCCAACTCAATGCCGCCCTGACCAAGCTGCGCATCGTGCGCCTGCAATACATGCTCGCCAACGGCGATGAGAGCGTGGCCCAGAACGTACAGACCAGCCTGGATGCCTTCACCGCCCAGCAGCAAAAACTCCTGGACAGCTTCAAGAGCCCGGAAAACCGCAAGCTGCTCAACGACCAGAAAGCCGTCATCACGGCTTATCAGCAATCGCTGAACAAAATGCGTGAGGCCTACCGTAACGGCAATGCTGCGCGCCAGGTCATGGGTGATAAGGCCGACATCGCCAACGCCCAGATCGACGCGCTGGACAGCAGTGTGCAGCAGGTGCCCGACAGCCCCGAGCGCTTCACCCAGTACCAGGCCGTGACCCATGCCAAGCAAGAGTTCCAGTTGGCCCGCTACGAAGTGCGCGGCTACACCGGCAATGTCAACGCCGACACCGAAGCCCGCGCCGCCGCACAAATCGAAAAAGCCATCAACGGCCTGAAAGGCCTCGGCGCTGTGTTCGGCAGCAGCCAACAGGCCGCGCTCAGCGCACTGGAAAGCGCCCTCGGCGCCTACCGCAGTGCGGTGCAGAACTACAAAGCGGCTAACGCCAATATCGTCTCAGCACGCGCCGAAATGACCACCCAAGGTGCCGACATCGTCACCATCAGCGACAAGCTCTACGACATCCAACTCGCACGTCGCGACGCCGAAAGCGCCCAGGCCCGCAGCCTGCAATTGATCAGCACCTTGCTGGCGTTGCTGGTCGGCATCATCGCGGCGCTCGTCATCACCCGCCAGATCACGCGCCCGATCCAGGAAACCCTGGCCGTGGTGGAACGCATTGCCTCCGGCGACCTGAGCCACAATATCCAGGTCACCCGTCGTGATGAACTGGGCGTGCTGCAACAAGGCATCCAGCGCATGGGCACGACCCTGCGCGAATTGATCAGCGGTATTCGCGACGGCGTGACCCAAATCGCCAGCGCCGCCGAAGAGTTGTCGGCCGTGACCGAGCAGACCAGCGCCGGTGTGAACAGCCAGAAGATCGAGACCGATCAAGTCGCCACCGCCATGCACGAAATGACCGCCACCGTGCAGGAAGTCGCGCGCAACGCCGAGCAGGCCTCCCGGGCCGCGGCCGATGCCGATGGACAAGCCCGCGCAGGCGACAAAGTGGTGGCTGAAGCCATCGCCCAGATCGAACGCCTGGCCGCCGAAGTGGCGCGTTCGACCGACGCCATGAGCCATCTGCAA
The DNA here is from genome assembly GCF_049897085.1 of Pseudomonas sp. PSPC3-2. Lineage (NCBI taxonomy): Bacteria > Pseudomonadati > Pseudomonadota > Gammaproteobacteria > Pseudomonadales > Pseudomonadaceae > Pseudomonas > Pseudomonas sp. PSPC3-2. The sequence goes on from NZ_JAFCVO010000004.1 coordinate 288,278, forward strand.
CAAGAGAGCAACAAGATCGGCAGCGTAATGGACGTGATCAAGGCCGTAGCCGAACAGACCAACCTGCTGGCGCTCAATGCCGCGATTGAAGCCGCGCGTGCCGGTGAAGCCGGACGTGGCTTTGCCGTCGTCGCCGACGAAGTGCGTGGCCTGGCCCAACGCACGCAGAAATCCACCGAAGAAATCGAAGGCCTGGTGGCCGGCTTGCAGAACGGCACCCAGCAGGTGGCCGCGGTGATGAACAACAGCCGCAGCCTCACCGACAGCAGTGTCGAGCTGACGCGCAAGGCCGGCGTATCCCTGGAAAACATCACCCGCACGGTGTCGAATATCCAGTCGATGAACCAGCAGATTGCAGCGGCAGCCGAAGAGCAAAGCGCCGTGGCCGAAGAAATCAGCCGCAGCATCATCAACGTGCGTGACGTGTCGGAACAGACCGCCACCGCGAGCGACGAGACGGCCAAGTCGAGCGTGGAACTGGCACGGCTGGGTAGCCAGTTGCAGCAGATGGTCAGCCACTTCCGGGTGTAAAGCGCAATCATTGTGGCGAGGGAGCTTGCTCCCGTTGGGCTGCGCAGCAGCCCAAACCGTTACCTGAATCAACTTGAGTAGGGGCCGCTTTGAACCACCGGGAGCAAGCTCCCTCGCCACAGGCATTCACGACGAGGTTCCACGTATGTCGTGCAAACTTAGACATACTCGGCCCTCCATGAGTTGGGCCTTACCTCCAGCGCACTTACCGGAACATGTGAGCCTTTGGATGCGGGTCAACGCTTCCTGTTAGAACGCAACCCCAGTCACTCACTGGGCTTGCACAAAAAAAACCGCCCTACTAAGGCGGTTTTTTATTGCCTGCGCTTTACCCCTCAGCCCTCGCCCTCCTCGACAAACACCAGCCGATTGCCAAACGGATCGTGGATGCTCATCTCCCGCGAACCCCAGGGCATTTCTTCAACGCCTGGCTTGGCAAAACGATAGTCCTTGCCCTGCAATTGCTGCTGATAGGCGTCGATGCCCTGCGCCTGAATCCGCACCGCCGCACCCGGCGAAGCATCGCCATGGTGTTCGGACAAATGCAGCACGCACTCACCCAACGACACCTGCAGGTACAACGGAAAATTCGCCTCGAAGCGGTGCTGCCAATCGACCGTGAACCCCAAAAAGTCGACATAGAACGCCAACGCCTTGGCCTCGTCGAAAATCCGCAGGATGGGGGTGACTTTTCCTAAGTGCATGGCAACCGCTCCGTGTGTAAGAGCGCCCACTATAGAGTCGAAAACCCACCCCGCAAATCCCCACTGCGTGCCAGGAACCGCCCCGGCCGCTGGCCATTCGGCTGTCCGTCGCAATAACTCAACACGCCGTTGACCCACACGCCATCAATCCCTTGCGCGGCCTGCTGCGGCGCCTCGAAATCCGCCACATCGCGCACGCGTAGCGGATCGAACAGCACCAGATCGGCCCAGTGCCCTACACGAATTTCGCCCCGCTCGGACAAGCCGAATCGCGCCGCCGACAAGCCGGTCATCTTATGCACCGCCGTGTGCAGCGGAAACAGCCCAACGTCCCGACTGAAATGCCCCAACACCCGTGGAAACGCGCCCCACAAGCGCGGATGCGGGAACGGATCTTCGGGCAAGCCATCCGATCCGACCATCGACAGCGGATGCGCGAGGATACGGCGCACATCCGCCTCGTCCATGCCGTAATACACCGCGCCCGCCGGTTGCAGGCGGCGGGCGGCGTCCATCAGCGAAACGTCCCACTCGGCCGCGATCGCCTGCAAGTCGCGTCCGCCCATTTCCGGGTGCGGTGTCGACCAGGTGATGGTGATGCGAAACGCGTCGGTGACCTGCTTGAGATCCAGGGTCGAAGAACTCGCCGCATAGGGATAACAATCACACCCCACCGGATGGGTTTTCGCCGCCTGTTCCAGCGCCGCCAACAGCTGCGGACTACGCCCCCAGTTACCCGCACCTGCACACTTTAGGTGGGAAATGATCACCGGCACCTGGGCATGCCGACCGATCAGAAACGCTTCGTCCATGGCCTCCAGCACCGGTTCAAACTCACTGCGCAGATGGGTGGTGTACACCGCCCCATAGGCCGTCAGTTCTTCACTCAGTTGCAGCACCTCATCGGTCTCCGCATTGATCGCGCTGGCGTAGGCCAGGCCGGTGGATAACCCGAGGGCGCCGTCCTCCAGGCTGTCGCGCAACTGCACGCGCATCGCGGCGATTTCATCCGGCGTGGCGCTGCGGTGCAGGTCGTCCATATGGTTGCTGCGCAGCGCCGTGTGGCCGATCAGCGCCGCGACGTTGACCGCCGGGTGTGCGCTTTCCACGGCGGCGCGGTAATCGGCAAATCGTGGATAGGTGAACGCCTCACGCCGGCCCAGCAGGTTCATCGGGTCCGGCGGCTCACCGCGCAAACGCACGGGCGACGCGCTGATGCCGCAGTTACCGACAATCACCGTGGTCACACCCTGGCTGAGCTTGGGCAGCATCTGCGGCTGACGGATCACCACCGTGTCATCGTGGGTGTGTACATCGATAAACCCCGGCGCCAACACCCGGCCTCGGGCGTCGATCGCCTGCTCGGCCAGCGCCGCCGACAAGTCGCCGATCGCCTCGATACGCCCGTCGCGCAGCCCCACATCGGCGACATACCCAGGCGTGTTGCGGCCATCCATGATCAGCGCCTGGCGAATCAGCGTGTCGTACTGCATATCAGTCTCCAAGCGGCAGGCTGTCAGGGCCGCCGCGATAGTCGTCGAGGGCCAGCTTGATGCGGCGCAGGCGTTCCTGGTTGTCGTCCGGCATGGCCAGCGCGAGTTCGGTGGCAAGCAGGTCAATGGCCAGCAGCATGCCGTAGCGCGCCGCCGTGGGTTTGTAGATGAAGCTGGTTTCGGCCGGTTGCAGCGCCAGTACGACATCCGCCAGCGCGGCCAGGGGGGAGCCGGCCAGGGTGATGGCGACGATGGGCGTGTCGTAGTTGCGCGCCAGGGCCACCACGTCCAGCAACTCCGGGGTGAGACCGCTGAGCGAACAGACGATCAACGCATGCTCCGGCCCCAGCGTCGCCGCCGTGACGCGCATCATCACCGGGTCATGGCAGGCGGCAATCGGGTAGCCCAGACGCACCAGGCGCACTTGCAACTCATCGCTGCACAGGCTCGACGGGCCCCCCATGCCAAACGCGTGGATCATCCGCGCCTTGCCCAGCAGGCTGACCGCATCGACAAAGCCGGCCTGATCGAACCCCGACAGGTGCTGGCGCAACGTCGCCTCGATATCGCCGAGAATCTGCCGATGAAACCCCGACTGCTCAGGCTTGCCCGCCGGGTCCAGGAAGCGGCTGCCCACGCCACTGGCCTGGGCCAATTGCAGGCGCAAGTCGCGCAAATCCCGGCAACCGACGCTGCGCGCAAACCGCGACAACGTGGCGGTGCTGACCTCGGCGCGTTGGGACAACTCTTCCAGGCTGGCCGACGCGGCAAAGCCCACGTCATCGAGCATCAACTTGGCGATACGCCCTTCGCCGGCACTGAAAGACGCCTGGCGGGCGCGGATCTGGTAGAGGATGTCCATGGGGTCTCCGGATTACAGGATGCAGGACAGACCATACGTCAGACCGAAGGCAACTACTGAAATCAGGGTCTCCAACACGGTCCAGGTCTTGAAGGTCTGGATCACGCTCATATTGAAGTATTCCTTGATCAGCCAGAAGCCGCCGTCGTTGACGTGGGAAAAGATCACCGAACCCGCACCGGTCGCCAGCACCAGCAGTTCAGGGTGTGGATAACCCAGGCCCAGCGCGACCGGCGCGACCACCCCGGAAGCGGTGGTCATGGCTACGGTGGCCGACCCGGTAGCGATGCGCATCAACGCGGCGAATAGCCAGCCCATCACCAGCGGCGACAGGTTGAAGGCATGGGCCAGGCCGAGGATTTCATTGGTCACGCCGGCGTCGACCAAGATCCGGTTCAAACCGCCGCCCGCGCCCACCAGCAAGGTGATACTCGCGGTCGGCGCCAGGCATTCGTTGGTGAACTTAAGGATCGACTCGCGGTTGAAACCTTGCGCCAGGCCGAGGGTCCAGAAACTCACCAGGGTCGCAACCAGTAGCGCGACCACCGAGTTGCCGATAAACAACAGGAACTGGTTAAAACCGCTGCCGGGGGTGGAAATCACGTTGGCCCAGCCGCCGATCATCATCAGCACCACCGGCAACAGGATGGTGCCCATGGTCAGGGCGAAACTCGGCAACCGGCTGCGCGGCTCGCGCTCGATGAACTGGCGCTCCAGCGGGTTTTCCGCTGGCAGGTGAATGCGCGGCACGATGAATTTGGCATACAGCGGGCCGGCGATGATCGCCGTGGGAATGCCGATCAAAATCGCATAGAGCACGGTCTGCCCGACCGAGGCGTTGTACGCCAGCACCGCCATCATCGCCGCCGGGTGCGGCGGCACCAGCGCATGCACCACCGACAGGCCGGCGACCATCGGCAAGCCGACCATCAGGATCGACACCCCCACACGCCGGGCCACGGTAAAGGCGATCGGCACCAGCAACACAAAACCGACCTCGAAAAACAGCGGGAGCCCCACCAGAAAAGCAATGCACACCATCGCCCAGTGGGCATTGCGCTCGCCAAAGCGGTTGATCAGCGTGCGCGCCACCTGCTCGGCGCCGCCGGATTCAGCCATCATCTTGCCGAGCATGGTGCCCAGCGCGACCACCAGGGCGATATGCCCCAGGGTTTTACCGACGCCCGCCTCATAGGAGCCCATGATGGTGTCCGCCGGCATCCCGGCCATCAGCGCCAGGCCGATGGACACCAGGGTGATGACGATAAACGGGTTGAGTCGGTAACGTGCAATCAGCACGATCAAAGCAATGATGGCGATGGCAGCGTATGCCAATAGCCCGAAGCCCGGTGATGCGGCCATGCGGTACTCCTCGGAAAGGCTCACGTCGAATGGGTTGTGAAACTCATAAATCATTACCGAGGAGCATTTTCAATTTTTATGAAAGTAATTTTCGCCCACAGATAAGCGCTGTCGCGTTGGGACATGCCCGACAGCGGCGCATGAAAATTCAGGGGGTGTTCTTACATCAAGTTCAGAAAAGGCTGGAAACTCAACACGCGCGCTTGAGTCTTAAAATGCGCACCCACCGACATCCAGGACACTCGCTCATGATCCGCACCTCCCTCGCCGCCAGCGCCGTGCTGCTCGCCCTGTGCAGCAGCGCGTCGGCCGCCGACAACGCCGCACTGAAGAAATGCATGGACAGCGCCAACACGACCGTCGACATGGTCAAGTGCAACACCCAGCAAACCAAAGTGCAGGACACGCGCCTGAACACCGCCTACAAGACCGCCCTCGCCGCCCAGGAAGGTGCGCGCAAGCAGCAATTGCAGGAGGTGCAGCGCCTGTGGATAAAGTACCGCGATGCCAATTGCGCCTTTGCCGGCAGTGCCACCGGCGGCAGCATTGATCAGGTCAACGGCACCGGCTGCGTGCTGGACATGACCCAGACCCGCGCCCAGGAACTGGAAGACCTGGTCGGGCCGTGATCCCTCACAATCAGTCGTGATGGACCTTGGCGCGCTTGAGCAGCTTCTTGCAGCGCTCGGACAAATGCAGCACGCGCAGATGCTTGCCGGCCTTGCTGTAGCGCTCGCGCAAGGTCATCAGCGCGGCAATCGCGGAGTAGTCGACAACGCTCAGGTGACGGCAATCCAGCGTCACCGCTGCCGGGTCGTTCGCAGGGTCAAAGCAGTTCAAAAACGGCGTGGTCGAGGCAAAGAACAAGGTGCCATGCACGCGGTAGAGCTTGCTGCCGTCCGCTTCCAGATGTTCATCCGCATACAACTCCCGCGCCTGTTGCCAGGCGAAGTTCAGCGCCGCGATCACGATCCCGCACAACACGGCCGTGGCCAGGTCGGTGAACACGGTGATCACGGTCACCGCGATGATCACCAGCACGTCGTTGAGCGGCACCTTGTTGATCACCCGCAGCGACGCCCAGGCGAAGGTCTGCTGCGACACCACGAACATCACCCCCACCAGCGCCGCCAGCGGAATGCGCTCGATCAGCGGTGACAGAAACAGAATGAACAACAGGATCATCACCCCGGCCAAGACCCCGGAGAAACGCCCGCGCCCGCCGGAGCTGAGGTTGATCACGGTTTGCCCGATCATGGCGCAACCGCCCATGCCGCCGAACAGGCCCGAGAGCATATTCGCGGCGCCCAGGGCCACGCTCTCACGGTCGGGATAGCCGCGGCTCTCGGTGATTTCGTCGGTGAGATTCAGGGTCAACAGGGTTTCCAGCAGGCCAACCATCGCCATCAAAAATGCGTAGGGCGCGATGATGCCGAGGGTCTCCAGGGTCCAGGGGATCTGCGGCAGCGCGAAGCTCGGCAGGCCACCGGCGATGTGGGCCATGTCGCCCAGCGTGCGCGTCGGCAAGCCCAGCAGGTACACCGCCAGGCCCACGCCGAGGATCGCCACCAGGGCCGGCGGCACCGCACGGGTCAGGCGCGGCAACAGGTAGACGATGGCCATGGTCACCAGCACCAGGCCGGTCATCACATACAGCGGCGTGCCGCTGAGCCAGGTATCAGCGCTTTTGAAATGCTCCAACTGCGCCAGGGCGATGATGATCGCCAGGCCGTTGACGAACCCCAGCATCACCGGGTGCGGCACCATCCGCACCAGTTTGCCCAGGCGCAGCAGGCCGAAGACCAGCATGATCAACCCGCCCAGCAGCACCGTCGCGAGCAAATACTCCACGCCGTGTTGCACCACCAGCGCGACGATCACCACCGCCATCGACCCTGCCGCGCCAGAAACCATCCCCGGCCGGCCGCCGAACAACGCCGTGAGGGTGCAGATGATGAACGCGCCGTAGAGGCCCATCAGCGGGTTGAGGTGCGCCACCAGGGCAAAGGCGATGCATTCTGGCAGCAAGGCAAAAGACGTGGTGAGGCCGGCCAGGGCGTCGGCGCGAAGACGGGTGAGGTTCATGAGGTACCAGGGCATTGCGGGGAATAAGGCGGGGAATGGTACGGAATTGGGCGCGGTGGGGCCAGCGATTGTGCATACCCCTGTGGCGAGGGAGCTTGCTCCCTCGCCACAAAAGCGCAGAGGGGTATCAGACCATTTCGCGGCGAATCCACTCCACCACCGACGTGCGCTTGGGCACCCAACCCAGCAGTTCACGGGCATGCTTGCCGCGCACGCGGCTGTTGGAGCCCAGGCCGTAGTTGGCCATTTCATAGCCCCATTCGGCTTCGGCGTCGGCCAGGGGCCAATCCTGCGGTTTGCCCAGGTTCAGGGCATCGGCGATGGCGGTGGTCATGTCGATAAACGCCGCTTCGCTGCTTTCCACGAAGTAGAACGTGCCCGGTACGTTCTTCTCCAGCGCCAGCAGGTAGAGCGCGACCACGTCCTCGATATGCACATTGGACCAAATGTTCTGCCCTGTGCCGACATGGCGCACTACCCCGCTCTTGCGCGCCTGCTTGAGCAAGCGCGGCAATTGCACGCTGTCACGCTTCACGCCCAGGCTGTGGCCGTAGATCAGGGTGTTGCAGATCACCGCCGAGTTCACGCCGTCTTGGGCGGCAGCCAGCACCAGTTTGTCGATGGCGACACGGGCGGCCTTGTCGACAGTCGGTTCCGGCAGGTGGTCTTCGAAGTAGATGACATCACTGGCCTTGCCGCCCGATGCATCGCCGACGATGCTCGAACCGCTGGTGTGCAGCAACGGTTTGTTCGAACCTTTCAAGGCTGCCAGCAGCGTTTCCACGGCCGCGCGATGGTCGCTGCTAGCGGCGTTGATCACCGCGTCGGCCTGCGTGGCCTGTTCGGTCAACACCGCACGGTCATCCAGAGTGCCGATGACCGGGGTGATGCCCAGGGCCGTCATCTCGGCGGCTTGATCGGCGCTGCGCACCAGGCCTGTCACATGGTGGCCGGCCTTGACCAGGCCGGTGGCGATGGAACCGCCGATAAAACCAGCGGCGCCGGTAACGAATACGTTCATGGCGTTCTCTCCTGACTGAGTAAGTGATGGGCCCAGTATCAAGGCCCCATCCCTGTTGAATAAGACCGTATTGCCCAATTCAATCTTGCGTGCAGGTCACGAATCAGCAGGCGTACCGCGCCAGCTTGGCCTGGATGAAGTCCAGGAAGCATTGGATGCGCAAGGCCAGTTGCGAGTTGCGGTAATACACCGCGTGGATCGGCTGGCGATAACCGCTGTTGAACGCCTCCAGCACCGGCACCAGGCGCCCGGCCTCGATGTCTGCGCTGGTCATGAAGTTCGACAGGCAGCCAATGCCCTGCCCTTCGAGCGCCAGTTGTCGCAAGGTTTCGCCGCTGGACGCGGCAATGCCGGGCTGGATCAGCCAGCGGTCACCCGCCACGTGGCGCAGCGGCCAGTGGTTGAGCGTCTCGGTCTGGGTGAAGCCAAGCAAGGTGTGCTCGGCCAACTCGGCGACCGTGGTCGGCGTGCCGTATTGCTTGAGATAGGCCGGGCTGGCAAGGATATGCAGCGGGGTGCAGCCGAGGGACCGCGCATGCAGGGTGGAATCGGCCAGCGCGCCGATGCGAATGGCGATGTCGGTGCTCTGCTCCAACAGGTCGATGATCAAGTCATCACTGTTCAGCTCCAGTTGGATCTGCGGGTACAGCCCGCGAAACTCGGCGATGTAAGGCACGATCCCATGCAGCATGAACGGCACGGCGGCATTGATGCGCAACCGCCCCGCCGGTTTTTTCTGGCGCGACGACAAGCGCTCCTCCAGCTCATCCATCTGCGCCAGGATCACCTTGGCCTGCTCGAAGAAATACTTGCCCTCCTCGGTCAGGTCCATGCGCCGCGTGGTGCGGTTGATCAGCGTGGTGTCGAGTTTGGCTTCCAGGCGCGACAAGGTGCGGCTGAGCGCCGACGGCGTCTGCCCGATCTGCTCCGCCGCAGCGGAAATCGAGCCGCACTCAATCACGCTGACGAAGATCTGTAATTCATCGGATCGGGCTTTCACAGGCTGTCCTCTTTATCGGCACAGCGCAGCTTACACCGAGAGGTCGAACACCTGCGCCAGATGCTGCTCGTAGCGCGCCACGTCAGCGTCGATGGCCGGGCGCTTCATGACGTCCACGCAGAGGAACGTCGGCAAGGCCGTCATGCCGAGGAACTGATTGGCCTTGTGAAACGGCAAGTACACCGCGTCCACGCCTTGGCCTTCGAAGAAGTCGCTCGGGTCGTCGAAGGCTTGCTGCGGGGCGTTCCAGGTCAGCGATAGCATGTACTGCTTGCCGTGGATCAGGCCGCCGCTGCCGTATTTCTGCGACGCGTCGGAACGGGTGCGACCATCGCTGGCGTAGAGGCTGCCGTGACCTTCGGTGAAGACTTCGTCGATGTACTTCTTGACGATCCACGGCGCGCCCATCCACCAGCCGGGCATCTGGTAGATGATCACGTCAGCCCAGAGGAATTTGGCGACCTCTTCGGCCACGTCGTAGCCTTCGTCGATATGCGTGACCTTGATGTCGATACCGCCACGGTCGAGTACCGCCACGGCGGCGTCATGCAGGGTGCTGTTGTAGCGACCGTCGGAGTGGGCGAATTGTTTACCGCCGTTGAGCAACAGGACTTTTTTCATGGAGGAGCGCCTTAAGATTAAAAATGTCTGAAGGCAGGGTATCGATGCGCCTTGTGCGGAATAAGCCTTGGCGCGGCAAAATACATTTGACTAAAAATCACGAATTCGAATCTATTATTGCCTTTACCCACTGATCAACAGATGCGCGCCCAACAGCGCCATGCCGATAAAAAACACCCGTTTGAACAACCCGGCACTGATCCGTTGGCGCAATACCTGCCCGAGCCACATCCCCAGCAAGGCCGGCGCCAGCGCCAAGAGCGAGGCATTGATTTCGCCGCCGCCGAGGCTGCCACGCCAGACCAACCCGGCGGCCAGCGCCAATGTCGACACGCTGAACGACAACCCCAGCGCCTGCACCAACTGATCGCGACTCAAACCCAACGCTTGCAGGTACGGCACCGCAGGAATCACGAAGACGCCGGTGGCCGAGGTGATCAGGCCGGTGACCAGCCCACACACCGGCGCCAACCAGCGCTCGGTTGCGGGCTTTACGCTGAATGTGGGCAGCAACAGTCCACTCAACGCATACACCAGCAACGCCGCGCCCAACGCGCGCGCCACCCAATCGCCACCGCCCATTCCCAGCCACAACGTGCCCACCCCGGTGCCGAGGAAAATCAGCAGTAACAGCGGCCACAGGCGTTTGAGCAACGCGCTCAAGTGGCCGCCGAAGGCCAGTTGCCAAAGGTTGGTCACCATCGAAGGGATGATCAGCAACGCCGCAGCCTGCGCCGGCAACATAGCCAGGCCGAGCATGCCCATGGCGACGGTGGGCAGGCCCAGGCCAATCACGCCTTTGACGGTGCCAGCCAGCAGGAAGGTGCCGATCACCAGCAGGGTCAGGGCGGTGCCGAGGTTTTGGTAGAACGCGAGGAAGGTTGTCATCGGCCGAGTGTGGGGCTTTTCGCTGGGCGCGAAAATTCACCATATACTGAGGCAGCCTCTTGTTTTGCGTGAGGCTGATGCCGCCATCGCGAGCAAGCCCGCTCCCACAGTTGAAATGCATTCCAACTGTGGAAGCGGGCTTGCTCGCGATAGCGCCAGTCCAGCGAAAGGAAATCTTCCAGCCATGCACTTCGACCTGATCGACCTGCGCCTCTACCTGCACATCCTCGACGCCGGCAACATCACCGCCGGCGCCAGCCGCAGCCACTTGTCCTTGGCCGCCGCCAGCGCGCGCATCCGCGCGATGGAAGCCGCGCTGGGCGTCGAATGCCTCGAACGCGGCCGCCGTGGCGTCACGCCCACGGCCGCTGGCCGCGCCCTGGCCCGTCATGCCCGGCTGTTGCTGCAACAGGCCGAGCACCTGCAACAGGACCTGGCGGAGTACGCCAACGGCGTCAAAGGCCAGGTGCGCCTGCTGTGCAACACCACCGCCCTCAGCGAATACCTGCCGGAACTACTGGCGGATTTTCTGCGCGAGCACCCCAACCTCGATATCGACCTGCAGGAACTGCCCAGCCTGCGCATCACCCAGGCCTTGCGCCAGGGCACCGCAGACCTGGGGATCATCTCCGACGCGGTGGACACCCACGGCTTGCAGACCCTGGCGTTTCGCGACGATCCGCTGGTGCTGATCATGCCGTTGGAGCATCCGTTGGCGGCAAGTACGGTGAGTTTTATCGACAGCCTGCATTACGACTATGTGGGCCTGGCCGCCCACAGCGCGTTGGCGGTGTACCTGGAAGAACAGGCGTTGCACGCGGGGTTTCGCTTGCAAACGCGCATCCGGGCCGAGGGCTTTGATGGGGTGATGCGCATGGTCGCACGCGGCGCGGGCCTGGGGATCGTGCCCCAAGCGGCGCTGGCGCGTTGGCCGTTGGAGCAGCGCCTCAAGGCCCAACCGTTGCGAGAAGATTGGGCCTGTCGAACGTTGCTGTTATGCGCGCGCTCGTTCGAACACCTGCCGGGTTATGCCAGGGCCTTGCTCGACGCCTTGGCCCTGCCCTTGCGGAAAAACCCGTAATACACCGCCGACAGAATCAGCAGGAACGGCACGCCGAACACCAGGGTCATCTTGAACGCGTCGGTGAAATACGTGGTGATCATCACCGCGCCCATCAGCACCAGGCCCAGCAGCGTGCTGTAGGGAAACAGGCGCAGTTGGAACGACAACTTCGCCCCGCCATGACGCTTGCGATAGCGGCGGAAGAACAGGTGCGTCAGGAAGATCATGAACCAGGTGAAGATCGCGCCGAACATCGAGATCGCCATCATCAGTGTGAACGCGCTTTCCGGATACATCAGGTTAAGCAGGGTCGCCAGGGCGATGCCCGAACTGGACAGCAACAAGGCGTTCAGCGGGATGCCGCTCTTGCTCAACGCGCCCATGGACGTGGGCGCAAAGCCGGCGCGGGACAGGCTGAACATCATGCGCGTGGTGATGTAGAGCTGGCTGTTCATCGCCGACAGCGCCGCGATCAGGATCACGAAATTCATCACCCCGGTGGCGCCAGGAATGCCGATGGTCTGCATCACCGTGACGAACGGGCTCTGGGTCTGCCCGGCCTGGTTCCACGGCACGATGGCCAACATCAGCGCCAGGGTCAGCAGGTAAAACACCACCAGGCGCACGATGGTCGCGCGAAAAGCCTTCTTCACCGCCTGCTCCGGGTCAGCCGCTTCACCGGCCGCCACGGCGATCATCTCCACGCTCAGGTAGCTGAAGATCGACACGATCACGGCGATCCACATGCCGCTCAAGCCATGCGGGAAAAAGCCGTCGTGGGCCGTGTAGTTCTGCACGCCGTACTGCGGGTTGCCGGAGCCGAACACCACGTACACCGCAAGGAGGATGAAGCCGACGATGGCGCTGATCTTGATCGTCGAGAACCCGTATTCGAAGTTGCCGAAGGTTTTCACGCTGATGGCATTGAGCAGGATCAGCACGCTGGAAAACGACACGATCCACACCCACTCCGGCACGTTGGCGAACCAGTACTTCATGTACATCGCCACCGCCGTGACCTCGGCGCCCACCGCCAGCACAATCGCCGCCCAATAGGCATAACGCACCAGGAACCCGGCCAGCGGGCTGATGTAGAACTCGGCGTAGGCACCGAAGGAGCCGGAGGTGGAATGGGCCACCGTCATCTCCGCCAGGCAGCCCATCAGCAGCAAGGTGATCAACGCACCGATGGCGTAACTCAGCAGCACGCTGGGCCCGGCATAGCCGATGGCATAGGCGCTGCCCATGAACAGCCCGGTGCCGATGGCGCCACCGATGGCGATCATACTCATCTGGCCGGAAGTGAGCTGGCGCCTCAGGCCCAGTTCACGGTGGGTGATTTCTGCAAAGCCGTCGTTTGGCGTGGTCACGTGGTGTGCCCCTTATTGTTGTGATTGCACGATTTGTCTGTTGCCACAGACTCCCTGTGGCAGGGGGCTTGCTGGTGATAGCAGTCTTTCAGTCGATGCATGGGTGACTGATCCGCCGCCATCGGGGGCAAGCCCCCTCCCACAGGGGTCTGTGGTGTTCATTCATTGAGTGTCTGGCGCAGGCTCAGTGTGGGAGGGGGCTTGCCCCCGATGGTGGTGTGTCGGTCGCCGGATTCGCACGCTGATACGGCTCTATCGGGAGCAAGCCCCCTCCTCCATTGTTGTCTGTGTTTGTTCAGGTGACGCTGTTGCGCACCTTGAATTGCGGTTGGTCCCACGTGTGGTTGTCGAGGATGTCGCCGAGGATTTCCACGGCGTCCCATACCTCGCTGAAACTGGTGTACAGCGGCGTAAAACCAAAGCGCATGATGCGCGGCTCGCGGTAGTCGCCGATCACTCCACGGGCAATCAGCGCCTGGATTACCGCGTAGCCTTCAGGGTGCTCAAAGCTCACATGGCTGCCGCGTCTAGCGTGCTCGCGCGGGGTGATCAACACCAGGCCGTGGGCGGCGCAACGGGCTTCGACGCACGCGATGAACAGGTCGGTCAGGGCCAGGGATTTACGGCGCAGGCTGGCCATGTCGGTCTGTTCGAAAATCTCCAGGCCGCATTCCACCATGGCCAGCGAGGTGATCGGCTGGGTGCCGCACAGGTAACGGGCGATGCCGGCACTCGGCGCATAGCTCGACTCCATGGCGAACTGCCGGGTATGCCCGAACCAGCCCGACAACGGCTGGCGGACCACGTCCACCAGCGCGGGGTTAACCCACACGAACGCCTGGGAGCCGGGGCCGCCGTTGAGGTATTTGTAGGTGCAGCCGATCGCGTAATCGGCGCCGGCCCGATGCAGGTCGATGGGCACCGCGCCCGCCGAATGCGCCAGGTCCCAGAGGCTCAGCGCGCCGCACTCGTGGCTCAATGCGGTGAGCGCCTGCATGTCATACATGTAGCCGGTCTTGTAGTTGACGTGGGTGAGCATCACCACCGCCACATCCTGATCAATGGCCTGAGGCAGTTCGTCCGGGCTGTTGACCAGCCGCAGGGAATAGCCCTGTTGCAGCAGCTCGGCGAGGCCTTCGGCAATGTACAGGTCGGTGGGGAAGTTACTCGCTTCACTGACGATCACCTTGCGCAGCGGCTGGCGTTGGCGCTGCACGCTCAATGCGGCGCTGAGCACCTTGAACAGGTTGATCGAGGTGGTATCGGTGATCACCACTTCGCCGTCGCCCGCACCGATCAACGGCGCCAGGCGATTGCCCAGGCGCTGCGACAAATCCGCCCAACCCGCGCTGTTCCAACTGCGAATCAGGCCATTGCCCCACTCCTCGGCGATCACCTGCTGCGCCCGCGCAAGCGCTGCCACCGGACGCGCACCGAGGGAGTTGCCGTCGAGGTAGATCACCCCCTGCGGCAAGGCGAACTGGTGACGCAGCGGCGCCAACCGGTCCTGGTCGTCAAGGGCTTGGCAATGGCTTCGAGTGATCATGGGCTGTCCTGATTTTTATAAAGGAATATGCAGCAAATAATGAACGAGGTTTTAGAGAATTTTCGTGCAAAGTGGTGGGCAACAGGCTAATTAAGCTGTAGGAAATTCGAAGTTCAACCGAAAAAACGCGGATTTATTCTAAGTATGATTCTCGACGCCACCGACCTGCGCCTCCTGCATTTCCTGCAACAGGACGGCCGTATCAGCAACCAGGAACTCGCGGAAAAAGTCGCGCTGTCGCCCTCCGCCTGCCTGCGCCGTCTGCGCCTGCTGGAAAGCGAAGGGATCATCAGCGGCTATCGCGCAGTGTTGAATGCCGAGCAGTTGGGGATCGAGCTGGAAGCCATCGTCCACCTGTCATTGCGCCAGGACGTGGAGGATTGGCATGAGACGTTTATCCAGAAGGTGCAAGGCTGGCCGGAAGTGGCCAGCGCCTACGTGATTACCGGCGCCAGCAACTATGTGCTGCGGGTGCAGGCGCGCAACCTCAAGCACTTTTCGGACTTTATCGTGAACCACCTGAACCGCACGGCGGGGGTGATGGATATCCGTTCGGAGATTGTGTTGCAGAAGATCAAGGATCGCGACGAGGTGTTGGATCTGGTGCTGCGCAAATAGCCGCAGCACCATCGGTCAAAAAATGTGGGAGGGGGCTTGCTCCCGATAGCGGTGTGTCAGTCGCCGGATTCGCAAGCTGATCCATCGCCATCGGGAGCAAGCCCCCTCCCACATTTTTTGACCGTGCTGATCAATCTTCCAATGCACGCACCCGCTGCATGCGCTTTTGCTCTACCGGCGCAGCGGCGAGCTGCACCTCAAAGTCAAAATCAATCTGCGCAAAACGCCCGTCCACACCCAACTCCCGCGCCAATTGCTGATCGTCACTGAAGCGAATTTCGGCAATCAATTCATCCCGCGTCGCGTAGGCAAAATCATCGTGCAGGTACGGGTCGTCTGACAGGTTGATCTGCGTGGTCAGGTGCCGATGCCCCGGCGCCGAGATGAAGAAGTGAATATGCGCCGGGCGCTGCCCGTGGCGTCCCAGTTGATCGAGCAACTGCTGGGTCGGCCCGGTCGGCGGGCAGCCATAGCCGGACGGCACGATGCTGCGAAAACGGAAGTTACCCTGGGCATCGGTCTCGATGCGGCGGCGCAGGTTGAACTCCGACTGCGCGGTGTCGAACCAGGAGTAAGTGCCGCCGGTATTGGCCTGCCACACATCGACAATCGCCCCGGCCACCGGTTTGCCCTGCGTGTCCCGCACCTGCCCGCGCATGAACAGCGGCACGCCCGGGTCCTGGCCGTCATCCAGGCGCGCTTCGTATTTCGACAACGGCGCCCCCGCCACATACAGCGGGCCTTCGATGGTGCGCGGCGTGCCGCCGGTTTTGCCGGCTTCTTCGTCGGCGGCGTCCATCAGCAAATCCAGGTAATGCTCCAGGCCGAGCCCGGCGGCGAGCAAACCGGCTTCCTGGTGTTTACCCAATTCGTTGAGGTAGTTGACCGCCGCCCAGAATTCTTCGGGGGTGACTTCCAGGTCTTCGATGATGTTCACCGTGTCCCGCAGGATTCGGTAGATCAGCGTCTTGGTGCGCGGGTTGCCGCTTTCGCTGCGGTTGCCGCTGGCTTCTTCGAGAAACTGTTGGGCGTGGGCAGTCTGGGACAGTCGGATGGACATGGTGCAATCCTCATCTTGTAATTATTCGGGATAAAACAGGCTCAGCGGTCATCCGCGTGGATCGACGACGGGTGCCTGCACAGCGCATTCACTTCGATGGCCATGTAGGGATAAAGCGGCAGTTGCATCAGCAGGTCGTGCAGCTCCTGCACGCTGTCGACATCGAACACGCTGTAGTTGGCGTAGAGCCCGGCGATGCGCCACAGGTGGCGCCATTTGCCCTCTTGCTGCAGGCGCTGCGCCAGGTTTTTTTCTTCGGCCTTGAGGTTGGCGGCGCGTTCGGGGTTCATGTCGACGGGCAGGTGTACGCTCATTTTTACGTGGAACAACATGGCAGGCGCCTCTTAGTGGTTGTCACGCCGGAAGAACGCCAGACGCTCTTCATCGATGGTCAGGCCCAGGCCCGGTGCGGTGCCGACATGCAGGTGGAAATCGCGGTACACCAGCGGCTCGGTGAGGATGTCTTCGGTGAGCAGCAGCGGGCCGAACAGCTCGGTGCCCCACGTCAGGGTGTCCAGGGTGAGGAACGCATGGGCCGAGGCCAGGGTGCCGATGCCGCCTTCGAGCATGGTGCCGCCGTACAGACCAATCCCGGCCGCTTCGGCAATCGCGGCGGTGCGCAACACCGCGCGCGGGCCACCGTTCTTGGCGATCTTGAGGGCAAACACCGAAGCCGCGCCTTCGCGGGCCAGGTTGAAGGCGTCCTCGACACATTCGATGGATTCGTCGGCCATGATCGGCGCCGGGCTCGACCGGTTAAGCCGGGCCATGCCACCACGGTTGTTGCGCGAGATCGGCTGTTCGATCAGGTCGATAGCGTTGTCGCCGAGCACCTTGCAGGCGCGCAGGGCGACGGCTTCATCCCAGGCCTGGTTGACGTCGACGCGCACACTGGCGCGCTCGCCCAGGGCTTTTTTGATCGCGATCACATGGGCCAGGTCGGCACTGACCTCACCGGCACCGATCTTCAATTTGAAGACGCGGTGACGGCGCAGGTCGAGCATCTTCTCGGCTTCGGCAATGTCCTTTTCGGTGTTGCCGCTGGCCAGGGTCCAGGCCACCGGCAACGCGTCGCGCACGCGGCCGCCGAGCAGTTCGCTGGCCGGCAGGTTCAGGCGTTTGCCCAGCGCATCGAGCAAGGCGCTTTCGATACCGGACTTGGCAAAGGTGTTGCCGCGAATGCTGCGCGCCAGGCGCAACATGGCGGCATTGATGTTGTTCGCGTCCTGGCCGATCAGCAGCGGGGCGAAGTGGCGGTCGATGTTGATTTTGATGCTGTCGGGGCTTTCGTTGCCGTAGCTCAGGCCGCCGATGGTGGTGGCTTCGCCGATGCCTTCAATGCCGTCGGCGCAGCGCAGGCGGATGATCACCAGGGTCTGGTTTTGCATCGTGTGCATCGCCAGCTTGTGCGGGCGGAGGGTGGGGAGGTCGACGATGATGGTCTCGATCGACTCGATGGCACAAATCGGCATGGCTATACCCGTTGGGTTCTTTATAGATTTGAGCCGATTCTGTGCCGCATTTTTCCAGGGTTCCAATATAGAATTGGTCTCGCACAATACCTTCAAGGTATCAAAGGAGCTGTCATGGAACTGCGACATCTGCGCTATTTCCAGGTGCTGGGCGAAACCCTCAACTTCACCCGCGCCGCCGAACGCCTGCACATCGCCCAGCCGCCGTTGAGCCGGCAGATCCAGCAATTGGAGGATGAATTGGGCGTGATACTGCTGGAGCGCGGCCGCCCGCTGCGGCTGACCGAGGCCGGACGGTTTTTCTATGAGCACGCCAACGTGCTGCTGGAGCAGTTGGGCAAGGTCTGCGACACCACCCGGCGTATTGGCCAGGGCGAGAAGACCTGGCTGGGCATCGGCTTTGCGCCGTCGACCTTGTATGGCGTGCTGCCCGAGCTGATTCGGCGGCTGCGCAACCATGAAGCGCTGGAGCTGGAGCTGGGGCTGTCGGAAATGACCACCTTGCAGCAGGTCGAAGCGCTCAAGGCTGGGCGCATTGATGTGGGCTTCGGGCGGATTCGCATCGATGACCCGGCCATCGTCCAGCGCGTGCTGGTGGAGGACCGCCTGGTCGCGGTGCTGCCCGCCGGTCACCCCTTGCTGGACGCGCCCGCCACCCTCGCCCAACTGGCTGCCGAGCCCTGCGTGCTCTACCCCGGCAACCCACGGCCCAGCTATGCCGACCATGTGATCGCGCTGTTCGACGCCCACGGCTTGAGCCTCAAGGTGGTGCAATGGACCAACGAATTGCAGACCGCCATCGGCCTGGTCGGCGCGGGCATGGGCGTGACGCTGGTGCCGGCGTCGGTGCAGGTGCTGCATCGGGCGGACATCGGCTACACGCCGATTGTGGAAACCACCGCGACCTCGCCGATTATTCTCAGCCGGCGGGTGAATGATCAGTCGCCGGGGCTGAGTCATTGTTTGCAGTTGGTTGAAGAACTGATCTGAAATCTCCCAGGCACTGGAGATCAAATGTGGGAGGGGGCTTGCCCCCGATGGCAGTGTGTCAGTCGATGCATAAGTTGGCTGTTCCACTGCTATCGGGGGCAAGTCGAACCGTCGCACCGCCCCTCCCACAGTTGATCTGCGGTGTTTTTTAGAAAGTGCGCAGGCGGTTGCGCTGCAAGGTCTGGCTCGGCGACTCATCGAACAGCTTTCTGTACTCCGCCGAGAACCGCCCCAGGTGCGTAAACCCCCAACCCAGGGCAATCTCGGAGATGGTTCGGGTGGAGCCGTGTTCGAGGATCTCCTGGCGCACCGCCCCCAGCCGATACTTTTTCAGGTAAGCCATCGGCGACAGCGCGAAGTATTTGCGAAACGCATCGAACAGCTTGAACCGCGAGACCCCGGCGGCGGCTTCCAGATCTTCCAGATGCACCGCTTCGCGGGCGTTGTCGTGAATGTATTGGCGGGCGCGGATCAAGTAGTGCGGCAGTTTCACGCCGAGTACGTCGCGCAGTTCCTCTGAATAGTTATTCGGCTGGGCGAGGATCAGGCCCTTGATCAGCGAGCTTTCCAGGTCGCGGGTAAACGCCGCCTGCTCGTACAACTCGCTGCTGCGCGCAAGCTCCGCGATGAAATAACGCGCCATGCGCCACCACGAGGCCGGCGCACCGTCCACCGCATCCATTACCGACTCAAAACGCAGCGGCGCCTCAATCGGCCGTTGCAGCAGCCCTTCCAGCGACTCGTTCATCGCCGCGCGGGTAATCACCACCTGCAACTTGCGGCAATCGCCGGAAATCGCCAGCACCTGGTGCTCGTTGGGCGAGATGATCACGCCTTGATCGCGGTTGGAACTCAGGCGCTCGCCGTTCTTGCTCAACTCCTGCTCGCCCACCAGCGGCAGGCTCAGGCTGTAGCTGCTGAAGTGCTCGGCGTCCTCAATGTCGATGGTCACGTCGGTGCCGTATTCGATCACGCCCAAGGTGGTGGCGCGGGACTTGAACACGTTGGCGCTGTGATGGAAACGCAGGCGCTCGGGCGTAGCCGTCTCCAGGCGGTGCGGCCCGCAGATGCCGGACATCCAGCTGCGGGCGCCCTCCAGGTCGAAGCGTTCGATACGGATATCGCGTGTATGGCTACTCATCAGGCTGCACCCACGGCGGTTAGGCGGTTGCGCGCTCTAGCGGCGCGTCGTGACAGATCGACAGCAAGTTCTGCGCCACGGCGGCGGTCTCGCTGCTGGGTGGATAGCAACGCTCGACTATGTGGATAAACCACCGACTTCTGCGCGCACCGCCCTGCATGACAGTAGCGCATCGCGTCACCGCCCTGCACCGGCGTGGGTATTTGCTGCCCAACTATCCGGCCCGCCTTCGCCCATTAAGCGGATAGCCCGCCGCCTCGGTGCAGCCTCTAAATGGCTTACCCGTTCAGCCATTATCAAAAGGTGCGTCCCATGAGTGGTGCAAGAAGCGTCGAGCAATGGAAAAGCTTCATCGACAGCTGCCTGGATTTTCGCCCCGCCGATGAAGTGTTCCGCATCGCCCGCGACATGTTCACCGAGCCGCAACTGTTCGACCTGGAGATGGAACTGATCTTCGAGAAAAACTGGATCTACGCCTGCCACGAAAGCGAACTGGCGAATAACCACGATTTCGTGACGATGCGCGCCGGGCGCCAGCCGATGATCATCACCCGCGACGGCGACGGCCACCTCAACGCGCTGGTCAACGCCTGCCAGCATCGCGGCACCACCCTCACCCGCGTCGGCAAGGGCAACCAGTCGACCTTCACCTGCCCGTTCCACGCCTGGTGCTACAAGAGCGACGGCCGGCTGGTGAAGGTCAAGGCACCGGGGGAATACCCGGAAGGTTTCGACAAGGCCACGCGCGGCCTGAAAAAAGCACGCATCGACAGCTACAAGGGCTTTGTGTTCATCAGCCTGGACGTGAACGGCACCGACAGCCTGGAAGACTTCCTCGGCGACGCCAAAGTGTTCTTCGACATGATGGTCACCCAGTCCGCCACCGGTGAGCTGGAGGTGCTGCCGGGCAAGTCCGCGTACACCTACGACGGCAACTGGAAGCTGCAGAACGAAAACGGCCTGGACGGTTATCACGTCAGCACCGTCCACTACAACTACGTGGCCACGGTGCAGCACCGCCAGCAGGTCAATACCGCCAATGGCACCGCGGCCGGCGCGACGCTGGACTACAGCAAACTCGGCGCCGGCGACGCAAATACCGACGACGGCTGGTTCGCCTTCAACAATGGCCACAGCCTGTTGTTCAGCGACATGCCCAACCCCACGGTGCGCTCCGGCTACGCCACCATCATGCCGCGCCTGGTGGCAGAACACGGCCAGCCAAAAGCCGAGTGGATGATGCACCGCCTGCGCAACCTGAACATCTACCCGAGCCTGTTCTTCCTCGACCAGATCAGCTCGCAGCTGCGCATCATCCGCCCGTTGGCGTGGAACAAGACCGAGATCATCAGCCAGTGCCTGGGGGTGAAACATGAGTCCGACGCCGACCGGGAAAACCGCATCCGCCAGTTCGAGGACTTTTTCAACGTCTCGGGCATGGGCACGCCGGACGATCTGGTCGAGTTTCGCGAAGCCCAGCGCGGATTCCAGGGCCGCCTGGAGCGCTGGAGCGATATCTCACGCGGCAGCCACCGCTGGGCCACCGGGCCGACGCCGAACAGCGAAGCCCTCGGCATCCAGCCCGCCATGACCGGCACCGAATTCACCCACGAAGGCCTGTACGTCAACCAGCACCGCAACTGGCAGCAGTTCCTGCTCAACGGCCTCGACCAACGCGCGCTGAAGCTGCGGGAGGTGGAATGATGAATGCGCCATTGCAGTACCGGATCGAGCAGTTTTTCTATCGCAAATCCGAGCTGTGCGACGCCCAGGACTGGGACGCCTACGTGCAGTTGTTCGACCCGCAGAGCGAGTTCCACCTGCCGCAATGGGACTCCGAACACGTCTACACCCGCGACCCCAAGCGCGAAATGTCGCTGATCTATTACGCCAACCGCACGGGCCTGGAAGACCGCGTGTTCCGCCTGCGCACCGGCAAGGCGGCGTCGGCCACGCCGATGCCGCGCACCTTGCACCTGATCCACAACGTGCGCATTGCCGAGCAGGCGGACGGCACGCTGGAGGTGCGCTTGAACTGGCACACGCTGTTCTATCGCCTGGCCACGTCGGAGCAGTTCTACGGCCACGCGACCTATCGCCTCAAGCCCCATGGCGACAGTTGGCTGATCACCCGCAAGCACGCGTTGTTGCTCAACGACACCATCAACTCGGTGCTGGATTTCTATCACCTGTAACGCTGGCGAACGCCCCCTTGTAGGAGCGAGCTTGCTCGCGAAGGACGTCAACGATGACGCGGGCATCCTGAATGTACGCGGCGTCCTTGAGTTTTTCGCGAGCAAGCTCGCTCCTACAGGGGTTCACACATGAACCCACGGAGTACTGGGGATGAATCACAAAGTGGCCTTCAGTTTTGCCGACGGCAAGACCCTGTTTTTCCCGGTGGGCGCGCATGAAATCCTGCTGGATGCGGCCCTGCGCAATGGCATCAAGATTCCGCTGGATTGCCGCGAAGGCGTGTGTGGTACCTGTCAGGGCCGCTGCGAGAGCGGCGAATACAGCCAGGACTATGTGGACGAGGACGCCCTCTCCAGCCTCGACCTGCAACAACGCAAGATGCTCAGTTGCCAGACCCGGGTGAAGTCGGATGCGACGTTCTACTTCGACTTCGATTCCAGCCTGTGCAACGCACCGGGGCCGGTGCAGGTGCGCGGCACGGTGAGCGAGGTGCGGCAGGTCTCGACCAGCACGGCGATCCTGCAGGTGCAACTGGACCAGGCGCTGGACTTTCTGCCGGGCCAATACGCCCGCCTGGCGGTTCCGGGCACCGACAGCTGGCGCTCGTATTCCTTCGCCAACCGGCCGGGCAATCAGCTGCGGTTTCTGATCCGCCTGCTGCCCGACGGGGTGATGAGCAACTACCTGCGCGAACGTTGCCAGGTCGGCGATCAGTTGCTGATGGAGGCGCCGCTGGGGGCGTTCTACCTGCGCCATGTCAGCCGGCCGCTGGTGCTGGTCGCCGGGGGCACCGGGTTGTCGGCGCTGCTGGGCATGCTCGATGAACTGGCGGCCAACGCCTGCGAGCGGCCGGTACACCTGTACTACGGCGTGCGTAGCGCGCAGGACCTGTGCGAAGCGGCGCGCATCGAAGGTTATGCGTCCGCGCTCGCGGACTTTCGCTACACCGAAGTACTGAGCGACCCGCCGCCCGCATGGCCCGGCAAGCGCGGCTACCTCACCGAGCATTTCAACCTGGCCGAATGGCGGGACAGTTCGGCCGATATGTACGTGTGCGGGCCCCCTCCGATGGTCGAGTCCATCCAGCAATGGCTGGCGGATCAGGCACTTGATGGCGTTCAGCTGTATTACGAAAAGTTCACGCAGAGTAATATCTGACCCCTCAGCACGTCTGAGGGGTTGGGCGCGGCGTGCAATCAACCCCGAGAAAAACAAGTAGAAGGGAATGTTAATGGCGGATGACATGGTTAACCCGGTAGGCCTCAAGCGTGGCCTGAAGAACCGGCATATTCAGCTGATTGCCTTGGGCGGCGCGATCGGTACGGGGCTGTTCCTCGGTTCGGCCGGGGTGCTCAAGTCGGCGGGGCCGTCGATGATCCTCGGTTATGCGATTGCCGGTTTTATCGCGTTCCTGATCATGCGCCAGCTCGGCGAGATGATCGTCGAGGAGCCGGTAGCCGGTTCGTTCAGCCACTTTGCGCACAAATACTGGGGCGGTTACGCGGGCTTCCTGGCGGGCTGGAACTACTGGGTGCTCTACGTGCTGGTGGGTATGGCCGAGCTGACGGCCGTGGGCAAGTACATCCAGTTCTGGTGGCCGGAAATTCCGACCTGGGTCAGCGCGCTGGTGTTCTTTGTCGCGGTGAACCTGATCAACACCCTGAACGTGAAGTTCTTCGGTGAGACCGAGTTCTGGTTCGCGATCATCAAGGTGGTGGCGATTGTCGGCATGATCGTGCTCGGCTGCTACCTGCTGTTCAGCGGCACCGGCGGCCCGCAAGCGTCGATCAGCAACCTGTGGAGCCACGGCGGTTTCTTCCCGAATGGCGGCATGGGGCTGTTGATGTCGATGGCGTTCATCATGTTCTCGTTCGGTGGCCTGGAGCTGGTGGGCATCACCGCCGCCGAGGCCAGCGAGCCGCGCAAAGTGATCCCGAAAGCGATCAACCAGGTGGTGTACCGCATCCTGATTTTCTACGTCGGCGCGCTAACCGTGCTGCTGTCGCTGTACCCGTGGGATCAACTGCTGCAAACCCTCGGCGCGTCGGGCGATGCCTACAGCGGCAGCCCGTTCGTGCAGATCTTCTCGCTGATCGGTAACGACACCGCCGCGCACATCCTCAACTTCGTGGTGCTGACCGCGGCGCTGTCGGTGTACAACAGCGGCGTGTACTGCAACAGCCGCATGCTGTTCGGCCTGGCCGAGCAAGGTGATGCACCGAAGGCGCTGATGAAGCTCAACAAGCAAGGCGTGCCGCTGCGCGCCCTGGCGATTTCGGCGCTGGTGACGCTGCTGTGCGTGGTGGTCAACTACGTCGCGCCGCACAGTGCGCTGGAGTTGCTGTTCGCCCTGGTGGTCACTTCGTTGATGATCAACTGGGCGCTGATCAGCCTGACTCACATCAAGTTCCGCAAAGCCATGGGCGAGCAAGGCGTGGTGCCGTCGTTCAAGACCTTCTGGTTTCCGTTCAGCAACTACCTGTGCCTGGCGTTCATGCTGATGATCATCAGCGTAATGCTCGCGATCCCAGGCATTCGCGATTCGGTGTATGCGATGCCGGTTTGGGTGGGGGTTATCTACATTGCCTACCGGTTGCGGATCAAAAACGCGAAAGTGGCAGTGACGCAATAACCTAGGTGGGAGGGGGCTTGCTCCCGATGGCGGTGTGTCAGTCAGTGGATGTGTTGGCTGTCACACCGCTATCGGGAGCAAGCCCCCTCCCACATTTTTGATTGCATTCCAAATGAAAAGCCCCGGTGATCCGGGGCTTTTTGTTTACAGCGTGGAACGCACTCGCCACAGCTCGGGGAACAGCACCGTGTCGAGCATCTTGCGCAGGTAACCCACGCCCTCGGTGCCGCCGGTGCCGGGCTGGAAGCCGATGATCCGCTCCACCGTGGTCACATGGCGAAAGCGCCATTGGCGGAAGGAGTCTTCCAGGTCGATAAACTTTTCGGCCAACTGGTACAGGTCCCAATAACGGCTCGGGTCGCGGTAGACCTCGCGCCACGCCGCTTCCACGGACGCATCGTGAACCGTCGCCGCCGTCGGGTCGCGTTCGGCGCGTTGCGGGTCGATCGCCAAACCGGCCTTGGCCATCAGGTTGATCGCCTCGTCGTACAGCGACGGCGTGGCGATTGCCACCTGCAGTTCTTGCAACAATTGCGGGCGATGGGCGTGAGGCCGCAACAGCGCCGGGCTTTTGTTGCCGAGGATGAACTCGATCTCACGGTACTGGAACGACTGGAACCCCGACGACTGGCCGAGGAACGGGCGAATGGCCTTGTACTCCGACGGGGTCATGGTCGCCAGCACCGCCCAGGCGTGTACCAGTTGATCGAAGATCCGCGACACCCGCGCCAGCATCTTGAACGCCGGCGGCAGCTCGCCCAGGCGCAGGTGTTCGCGGGCGGCCTTGAGTTCGTGGAGCATCAGTTTCATCCACAGCTCGGAGGTCTGGTGTTGGATGATAAAGAGCATTTCGTTGTGGTCCGGCGACAGCGGGTGCTGGGCGCTGAGGATTTTGCCCAGGTCCAGGTAGTCGCCGTAACTCATGGACTCGGAAAAATTCAGCTCGGCGTTATGCCATTCTTCCGGCGGTTGGTAATCCTCTGAAAAGGGACATTGGCTCATCGTGCGGGCTCCACAAGCGGGCGCAGGATTGCGCGGACCGGGCTGGCATCGAGGTGGGCAAACCGCAGCGGCAGCGCGATCAGTTCATAGTCGCCCTCCGGTACGTCATCGAGCACGATGCCTTCGAGAATCGCCATGCCATGACGGGCCACGGCGTTGTGAGAATCCATGGTCTTGGACTGCTGCGGGTCCAGGGACGGCGTGTCGATACCGATCAGGCGCACGCCCAGGCTGGCGAGCAGCTCGATGGTCTGCGGGGCGATGGCGGTGAAGTGCGCATCCCATTCAGTCAGCGGCGCTTGTGGATAAGTGCGCAGCAACACGCGCTCCGGCACGTTATCCACACGCCCGTCCAACTGCTGCGGCTGCACCAGTGCGCCGCTGTCCAGGCAATGCAACACGCGGCACGGGCCCATGTACACGTCCAACGACACCTCGCCAATCGGCGCGCCGTCCGCGCTGTAGTGCAGCGGCGCATCCACATGGGCGCCGGTGTGCGGCGACAAGGTAATGCGCCCGACATTCACCGGGCACTCCGGGCCGAACTGCCACACGCGCTCTTCCTGGAACGGTGTATCCCCCGGCCAGGTCGGGGTCGCCGTACTCAAGGGCGGGCTGATGTCCCACCACGTTTTTATTGGGTTCATATCAAGGCTCTCGGTCGTGACTGATGTGAATGATACGAGGGCCAGCTGTGAATTTTCTTGCGAATTCCTGCGCCAAGCGGGGAATCTTTCGCACTTACTGCGAAGAAGTGACTCATTGACGCTCAGAAATATCGTCGAACTACGCTGAAGCGTGCACCCGAGCCCAATGTGGGAGGGGGCTTGCCCCCGATAGCAGTGTGTCAGTTGACACATGTGCTAGCTGATCCGCAGCCATCGGGGGCAAGTCGAATCGTCGCACCGCCCCTCCCACATTGACTCCACATGGCCCGAGGAGTGGTATTCGCCTGCGCTTCTGGGCATCCCGATGTCGAGTTCAGACCATTGACTCTGCCTGCGACGCTATAGGGTTCGACTCTCGTTCACTTGCCTCGGAGTCATCATGTCCAAGCCCATCACCGTACTGCGCGACACCCACCCCTTGCCGGTCCTGGATGCCTGCAAATGGGAAAAGCTCGAAGGCGACCCGCACACCGTCAACCTCAACGCCTACACCAGCGAAGACGGCAGCAAGATCATGGGCACCTGGATCTGCACACCGGGCAAGTGGTACGTGGAATACGTGAAGTGGGAATACTGCCATTTCCAGGAAGGCTACTGCGTAATCACCCCGGAAGGCATGGAACCGATCCATTTGCGGGCTGGGGATATCTTTGTGGTGGAGCCAGGGATGAAGGGGACGTGGGAAGTGGTTGAGACGGTGCGTAAGTATTTTGTGTTTGCTTGACCGCAATAACCTGTGGGAGGGAGCACGCTCTCTCCCACAGGGTTTGTTTATTTGGGCTTGCGGTAGCTGTTGATAATCGCCGAGAAGTCCTTGCCCCCTTCCCCGCGCTGGCTCATCGATTGATACAACTGCTGGGCCACAGCGCCGAGGATCACCGGTTGGTGCGCCTGGCGCGCAGCTTCAGTGGCCAGGCCCAAATCCTTGAGCATCAGGTCGGCGCCAAAACCGCCGGTATAGCCCCGGGACGACGGCGCGGTTTCGATCACGCCAGGCCATGGGTTGTAGGTGTCGGAACTCCAGCAGCGCCCGGTGGAGCTGTTGATGATGCCGGCCAGCACTTGGGTGTCGATGCCCAGCGCATCGCCCAGGGCCATCGCTTCGCTGACGCCGACCATGCTGATGCCCAAGAGCAGGTTGTTGCAGATCTTGGCGATTTGGCCGGTGCCGACGTCGCCGCAACGCACGATGTTGCGGCCCATCTGCGCCAGCACCGGTTGCAGGGTGGCGAACAACTCCGGGGTGGCGCCGACCATGAAGGTGAGCGTCCCGGCTTGCGCGCCACCGGTGCCGCCGGAGACCGGCGCGTCGGCGACGGCCACACCTTGCTTGGCCGCCGCCACCGCGACATCGCGGATGGTTTGCGGGTCGATGGTGCTGCAATCCACCGCTGGCACGCCTTGGCCGATACCGGCCAATACGCCGTCTTCGCCCAGCCAGACACTGCGCACATGGGCAGCGGCCGGCAGCATGGTAATCACCAGCTCAGCGCCGTTTGCCGCATCACGCGGTGAATCGCTGATGCTGCCGCCCAGCTCCGCCAGTTCCTTGAGTACCGCCTGGTTCAGGTCGAACAGGTTCAGCGCGTGGCCGGCCTTGATCAGGTTGCGGGCCATGGGCGCGCCCATGTTGCCCAAGCCGATAAATGCAATCTTCATGCTCGTCTCCCGGAATCAGCGCAGGTTGATGGTGGTGTTGACGCCATCGTTGACCGTGTCGTCATCGAACCAGCGGCTGGTGACGGTTTTGGTCTGGGTGTAGAACTGCACCACTTGCTTGCCATACGGGCCCAGGTCGCCGAGCTTGGAACCGCGCGAACCGGTGAAGCTGAAGAACGGCACCGGCACCGGGATCGGGATGTTGATGCCGACCTGGCCGACGTCGATTTCGCTCTGGAACTTACGCGCCGCCGCCCCGCTCTGGGTGAACAGGCCGGTGCCGTTGCCGAACGGGTTAGCGTTGACCAGCGCGATGGCTTCATCGAGGGTGTCGACTTCCAGCACCACCAGCACCGGGCCGAAGATTTCCTGGGTGTAGATCTGCATGTCGGGGGTCACGCCCGAGAACAGGGTCGGACCGACAAAGTTGCCTTGCTCGAAGCCCGGCACCTGGATACCACGACCGTCCAGCTCCAGCTTGGCGCCTTCTTTCACGCCGCTTTCGATCAGCTCCAGGATGCGCGCCTTGGCACGCTTGGAAATCACCGGGCCGACGTCCGTGCCCGCTTCGCTGCCGGCATTGACCTTGAGCTGCTGCGCCAGCGCCTTCAGATCGGGCAGCCATTGCTTGGAAGCGCCCACCAGCACCACCACCGAAGTGGCCATGCAACGCTGGCCCGCCGCGCCGAAACCGGCACCGACCAGGGCGTTGAGGGTGTGTTCGCGGTTGGCATCCGGCAGCACCACGGCATGGTTCTTGGCGCCCATCATCGATTGCACGCGCTTGCCGTGTTTACCGGCCAGGTCGTACACATGGGTACCGACGGCGGTCGAACCGACGAACGACACCGCCTTGATGTCTTTATGCGTGCAGAGCGCGTCCACCACGTCCTTGCCGCCGTGTACCACGTTGAGCACACCGGCCGGCACACCGGCTTCCAGCGCCAGCTCCACCAGCAGCATCGTGGACAGCGGGTCTTGCTCGGAAGGCTTGAGGACGAAAGTGTTACCGCAGGCAATCGCCATCGGGAACATCCACAGCGGAATCATCGCCGGGAAGTTGAACGGGGTAATCCCGGCGCACACACCGATGGGCTGGCGCAGGGTGTAGGTGTCGACACCGCCGGCGACGTTTTCAGCGAACTCGCCCATTTGCAGGGTGCCGATGGAACAGGCGTGCTCCACCACTTCCAGGCCACGGAAAATATCGCCCTCGGCATCGGCAATGGTCTTGCCCTGCTCGGCGCTGAGAACTACGGCGATGCGCTTGGAGTGCTCGCGGATCAAGGCTTGCAGCTTGAGCATGATGCGCATGCGGGCGCCGATCGGGGTCAGCTTCCAGGTCTGGAAGGCGCGATGGGCGGCGTCGATGGCGGCGTTAACTTCATCGGCGGTGGCGAACGGGACTTTGGCCAGCACTTGCTGGGTGGCCGGGTTGACGATGTCTTGCCAGTGGGTGGTCGTTGACTCGACCCATTCACCGTTGATCAGCAACTTGACCTGCTGCACGGAAATATCGGCAGATGCGTTCATGTGGTCTCCAATTTGTATTTATAGGCAGAGAACCAAGGCGTTGAATCGCCTTGAGGATGAGGCGTTCGGACTGTTTTTGGAGTATAGATGTGCAAACTTCTAATAAGAACGCACATAAAAGCCGGTCCAATATGCAAAAAAACATCACATCGCTGGGCGCCCTGAACTGGGATGACCTGAAGTTTTTCCTCGAAGTGGCCCGCACCCGCAAGGCCAGCGTCGCCGCCAAGCGCCTGGCGGTGGACTACACCACCGTGTCGCGGCGCATCAGTTCGCTGGAAGTCTCACTCGGCACCCTGCTGTTCGAAAAATCCCGGACCAGCGGCTTCGTCCTCACCAACGAAGGCCAGCGTTTGCTGGGCTACGCCGAATCCATCGAAAGCACCTTGCACATGGCCTGCGAACAAGTCTCCGGCTCCGGCATGGCGCTGTCCGGGCATGTCCGCATGGGCTGCACCGAAGGTTTCGGCAGCTTCTTCGTCACCCCGCAACTGAGCCACTTCGTCGATACCTACCCGGCGATCTCGGTCGACATCCTGCCCCTGCCTCACTTCATCAGCCTGTCCAAGCGCGAAGCCGACATCGTCATCGCCCTGGAACGCCCGGAACACGGGCCGTATGTGTGCTGCAAACTGTGCGACTACAAGCTGCAGCTGTACGCGACCCAGGACTACCTCGACCAACACCCGCCCATCCACCGCCCGGCGGATTTGGCCGAGCATCCGTTCATCAGCTACGTCGACGACCTGGCCTTCAGCTCGGAGCTGCTGTACCTGGCGAACGTAGTGCCCGGCGCCAGCGCCAGCCTGCGCAGCACCAGCGTGATCGCGCAGTACGTGGCGGCGCAGCAAGGGCGGTCGATGGCGATTTTGCCGTGCTTTTTGGCGGCGCAAGATCCACGGTTATTGCCGGTGCTTGGGGAGCAGATTGCGGTTACGCGGCAGTTTTGGATGTATTGCCGCGAGGATTTGCGGAAGTTGAAGCGGATTACGTTGTTGTGGGATTACATACGCGAGGTGACGGAGCAGAACCGGGGGTTGTTGATGGGGGAGACGCGGGAGATGCGGTTTGCCAGTCAGTAAGTCTGCAAGGACTCAGGTGGGCAAATCCTAACGAGGTCTGAGAGGGTTTGCCAGAGGTTTGTACCTTGAGTTGGTACTTGAGTTGTAACAGCACAGGGCGTTCTTGGGGAACGCTCGGCAGGACTTACAGAGGCGTGCAGGCCCGCGACAAGGACCCCAGGCGCACCCATGCGGTAAGGCTCAGGCGCGCTGTGAACTGGCGAGTAGCTAACGAGAGGGCCACGGGGGAATTGGCGGCGTAGAACAGTTGAGATGGTCATTCAGATTTTTCTGTCAGATTCTCATGTAGTGCGTTGCTGGTGGATGCTCCCGAGAAAAACGATTGCAGAGGCTGTGAGATGTAGGCCGTAAGCGACCGTCTCCTGTGATACCTCGACAACTGTAGGACCATCTCCGTGTCCACCGAGATTGTTTCTCAGCGTGGGAATACCGGAACTGAGCAACGACTGAAGTGATGTTAGTTGGCTCTTATGAAGTGCTGGCAGGAACTCTTCTCGCACCAGTATCTCTATGAGCTTAGATGCGCCGTCGCGCGGTGTATAAGCCCAACCATTGGCAGTGAGAATGACTTTGCAGGTACTCTCAAAGCACTTTGCTGCATCCACGAGAGCTTCCTTGTAACGCTTATGACGGTAATGCTCATACGCCCCAAAGAATTCAATTCTTGCTGCTTCAAAGCCGTCAAAATTGAGTAACTGAATAGCAGGCTTTACTGCTTCAGTATGCATGAACTCAGAATCGACACGCATGATTGCCATATCAATCAGTTCATAGCCGTATCCAGACTCCTTAAACCTCGCATTAAGTTCGATGATGCACGAATCGACATAGTTATGGGCATCAGTTTTAAATTCAGGGTAATACTGAGGTTTACGCGCAACAAGGTCACCCATTCGATAGGACAACTCTACGGCATCCAAACACCTATCTACCGTAGGCTCATTCTCTATGAAATAATGCAACTCAGAATACGCGTTGGAATGCCTACGATCAGCAAGCGACCGAACTCCGTATTCTTTCTTCAATAAAGCGACAATAGTGTCATAAGCCTCGCTGGCTCCACGACTGGACACGTAGGCACCGCCGTCACCCAACAAATCGTCAATCAACATTGAGAGTTTTACACGGAAATTAGCCGAGAACGAATCGTAGGTATAAACATCTGGTACGCCATGCAGTTCTCGGCTTCGCCGCTTGGAGTAGAGGTCAATCATCGCCATGCTGCATAGCTCCTTCAAAGATGCAGCCAGCATACAGCGGTGAGTGGCAATCTGTCAGGTACTGAGCAGGTCATTTTCGAGGTTTCAGTAAACACCCAAAGTCACCCTTTGCAACCACTAAGCAACACACAGACAGCACCACCAAAGCGTTCGACCAGTGGACCACCTTGAACAACTCCAAGACTGACAAGGAGTAGAGCAAGAAATCGGTAAGTGACACGATGGGTAGCCAGAGTGCGGATAACAGCAACACAGGTCTTCCACCGTGTAGGCATCGCTTAGGCCTCCTTTGAGCTGGTAACAGAGAGGGTGGTAGATGGTGATAACCACCACCCCCAGTCAGGAGGTCTCAGAGACATCTCTAAGAAGTAACTTTAAGCCTCCCTATGGTTATAGTGAGGGGTTTTGGAGCCCTTACAGACTGTAACGTCTCGGGGCTCTAAGAAAGAAACTTTAAGCCTCCCTATGGTTATAGTGGGTGCTTTTGGAACCCTTGCAGGGCGTGGCCTGTAGCCATCTGGCAAAACTGAAAAAATAAGGGACCCGAAGGCCCCTCTGATTGGTCAACACTCGTTAGACCATGAAGACCTCAACGTGTCCCGCCATTGTTAACGCTCACACTGTTACCACCTGATGGGGTACCTGAAGCCCCGCTACCAAACTTACCACCAGCCCCCATGTAACCCTGCGCCCCGGAAGACACGATGTTCAGGGCGTTGGCGATGTTGTTCACCTTGTAATTTTTGCCACCTGCACCACGTACAGCAGCCTTAGAGTTCTCAGAGCTACCCACGCGATTCGCAAAGATCGCCTGATAGTCCCGCTCGTAGTTTTCGGTGATGTTCATCTTCTGCGCCGATGCATCGTTGGCTACAGAATTCTTGATGCGGTCCATGGAGTTGCCCGCAAGACCAGACTCACCCACAGCAGCATTGATGGTCCCTTGGTTCCGTAGGGCCTGTAGGTTCACCTCTGTGAGCTGACGGCGGGCCTCATCGTGTTTATCCACGGTCGCAAGCTTCTGATCGTTCTCCGCGAAGTTGGCTTGCTTCACGATTTCGTTTTGGGACTTACGCTCGTTGTCTGTCATCTTGCCTTTAGCTTTCGCAGACTCAGAGGCGCTCATTGCTGCCGTGCCAGCCATCATTGCGCCCATCGCGATACTAATGGAGACTGGTTCACACATGGTTCACACCACCCAAATAGAACTTCTTAAAGTGAAATCCTGCGGGGCTATTATAAGTTTCTTCACTTATTTTAGAACCCAGCTTCTTGAGGAGTTTAATGTGTGACAGGTTTGCCAGCGATACAAAGTTTGAAAGAATGCTTTCGTCCTGCACCTGGCTCCTAACGAAATCAACGTGACTTTTTATTAGCCGATAGAATCCATAGCGTTCAGCCTGAGTCATATAGGTTACGACCTTTGTGGTGACGAGCCAGACATTCGCACTATGCCCCCCAACTGCCAATACTTCACCAAGGAACTTTATGACTACCGTGGTGGCATCAAGGTGTTTAGGAAATACATCCATCGGTTGTCGTCCGGCTTGCATGCAGTTGAAGTCTCTCAAATCTCCTTCCGAAAGATTCGCAGCAGCCACCTTCAAGTCTTCTAAGGTAGCTTTCTGAATGGTCAACTTTGGATAAGTGGTTTTCATATCAATTAATTCTCCTTTTGTCTGGCGAGTTTGATAGGGGCCTGGAGGCGCTCTATATTTAGTTTCATTGCTCGTGTTCAGCGAATCTCTACGCCCTGACTTTCCATCATCATTAGCAAGAGCTTTTGAGTAACGGGGTCATTCGGTACGAGCCCACGAAGGCCATTAAAGACGCCTGTCATGTATTCCTGATCAGCCTTACGGGAGTCCATTGCGGAAGCCCCTGTAACGTTGTAGCCAACCTGATAGGCATTACTCAGGACTCCAAGCGCTGGGACCTGTTCGGCCACACGGCCATAGAAGCCAGTCACACGGTCATCACTGGTGGCGCTGTATTTCATTGCGCCTTCAGGACGTTTCTCTTTAGGACCCCTTGGGAGAATCGAGGAACGGACCATTGCGGCCTGATCGACACCCAAAGGAGCCGCTACGATGTTAACCAAACCCAAAGGAGCCCCGAGGTGGGAGCTACGCGACAGCGCCGCATAGGCCAACATCTTGGGATCAAGGGAAGCCTTCAAGAACTTCTCACGCTGGTCCTTTGGCATTCCCGCTGACTGGCTATACTTCATCGCTACGTAAGCACTCACAGCAAGGCCCGTGGAGATTACCGCCTGCATTGTCTGATCGATTGCCCGACCGTTCTTTGTGGCGTCGTGATAGCCCCGGATGAGGCGAGAGTTAACAGAGCGCATTGTGAAGTTCTTGAACTGCATAGCCATCTTCACACCAGCGCCATAGGCCACCGTATCCGTGGAAGAGAACTTGTGCGGTCTCAAAATGGTTTCGTCAGCGATCTTATCGCCCATCCGCCACAGGTCCATTGTCCGAGGGTCAGCTTGAAAGGCTGCCTTATCGGTGATCTTGTAGGACCCGTCTGGTTGTTTCTTGGCGTACTGCCTAACGAGGTCCGTCATTCCCTTGAATTGCTCAGGGGTGATGGACATAGACTTCAGACGCTCAGGTTCAAACAGCTTTGATGCCCGACCGTTCACAGCATGATTCACGAAGTCCGATAGAACCCCCTGACGTCCAGCATCTGCGATGTAGTTAGAGGACTCTGTGAGGAACTTTGTGAACGGTGACCAAGCCGCGAACTCTTGTGTGCCGTATTTGATGGAACCAATAACGTTAGCCACAGTGGGGTTCGTATTTGCGTGGTCACGGAGACGCTGAATGATGTCCTGACGGCTTGGACGAATGAGGTTGTCCAGCTCACGACCAAAAACCATTTGGTGCATCTCAGCCAGGTCATCAGCGTTGATCTTTGAGCCCCAAGAAACCATGTCACGGATAACGGGGACCCCTTTAAGAAGCATGCTGGTGTGTCCCTTGGTGACCATTGCGGCAACCTCGGTGATCGACTGCACACCCATGTAGGCGTTCTTAGAGACAAAACTCCAATCTGTCAGAGCACGAGCAGCCGTCGCAAAGGCACCTTCAGGGTCTCTTCGAGCTTGCCCGGTGAGAATCTTCAAGCCCTCTTCAAGTGCTGCCCGTTCGTTGGCCTTGCCGTCCTTGACCGCCTGCATCTGTGCCCGAAGTTCCCCAGGGGTTTTGCCTGTAGCGCCCATGATTCCAATGTCACCGTTCACACGGCGGTCATAGCTGGGCGTGATTCGAGCCAGGTCAAAGTCACGAAGGTCATTGACGGAGAACGTAGCGCCATCACCCATGGGCACCTTCATGTCACTGTCGAACAAGTGACGGCCCTCAAGGAAGTTGTTATTTGCTGCACCAACCATCCCCAGAGCGTCAGGGTCAACGAGGTGTGACCGGTCGAAGTCCTGGGAGTGAGAGATACCGTAAGCCTTCCCACGGGCGTACTTATCGACGGCCTCCTGAATCATCTGAGGTGTGACCGTTGGTGCTGGCTTACCGGCTACAGGTTTCGGTAGGTCGGCCTCAAGCTGGCTTTTAATCAAGGCGTCCACACGAGCCTTTACGGCTGGACGTGCAGCATAGGAAGCCATCCAAGACTCAACGATTGCATCCTGAAGACCATCAGCACCACCGAAGCGCTGAACATTCAGAGCCTTGGCCGCTGTGCTGTAAACGTTCGGGATGTAGGAACCAGCGTGACGGGTTTCTGGGAGCACCGCCTTAGCTGCCCTGTTGCCGAACTGTGCCGGGAATTCCAGCATGTCAGCCTTACGGTCATAGTGAGCCTTGAGGGTCTCCACGACCTTCTTCTCACCGGCTGTGAGTTGACCCAGCTTGGTCCCTGTTGTGTCCTCAATGGCTTCAGCGGCGTTCCTGAAAGCTGTCTCAATGTGAGCCTGACGGCCACCATCGGTCATTGCATACTTAGGGTCCTTGATGGCCTCAAGCACATCATCAGAAAGCTTGTTGTACGTCAGATGGTCCTGTCCCTGGATGCGCTCAATGATGTCCGAAGCGGTAGCCCCAAAGCGCCCGTTAGAACCCGATACGGTCCCTGTAGGTGAGCGGAACAACTGATTGCCGATAGCCAGGACATCAGGGTTTTCTGAGCGGTTGAGCACATAGCCAATCTCGGTGAAGCCGCCCATGGATACCCCAGGCGCTGCCCTGTCGTCTGGCATCACGGCCATTGCTTCCTCAATGGTCTTCGGGTTTAGGGGATTGGAAGCTGAGAGTATTGAGCCGTCCTGAAGACGAACCGCACCGGGCTCACTGGGATGATCCACATAATCCACACCGAGGGAGCTTTTAGGTTCCTCACCGGCTGTCCATGGGTATCTGGTCGGGTCCTCTTCTCCTAACTGTCTGGCCGTCTCTCGGGCCTCCAAGCGAATGCTCGGACCCGCAAAGTCGTTTAGGTCAGGCTCCATATCAGGGTGCAGGTCAAATCTCTCATTCGGTAAGCCGGACTCACCGTGCCGCGCAAGGATCGACTCAAGGTCAGCATCAGGAACGTCTACACGAGGCTCCCTAAGTGTTGGCCTCAGTGCTCTATCAAACATGGCTGTGGCACCCGCGCCGAACAATGCACCACCTACGAGAGCGGTCCCGTAGTGCCCCTCAATGCCCGTGATGTTCTCGCGTAGACCCTCTGAGGCCACAGCAGCGGCCCCCGAGTACATCGCACCTTGAGCAACCCGAGAGATAAGACGCAGACCGGTTGTCCCTGGAACAGGCGTGTAGGTCAGTGGGTCCAGACCGGCACCCGCAAACCCACCGACAATCTGAGCGCCAGTCCCAGCGTTACCAATGCGCTGCTCATAGGCCATGTTCTCCTTTGCCATCGCAATGGCGTTCGGAAGGTTGGCCCGCTTGCCCTTGGCGTAGTCCTGCACGAAGCTGAAGTATTGAGGGTCCACACCTTCCTTGCGGATCATGTCGTAATCGTCAGAGGTCCACTGAGAGTTGTCACTTGGGTTCACCCAGTCCAGAGGGTCATGGTCTTCTTGGACCGCGTACCGGAACAGGGAGGCAATCGGTGAGGTAGCCAAGGAGGCCTCTGTGGCATCACCTGTCCCCTCGAAGGTGCCCCTTTCGGGCTTCCCAATGTGGTTCTCAAGGGTGATGAAATCCTGTTGGGTCTGAGGCGCGGTGCCGCCTTCCAGATTCATATTGCCCAACTGAGGGAGGTCCTGACCCACACGGACCTTAGAGTCTGCCGTCACACCCCGAGTAGCATCCTCAAAGCTGACGGCTCGGGCCTTTGGGTTGATACCGGGATCGGTCACCCCGTGAGCATCGAACCATTGGCGGGAAGGCGAATCACCGGACACGTCCAGCAGCTTGCGCATGTAGTTCTGGCCCTCGGGACTGATCTTAGTGAAGTCACCTTGATCCAATGCGGCCAACTGAGGGGAGCCCAAACGGCCCTGGCCTTGGTTGTATGCCAAAGCGGCCTTCAGCAAGTCACCCTGATAGGCACCTTTGAGGTCCTTGAGGTGGCGGGCAATCGCTGGGACTGCCTTCTGTGGGTCCATACGGTCCTCAGGGGACATCAGGCCGTAAGCCTTACCGGTCAACTCTGTGAACTGTCCGAGACCTAAGGGGCCTGTGCGGGACTTGGCAACGGTGTTAAAGCTCGACTCGTTGTAGATCAGCTTGTGCATGAATTCGTAAGGGATTTCGTTGCGGTCAGCTTCTTGTCGAATTAGCGAATCGTAGGGCGTACCCTTGGCCTTCACTGATTCATAGTTGTCGGAGGTGGTCATTTAAATTTCCTCTTATTTGAGCTGCCTCCGACCACCGACGCCAATTTCAAGCGCCCACACTTAGGGCTCCGGCATAGTTCGGATGGTTAGGCAGAGAAGTTTGAATAATGATTAGCTTCGAGCAGAAAGCCAAAAGTTGCGCCTACGGAATTGCTCCGCGACAAAGAAAATTAAGTTTAAATCACCCTCTTAGCTTTTTCTCAAAACGAGCGGCATGCCGAGAAAGTGTCTGTACTTCCTTCTCCTGCGGACTCAACGCTCGGCGAACACGACCTCTATTGAGATGCCTAAGTGCGACTTGTCTCGCGCTCTTATCGCTTTCAGCAATTCGACGCAGTATTTCAGATTCCTTTACCCTTCCAAGCTCAGACATCTTCCCTGCAACCAATAGCGCAACATCTGGCATATCAAGGATTGCCTCGAAAGCGTCGTAAACGACATCTTCAAATTCTGAGGACACCCAAGCCGCGTAACGAATAACGGCCTGCTTTGCCGCGAAAGTCTGATTCAGAGAGCCTTTCCTTTCAGAACCGATTTTTCCGGTTTCCAAAAATCTCTGAGCCTCCTTACGATCTACAAACTTACCTGGCTGTTTAGCTTTTGGTAATCTCAAGGCCTGCCAAATTTCGGTCAAGTTCCACATACCCGAATCATTGGCTTTGAAAGGCTTGCCTTGGACAACAATGAGGTGGCCTGCGTGTTTATGCGCAATTTCGACATTCATAATCTCGTGAATTCCCTTTGGTTGGACTTCTTGGCCGACCTCCTGACAGCCTCACAGCACCCCACACGGGTTACTGCCAGGTTCCAAGAAGTCCAACCAAAAGAAGCTGTGATAGATGATAATCATGTAATAGGCGGTCGGGCCTGACTGATACGGACTGAACTGGTAAGCGAAAATAGATGCATGGTCTATTCCCTAAAGTGAGGGTTTTTAAATCAACCTTCTCTCAGGAGTATCGAATTGCATCGACAATTGCCGCACGGTCCCCTGCATGCCTCGCCCTCAGTACGACACCCAGGGCAGCATCACGGGTCAACTGAAGGAAGTCGAACTGCCTCTTGAAGGAATCCTCATAGAACGCCTCTTGAGCAACTATAGGACCGCCGACCAGACTCCAAATGGTATGCCCCTCAGTACTCTCTGAAGTTTCGAACAACCCCAAAGCAACAAATTCATTCAATGCAGCAGTTAGGCTTACCTTTAAGTCAACATGACGCCTTTTAGGCGTTGCTTGCGCAATTGAAAGACTGTCAGTTACGAATACGGGAGCGGCCATTAAGTAATCCTCGAGAAGCGTTAGCCACTCAAGATATACGAATACGACCCGTACACGTTACAGTTTTTTAATTATTCAACATCTAACCGTATCGGAAGGAGCCTTACTCCACCCGGACAGCCACGTAACTTGGTGTATCCCCCATCTGTGCCACTGCATACTTAATGTCACTATCTTCCGGCGCGCGCGTGAGAGCCCTGATCATACTGACCACATCCTCATTGTCTGCTCCCTCTGCGCCCTGAGGGACTTCAAACACTTCTGTACGAACTGCACCGCCATAACTCCATGAGCGCTTAGCAACCCAGGTCCATGAACCGGTGCCCTTGTAATCGTCATAGTCGTCGCTGTACTCAAGAGAGATGTATATTGCAGGCTCTGTGGTATTGAAGGCGGTTAGATTGCTCATTGCGCTGTCTCAGTGCGTTTGAAGAAAGGCAAATGTACGATCACCAATCACACATGTCAACGAATAATACTCACAAACCTAATCTATCAGGGTCTCGAGTCTCGACTGGTCCTCTTATACATGCGGCGGTAATTCAGCTTCGATGTTCGGTACGTAATTTCTCAGTCAAAGCGCCCTTCCATCTCATCGGTGAGCAGCTTGGGCCGAGCTTTCAGCATGTATGGAATGATGATTCCGATAGCCTTTACGTACCTTTGAGAGTGGCGTTCAGCGAGCAAAAGAATCTGGCCGACAGCTTCCGCCGTCACCTTTTCAAGACTCTCAAGAATCACTGCCAGCTTGCGCACAGACAGAGACACGGATTTCCCACCAGAACCTATTGGGCGGTCATGCCAGTCCAGCCGTGCAACGCCCTCAATGACATCCAATGCAAATTCGGGATAACGACCGTAACTGCTGGTCGGCCCAATGAACTGGTAAAAGGGATTCTCAATTGACTTGGGTGGTCTTCCTCGGGTGCGTGTGGAGCCTTTACCAACGCCAGCAACCTTTGAAGCAGCTTTGCAGCGCTCAGTACGTGCAGCTATGAGTTCATCAGCTCGAGAGCCAATGCATTTGTCCAACTCGGACAGCTCTGTGGGTGTGAGCATTGTGTTACCTCCTCATCAAAATTCAGGCGAGCGGGAGCCCTTCTGGTTTTAGTGAGGGGTTTTGTAACGAAGGGGTATTAGTGGGTGTTTTTATCGGCAGAATTCAGGCACGGCGCACCACGACATCAGGATTTCAATGAGAGACTTCAGCTCCCCGACTTCGCCTCTGAGGGTCTTCAGCTCATCCATGACACCCTGTGCGATTGGATTGGTGGACTCTTCGGCGTTGTACTTACCGGTCTTGCGGATGGTCGGTAGGACTTCCTCTGTGACCCACTTACGGAACGGCTCAGAGGCCGGGGCGTGGCCGCGTAGGAGCATCTGATAGATGGTGCTTTCTGGGAAAAGCCAGGCATCAGGGAATCGTTTGCCAACTGAAGCGTGCAATCCAAAAGTACCGAAGTTCGGCACTATTGAGCGGACCTCCTTGATTTGCAGGGCCCCAGGGACTGCCTTATATGCCTGCACCGCCCCGCGAGGGGTCTTCAAGCCAGCCGCACGGGCTACCTGAGTCGCTACGAACAAAAGATCGTGGTCGGGGTGGCCGGTGAGTACATCCAGCTCGATACCCCCCCTATGGCAATTGTAGTTCTGTCCTCACATAACCGCCCTCGACGGCCTCAGCGGCCCAACCATCATCGGTGTCGAGTTCGACCAACCTGATCAGCATTACGCTGTCGAGTTGCAGTTTCACGGAAGCACCAGCCACAGCTGTCCAGCAATACGGGAACAGAGTGAACTTCACCTTCAACTCACAGCCACCAGCGATGGCCGGAACGTTGTCGATACGCTTACCTTTGGAGTCGACCACTTTCAGGGGAATCGCTTTGTTCTCCTGGGTGTTCTTATCGATGTACGAGGCATAGCCCTTGATCTTGAAGGTCACAGTGCCGTCATCGTTGATCACGAAAGGCATATCGCCCTCGTAGGGCAGCAGAGGCGTCTTACCGCGAGGAACCGCTGGTGGGTTCTTTTCATGTTCGGCCAAGAGT
The DNA here is from genome assembly GCF_049897085.1 of Pseudomonas sp. PSPC3-2. NCBI lineage: Bacteria > Pseudomonadati > Pseudomonadota > Gammaproteobacteria > Pseudomonadales > Pseudomonadaceae > Pseudomonas > Pseudomonas sp. PSPC3-2. The sequence continues at coordinate 329,237 of NZ_JAFCVO010000004.1, forward strand.
TTCTTATAGTTGGCTTCGTGCGCCTGAACTATCTCTTCGACCAGAGGCCGAGCGTCCTCACCGGGAACAGTAAGGTTTGCTTTCCACAGACCACGAGGATTACCAAACCCCAGTTCACGGTTGCCATAGTCCGGTTTTTGAATTGCGCAGTCAGGTTCTACTATCCCGCGAGGCGTGAAGTAAAACTTCTTTCGAGAGGCCGTGCTGACTGGCTCTTTGTAGGTGTTAGAACTCCGGGTCTTACCAGCTCGATACGCCACCATCGACACATCACCATGAACCTCAGACAAGCACCTCAGCGAAATTTCTTCCGCCTGAGTTCTTAGCTGTTGCCATGAAGCCGCTGGTTTCCTGAAGTGGAACTCAGAAAGCCGCTTTAAGATATCCGTGGCGATGCTCTTAGCTAAGACACCATCTGAGGTACGTAGCGAAATACTGAAGCAATTGGGCTTGGCACCCCGTGGCCGCAAACGCAGATAGCAAATTCCTTTGCGCTTGTAGTGGTACGGGATAGCCAGAACGGTTTCTAACGCATTCAATCAACAACCTCTCGTTTGAACACTGTTTTCAGTAACCCCGCCAGCGTCTCAACGGGAACCCCTGAGCCGTACACATCAAAAGTTATCGTGCCAGTAGCGTGCCCCATTAGGGCCTGGGCATGTGTGGTGGGGACGCCATGTTCCTGCATAAGGGACGCCAGCGAATGACGTAATGAGTGGAACACCAAGCCCCGCGCATAGGAGTCTCCCAGTGCCTCAGGGATGGCTGTCTGGTTAGCCCATTCTCCAGCGGGTCTATATCCAATCTGAGCCAGTGCGTTCGCCCCTGCAAGCCTGCACGATTCTACATATCGCAGGAATGCCGCAAGGTCAAAACCGTAGGCCCCATCTGTCAGCGGTATCAAACGCTCGCTACGCTTGTTCTTGATTGTCTTACCCTCCCCCACCTCATTGATGTGAATAGCCGTAATGCCTGCCCCCAGTGTCTGTACGTCACCTACCGTCAACTGAGAGATTTCATTGAGACGTCCACCAGTGATTGCACCCAGGCTTAGCAACCAGCGTTTCCAAGAGGTCTCAGGGAACGTGTTCGCGTAAGCAACGATCTTGCCTACCTGATCCTGTGAGAATGCCTTACGGGTCGACTCAAGCCCCTTCGTGAACTTCAGCTTCTTGTCGTATGACTTTTCGAGGTGACCATTCTCAACAGCCCAGTTCAGGACAGCAGAGAGCTTCATGAGCATCTGGTTAACCGTTGAAGGCTTACGAGTCGTCGCGAGAGTGTCCCGAAGGCCCACAAGGTCTTCTCGTGTGTGTACCCGTAGATCCAGGGAGCCCAACAGCTCACTAAGAACCCCGTGCGTGAACTTGGTGGTACTCAGTGTTGACGCTTTCTGTTCGCCTGAACGGTCCTTCAAGTACAGAGCTGAAAGAGCCTTAAAGGTCAGTGTCTGTACAGATTGGGACGGAGACGAACGCAATACAGATTGAGGCCGGGAAGCACTCTCTACGAGCCTCAGAGCCCCCACGACACCGAGACCGCCACCACTCGCCCCTGTGTGTAAGCCGCCCCACTGCTGGGCCACATCACCGCCTGCAAGGACTTCCTCAGAGACCGCCCGAAAGTGTTCTTTCAGCTCGAGCCATGTCGCGCCTGGGGTCTCCCGGTGGAACGCCCTAACGAGTTCCGAGAGAAGTTCTGAAGCATCCATAGCATCCCGACGACTGCTGGTCTTGAGAGACACTGAAGCGAACTCTGTGGTGGCACCTGTCGCCCTGAGACGCATGTAGTAAATACCGTTGCGTCTGAAGTGGTAGGGCTTGGCGAGCCTCGTAGCTGGCCTCAAGGGACCTGTAGGGTTTGGCCCAGGACTTGTAACAGTAAGACGTTCTGTAAGCTGACTCATAATGGTTTAACCCTTTAATCATTGGGAAAAACCTGCATGCCTTGCAGTTTTGGATGTATTGCCGCGAGGATTTGCGGAAGTTGAAGCGGATTACGTTGTTGTGGGATTACATACGCGAGGTGACGGAGCAGAATCGGGGGTTGTTGATGGGGGAGACGCGGGAGATGCGGTTTGCGGATTAAAGGGCCAGCAACGACGATTCGCTTTAAATTGCAGGACGATTCCTAGAGAATCTCCAGCCTATTGCGCCTTAGGGTTCGAGTCACTAGCCTCCGTACTTCGCTGAAATCAGCGAACGGGTTTAGCGACCCGAACCCGGACACAGCCCCCAACGGCAGGAGCTTCGTGCTCTTCGTTCTCGTGTTATGGCGGCTGTGCGTGGGAGATCTTCGGGTCTGCCGGGTCCTGGGTCCGGTTCGCTAACCTGCGTACAGCTGCCACCCTTTCATGTTTAGCGACATGAACGGGTGGTTCCTAAAACTCCCAGGTATAGATCATGACCAAAATCGTCCCCGATCCACCGCTTTCGTCCTTCACCACCCTCGGCGTCGTCACCTTCGGCGACTACGGCGAAAACGAAAAGCCACTGTTCCGCGTCAACGCGGGCATGCCGCTCGGCGAAGCGCTGGAGCACGCCTCTACCCTGCTTTACTACGCCAAGAAACTCGCGATGGAAGCCGCCATGGATGTGCGCGGCGAGCAATACGCCTGGGCGGCGCATTATCTGTGTGAGATGGGCAAGGCGGTGGTGGATGACTTGACGCAGGCGCTGACGCCGAGCGGTTAAGCGAACACGGTACAAATGTGGGAGGGGGCTTGCTCCCGATAGCAGTGTGACAGCCAACACATCTACTGGATGACACACCGCCATCGGGGGCAAGCCCCCTCCCACATTTGATTGCATTTCATATATTGGAACGGGTGAAGTCGCTTAGTCGGCACTCACCACAATCGACACTCGCCGATTCTCGGTGCGCCCTGCGGCGGTGTCGTTGGCGGTCACCGGCTGGCTGCTGCCCAGGCCGCGCAGTTGGATGTTTTGTTCTTTCATCCCCACGTGGGTCAGCACCGTGGCGACGCTTTTGGCGCGGCGCAGGGACAGTTGCTGGTTATAGCTTTCTTTGCCCGAGGTGTCGGTGTGGCCGTCAATGCGCACGCGGTCGATGCCCACGCCCAGCAACGCCTTGCCGATGCGCTCGACGATTTCCGTGCTGGGGGCGTTGAGGCTTTCTACGTCGCTGCCGAACAGTACTTTGCCCGACAGGCCGAACGCCCAGCCGTCGTCGGTCGGTTCGAAGCCTTGTTGCTTGAGGACCGCGACTTGCGCCGGGCTCAGGCCTTTGGGGGGCGCGGTCTGGCAGCCGCTCAGGGCCAACAGGGCCACGAATAAGGTGATAAACACAACGCGTGCGGTCAAGAACAAGGGATCAACTCCTGTGGTGAACGTTGACGACAGGGAGCTCCGTCTCCGCCGTTTGCTGGCCGCCCAGTGACAACCGTTTGGCCTGGTACATCGCCGCATCGGCGGCGTTGAGCAGGGCGCCGGGGGTGGCGCCATGATCGGGGTAGATGGCGATGCCGATGCTCAGGGAGGTTAACACTTCGGTGTTGCCCGGCACCGGGATCGGCACGTCCATGCTGGCAATGATTTTGTCGGCGATGCGCTGGGCATCTTCAACCTTGTGCAGCGGCGACAGCAGGATGGCGAACTCGTCGCCGCCCAGGCGTGCCACCAGGTCATCTTCGCGCAATTGCGCACGCACGCGGGTGGCAACGGCCACCAGCACTGCGTCGCCGGCGGCGTGACCGTAGTTGTCGTTGATGTCTTTGAAGCGGTCACTGTCGAGGAACAGCACCGCCACCCGCTCGTTGGCCTTGGCGGCGCAGCGCAGGGCACGGATCAAACGGCCTTCGAAGAACGCGCGGTTGGGCAGGCCGGTCAGGCTGTCGTGGTTGGCCTGGTGGGTAAGGCTTTCGTTTTCGCTTTGCAGGTGGTTTTGCCAGGCTTGCATTTCTTCCAGCAGGGCATTGAAGTCGTTGCCCAGGCTGTCGAGTTCGGCGATTTGTGCCGGTGGCACGCGGCGGTCAAAGTCGCGTTCGACGCGCGCGGCATGGGCCACCGTCGCGAGGCTATGCAACGGCCCGGTAATCCCGCGCAACAGGCGCCGCGCCAAATACAGGCCGACCCAGGCGCTGAGGGCGGTGCAGATCAGAATCCCGGCCAGGCCGCTGAGCAAAAAGCGCAACAGACTGGCGCCGTGACCCGTCAGGTGAATGCTGCCGATGGTGCGCCCCTGGTGAACGATCGGCTGGCTGATCGGCTGTTCGAGCAGGGAGTGGGCCAATTGCAGTTCGACCCGGGACAGCATCCCGGTTTCCGGCCGTAGCCACTGCGCCAACAGCTGGCCGTTGGCATCGAAGACTTGGGCCTCGGCCACTTCTTCGGTGGCGGCGATCAGGCTAAGAGCCTCGGTGGCCGCCGCACGGTCGTTGAACACCACCGCCGCTTCCACGGTGTAATTGATGGAACGCGCGATCAGGTCCAGGTTGTGCTCCGCGTAGACGCGCAACGCCAGCACCCCGAGCAGGGTCAGGGACACACTGGCCAGCGTCACCGCCACCAGCGCCAGGATCAAGTGCCCGCGACCGATGACCGAGCGCAGCGTCGGTCGCACGTTTTCGTTGCTCATGGCGTCGGCGCTCGACGGCGCGACAGCTGCAACACGCTGGGGTGAATGCGCACGCCGCTGCGGGCCACGGAGTCGAGGTTGACCTCGAACGACACCTGCTCATCGCCCACGCGCAGGCAAAACAGGCTGCCGACGGTGCATTGGCCGCCGCCTTCGCTGATGCTCAGCACCGGGTGGCCCATCAATGAAGCAAACAAACGGCTGCGCTCATCGACACTGAGTTCGCCGATGTACACGGCGTCGCAGGCATTGACGATATCGGGGTTGTCGGCCAGCAGGCGCTGCACCACCACCGGGCGACCAGTGGCCTGGGTGGTGCCTTTGACCAAATCGTCGGTGTACTGGGTCGGCCCGACGATGCACAGGCGCAATTGCGTCGGTTCCACTGGCCAGCGCGCATAACTGAGGATGCCCAGCACCACCTGGGTCACCGCCTGGGCACGGGAATCGGCCATGCCGACGGGGCTGGCCGTCTCGGCAAAAGCACGCACCGCGAGCAGCCAGAGTACTGCCATCAGTAACACGCGTCTCCAGCTCAAGCGATACCCTGTGGGCGAGACAGCCACGTTCATGCAGCGACTCTCTTAGATGTTAGCGAGGGGTGATGCCGCAACGATAGCACAGCGGCGAAAAGCCCCACGAGGCAACGCCTCGAAGGGTCCCGCTATTTTTTCAGAAAAATCAGACGTTCGAATCAGAAATACCTAAGGGCCGATCAGTCCGTTTTTCCTGGCTCATGGCCCAACTCCAGCATCAACCCGCTCAGGCGCTTGACCTTGCGCCGCACGGCTTCCTCAAATACCCCGCCGCGTGGCTCGATCAGGCTGAACCAGCGCTTGGCGCGGGTGATGCCGGTGTAGATCAGCTCTTTGGTGAGCACCGGGTTCAACGCATCCGGCAGGATCAACGCGGTGTGGGTGAACTCGGAGCCCTGGGATTTGTGTACGGTCATGGCGTACACGGTTTCCACGTCGTTGAGCCGGCTGGGCAGCACAAAGCGCACGCCGCCCTGGCCGTCGTTACGTGGGAAGGCCACGCGCAACACGTGGGAGCCGCCGTCGCTTTCGGGCAGCTTCAGGGCGATGCCGATATCGCCGTTCATCAGGCCCAGGCCGTAATCGTTGCGAGTCATCAGCACCGGGCGGCCTTCGTACCATTGCTCATCGCTGTCGATCAGCCGCGCTTTGCGCAAGGCGGCGGTGATGCGCAGGTTCAGCCCTTCCACGCCCCAAGGGCCCTTGCGCACGGCGCAGAGCAGTTGGAAGGCGTCAAAGGCTTGCAGCAGTTGTTGTGCCCAGTGGGTCCAGGCGGGGTCGTCACGCGGGGTGTCGGCCGGTGGACGCGCAGCGTGCAGCAGGTTCAGGTAAGCACGATAGCCTTCGGCGCCGTCGCCCGGTCCATCCAGCACCAGGCGTTCCAGTGCGTGGTCGTGTTCGCCCTTGAGGCTGACGCAGAACAAATCGCGGTGGCTGCCGGCGGCCAGCAACCGCCGCGCTTCTTCGGCGTTTTGCTGGTTGACCCAGCGCGCCAGTTGGCCGATGCCGCTGCCTTCGCCGAAGCGCCGCGAGTAGCGCAGCATCACCACTTGCTGGGCCAGCGGGTGGCTGCCGTCGCGGTCTTCCTGCAGGCCGCTGCTGCTGAGGTCTTCGCCGCTGACCGCTTGTAGCCATTGGCGGGTGTCGGGGCTGTACCAGCCGGCCTCGGCGTCGCGGCACAGGTCGCCAAGTACGGCGCCGGCCTCGACCGAGGCGAGCTGGTCCTTGTCGCCCAGCAGCACCAAGCGTGCGTGAGGCGGCAAGGCGTCGAGCAGGTTGGCCATCATTTCCAGGTCGATCATCGAGGCTTCATCCACCACCAGCACATCCAGCGGCAATGGATTGCCCAGGTGGTGACGGAAATGGCGGGTGCCCGGGCGGCTGCCCAACAGGCGGTGGACGGTGGTGACCTGGGTCGGGATTTTTTCGCGCACGCTGTCAGGCACTTTCAGCGACAGCACTTGCTGGCTGATGGATTCGGTGAGCCGTGCGGCGGCTTTACCGGTGGGCGCCGCCAGACGAATGCGCAACGGGCTGCCGGCTTCCACGGCCGGCGCCTGCAACAGGGCGAGCAGGCGCACCACGGTGGTGGTCTTGCCGGTGCCGGGGCCGCCGGTGACGATACTGAAGGCACCACGCGTGGCCAGGGCGCAGGCGAGTTTCTGCCAGTCGATCACGCCATCCGGCGGCGGTTGGTCGAACAGGCCATTCAGGCGCTGGGGCAGATCGGCGGCGAGGTTTTCTTCTGTGGCCAGGCGCAAGCGCAAGGCGCTGTCGATGCGCCGTTCGTAGGTCCAATAGCGGCGCAGGTACAGGCGTTTGCCGGACAGCACCAACGGGCGGCTTTGCGCGGCCTCGCTGCCGTCGACAGCCAACGCGACCAACGGGCTGGTGGCCAGGGCGTGGCACCAATGGCCGCCGTCCAGGCCATCGAGCAGTTGCGACGGCAGCAGCATGGCGCCGGTTTGCAGGTCGCCTTCGGGCGGCAGCGACAGGGCGAAATCCGGCGCCTTGAGGGTTTCGAACAGGTCCAGGCACACATGACCGTGGCCCAGTTGATGGCTGGTCAGGGCCGCAGCCAGCAACACCAAGGGGTCGGCCTGTGGATCGAGTTCGTGCAGAAAGCCGACGAACGCCTTATCCAGCGCGCGCAGCCAGCCACGCTCGACCCACCGCTCGAACAGTTGCACCAGGTCGGCGGCGCGGCTGAGGGGCATCAGCGCCTCCAGCGGTAACGGCGACAGGCTCATAGCAACACTCCTTGTTCCCAGGCGGGCTCAGCCTTGGGCGGTAACGATTGGCCTTGGAACATCAGGTCCAGGCTCTCGATCAGCGCGCGTGGCGGCCGCGTGAAGTACGCCCCCTGGCTGGCGGCCCGAGTGCCGCGCAGGAACAGATAGAGCGCGCCGCCGACATGCCGGTCGTAGTCGTAATCCGCCAGGCGCGCCTTGAGTTGGCGATGCAGGGCCAGCAGGTAAAGCACGTATTGCAGGTCGTACCGATGCTCAAGGATCGACTGTTCCATGGCTTGCTGGGTGTAGGCCGAATCATCGGGGCCGAGCCAGTTGGATTTGTAGTCGGCCACGTAATAACGGCCGTCGTGTTCGAAGGTCAGGTCGATAAAGCCCTTGAACATGCCGTTGAGCAACACCGGTTCTGCCGCGACGCGGGAGACGCCGTTGTGGGTGTACTGGCACACCAGCTTGTCGAGGGCGAGCACGTCGACTTTATGGCTGGCGAACCAGAACTCCATTTCGATCTGGTAGTGCTGCAGGCCGCTGAGCGTGACCTGATCGTTATCCAGCGGCAGTGGCGTTTGCAGCAGATGGCCGAGCCAACCGCTGAGGGTCATGATCCAGCCTTCCCAATTGCGGCGGTTGCAGCGCGCGCCCACGGCCTTTTCGATCGCCTGCGCGGTCACGTCGAAACCGTCTTCGCCCGCCCATTCCAGGAGTCCATGGAGGAAGGTGCCGGGGTTAGGACCGCGTGGGAAACGGTGAATATCACTGCCCGACGCCGCCACTTCACGCGGTGCGTCAGGGTCGAGGCGTTCGTCGTCGAACAGCTTCTGGGCTTGTGGGCTTTCCGGCGCTTCGAGGCTGGCGGCGCTCATGCTGTCGCCGATGCGCAAAGCGCTGTAGGACGCGATCCACCAGTTTTCCGCAGCCTTGCGCTTGGGCAGCAGGGGCGCCAGCAACGTGGCTTCGTTACGCGGCGGGTAGAAGAGGCTGGCTTGTGATTCGGGCACCGGCGCGTAATGCACGGCGCAACAGCCTTCCTGTAGATCCAGCAACCAGCGCGCCAAGCCGGCGGACTCAGCCAGCGCGGCACCGGCGCCGAGCAAATAGCCCAGGGCCGACAGGTGCAGCACGGAGCTGTTGTTATTGCCGCGCTTGAGGTCGGCAATACCCAGCCAGCACGCGTGTTTGGCGCGGGTCAGGGCGACGTAGAACAGACGCAGGTCTTCCGCCAGGCGCTCGTCATCGGCCTGGGCGATCAACTCGGTGGTCGGGCGCAGGCTGACCTGCGACTTGCCGTTGGCATCGTGGTAATGCAGCGGCAAGCGGCTGCCATCCACCGGTTTGGCCGAGCAGATGAAGGGCAGGAACACCAGGTCGTATTCCAGGCCCTTGGATTTGTGGATGGTCACCACCTTGACCAGTTGCTCGTCGCTTTCCAGGCGCAGGATCTGTTCTTCACCGGCCTGCCCCGACAGCGCGAGGTGTTCGGCCAGGTGGCGGATCAAGGCTTGTTCGCCGTCCAGTTCGGAGGCCGCCTGTTGCAGCAGTTCGCTGAGGTGCAACAGGTTGGTCAGCACGCGCTCGCCATCGCTGCGGGCGATCAGGGTTTGCGGCAGTTTGAAGTCGTGCAGCAGGCGACGCAGCATCGGCAGCACGCCTTGGCTGCGCCAGATCGCACGGTAGCCGCGGAACTGCATCACCCGGCTTTCCCACGCCAGTTCGTCCTGGTTCAGACGCTCAAGCTCGGGCAGTGACAGGTTCAAGGTGACGCAGGCCAGCGCGGCGCGCAGCGGGCGTTCGACGTCGGGCTCAGCGCAGGCCTTGAGCCAGGCCAGCAGGTCGTGCGCCTCCTGGGCGGCGAACACCGAGTCCTTGTCCGACAGGTACACGCTGCGCACGCCACGGGCGGCCAACTCGCCGCGCACGGCTTGGGCTTCTTTGCCGTCGCGCACGAGGATGGCGATGTCCGACGGCAACACGCCGTTGAAGCTGCCGTCTGCTTGTAGGAAACCCGCACTGCCTTGCTGCCCTCCGTTGAGCAACTCGACAATCTGTGTGGCGCAGGCAGCGGCCAGTTGCTGACGATAAACCGCGTTGGACATCGGCTGATCGGTGGGCAGGTGCCAGAGGTTCAGCGCGGGTAGCGTCTGACCATCGACCTGCAGTTGCTCCTTGCGGCCTTGGGACAGCACCGGCTGGAACGGCACCGGGTTTTCGCCACTCGGCTTACGGAACAGAAACGCGCCACGGCCGGTTTCCGCACGCTGGAACACATGGTTTACCGCCTCGACCATCGGGTGGCTGGAGCGGAAGTTGGTGCCCAGGGTGTGGTGGCGGCCGGTGGTGGATTGGCGTGCGCGCAGGTAGGTGTAGATGTCGGCGCCGCGGAAGGCGTAGATCGCTTGCTTGGGGTCGCCGATCAGGAACAGGCCGCTGTCGAGGTGGTTTTCTTCGATGCGGTAGATGCTGTCGAAGATGCTGTACTGCACCGGATCGGTGTCCTGGAATTCGTCGATCAGGGCGACCGGGAACTGCTCGCGGATCACACTGGCCAGACGCTCGCCGCCGTCGGTTTGCAGGGCGGCGTTGAGGCGGATCAGCATGTCGTCGAAGCCCATTTCGGCGCGCCGGCGTTTTTCATCTTCGAAGCGTTTGCCGACCCACGCGGCGGCGTGTTGCAACACGGCGGCGTCGGGGGTTGGCAACGCATCCAGGCTGGCCTTGAGGCTGGCCATGGCGTCGATGCCCGGGTGATGCGGCGGCTCGCCCTTCCAGGCTTCGGCCATGCCGTCCGGGGTCAGGCGGGTGAAGCCGGTGCCGATGTCCAGCTGTTCGAGGGCTTCGTCAGCGGCCCAGGCGCTGATTTTTTCGAACCAGGGTTCGAAGTAACGCGCTTGCATCTTGCGCCCATCGACGGCTTTGGCGGCGACGGCTTGCAGGCAAAGGTCGCGCAACTCGCCGGCCCATTGCTGCCACGGCGCTTTGAGGGCGACCAGGGCGTCGCGGCGTTCCTGCAGGCACGCGCTGATCAGCTCGGCCAGCTCGCGGCTTTCACCGGTGGGCCGTTCGCTGCCAAACAGCGCGCGCACCCGAGGCATCAGCGCGGCCGGGCCACCCCAGTTGTTGCGGACCCAGTTGAGCGCATCGTCGTGCATCGGATAGCAAAACAGGCGCCAGTAGTCGCGCAGCACTTCGCCGAGCAGGTCGCTGTGGTCGGTTTCCAGAGTCTGGGTGAACAGACTACCGCTGTCGAAGGCGTGTTCGCGCAGCATGCGCTGGCACCAACTGTGGATGGTCGAAACGGCGGCTTCGTCCATCCATTGCGCAGCGATATCCAGACGGTTGGCGCAGGCGGGCCATTGCTCGGGCGCGTATTGATCGCGCAGTTCGGCGATCAGGGCGTCGGGCGGTTGGATCTCATCGCGGAAGAACCGCGCGGCTTCGGCCAGGCGGATGCGGATGCGTTCGCGCAGCTCTTTGGTCGCTGCGTCGGTAAAGGTCACCACGAGGATTTGCGGTGGAAGCAGTTCGCGGCCGAAGCCAGCGTCATCGCCGCCGTGGCCGAGTACCAGGCGCAGGTATAAGGCGGAAATGGTGAAGGTCTTGCCGGTGCCGGCGCTGGCTTCAATCAGCTGGCTGCCTTTGAGCGGGAAGGCCAGGGCCAAGGGTTTGCTGCTCATGCGCCGGCCTCCTCGCCAGTGAGTGATCGCCAGGGGGCGTTGATCAGGGGGCGATACAGGGTTTCGCACCAGCCTTCGAATTCTTCGCTGGCCACCAGGGCCGCGTAGTCGGGGAATTGCCGGGTGAGCGCGGGGGTTTCGCGGCGTTCGCCATCGGTGTTGATGCCATCACCTTCGTAGGCTTTACTCGCGGCCGCCGCGGCTTTGGCCGGGTCGGTTTGACCGAGCCAGGCGAACGCGGTTTTGACCGCGACGGGCAGCGGTTTCGCCATGCCGATGTGCCAGGCCAGCAGCAGGTCGCCGAGGATGTCCCGGGCGCTGGAGGGCTCCAACGGGGCCAGCAGCAAGGTGTCGTCACTGGCCACCAGCGCGGTACTCAACGGCAGGCCGCAGGCGCAGGCGACCAGGTGGTTGACCCAAGGGCGAATCAGCCGATGCCACTTGCGGGTCTTGATCGAACCGATGCTGTTGGGGATCGTGGTGACACTCAACAACCCGCCGTCACTACGCCGATGCAGGCCGCTGATCCAGCCTTCGAGCTGAATGCCTTGATGCTCGAAACTGATCGGTTCCGCCCCAGTGTGTGGCGTGGGCCAAAGGGCCAGCAGTTGTTGATAGCGTTGCAGCAGGCCAGGCAAGGGCTCGATCAGTTCGTTGCGCAGGCACTCGCCGAAACCGACCATGGGCAGCAGGCCACTGCCTTGCAGGCGACGGGCCTGGGCGCTGAGCGCCTGGTCGATATGATCGGGCTGGCTCAGCGCAGCGTTCAGCAAACTGTCGCTCAAGCTGTAGCGTTGTAGGGCATCGAGGACAAAGGGTTCCTCATCGGCCAGCGGCACTTCGGCGGCTTCGAAGAATACTTTCAGACGCTGGCTGAAGAAGTGTTTGACCGGGTTGCGCAGGAAGTCCTGCAACTGGCCGAGGCTCAGGGGTTCTTCCTGTTGATGGGCAGCGAGTTCGGTGTTGTCCGCCGGCGCATCGGTCACCTCGTGTAGCAACTGCCATTCGCGGGCGTAGCTGAACAGCGGGTCACCGGTGTGGAAGTAGCGCGCACTGAAGGGCTGGAGCGGGTGTTCCTGGGTCATTGCGTCAAGCAGCGGTGCGTCGCTTTGGGCGTGGTGCCAGCCGCTGGCGAGATGGTCGCGCAGTTGGCCGATCAATACCGATGCCGGGCGCTCGCTGTTGTCACGAATGCTGCGGCCGACCCAACTGATGTAGAGCTGGTCGCGGGCTGACAGCAGGGCTTCGAGCAGCAGGTAGCGGTCGTCTTCGCGACGTGAGCGGTCGCCGGGGCGGTAGTCGCTGCCCATCAGGTCGAAATCCAGCGGGGGTTGTGCGCGGGGGTAGTCGCCGTCATTCATGCCGAGCAGGCAGACGAGCTTGAACGGGATCGCGCGCATCGGCATCAGGGTGCAAAAATTGACAGCTCCGGCGAGAAAGCGCTGGGACAGGCGCCCTTGGTCAAGGCCGGCGAGCCACGCCTCGCGGACTACGGTGAGCGGTAACTCGTCCTGCAGGCCGACGGACTCGCAGGTTTCCAGCCAGGTTTCCCTGAGCTGTTCGAGCTGGCCCAACAGGTAGTCATCGTGTTCGCTGCTGGGCAGGAAAAACAGCTGCATCAAGCGTTGCAGGCGCTCGCCCCATTCTTGCGGAACCGCAGGTTGTGACAAGGCTTGATGGGCGTCGCTGAGTGCGTCGAGCAACGCGACCAGCGGACCGATCAAGGCCGCGTCGAGGCCACCGATTTCGTCGTAGGGCTCGATACCGTCGCAGGCGACACCCGTGCCCACGGCATAACCCAGCAGCATCCGCCGCAAACCAAATCGCCAGCTGTTTTGCTCGAGTTCGTGGGGCAGGCCAAGACCGGCACGCTGCTCGGCGTTGAGGCCCCAGCGGATGCCGGCGCCTTCGATCCAACGATGCAGCGTGGGCAGGTCGCGTTCCTTGATGGCGAAGCGCTCGCGCAGAGCCGGGACGTCGAGCAGGTCAAGAATTTCACTGACCGGAAAGCGGCTGTCGGGGAGCTTGAGCAGGTGTTCGACGGCGATCAGCAGCGGGTCGCGGCCGCGTTGGCCTTGGTCGGTGAGGGTGAAGGGGATGAAGCGTGGATCGCTGCGGTCCAACTGGCCGAACACTGCACGAATGTGCGGCGCGTAGCTGTCGACGTCGGGGACCATGATGATGATGTCGCGGGGACGCAACGCGGGGTCGGCGCTGAAGCGTTGGAGCAGTTGGTCGTGGAGGATTTCCACTTCGCGTTGGGCGCTGTGGGCGATGTGAAAGCGGATGGAGGTATCGCGCTGCAGATCGACGGCGGGCCATACGTCACGGGTTTCGTTGAGGGGGCGCAGTTCGAGGATATCGTCCTGGAGCTGGTTGAGCAGTGTGGTCGGTTCGCTGTCGCTGAACAGGTCGATGCGGCCGTCGCGAAATGCAGCGCGGTAGCTGTTGGGATCGTCGTAGCTGTCGAGCAGGCTAATGTAGTCACGGCCCTGTTTGCCCCAGGCGGCGAGCAACGGATGCGCATGCTGGTGCAGGGTCTGCGGATCGATGGTGACCGGCATGCCGGCTTTGCGTGCTTGGCGTTTGTATTCGTTACGCAGCAAATCTTTGTCGGCCACGATGTCGGACCAATGGTGGCGACAGGGGTTGTGCACGCAGAGCAGGACCTGACTGAAGCGCGCCAGGCCGGCGAGCGCTTCGAGTGCTTGCGCGGGCAATGAGGAAATGCCAAAAACGATCACTCGAGAAGGCAGCCCTGGCGGCGCTTGCTCAAGGCTGTTGATCCGTTCGATAAAGCGCTGATGCACACCGGCGCGGCTTTGCGCCATGCCCGCTTCCCCCACATCCAGCAGCAGGGCACGCCATAATTCGGCTTGCCAGCAGTTCGCGGCGTCGAGGGGTTTGGATTCGCCTCGGCCGTTACGCAGTTGATGGCGGCCAGCGGCCCAATCTTCCAGCCAGTCGGCGCGATAGACCTGATATTGGTCGAACAGGTCTGCCAATCGTTCGGCGAGCTGGTAGCGTTTGCGCAGGTCGCTGTCGTCCGTGAGGAAGCGCTGCAGCGGCTCGAAGTACGGTTGATTGATCAGCTCGGGGAGCAGGCGCATCAGGCGCCAAGTCAGCGGGGCTTTATCGAGCAGGGACTTGGGCGGGATTTCGTCGCGCCCCAGGACCATGCGATAGAGCTGCCACATGAAGCTACCGGGCAGTTGCACGTCGATCGCCGCAGCAATGCCGCAGCCGCCCATGTCGTCATCTTCCGGATCTTCGGCCAGGGCCAGTTTGAGCCATTGGGCGATGCCGTTGCTCTGTACCAGGGCGATTTCATTTTCCAGAGGGGCCAGGGGATAACGGCGCATCCAACTGACCACCAGGCTGCGCAATTCGTCCAGGCGGTTGCCGTGAACCACCATGAATCCTGCGCTGAGAGGCGTCGCATCCGGCATAACGGCTTCCTTGGCAAAAGCAAAATCGAGGCGTGGACTTTAGCACTGAAGACTATCGCGATGAGCCTCTTCGCACTTTTCGAGCGGACAAACAAAACCCCTGTCTGCGTAAGCAAACAGGGGTTCTGGAATTTAATCTTGACGATGACCTACTCTCACATGGGGAAACCCCACACTACCATCGGCGATGCATCGTTTCACTGCTGAGTTCGGGATGGGATCAGGTGGTTCCAATGCTCTATGGTCGTCAAGAAATTCGGGTACTGAGTCGTGGCCAGCTGGCCTCGCTTCAGCAAATTGGGTATGTGATAGCTTTCGGTGTTTTGTGAGATTCGAACTTTCGGTTCGTTTCGTCTTCACACACCGCAATCTGATGCTCTTTCGAGTAGTCAAATT
>NZ_JAFCVO010000005.1:0-338488 GCF_049897085.1 Pseudomonas sp. PSPC3-2
CCGGTTTTGCTCATGCCGACGCCGACCACCGCACCCACCACAGCGCCGAGTACCACGCAGCCGAGACCGCCAGTCGCCACGGTGACACCCGCCGCCGCAACCACCGCCGCTGTCGCCAATGCGGTCACGGCCACGTTGGCGGCAATCTCCAGGACTCCGCCTAAAACGTCGGCCAGCATTGAACTGTGCAGAAGCGCATCGCCCTCGCGGGCAGCCCAAGGCGTGTCAGTCATGCGTAACGATCCGTGTCTGAAAAAGACCCGGATCAAATCACGCAGTGGCGGTATTGCTCAGGTGAGACTTTCCGATGCGCTTGTAGGAATGCTCCTGAGGTTGATCGGCCAAACTCTCCACTTGTATGCCAAGCACCTGCACGCGGCGGGCGTAAGCGCGCTGCTGTACTGCGGCCAAAGTCTGGTCCATGGCTGTTTGCGGGCGCAGAGCGAGGTGGAGGAGGGCGACTGGCTTTGATAGCTGCCTGTTGGCTCACCTGGGTAGCGAACTGCTGACACAGGTCTAAGCGCTCAAGGACATGCTCATTGCACAATTCGGGTTTATAGTGCCAGACGGCAGAATAAAAGACGTCCCCCCAGGGATGAACCCGACCCCCTACGGAGCGCGCAATGCAGACTTGGTACCCGCAGATCAAACCCTACGCCCGGCACGATCTGGCTGTCGACGACACCCACACCCTGTACGTCGATGAAAGTGGCTCTCCCGAAGGCTTGCCCGTCGTATTCATTCATGGTGGCCCTGGCTCCGGTTGCGACGCCAACAGCCGCTGCTATTTCGATCCGAACCTGTACCACATCATCACCTTTGACCAGCGTGGCTGCGGGCGTTCTACCCCCCGCGCCAGCCTGGAAAATAACACCACCTGGGACCTGGTCGCCGACCTTGAGCGCATTCGCGAGCACCTGGGCATCGATAAATGGGTCTTGTTCGGCGGCTCCTGGGGTTCGACCCTGGCGCTGGCCTACGCGCAAACCCATCCCGAGCGCGTGCACGGTTTGATCGTGCGCGGGATTTTCCTGGCCCGGCCCCAGGACATCCGCTGGTTTTACCAGGAAGGCGCCAGCCGTCTGTTTCCGGATTACTGGCAGGATTACCTTGCGCCGATCCCCCTGGACGAGCGCCACGACCTGCTCGCCGCGTACCACAAACGCCTGACCGGCAACGACCAGATTGCCCAGATGCACGCCGCCAAGGCCTGGTCCACCTGGGAAGGGCGCATGTTGGGCCTGTGCCCGAGCCCGCAGTTGATCGAGCGTTTCGCCGAGCCCCAGCGTGCGCTGTCGATCGCCCGCATCGAGTGCCACTACTTCACCAACAATTCCTTCCTGGAACCCAACCAGCTGATTCGAGACATGCACAAGATCGCCCATCTGCCTGGCGTAATCATCCACGGCCGCTACGATATGATCTGTCCGCTGGATAACGCGTGGGAGTTGCACCAGGCCTGGCCGAACAGTGAACTGCAGGTGATCCGCGAGGCGGGCCATGCGGCGTCCGAGCCCGGCATCACCGATGCCTTGGTGCGCGCGACCGGCGAGATGGCGCGCCGCCTGCTGGACCTGCCGCCTGAAGAAGCATGAAGGGCCTGTTGCAACGGGTGCGTGGCGCCCGGGTCGAGGTCGCGGGCGAAATCGTGGGGGCGATCGACCAGGGTTTGCTGGTGCTGGTGGCCGTGGAACCTGCGGACACCGTCGAGAGCGCCGACAAACTGCTGCATAAGCTGCTTAACTATCGGGTGTTCAGCGACGACGACGGCAAGATGAACCTGTCGCTCAAGGATATCGGCGGCGGTTTGCTGCTGGTGTCGCAGTTCACCCTGGCGGCGGATACCAAAAGCGGGCTGCGGCCAAGTTTCTCCACCGCCGCGCCGCCGGCTCTGGGCGCAGCACTTTTTGAACACTTGCTGTTACAAGCGCAACAATTGCATGGCAAGGTGGCGTCCGGGCGTTTTGGTGCGGATATGCAGGTACATTTGGTCAATGATGGCCCTGTGACCTTCCTCTTACAGACATGAATGTATTAAAAACGACGTTAATGCCTAAAAACGCAGGGTTTCGCTATAAATACTTCGTTGTCCCTGATGCGTTGTCTCGCGGGCTACTAGATAATCGCGCGCTACGGGGATCAGCGTTGTTTGGTCCATTTTTGACTTAGGTAGAGACTTGTCCGACAGCCTCAGGGGAATCATTTTGCCCCAGGGGAGTCGGAACAATGCTCGCCAACCTGGCATATAGATAGCTGGCCGTTGGTTTTTTGATCTGTTTTCGGCGAGGGTTGCTCGTGATTGTTAGTCCCTGTAATGCACCAAAATTGTCTGCCAAACGGTTACGAAACGCACTGGTGACGGGCTCCGCCCTGTTTTGCCTGTTCGGCGCGGGTCAACTGTGGGCATTCAGTCTGGATGATGTGTCGGCCAAGGCAAAAGAGCTGGCCGGGCAGAAATACGAAGCTCCGCGCAGCAATCTGCCGAACGAATTCCGCGAAATGAAATTCGCTGATTATCAGAAGATTCGTTTCCGTAACGAAAAAGCCGAGTGGGCCGATCAGAACACCCCGTTCAAGCTGTCCTTCTATCACCAGGGTATGCACTTCGATACACCGGTGAAAATCAACGAAGTCACCGCCGACAACGTTCAGGAAATCAAATACGACCCGACGCGCTTCGATTTCGGCGACGTCAAGTTTGATCCCAAGTCCACCGAGCAGTTGGGTTATGCCGGTTTCCGTGTGCTGTTCCCGATCAACAAGGGCGACAAGCAAGACGAAATCCTGACCATGCTCGGGGCCAGCTATTTCCGCGTCGTGGGCAAGGACCAGGTGTATGGCCTGTCCGCCCGTGGCATGGCGATCGATACCGCGCTGCCGTCCGGCGAAGAGTTCCCGCGTTTCACCGAGTTCTGGATCGAGCGTCCAAAGCCGGGTGACAAGCACCTGGTGATCTTCGCTCTGCTGGATTCGCCGCGTGCCACCGGTGCCTATCGCCTGATCCTGCGTCCTGGCACCTACACCGTGGTCGACGTCAAGTCCCAGATGTTCCTGCGCGACAAGGTCAGCAAGCTGGGCGTTGCCCCGTTGACCAGCATGTTCCTGTTCGGCGCGAACCAGCCGTCCAAGGTCCTCAACTACCGTCGCGAGCTGCATGATTCCAGCGGTCTGTCGATCCATGCCGGTAATGGCGAGTGGATCTGGCGCCCACTGAACAACCCTAAACACCTGTCGGTCAGTAACTTCACCGTAGAGAACCCGCGTGGTTTCGGCCTGCTGCAACGCGGTCGCAACTTCAGTCACTACGAAGACCTGGACGACAACTACGACAAGCGGCCAAGCGCCTGGATCGAGCCTGAAGGCGACTGGGGCAAGGGTTCCGTCGACCTGGTAGAGATCCCGACCGCCGACGAAACCAACGACAACATCGTGGCCTTCTGGAGCCCGGAAAAACTGCCGGAAGTCGGCCAGCCGCTGGATGTCGCCTATCGCCTGCACTGGACCCTGGACGACGCCGCGTTCCATTCGCCGGACAGCGCCTGGGTCAAGCAGACCCTGCGTTCCACCGGCGACGTGAAGCAATCCAACCTGATCCGTCAGCCGGATGGCAGCGTCGCGTACCTGGTGGACTTCGAGGGCCCGTCCCTGAAGAAACTGCCGCCGGACGCGCCGGTTCGCAGCCAGGTGAGCGTGGGTGACAACGCTGAGTTGGTCGAAAACAGCGTGCGTTACAACGAGCACACCAAAGGCTGGCGCCTGACCTTGCGCATGAAGATCAAGGACGCAGGCAAACCGACTGAAATGCGTGCGGCCCTGGTCCAGGACATCGTGCAGCCTGAGCCCGAGAAGGTGTCGACCCAAGTACTCAAAGCCGACAAAGTGCTGGCCAAACAGCATGAGAAACAGGCCAAGAAAGACAAGGAAGCCAAGCAGCCAGAAGCTGCCCCAGCCACACCGGAGCCGATCAAGACCGAGCAAGTCCTGACCGAAACCTGGAGCTATCAGTTGCCTGCCGATGAGTAATTCTCAAGTCCAGCCAGAGA
Organism: Pseudomonas sp. PSPC3-2; assembly: GCF_049897085.1. Lineage (NCBI taxonomy): Bacteria > Pseudomonadati > Pseudomonadota > Gammaproteobacteria > Pseudomonadales > Pseudomonadaceae > Pseudomonas > Pseudomonas sp. PSPC3-2. Next base: position 4,044 of record NZ_JAFCVO010000005.1, read on the forward strand.
CTCTGTCCGAGTATCTGGCGCACCTGCCGATGACCGCAGAGCAGCGCGCCGAACTGGCGGGCTGCACATCCTTCAGCGAACTGCACGAACGTTTGTCGTCCAAGGTGTTCGATGCGCCGGTCGACGCTGCCCAAGCGTCGGTTGGCCGCCGGTTGACCCTCAGCACGGCGGAAGAGCTGGAGGATGCCGAAATGCTGGCGCTCGACGCCAGCGGCCGTGTGTGCCTCAAGGCCACTCCGCCGATTCGTCGGACCAAGGTTGTGCCTGAGCCGTGGCGCACCAATATCCTGGTGCGCGGCTGGCGCCGGCTGACCGGCCGCACCAACCCGCCGACGCCGCCGAAAGACGAACGCGTGCTGCCGGCGGCGCGCTGGCGCACCGTCGGTTCGATCCGTCGCTACATCCTGCTGACGCTGATGCTCGGCCAGACCATCGTGGCCGGCTGGTATATGAAAGGCATCATGCCGTACCAGGGGTGGTCGCTGGTCGACTTCGACGAGATCCGCAACCAGACCCTGCTGCAAACCGCGACCCAGGTACTGCCTTACGCGCTGCAAACCAGCATCCTGATCATGTTCGGGATCTTGTTCTGCTGGGTGTCGGCAGGTTTCTGGACCGCGTTGATGGGCTTCCTCGAGCTGCTGACTGGCCACGATAAATACCGGATCTCCGGTAAAAGTGCCGGTAACGAGCCGATTCCGAAAAATGCGCGTACCGCGCTGGTGATGCCGATCTGTAACGAAGACGTGCCCCGCGTATTCGCCGGTCTGCGTGCGACGTTTGAATCAGTCGCGGCTACCGGTGATCTGGACCGCTTCGACTTCTTCGTGCTCAGCGACAGTAACGACGCCGACATCTGCATTGCCGAGCAGCAAGCCTGGCTCGACGTGTGCCGCGAAGCCGGTGGCTTCGGCAAGATCTTCTATCGTCGCCGTCGCCGTCGCGTCAAACGCAAGAGCGGCAACCTCGACGACTTCTGCCGTCGTTGGGGCGGTGATTACAAATACATGGTCGTTCTCGACGCCGACAGCGTGATGAGCGGCGAATGCCTGACCAGCCTGGTGCGCCTGATGGAAGCCACGCCGGATGCCGGGATTATCCAGACCGCGCCACGGGCGTCGGGTATGGACACCCTGTATGCGCGCATGCAGCAGTTCGCCACCCGTGTGTACGGTCCGCTGTTTACCGCCGGCCTGCACTTCTGGCAGTTGGGTGAATCCCACTACTGGGGTCACAACGCAATCATCCGGATGAAGCCATTTATCGAGCACTGCGCCCTGGCGCCGTTGCCGGGTAAAGGCGCGTTCGCCGGTGCGATCCTGTCCCACGACTTCGTTGAAGCCGCGCTGATGCGCCGTGCCGGCTGGGGCGTGTGGATTGCCTACGACCTGCCGGGCAGCTACGAAGAACTGCCGCCGAACCTGCTGGACGAACTCAAGCGTGACCGTCGCTGGTGCCACGGCAACCTGATGAACTTCCGCCTGTTCCTGGTCAAGGGCATGCACCCGGTCCACCGTGCGGTGTTCCTCACCGGCGTGATGTCCTACCTGTCGGCACCGTTGTGGTTCTTCTTCCTGGTGCTGTCCACCGCGTTGCTGGCGGTGAACACCTTGATGGAGCCGCAGTACTTCATGGCGCCGCGCCAGTTGTACCCGCTGTGGCCGCAATGGCATCCGGACAAGGCGGTGGCGTTGTTCTCCACCACTGTCGTGCTGCTGTTCCTGCCGAAGTTGCTGAGCGTCATCCTGATCTGGGCCAAGGGCGCGAAAGAGTTCGGTGGCAAGTTCAAGGTGACAATGTCGATGCTGCTGGAGATGTTGTTCTCCATGCTGCTGGCGCCCGTGCGGATGATCTTCCACACCCGCTTCGTCCTCGCCGCGTTCCTCGGCTGGGCTGCGACCTGGAATTCGCCGCAGCGTGACGACGACTCCACCCCATGGGGTGAAGCGGTCAAGCGCCACGGTCCGCAAACCCTGCTCGGCTTTCTCTGGGCGCTGTTGGTGGTGTGGTTGAACCCGAGCTTCCTGTGGTGGCTGATCCCGATCGTCGGTTCGCTGATGCTGTCGATCCCGGTGTCGGTGATTTCCAGTCGAGTCAAGCTGGGTCTCAAGTCCCGTGACGAGAGCCTGTTCTTGATCCCTGAGGAATACAATCCGCCGCAAGCGCTGCTGTCGACCGAGAAGTACACCCACGAAAACCGTTGGCACGCCCTCAACGACGGGTTTGTGCGTTCGGTGGTCGACCCGCAGCAGAACGCCCTGGCTTGCGCCTTGGCGACCTCGCGTCACCGTGAGGCGGAGCCGATCGAGTACCTGCGTGGCGAGCGCGTGCGTTATGCGTTGAAAGTCGGCCCTGCCGGCCTCACCAACGCCGAACGCCTGGCCTTGCTCAGTGACCCGGTGGCCCTGGCCCGCTTGCACGAGCAGGTCTGGAGCGAAGGGCATGCCGAGTGGTTGGGGGCCTGGCGCGAGTCGATCAAGTCTGATCCCCACGCGCCATTGCTGCCGTTGCAACCGCTGTCGTCCCAGGCTCAACCGGCCTGATTCAGACGCCCCCGAGGGTTCTCCTCGGGGGCATCTCAAGCGCTGGTCCTACAGCGTTTCCCGCTTCTTCCTTTGCACCCTAACTCCTTGTTATTTCGAAACAAAAGTCCCCGGTTCGAGGCGTATTGCCGTGCCTGTGTCTGAGTTAGCATCGCCCCCCGAAATTTGACTCGACCACAGGGGGATTCATGATCAAAAGGTATTGTTCGGCATTGCTGATGGGCGCTGTCGCATTGATTCACGGTGGTCTGGTGCAGGCCGGCGCGCTGGACGACGCCGTTCGGCGTGGCGTGCTGAAAGTGGGCACCACGCCCACCTACGTGCCATTCGAGATGACCGATAAACAGGGGCGTATTGTCGGTTTTGAAGTCGATTTGCTCCAGGCGATGAGCCGTGCCCTGGGGGTTGAACTTGAGCTGGTGGCGGTGCCGTACACCGAGTTGCTATCGGGGCTGATGGCGAGGAAGTTTGATCTGATTGGCAGCGGCATGACGGTCACGCAGGAGCGCAACCTCAAGCTGAATTTCAGTGACTCCTTTATCGTGGTAGGCCAAACGGTGTTGCTGCATCCCCGCCTCGCCGGCAAGGTTGCCAGTATCGAGGACCTGAACGAAGCCGGCTACCGCATCGCCACCACTGAAGGCACTACCGCAGAGGCTGCGGCGCGACGATTCCTCGGGGCGGCTCGGCTAAGCAGTTTCGCGACGCCGGAGGAAGGGGTGCGCCAGGTGGTGATCGGTGCGGCCGATGCGTTTATCCATGACGCGCCCTACAACCTGATCGCGATGACTCGGCCGGAAAACCAGGCGTTACTGGCGCTGGAGCAACCCTTCACCTACGAGCCCCTGGCGTTCGGCCTGAAAAAAGGCGATTACGACAGCCTGAACTGGATCAACCATTTTCTCAACCAAGTGGCGCAGGACGGCACCTACGATCGGCTGTACGACAAGTGGTTCAAGGACACCGACTGGATGACGGAGGTCGACTGAAAGTCATAAGTGCTTACACATCAACCCATTGCCTGAGCCGGGCGATAAGGTGTCTATCCCTGCGCCTCTGCGCGGCGCTGTAGGGATATTCCGACATGCATCGACAACAATTACCCGCGAAACCTTTGTGCCGGGCAGCGAGTGGGTTAGGATCGCACCCCGAAATGGTGCAGCCCTTTTGCGCGCCGCCCTCATAAGAATCGTTCAGGGGACTTGATGATGAAAAAGTATCTTTCGATGCTGCTGCTCGGCGTCACCGCGCTGGTCGCGGCCAACGCGGCTCAGGCCGGAGCCATCGACGATGCGGTCAAGCGTGGCACGCTGAAAGTCGGCATGGACCCGACCTACATGCCGTTCGAAATGACCAACAAGCGCGGTGAAATCATCGGCTTCGAAGTCGACATCCTCAAGGCCATGGCCAAGTCCATGGGCGTCAAGCTGGAGCTGGTGTCCACCGGCTACGACGGCATTATCCCGGCCTTTCTCACCGGCAAGTTCGACATGATCGGCAGCGGCATGACCCTGACCCAGGAACGCAACCTGCGCCTGAACTTCAGCGAACCCTTCATCGTGGTTGGCCAGACCCTGCTGATTCGCAAGGACCTGGAAGGCACCATCAAGTCCTACAAAGACCTGAACGACGAGAAATACCGCCTGACCTCCAAGCTCGGCACCACCGGCGAGATGGTGGCCAAAAAGCTGATCTCCAAGGCCAAGTACCACGGCTACGACAACGAACAGGAAGGCGTGCTGGACGTGGTCAACGGCAAGGCCGATGCCTTTGTGTATGACGCGCCGTACAACGTCGTCGCCGAGAAGAAAGTCGGTAACGGCAAGCTGGTGTTCCTTGAAGAACCCTTCACCTTCGAGCCGTTGGCCTTCGGTCTGAAGAAAGGCGATTACGACAGCATCAACTACATCAACAACTTCCTGCACCAGATCAGGAACGACGGCACCTACGATCGCATCCATGACAAGTGGTTCAAGAGCTCCGAGTGGCTCAAGGACATGGAATAAGGCTGGCGGAATACCGAGTCGCGCCTATCGCGAGCAAGCCCGCTCCCACACTCGACCGAGTTCCAGCATGAGAATGCGGTCGAGATGTGGGAGCGGGCTTGCTCGCGATGGCGGTATGACAGGCGACACACATCCCGGAACCTGAAATGAAACAGAAAAAAGCCCAATGGCCCTGGCACCTGCTGACCGTGGTCGTGCTGGTCGGCCTGGCGGGCGCCTTGTACTACGCCACGTCGCTGATGTCCTACGAATGGCGCTGGAACCGCGTGCCGCAATATTTCGCCTATCAGGCCGAAACGTCCCAGCGCGCGGCGGATGTGTCCACCGTTGTCGAGTTGGTGCGCAAAGGCGATGTGGCTGAAGTCACCCTGCGCAACGATGCGGGCACCGAGCAAAAGCTCACCGTGGCCGACAACAGCCTGCAAGTCGCACGTGGCGATGACGTGGCCGAAGGCGATGTAGTGGGCGTGACCCGGCAGTGGGCGCTGGGGCCATTGATGTGGGGCTTATGGACCACCTTGTGGCTGTCCGTGGTGTCCGGGGTCCTGGGCTTGGCGATCGGCCTGGCGACGGGTTTGTGCCGGCTGTCCAGCAACCCGACCTTGCGCGATCTGTCGACGATCTACGTCGAACTGGTGCGCGGCACCCCGCTATTGGTGCAGATTTTCATTTTCTATTTCTTTATCGGTACGGTGCTCAACCTGTCCCGGGAGTTTGCCGCGATCGCTGCGCTGTCGCTGTTCACCGGGGCCTACGTGGCGGAAATCGTCCGAGGCGGTGTGCAATCGATCACCCGAGGCCAGAACGAAGCCGCGCGCTCGCTGGGCTTGAGTGCCAGCCAGTCGATGCGCCATGTGGTGCTGCCGCAGGCGCTCAAGCGCGTGCTGCCGCCCCTGGCCGGGCAATTTATCAGCCTGGTGAAAGACACCTCGCTGGTGTCGGTGATCGCGATTACCGAGTTGCTCAAGAGCGGCCGCGAAGTCATCACCACCTCGTTTTCGCCGTTTGAAATCCTGTTCTGCGTGGCAGGCCTGTACCTGTTGATCAACCTGCCGCTGTCGAAAATGGCCAGCCGGCTTGAGCGGAGGCTCGCGCAAAGTGATTGAAGTCCGCGATCTGGTAAAAGTCTTCGACACCCGTGGCCAAGTGGTGCGCGCGGTGGACCACGTCACCACCCAGGTCGCCAAGGGCGAAGTGCTGGTGGTGATCGGTCCGTCTGGCTCGGGCAAGTCGACCTTCCTGCGCTGCCTCAATGGCCTGGAAGCGTTCGATTCGGGTTCGGTGAGCATCGACGGGCTGCAACTGGCTGATCCGAAAACCGACGTGAACGCCTATCGCCGCGAAGTCGGCATGGTGTTCCAGCACTTCAACCTGTTCCCCCACATGACGGTGCTGGAGAACCTGTGCCTGGCGCAAAAAGTCGTGCGCAAGCGTGGCAAGCAAGAGCGTGAAGCCAAGGCCCTGGCGTTGCTGGAAAAGGTCGGCATTGCGCAAAAGGCCAACGAGTTTCCCTCGCGGCTGTCCGGCGGCCAGCAGCAGCGGGTGGCGATTGCCCGTGCGCTGGCGATGGAACCCAAGGTGATGCTGTTCGACGAGCCCACCTCGGCCCTCGACCCGGAAATGGTCGGCGAAGTGCTTGACGTCATGAAAACCCTGGCCCTGGAAGGCATGACCATGGTCTGTGTCACCCACGAAATGGGCTTTGCCCGTGAAGTGGCGGACCGCGTGCTGTTCTTCGACCATGGCAAGCTGCTTGAAGACGCGTCCCCGGCCGAGTTCTTCGATGCGCCGAAAGACCCGCGCGCCCAGGCCTTCCTGCGCCAGGTGCTGTAATCACGCTCACACTATGGAAGCGTTAAAGTCGGAACTTGCTGACAAGCGTCTGTAGGTCCAGGCTCAACTGGGTCAACTGAGCGCTCGCTGCCGCCGTTTCTTCACTGGCGGCGGCGGTTTGCTCGGACACATCGCGCACCTTCAACACACTGCGATTGATCTCCTCGGCCACCGCGCTTTGTTCCTCGGCGGCGGCGGCAATCTGCGGGTTCATTTCCTGGATGACCGACACCGTGCGGGCAATCGCCGCCAGGGCGTCGCCGGCGTCGCGGGTCAAGCCGACGCTGTTGTCTGTCAGGCTGCGACTGCTGTCCATGATGTCCGCCACCTGTTGGGTGCCGGAATGCAGGCTGAGGATCAGTTCTTCAATTTCCTCGGCCGACGCCTGGGTGCGCCGGGCCAGGCTGCGCACTTCATCGGCGACTACCGCAAAGCCTTCTCCGGCACTGCCCGCGCGCGCGGCTTCGATGGCGGCGTTCAACGCCAGCAGGTTGGTCTGCTGGGACACTGATTTGATCACGTCCAGCACACTGCCGATCTTTTGGCTCTCTTGCTGCAACGCCAGCATTGCTCGGCTGGAGAGGGCCATTTCACTGGCCAGGTGGCCGATCTGTTCAACGGCCTGTGCAACCACCTTGTCGCCGACGCGGGTCTGTTGGTCGGCTTCACTCGCCGCGATCGACGCTTGTTCGGCATGCCGCGCGACCTCCTGGGCGGTGGCGAGCATTTCATTCATTGCCGTGGCGACCTGATCGGTTTCGTCCTTTTGATTGTTGACGCCGGCGCGGGTCTGTTCGGTGACGGCCGACAACTGCGTGGCCGCACTGGCGATTTGCCGGGCGCTGTCGCCAATGCCGCTGATCAGGCCGCGCAGGTTGCGGATCATCTGCCCGATGCTCTGCTGCAACTGGCCCATTTCATCACGGCGCTCCACGGCGGGGTTTTCGCTTAAATCGCCCGCTGCGATGCGGTTGGCGGCGACCAAGGCTTCACGCAACGGCAGGGTGATCTGCCGGGCGATCCACCAGGCGGCCAGGGCGCCGAGCAGCAGAGCGGCAAGCGTGACGCTGACCAGCAGTGTTCGGGTGTGCTCCGCTTCCCGGTCGCGTTTGAGGATCTGGCCCTGGCTCACCAGGTCACTTTGTTCGAGCAACTGGTTGAGTTGCTGTTCAAACCGGTTCTGCGCGGTTTCGGCGGTGACTTGGGTCTCCTTGAGTTTGATCAGCAAGGTGCGGTAGGTGGCCAGATCCGTGGTGAGCACGACAGAGTCGACGGGTAGGCTTGTGACGGCGGCTTGAGCGATATCCAGGGCGTCGAGGGTCTTGCCCACCGCTTCGGCATAGGCTTGCAGCGACTCGGCGGCCCAGGCGGGGCTCTGGGCGCGATCTTCGGCCTGTTCCATGGCTTGGCGCAGGCTCTCTATAGCGTCGAGGGCCTGCTGGTCTTGCTGGTCAGGCAGTTCGCTGGCCAGTTGCGCGAGGGTATCGCTGGCTTGCAGGGCGATCTTATGCAGCGGCGGCCGGGTGTTTTCCCGCTGTTCGATCAAGGGCGGCAATTCCATTAGCGCCGCTTTGAAGCTGGCCACGAGACGCTCCGCTTCCTTGAGGCGCTGCAGGTCGGTCGGATCAATGACGTGCTGTGACAGGTAGTCGAGATGCTGATCGATTTTTTTGATCTGCTGCGTCATTTTGCCCAGGCTGGCGGTGTCCGTGAGGGTGCGGTAAACGATGCGGTCGGCGCGCATCGCCTCGGCGTCGGCCGCCAGTTGGCCCAGCACCGTCAGGTTGCTGGAGCGGAACAGGGCGGCATTCAAGGCCTGCCAGCCGGTCATGGCAATGATGAAACTGAGGATCAGCACCTGGCCAAAGCCCAGGGCGAGTTTGAGTCGGACGCTGGCGTTGACCAGCAAGTGGGTCAGCCGAGGAAACATGGTGAACCTCCAAATCTGAAAAAGCGCTGCGCAACCATGCAAACGCTAAATCGATTTGGGGTGAGGGCGGGCTGATAAGTGCGTAGGAAATTTCACAAGTTGCTGAAGTGCGGCGACCCGGATGGCTCGCCGCCCAGCGCCGGTCAGATGCGGAAGCGCCCAACCAGGGTTTGCAGGTAGATGCCCAGGCGCGCCAGTTCAGCGCTGGAGGCGGCGGTCTCTTCACTGGCCGAGGACGTTTGCTCCGACACATCGCGCACGTTCAATATGCTGCGGTTGATCTCTTCGGCCACGGCGCTTTGTTGCTCGGCGGCGGTGGCAATCTGCGAGTTCATCGCCTGAATGGTCGACACGGTGCGGGTGATGTTTTCCAGGGCGCTGCCGGCGCGGCGAGTCAACTCGACGCTGCTGTCGGTCAGCCCGCGGCTGTTGTCCATGATGGTTGCCACCTGCTGGGTGCCCGTTTGCAGGCCGCCGATCAGCTCTTCGATCTCTTCCGTGGATTTTTGCGTGCGTTGAGCCAGGCTGCGCACTTCATCGGCCACCACCGCGAAGCCACGCCCGGCTTCACCGGCTCGTGCCGCTTCAATCGCAGCGTTAAGCGCCAGCAGGTTGGTTTGCTGGGCCACCGACTTGATCACGTCGAGCACGCTGCCGATCTTGTCGCTTTCGCGCTTGAGATGGCCCATGGCCTCGGTGGAGTTGCCGACCTCAGTGGCCAGGCGTTCGATCTGGGCGATGGCTTCACCGACCACCTTGTCGCCTTCGCGGGCCTGCTGGTCCGCCACCAAGGCCGCTTCGGAGGCTTCCTCGGCGTTGCGCGCAACTTCCTGCACGGTCGCGGCCATTTCATTCATGGCGGTGGCGACCTGGTCGGTCTCGATTTTCTGATTGTTGACCCCGGCGCTGGTCTGCTCGGTGACCGACGACAATTGTTCGGCGGCGCTGGCGATCTGGGTGACGCCGTCGCTGATGCCGCCGATCAGTTCGCGCAGGCCCACGGTCATGCTTTGCATGGCGCGTTGCAGTTGGCCCAGTTCGTCCTGGCGTGTGGATGTCAGGTCGTGGCTCAGGTCGCCCGAAGCAACGCGCTCGGCCACCTTGAGGGTCTGATTCAGCGGGATGACGATCTGGCGCGTGATCGCCCAGGCGGCCACCAGGCCAAAGATCAATGCCAGTACGGTGGCGAGCAGCAGCAGGTACCTGGCCTGGGCGGCATCGGTGTCGCGCACTGCGGTCTGGGAAAGCGTGAGTTTATCGCTGCGGCTCAGCAGGATATCGCCTTGTGCGCTCATGGTTTTGAGTGCGACGGCGGTGGCCACCTGGGAGTCGCGGAACTGGCTGACAGCGGCGCGATAGGCTTGCAGCGAGACACTGGCCTGTTGCAGGTCCGCCTGGTATTGCGCCGGCAATGCGCCTTGCAGTTCAGTGATCTTCTTCAGGGCGTTGTCGATGGCGTCGAGCGCAGGTTGCTCAGCCTCGACCTTGCCGCTGTAGGTGTAGCCGCGAACCTGGAAGCGCGCTTGCTGGATCAGCTTGCTCAGTTCGACCACGCTATTGAACTGGGTGACGCTGTCGCCTTGCAGCAGGGACTTCTCGACTTCATTCACCTTGAGCACGGCATTGTCGGCGGTATTGCCCAGCTTGCTGCGCGCGTCTTCGCGGTTGGCGCCGGCTTGCGCCATATCGCTGAATGCGCGTTTGTATTGGTCCACGGCGGCCAATTGCTCATCGACCAGGGCGATGTCCGTGGGGTTTTCGATCAGTGTACGGGCGGTCTTCATGCCGCTGTCCAGCCGGTTCAGCAGGTCGCTGACGGCTGCCGTGCCTTGTTCGCCACGGCGCATTTCATAGTCCAGGCGGGCGATACGCAGGTCTTTGGTCAAGACATTGAGGCTGGAGATATACCCCAATTTGTCGCCACGGCTGGTCACATCGCCCAGGCCGGTCCAGCCGGTGAAGGTGATCAACAAGGTAAGGAGCAACACCAGGCCAAAGCCTACGCCCAGCTTGTGGTTGACGCTGACATTCCCCAGCTTTTCGGCTAACCAACGATACATGCTGCGAACTCCCCTAGAGCAAGGCTTGGAATTATTCGAAGGTTATCGGCGGCGCATGAAAAATCTGTAGGAATAGGGTGGCTAGAACAGCCGGGCGAGCAGGGCGGTGACGGCGGTCTCCACGCGCAGGATGCGTGCACCCAGTTGCACCGGTTGCAGGCCTGCCTTGGTCAGCAGGTCGACCTCGTAGGGAATCCAGCCGCCTTCCGGGCCGATAGCCAAGGTCACCGGCTCATCCAGCCCGCGCGGGCAGGATGGGTAATCGCCGGGATGGCCGATCAGGCCAAGGGTGCCTGCGGTCAGAGCGGGCAGGCGGTCTTCGACGAAGGGTTTGAAGCGTTTTTCGATGATGATCTCGGGCAGCACCGTGTCCCGCGCCTGCTCCAGGCCGAGGATCAATTGCTCGCGAATCGCCTCGGGCTCCAGGAAGGGGGTTTGCCAGAAGCTCTTTTCCACGCGGTAGCTGTTGAGCAGCACTACCTTCGGCACGCCCATGGCGGCGACGGTTTGCAGCACCCGGCGGAGCATTTTCGGGCGGGGCAGGGCCAGCAACAGGGTCAGCGGCAGTTTGGCCGGTGGCGGCAGGTCGAAGGCTACTTGCAACTCGGCTTCGTGGGCTTCCAGGCGCAGCAGTTGTGCATTGCCCATCAGCCCGCCGATGCGCCCGACCCGCAGGTTGTCGCCCACCGTCGCGCGGTGCACGTCCTGCATATGCACCAGGCGCCGGTCACGCAGGATCACCCGGTCGGCCGCGATAAAGTCGGCCTCTTCAAGCAGCAGCAGGTTCACGGCTGGGTTGCTGGCGGCTGGTCGTTGTCGTCGGCGGCTTGGTCGTCGGGGTGTTCGCCACGCTTGGTGATCAGGCTGCTGAACAGGATGCCGATCTCGAACAGCATCCACATCGGCACTGCCAGCAATGTCTGGGAGAAAATGTCCGGCGGGGTCAGGATCATGCCGACCACGAAGCAGCCGATGATCACGTAGGGGCGGACCTTCTTCAGGTATTGCACGTTGACCACGCCGATCCACACCAGCAACACCACGGCCACCGGGATTTCGAAGGCCACGCCGAAGGCGAAGAACAGCGTCATCACGAAGTCGAGGTAGCTGGTGATGTCGGTCATCATCTCAACGCCGGCCGGGGTGGCGGCGGCGAAGAACTTGAAGATCAGCGGGAACACCAGGAAGTAAGCGAACGCCATGCCGGTGTAGAACAGCAGGATGCTCGACACCAGCAAGGGCACTGCGATGCGCTTCTCATGCTTGTACAGGCCGGGGGCGATAAAGCCCCAGATCTGGTGCAGGATCACCGGGATCGCGAGGAACAGCGAGACCATCATCGTCAGCTTCAGCGGCGTGAGGAACGGCGACGATACGTCGGTGGCGATCATCGTCGCGCCCGCTGGCAGGTAATGGCGCAGTGGCGTGGAGACGAAGGTGTAGATCTGCTGGGTAAAGGCGAACAGCCCGGCAAAAATTACGAAGATCGCCGCCACGCAACGCAGCAGGCGGGTACGCAGCTCGGTGAGGTGCGAGACCAGCGGCATGTGCTGGTCGTTTTCCGGTTTATCAGCGCTCATGGGGCTCGCGGCGGCAATGTAGGGTCATGGGGAGCAGGCGCCGCGATGGGCGCCGGCGCTGGCTCGGTTGGCGTGGTCGGGGTGGCGGGCGTTGCTTCAACTGCGGGCGTGGGCGCGATGCTGTGCTCGGCCACGGGCGCCACCGGCTTGGCCTGCTCCTGCACCGGCGTCAGAATATTGCGCGTCTCTTGCTCCAACGACAGGATGTGTTCGTTGTGCAGTTGGCGGCGGATTTCGTCGGCGCCGATTTCCCGTTCAACTTCCTGTTTGATGGCGTTGAAACTGCGTTTCAGGCGCCCGATCCACAGGCCAGCCGTGCGCGCGGCACCGGGCAGGCGTTCCGGCCCCAGGACCAGCAAGGCCACGAGGCCGACGAGCAGCAGTTCAGAGAAGCTGATACCAAACATTAGTCAGTGCTCACGAGTCTTTGCGGATCGGCTCTTCAACTTTTTCAGCCTGCACGTCGAAGGTCCGACGCTCGGTGATCGGCTGGGCCGCCTGGGGGTGCACAGGCTGGACCGGTGGCGCCGGGTTGACGGCGGGGTCGGCCGGCTTTTCGTCGTCGTTCATGGCCTTGCGAAAGCCCTTGATCGACTCGCCCACGTCGGTGCCGAGGTTTTTCAGTTTCTTGGTGCCAAATACCAGAACGACTACCACCAGAATAACGATCCAGTGTTTCCAGTCAAAAATGCCCATGCTGCAATTCCTCTGTAAAAGTTATTCAGGCGGACGGGCGCGAGGCCTTTTCGACATGCCCGGACAAGCCGAAGCGACGGTCCAGTTCATCCAGCACCGCCTGCGGATGCTGCCCCAGTTGAGCGAGCATGACCAGGCTGTGGAACCACAGGTCGGCGGTTTCGTAGATCACATCGCTGCAGTCGCCGCTGATCTCGGCATCCTTGGCGGCAAGGATGGTCTCGACGGATTCTTCGCCGAGTTTTTCCAGGATCTTGTTCAGGCCTTTGTGGTACAGGCTGGCGACGTAGGAGCTTTCGGCATCCGCGCCTTTGCGCTCTTCCAGCACCTGGGCCACACGGTTCAGGGTATCGCTCATGTTCAGTGTCCTGCCGAGTAAATGGCGTGCGGGTCTTTGAGTACCGGCTCTACAACCTTCCACTCGCCGTTCTCGAACACGCGATAGAAGCAGCTGTGGCGGCCGGTGTGGCAGGCGATACCGCCGATCTGCTCGACCTTGAGGATCACCACGTCGGCGTCGCAGTCGAGGCGTATCTCGTGCAGGGTTTGTACGTGCCCGGACTCTTCACCCTTGCGCCACAGTTTGCCACGTGAACGTGACCAGTAAATGGCGCGCTGCTCAGCGGCGGTGAGGCTCAGCGCCTCGCGGTTCATCCAGGCCATCATCAGCACGCGCCCGGTCTTGTAGTCCTGGGCAATGGCCGGCACCAGGCCGTCACTGTCCCACTTGATCTCATCCAGCCAGTCTTTCATCTTCGGCTCCGGCAATTTGCGACAGTGTATAACCGGATTGGCTACCGACGCACGATCAGATAAACACCCACGGCGACCATGATACCGGCCGGCCAGTGGCCCAGTTGGTTCAGCGGCCCGCCGATGGCCAGCATTACACCGCCGACCAGATGCGCGGCGCCCAGCAGGCGCAGGAACCAGTCGTCCTTGCGCGTGTGCCACGGCGGCGCCGGGTCCTTGGCGTGGGGCTGGGACATGCGCTCCAGCAGGTCGCGGGTCATGTTGGCCAGGTGCGGCAGTTGCTCCACCTGGCTCTGCAGGTTGCCCAGCAGGGTTTTCGGGCTGACCCGTTCGCGCATCCAGCGTTCGAGGAACGGCTGGGCGGTGTTCCACAGGTCGAGGTCCGGGTACAACTGGCGGCCCAGGCCTTCAATGTTCAGCAGGGTTTTCTGCAGTAGCACCAACTGCGGCTGCACTTCCATATTGAAGCGCCGCGCGGTCTGGAACAGGCGCATCAGTACCTGGCCGAAGGAAATGTCTTTTAGCGGTTTTTCGAAGATCGGCTCGCACACGGTGCGGATCGCCGCTTCGAATTCATTGAGCTTGGTTTCTGCGGGCACCCAACCCGAATCGATGTGCAACTGCGCCACGCGGCGGTAGTCACGCTTGAAGAAGGCGAACAGGTTGCGCGCCAGGTAGTCCTGGTCTTCCGGGGTCAGGCTGCCGACGATGCCGCAGTCGATCGCAATGTACTGCGGGCTCCACGGGTTGATGGTGCTGACGAAGATATTGCCGGGGTGCATGTCGGCGTGGAAGAAACTGTCGCGGAACACCTGGGTGAAGAAGATCTCGACGCCGCGCTCGGCGAGCATCTTCATGTCGGTGCGCTGGTCGGTCAGCGTCGCGAGGTCGGTGACCTGCACGCCGTAGATGCGCTCCATCACCAACACTTTAGGGCGGCACCAGTCCCAATACACTTGCGGCACGTACAGCAGCGGTGAGCCTTCAAAGTTGCGCTTGAGCTGGCTGGCGTTGGCCGCTTCGCGCAGCAGGTCGAGTTCGTCGTAGATGGTTTTTTCGTAGTCGGCGACCACGTCCACCGGGTGCAGCAGGCGCGCGTCGGCGGAGAAGCGTTCGGCGGCGCGGGCGAGAATGAACAGCCACGCCAGGTCCTGGCCGATGATCGCCTTGAGGCCTGGGCGAATCACCTTCACCACCACTTCTTCGCCGGTCTTGAGCTGCGCCGCATGCACTTGCGCCACCGAGGCCGAAGCCAGGGGCTCGACGTCGAAACGGCTGAACACGTCGCTGATCTTCTTGCCCAACTGCTCTTCGATCAGCTTCATCGATTGCTGCGAATCGAACGGCGGCACGCGGTCCTGCAGCAGCATCAGCTCGTCGGCGATGTCTTCGGGCAACAGGTCGCGACGGGTCGAGAGGATCTGCCCGAACTTGATAAAGATTGGCCCCAAATCCTGCAAGGCCAGGCGCAGGCGCGTGCCACGGCTCAGGTCCAGTGGCTTGCGTGGGAACCAGCGCCACGGCAGCACGTAACGCACGGCCAGCAGGAACCACGGCAAGGGCAGGGCGAACAGCAGGTCATCGAGGCGGTAGCGGATGACGACGCGCTGGATACGGAACAAACGGCGGACGGCGAGCAGCTTCATGCGTTATCGCTTGGATCAAGGGAACGGCTCAGGCGCTCGAAGCGGGCCTCAAGGCGTTCCAGGTCGATTTTGGCCTTATCGAGTTCACGAAAGCGCGCTTGCGCTTCCCGTTGTCCGACCAGGGTGCGCGATTCTTCGCTCAGGTATTCGGCGAGGTTCTGGTTGAGGCTGGCGAACCCCTGCTGGTACCAGCGCGTGCGGCTGCGCAGGTGACCGCTGATCAACTGGGTGGCCACGGGGCCGATCCAGCGCGACAGTTCGTATTCCCAGTCCAGTTCCAGGTCTTGCAGCACGGCGGCCAGGTCCATCAGCGCCGCGCTGTCGCCTTCCAGCGCCACTTCGGGGCTGTGGAGGATGGCGGTCTTGTTGCGGCTCAGCGCCAGGTGCAACAGGCTCGAGGCCGGCGCACGCAGGGTGCAGTCGGCCTCGGCGGCCCACTGGGTCGCGAGCAATAGGCCTTCATCGCTGGGCAGGATAAACAGCTGCAAGGCCGGGCTCGTGCAGTCGACGGCGATGATCTTGCCGTTCAAGTGCGCGAGCCGCGCCAGGGCGGTGCTGTCCAGGCGCAGCACCCGGTTGACACCGAGTTCGACGCTGGCGAGCAGGCCTTGGAACAGCATCAGGGCTTGATGCCGCGGTGCAGGGCGACGATGCCTGAGGTCATGTTGTGGTAGGTCACGCGGTCGAAACCGGCGTCTACCATCATCGACTTCAGGGTTTCCTGGTCGGGGTGCATGCGGATCGACTCTGCCAGGTAGCGATAGCTCTCGGCGTCGTTGGTGATCAGCTTGCCCATCAACGGCATGAAGGCGAACGAGTAGGTGTCGTAGACCTTGGACATCAGCGCGTTGGCCGGTTTGGAGAACTCCAGCACCAGCAGGCGGCCACCGGGCTTGAGCACGCGCAGCATCGAGCGGATCGCGTCTTCCTTGTGGGTCACGTTGCGCAGGCCGAACGCGATGGTCACGCAGTCGAAATGGTTGTCGGGGAACGGCAGCTTTTCCGCATCGGCCTGGACGAATTCGATATTGCCGGCCACGCCTTTGTCGAGCAGGCGATCACGGCCGACCTTGAGCATCGAACCGTTGATATCCGCCAGCACCACCTGGCCGGTCGGGCCGACGAGCTTGGAGAACTTGGCCGCCAAGTCGCCGGTACCACCCGCGATGTCCAGCACGCGGTTGCCAGTGCGTACACCCGACAACTCGATGGTGAAGCGCTTCCACAGGCGGTGCATGCCGCCGGAGAGCACGTCGTTCATCAGGTCGTACTTGGCCGCAACGGAGTGGAACACTTCAGCGACTTTTTCCGCTTTCTGGCTTTCCGGGACGTTCTTGAAGCCGAAGTGAGTGGTGGGTTCGGCATCGCTGCCTTTGCGCTGATCAGTCATATCGCTGTCACCAAAATTGAATGCGGGACATGATAATCCCCAAGGCCTGCTTTGTCTTGGCAAGGCTGAAGGTAAGATAGGTGCTCACCGAGACCTTTTGCCGCATGGCAGGTGTTCAAGTCGTTATAAAGAGGAGTCATTGCAATGGCCCGTATCACTGTTGAACGTGCGCATTCCCTGGGTAAAGAAGGCGCACGGGCGAAGGCCGAGAAGCTGGCACAGAAACTCCAGGATCAATATGGCCTGCAGCCTTCGTGGTCGGGCGATACGTTGAACCTCAAGCGTTCGGGGGTTAAAGGCACGGTGTTGGTCGCCGATGATCTGTTGCGTATTGATGTGGAACTGGGCCTGTTGATGTCGGCCATGAGTGGCACCATCAAGACTGAAATCGAGAAAGCCCTGGATAAAGCCTTGGCCTGATCCCGCTGTTCTTAGGGTGCCGATTCTAATTTTTCTGCCTACTTTGTGCCCACGCCCTCAACTTCTGCGGGCCGTTCCTCCACCCTTTTTACGTGAGGTGCATCATGGCCAAAGTTATCCTGAAGAAAAAAATCGACGCCCCGAGCCACGCCCTGGACGACGTTAAAACCTATGCCCGCAAGATCTGGCTGGCAGGCCTAGGGGTCTATGCCAAGGTCGGAAGCGAGGGCGGCGAGTACTTCAAAGAGCTGGTTAAGACCGGTCAACATGTTGAAAGTAAAGGCAAAAAAGTTGCACTTGAACAACTTGATGCGGCCAACAGTCAGATTGACCAAGTAACGAGTAATATCGCCAGCGTCAAAGGTCGGGTAGAAGTTCAACTGGATAAAGTTGAAAAAGCTTTTGACACGCGTGTTGCAAGTGCCTTGAATCGAATCGGCATTGCGTCTAAACATGACGTGGAGACACTCTCTGCTAAGCTCGAAGAGCTGACGGCATTGCTCGAACGTGTCGCGCGTAAACACTAAGGAGACATCGGGATGGCTGTTAAAAAGACTACTCAGAAAGAAGGCAGCTCGTGGGTCGGGAAAGTTGAAGAATATTCCCGCAAGATCTGGCTGGCTGGTTTAGGCGTTTACTCGAAGATCGACAGTGACGGCAGCAAACTCTTCGAGACATTGGTTAAAGACGGCGAGAAGGCCGAGAAGTTGACCAAGAGCACCGTCGGCAAACAAGTGGATGCAGCCAAAGCGACTGCAGGTTCCGCCAAGTCGAAACTCAGTGATAAATGGGGCGAATTGGAAGGGGCTTTCGACAAACGTCTCCACAGTGCCATTTCACGACTGGGTGTTCCTAGCCGTAGTGAAGTGAAGGCACTGCACAGCAAGGTTGACACGCTGACCAAACAAATCGAAAAACTCACCGGTGCCAAAGTGACGCCGGTGAAGGCTGCTGCTGCGGCTAAGCCAGCGACTAAAACCGCTGCCGCCAAGCCACTGGCTAAAGCCGCCGCCAAGCCGGCTGCCAAACCTGCGGCCAAAGCGCCCGCCAAAGCCGTGGTTAAACCGGCTGCCAAGCCGGCTGCGAAAGTTGCGGCGGCTAAACCGGCGGCCAAGCCTGCCGCTAAACCAGTGGCCGCTAAAGCCGCTGCCAAGCCGGCCGTTAAACCTGCCGCCAAGGCCGCAGCCAAACCCGCCGCTAAACCGGCTGCCGCCAAACCTGCGGCCAAGCCAGCGCTGGCCAAACCTGCCGCCGCGAAGAAGCCGGTAGCCGCGAAGAAGCCCGCAGCAGCGAAGCCGGCCGTGGCCGCCAAGCCTGCGACCCCGGCGCCCAGCGCTTCAAGCGCCAACTCGGCAACCGCGCCGACTGCTGCGCCTGCACCGACTGCAGCGTCGGTAACCCCGACGCCATCCAGTCAGTCCTGATCTACTCGGGACACATAAAAAACGCCCGGCCTGTGAAGGTCGGGCGTTTTTTTACGTGCGCATAATGGGCCGGTCAGTTGTACGTGATCGACACCGTCACGGCGCTGGCCAGGGTGCCTTGGGTGACCGCTGCGCCGGTTTTATGGTACGCCGCTGTGAGTGGCAACACCGCCTTGTTGCTGCTGGTCTCCACCGTGCGGCTGCGCTGGGCGTCGGTGCCGTTGGCGGGGATGGTGTAACCGGGTGTCGCGCGGTGCAGCAGCCAAAGGGCCGTGCCGCCTGAGGTTCCCGTATTGGCAAACAGCACGGCGTTGCCGGTCGAGGCGCTGCCCGCGAACAGGAACGTGACGTTGCGGATGTCCGATTCGCAGTCGGCCGATATCTCGAAATCGAAGGCGCCTGTGGAGGGCGTTGCATCAAAGTCGGCGATCTTGATGGTCGGCAGTGTGAGGGTACGGTTCAGATCGCCGGCCGCCAGGTTGCAGGTACCGGCGTTGACCTGGCCGACAAAGTTCAAGGTGCCTGTGGTTGCGGCCTGAGCCGCATGGGCGCTGAGGCCAGCAGTGATTGCCAGCAGTCGCGGCAGCGTGCGGATGTTCATCGGGTAATCTCCGGCGTTTCAGTTATAGGTAATGTTGACGGTGGCGGTACTGGCGAGCGTGCCTTGGCTGACCGCGCCGTTTTGGTGATAGGCGGCGCCGAGTGGCAAGACCGCACGGTTGTCGGAAACCACCAGCGTGCGGCTGCTATCGGTGCCGTTGGCGCTAATCGTCTGGGCCACCCCATTGATCCGCGAATACAGCCACAGCCCGATGCCACCGGCGCTGCCGGTATTGGCGAAGAGCGCGTCGTTCCCGGGGGCGGGCGTGCCGGCGAGCCGAAAGGTGACGTGGGTGGCGTCGCTGCAGTTCGCCGTCAACTCGAAGTCGCGCGCGCCTGCGCTGATGGCATTTTGGAAGGCGCTGACTTGAACCGGGTCCAGCGAGATCGTGCGGTTGACGTCACCGGCCGCCAGATCGCAGGTGGCGGCGGGTCTGACGAAGCGTACCGAGTTGTTGAGCCGCAGGCTAAAGCGGCCTAAGTAACCCCAGGGGCCGTGCAGTCTGTATTCAAAGATAGTTCCGGCAGGCACGACCCCGTCTGTTACCGGCCCGATTTTGTAAAGGGTCACCTTCGCGTTTGTGAAGGAGGGGTGCCTTCCGGGAGGCACGACGGCACCGGAAAAACTTTCGATGGCATAGGCACTGGTCGATGGGCGGGCGTCGCTGATGAGCAGCCGCATGCCAACCCCCGGTGCCTCGGTCGGATAGGACCCGGTTGTCGGGTCCAACGGTCTTGCATAGCGCCCGAAGGCCGAAGCTGGGGTGCCGGTGCGGCAATTGTAGAAGAGGGCAGGCACAGAGCCGCTGAATGCTTGTTGGGCGATCACACTTCCCAGCGGCAGGCTGTCGGGGACGGTAATCACGGCCGGGAGGGAGAGGCCAAGCTCGGCGTCAGGAGGATAGCTCTCGCACGCCGCTTGAGCCGCGATTGGCAAGCCAAGCACGAGCAGTATTGAAACGAGGTTTGTGGAGTGTTTCATCTTCAGTCCCGCCATAAAAAGTAGGGCGCTTGCCTGCGCCGGATCAACCGCCCGCACCACCTTTGCAGGCGCCCGCGTTCAGATGGCGCAGGCGGTTCGCGCCTTTAGCCGTCGATTTCGTACCCAGGTCGTAGTCCAGCCGACATATGCCCCCGGCATTGGCCCCCCACTTGACCGTCAACTGCCCCTGCGGGCGCGCCACACGGACAAACGCCTTACCGCCCTGCCCGACAATGCCGACACTGGCGCCGTCTTCATCGAAGACATCCGAACCAAAGGGAAGTGGATTGCTATCCTCGCTCAGGGCCGTGATCAACAAGGCCTGGCCGCTGACCGTGGCGAATTGCAGCTTCACCACCGAACCGGCGCGGGGGGCGACGTTTTGCGCGGCGCTCTTGAGCTCCACATCGACGGAAAGGTCCTTGGGGTCCAACTCGACGACGTTGCGGCGGTACGGCGTGAGGTGGGGGACCACGGCATAACCGCGCTTGCCGATTTGAGCGCTGTGGTTGCCGTTGATCCGTGCGCCCTCGGCGTCGGGCGCCTGGACGATGCCGACGGTATCGCCCAACTCCGGCGCGAAGGTCACGCCGCCGGCATGCGCGACCATGCCGCCGGTCATGCCGAACGATGCCGAACGGTAGGCACTGCTCTGGCCAACGCTGGCGGAAAGCACACCTTGGCCGGTCTGGTATTTCATGTCGGCACTGCTGGCGTTGCCTCTGCCGTGCGTCTGGCTGGCGCCGATGCCGTAGCTGAACTCGCTGCGTTCACCCAGGCTGCCGCCGAGGGTCACGCGCTCGCCGCTGCTTTGATCGCCGCGATAGGCCGTGGTGGTCAAGGTCGGCGAGCGTGGGCCGTTGCCCAGGGGCAGGCTCAGGGTCAAGTCCACTTGCTTGTCGACGCGTTCGCTCAGCAAGTCACGGCTGCGCTGGGCGCTGAGGGTGTAGTGAATGCCTTTCCAGGCACCGCTGTAACCGGCGGTGAAGGTCAGGTTGGCGCTTTTGCGGTTCCAGTAGTTTTGTGAGGAACCGGTCAGGTACACCGTGCCGACGCCCAGGCTCTGATTGAGGCTGATATCCATCCGGTCACGCAGCCGCGACAGGCTGTCGACGCGCAGCCCGTCGATGGCGAGGCCACGCACGCGTGCCGCGTCGGCCACGCTCAGGAAGCCTTCGGTGGAATACCGGTAGGTGCCGAGCGCAAAGTGGGTGCCGGTGTCTGCGAAGTTCTTGCTGTAGCGCATCTGCAGGCTTTGCCCCTCAAGGAAGCCGTGCCCTTTCAGGTGAGCGCTGGAGTGGGTCAGGTCCAAAGACAGCGCGCCAAACGCCGTGTTGAATGCCGCACCCGCCAGTTGCGAGCTGTAGTCGTCGGCCAGCACCGCGCCGGTGTAGCCGGTCAACAGGTTGCTGAGGCCATGCTGGTAGGTGGCCTGCAGCAGTTTGGGAGGGTGGCGCACGCCAATTTCATCCAGTTGGCCGAGACTCACCGAGTAGCGCTTATAGCCGGCACGCAACAGGTTGGCGTTGGCGGCGAACGGCACGACGAAATCGCGCCGACGCCCATCGGCTTCGGTGATCGTGACGTTCAGGTCGCCCCCATAGCCGGTCGGGAACAAGTCATTGAGCACGAACGGGCCGGGGGCGACGGAGACCTCGTCCAATAACACGCCGCGTTGGCGCACGCTGACCCGCGCGTTGGTCTCGGCGACGCCACGCACGACGGGCGCAAAGCCGGTCTGGGAGTCTGGCAGCATGCGGTCATCGCTGAACAGGCTGGCCCCGCGCAGGCGCACGCTGTCGAATAACTCGCCCGGGGTGTGGATCTCGCCCACCATCAGTTGTGACTGCAGCGGGCTTACGTCGCGTTGCACGTAGGTGGCGTTGCTTTGATAACCCGAGGCGCTGTCGGTTTGGCTGTAGCTGCCGTTGTGGCGCCAATGCCAATCGCCCAGGTTAAGCCCGGTATTGAGGCCTAGATAATGGGAGCTGAGCGCGCGACCGTTGGTGCGGGTCGCAAAGGTATTGGCGTTGTAGCGCACAAAGGCAGCATCGATGCCGCTGTCCCACTGGCGCGGGTCGACATAGCCGCGCGCCTTACGTGCCAGGTAGATCTGCGGAATCTGCAGGTCCAGGCGGTTTTCGCCGGCGTCGAATGGGCTGCTGGCGCCCGGCAGGTAGGTGGCAATGTCGGCGCAGTCGGCAAACGGTGAGGGGGCTGCGACACCGGCTTGGGCGGATTGCCGGTCGACCGCGTCCAGGTCGACGCCGAACCTGAGCAGCGCCTCACGCGCCAGGCACAACTGCGCGGTTCTCTGGCCTTCAACCGCCGCGAACGACACGGTTTCGCGCCCGATCCACTGGCCGTTGAGGTGGACATCGGCGCGGTAGCTGCCGGGCAGCACAATGTTGCCCTGGCTGAATTTTGAAATATCGACCTGCAGGCCGCCCGCGCGATCCGCAAAGAAGGCCGGGTTGAAGGCGACATGCTCCGCCGCGTGGGCATCCAGGGCATGAGCGCTGCTCAGCAGTAACAGGCATCGCGTCGTTAGCCGCAATCGAGGGTGTGTCAGGGGCCCGTGGCCTGGCCTGGCGGGCATGTTCAAACGCATGGTGACCGTTCCCGGAAAATAGGTGCTGTCCGAATTCGGGCATGGGCAAGCCCTGCCCTGAAAAAAGGGCATCAACCGAACGTGTGGAATGAAGTGAGTCAGGCGGCCAGCCGGCCTGCAGAGGTGCTGGCGGATGTATTTAGGCGGTCATGGCGCGACCTTGGTGCTGTGCGAGACCTTGGCCCCGAAATCGTCGAGCGTGCGGAACTCTACGGTGGCCGCAGCACCTGGCGGCGTGTTGAGGGTGGGTAGCGCGAAGCGCTGGCGAGCGCCGGGTGTCACCATGTTTTCGGCGCCTGATGTGGCGACCTGGCGGGGATGACGCCGCCCCGACTCCAGCAGGTCGATCTGTTCGAAGGTCACGTGATAAGGGCTCGGGTTGTAGACCTCCAGCGCCTGGCCTTGCGCGTTCGAAACGCGGCGCCATTGCAGTTTTCCAGGCGCGGCCTCGACCGCGTAAGGCAGGTTCTGCGGACGGAAAAACAGCTTGATCCGCGAGCGGAAGGCGAGCTGCAACTGATTGCCCTGTTGGGCGCCTGGCGTTTGCGCGGGCACTTCCAGTACGTTGAACCAGAACAGGCTTTCCTCGGCCGACGGCAAGGTGTCGCCCGTGTAGGCCAGGCGCACGACCTGTTGTTTACCCGGCTCCATGCGAAAGATCGGTGGCGTGGCGACAAAGGGCGCTGCGGCGAGGTCCGGCGTCAAGCGCTCGTCGCCGTTGTCCAGCCATGCCTGGATCAGCACCGGCGCCTGGTTCTTGCTTTCGAGCCGGACCGTCACCTCCTTGGCTTGCTGCGGGTAGACGATGCGCGTGCTGTTGATCACCACGCTGGCCTGCACGACGGCGGCGCCAAACAGCGCCCACGTCAACAGCAGGCACTTGGCTGGCAGGTGTGAAAGGGAAGTAGCGTTCATACCGTCAGTCACTGGGTGGAGGCAGGGGTGAGGCCCGCCGAATGGCGCACGCGGGCGCCGAAGTCGCTGACCGTCGTGAACTCAACCTGGGGCGCGCCACTGGGGCGTTCGCGCAGCAGCGGCAGCACAAAGCGTTTCACATCGCCGGCCGGCAACAGCAGGCTGTCATTGGCGGCCTTGTTCGGCGCTTTGCTGAAGCGTTTGCCGTCGCTCAGCAAATCAATCGAGGTGAGGGAAATATGGTACGGCGTCGGATTGGTTGCCTGTAGGGCAAAACCCTGGTCGTGGCGCACCAGTTGCCATTGCAGTTTTGCCGGGGCGCTGCTGACCGGGTAGGGCAGTGCCTGCGGTCGCAGGAATACCCGCAAGCGGCTGCGGAACGCGAGTTCGATCTGGTTGTTCTGCGCGGCATCGGCGGCCAGCGGGGGGACTTCGAGCACATTCAGCCAGTACAGGCGTTCACGGTCGCCGGGGGCTGATTCGCCGGCATAGCGCAGGCGCACCGCCTGTTGCTGATGGGGCTCGATGCGGAAGATCGGCGGCGACAGGCTGAACGGTGTTTGCGCTGTCGCGGGTGTCGAGCGCACGTCGCCGGCATCCAGCCAGGTCTGCACCAGCGCCGGGCGGTTGCCCTTGTTCTCCAGGCGTACAACCACCTCTTGCCGGTCGGCTGGGTAGATCACGCGTGTGCCGTAGATAATCACGCCCGCGTGGGCGCCGGATGCTAGCAGCGAGAACCCTCCGACAGCACAGCAGGCTAGGGCAAGGCGGGCGATTGTTTTCATCATCTGAATGCTCTTCGAGTCAGCGGGCAGACCCTGCACGACGGCGCAGGTCCGTTGCGTGCAAGGCCGGCATGCTGGTCCCTTAATCGGCGTACTCGACCAGGAAGCCGACCCGCGTGCGGACCGTTCCTTCGGTGGCGGCGCCGCTGGCGTACATTTGCGCGGCCAGTGGGATGACGGCCTGGTTGTCGGCGATCACCACCCCCGCCGATTTCTCGGTGTAGACGTGGATGGGAGAGCCATCGCGGTTAGTCACTTCGATCTGTACGTTCTTGGCGTTGGTGGTGTCGGCCGGGTCGTTGTAGCCATCGATGTTCAAACGCCCGGTCGCCACATCGATGGCCGGGCTGGTTGGGTCGAAAGCCACCATCGCGGTGCGGCCGTTAGCGCAACTGCCTTCGCCCGGCCCACCGATGCGAATGGTGAAACCGGTCAGGTTGGCGCGATCGCCCGGGTTCGCCAGGCGCGCAGCGGCGACGCCTCCCAGGTTGACGTCCTTGACCACTGCGCCGGTGCCCGGCGCCGAGCCTTCGACGGTACAGGTCACGTCGTTCACCAACCCACTGAAATTGAGGGTGCCATCCGTTGCCGCGAGAGCGGGTTGCGAGACGGCGGCGGTCACGGCAAGCATGGCCGCAGCGGTGGATAGTGCGTTGTTGTTCATAGTGTTCCCGATCGTAAATTAGCGGTAGCCCCGTCACCACTTCAAACCATGGGTCTGAAGTTTGTTTGTCGTTTTCAAGTGGAGAGGACGGCGTAATTGTTCGCTGGAACCAGTGGTTTTCCTATAGAGAAGTAACGAAATTTGTCTCGTGATTGTTCGAAAAAACAATCGGCGCCTATTCGAGTTTTTTCTAAATAGCGCTGTTGCAACTTTTCTGTAAGACACAACTGTCAGACACTGCTGAAAGCGTCGGTCTTAGTCTGTTTCTGTATTGCTCAGTGGTTTGGCCTGGGATATACCGAGCGTGTAATGGCGAGAGTTTGTTTGTCATGAGCTGAATCCACTTATGCAGGTTTCGTGATGACTACTTCACTTTCCGATACCTATGCGGTCATGTTGCTCGATGACCATGAGATGGTTCGACAGGGGATCGAATTGGGGCTGAGCAAAGAGGCCGATCTCACTGTCATCGGCTCCTTCGGGACCGCCAGGGAGTTGCTGGAGGCGCTCGCCCAGCGGTCGGCGGATATCGTGGTGATGGACTTTATCCTGGGGCCCTCGGACATGGATGGCCTCAGTCTGATCCAGACGCTGAATCGACGATTCAGCCAGTGCAGGCCTATTGTTGTTTCTTCGCACTACACCCCCGCAACGGTTTCACTGGCGTTGAAAGCCGGAAGTTGGGGCGTGTTGGGCAAAACCCAGAATCTGATTGAATTGATCACGGCGATTCGCACGGTCGCCCAAGGCGGGATTTACTTGCAGCCTTGTATGTTGCCGACACTACGGGGGATACCGCCGATTCGCGATATTGCGACAACCGGATCGAACAAAGAGTTATCGATCCCGCAACGCTTGCATGCTTGCCTCACGCCCAAGGAGCAGGAAGTAC
This sequence comes from Pseudomonas sp. PSPC3-2, assembly GCF_049897085.1. Taxonomy (NCBI): domain Bacteria; kingdom Pseudomonadati; phylum Pseudomonadota; class Gammaproteobacteria; order Pseudomonadales; family Pseudomonadaceae; genus Pseudomonas; species Pseudomonas sp. PSPC3-2. The sequence continues at coordinate 29,774 of NZ_JAFCVO010000005.1, forward strand.
TGCGTTGTTTTTTGGATGGTATGACCGTCAATTCGATTGCGGCAAAGTTCTCGCGCAGCGCAAGTACGATCAGCACGCAAAAACAATCGGCTTATCGAAAATTGGGCATCCGGAGTGACTGCGAGCTGTTCAAGTTCTCTCACCAGTTCGGTGAGCCTCAATGACGCAGTGTCTGTAAGACGGACAGTTAAACCGGATCGTCCATATAGCGCAGCGCCAAGCGCTCCGTTGCTTCCCGCGCCGCCGGCAACAGGTGCGGCGCGACCAGCATCATGATCTGGTACACCACCACCTGCACCTCGCCTTCTCGGTCGAGAATGCGTTGGTAGTCCAGGGAAAACAGCAGGGTCAGCGTGATCTGTTCCACCAGTTGGCCCAGCGCCTGGGTGCCGCTGACCAACTGCCCCGCCGCCTGCAGCCGTGCGAGCAATGACGCCAGGGTGCGCTTGAGCGCCGTGAGCAGGTTGCGAATGCCCCTTGCCAGCTTCGGCAGGCGCCCCGCCAGGTTCGACAGGTCCTGGAACAGAAACCGGTAATGGGCCATGCGCTCGACAATCAGGTGCAGGAACAGCCAGTAATCCTGGGCCTCCAGTTGCGCGCCCGGCGGTGGATCGAGCAGGGGCGACAGCTCACTCTGAAAACGCTCGAACAGCCCGAGCACCAGCGGCTCCTTGCCATGGAAGTGGTAGTAGAGATTGCCGGGGCTGATCCCCATTTCATTGGCCACCTCCATGGTCGACACGTTGGGTTCGCCCTTGTGGTTGAACAACTGCAGGGCACATTCGAGGATACGGTCGCGGGTCTTCATCCGGTCTTCTTAAATAGGATCGTTGAGCTCAGCGGACCCGCACGTAAGTGCCTGGCGCTGCTTCCATCGGAGGGTAATTCTGGTTGCCCAGGGCGGTGAGGGTTTCGCGTTGTACGCCCGAGCGCTGTTGAATCCAGGCCAGCCACTGTGGCCACCAACTGCCTTCGACATGGCTGGCGTCGTAGTACCAGGCGCGCGGGTCGCTGCTCAGCTTGAGGTTTTCGACGTAGTTGGCCTTGGGGTTGCCCGGCGGGTTGAGGATGCTCTGGATATGCCCGCTGTTGGACAACACGAAGCGCCGCTCACCGCCCAGCAATTGGGTGGAGCGGTACACCGCGTCCCATGGCGTGATGTGGTCGTTGATCCCGGCCACGCTGAAGCTGTCCACCGTGACCTTTTGCAGGTCGATGGGCGTGCCGCACACCTCCAGGCCACCGGGATGGCTCAGCGGGTTGTGCTTGAAGAAGTCCAGCAGGTCGCCATGCAGGGCGGCGGGCAGGCGCGTGTTGTCGTTGTTCCAGTACAGGATGTCGAAGGCCGGCGGTTCCTTGCCCAACAGGTAGTTGTTTATCCAGTAGTTCCAGATCAGGTCGTTGGGGCGCATCCAGGCAAACACCTTGGCCATGTCGCGGCCATCCAGCACGCCCTGCTGGTAGGAGCGGCGCTTGGCGGCTTCCAGGGTTTGCTCGTCGGCGAACAGGGTGGCGGGGCTGTCGATCTGGCTGTCGAGCAGGCTCACCAGATAGCTGGCGCTGGAGACACGGCGCAGTTGGCGCTTGGCTTGCAGGTGGCCTTGCAGGGCGGCGATGGTCAGGCCGCCGGCACAGGCGCCCATCAGGTTGACCTCGCGGGCGCCGGTGATGGCGCGGCAGACGTTGAGTGCCTCCTCCAGCGCGGCCACATAGGTGGACAGGCCCCATTCGCGGTGGCGTACATCCGGGTTGCGCCAGCTGACGATGAAGGTCTGCAGGCCATTTTTCAGGGCGTACTGCACAAAGCTGTTGGCTGGGCTCAGGTCGAAGATGTAGTACTTGTTGATTTGCGGCGGCACGATCAGCAGCGGTTTGGCGTACTGTTTTTCGCTCATGGGCTTGTACTGGATCAGCTCCAGCAGTTCATTGCGAAACACCACCGAGCCTGGGGTGGTGGCAACGGTCTTGCCCACTTCAAAGGCGTGCTTGCTGACCTGGCGCGGCAGGCCGTTGTTGTGCAGCAAGTCTTCGAACAGGTTACTTACGCCGCGCACCACGCTGTTGCCGCCGGAGTTGAGCAACTCCTTGATGGCTAGCGGGTTGAGCAGGGTGTTGGAGGGCGATACCGCATCGTTGATCAGGCTGAAGGCGAAGTGCGCACGGGCGCGGTCATCGGCGTTCAGGGTGCTGTCATCGATCCAGCGGCGGGTCTGTTTCTGCCAGCTCAAATACGCCTGCAGGCTACGCCGATACAGCGGGTTGAGGGCCCAGGTCGGGTCGATGAAGCGGCTGTCGTGGGGGTTGGGTTCATGCACCGTTTCGCCGAGCAGCACGCGCCCCAGTTGGCCGCCGAGGGCCAGGGCATGACGGGCGGTATGCACCGGGTTGCGCAAACTGTGGGCGGCGACGCTGCGCAGAGTCGACAGCAAGTCCCGGCCGCGCAGGCCGGTGATCGCATTTTGCGCGTTGATGAACACGGCAGGGGTGGGCGCCGGGTTCGTCACGGGTCTTTCTCGCATGAGCCAACACTCCTTCGTCAAACCATCAACAGGCACGCCAATTCAGAACCATAGTCGGTTCTCGGCAAGTTGCGCGGCGGTGTGGTCCTTACACCGCCGGACGGGGATGAATCACCGCGCGCAGGCGCTCCTCCTCGAGAAATTTCATGATGATCGGCGCCACGGCTTCGGCGCGGGTGATCAGGAACAGGTGGCCATCATCGATGATGTGCAACTGTGCGTTGGGAATACGCCAGGCGAGCATGCGCATGTTGATCAGCGGGATCAGCGGGTCGTCGTCCCCGGCCAGCACCAGGGTCGGCTGACGGATCTTGTGCAGCCAGTGGATGCTGGTCCAGCCCAGCCCTGCGAACAGTTGCCAGTAGTAGCCCAGCTTGCCGGCCGAGCGCACTTTGCTCGCGTGTTCGGCGGCCAGTTTCGAATCGCGACGGAACGAGCCGCCATAAATCATCGGCGCAATGCGCACCACGTGGGACGGCTGGATATAGCGCCGCGGGCTCGCCATCAGCCACAGCACTTTCGGCTTGCCTGGCACCATCACCGCACCGGCGGCGGTCGCGGCGAGAATCAGCTTCTTGCAGCGCTCCGGGTAGTCGTAGGCAAACTGCTGCGCCAACGCGCCGCCCCAGGACACGCCCACCACATTCACCTGGCCGTAGTCCAGGTAATCGAGCATGCGCGCGGTGAGTTTGGCCAGGCCGGGAAAGCGATACGGCCGCTTGGGCGTGGAGGAACCGCCGACGCCCGGTACATCGAAGGCGATCACTTCCAGGTCCGGGTCCAGCGCCTGGACGAACGGAAACACCAGCTCGAGGTTGGCGCCGATGCCGTTGAAGATCAGCAGCGGCGTCAAGTGCGGCTTGCCCGGGCGTACCGCCGTGCGGATGGTTTGGCCATCCAGGTCGATGGTGCGGAAGATGAACGGTTGCGGCATGCTCAAGCCCTGTGAAGTATTCCAGCTAGAATGCACTCCAAATGTGGGAGGGGGCTTGCCCCCGATGGCGTTCGGTCAGTCAATGGATCTGGTGACTGATACACCGCTATCGGGGGCAAGCCCCCTCCCACATTTGATCCCATTTCAATCCCAAAAAGGGCGCGCTACCGTTCATGCACGTAGGTGCCAGGCGCCGCTTCGGCTGCGGCGTAGGTTTTATTGCCTAATGTCGTCGGTGCCTTCTTCAACTTGCCCGCACGTTCCGCTTGCCACGCCTGCCAATGCAGCCACCACGAGTCAGTGTGCTTAGTCGCATTTTCCTGCCACTCCAGCGGTTTTCCCGCCAGGCTGTCGCTGGTCTGGTAGCGCGCCTTGGGGTTGCCCGGCGGGTTGAGAATGCTCTGGATATGCCCGCTGCTGGACAGCACAAATTCCACCTTGCCGCCAAACAGTTGCGCCGACTTGTAGCAGGACTGCCACGGCGTGATGTGGTCGTTGGTGCCAGCCAATGAGTAGATATCGGCTGTGACCTGCTTGAGGTCGATCGGCGTGCCGCACACCTCCAGGGCATTGGCGCGCACCAGCGGGTTGTTCTTGAACAGCTCGATCAGGTCGCCGTGGAATGCCGCCGGCAAGCGCGTGGTGTCGTTGTTCCAGAACAGGATGTCGAACACCGGCGGCTCGTTGCCCAGCAGGTAGTTGTTGACCCAGTAATTCCAGATCAGGTCGTTGGGGCGCATCCAGGCAAACACCTTGGCCATGTCGCGGCCTTCCAGTACGCCGGCCTGGTAGGAATGGCGCTTGGCCGCTTCCAGCGTCTGCTCATCCACAAACAGCGCCACCTGCGTGTCCAGCGTGGTGTCGAGCACGCTCACCAGCAGGGTCAGGGCGTTGACCTTCTTCTCCCCCAGCGCCGCGTAGTGGCCGAGCAGGGCGGTGCAGGTGATGCCGCCGGAGCAGGCGCCGAGCATGTTGATGTCTTTGCTGCCGGTAATCGCGGTGACCACATCGACCGCTTCCTTGAGCGCCTCGATATACGTCGACAGGCCCCATTCGCGCTGGGCCTTGGTCGGATTACGCCAACTGACGATAAACGTCTGCTGGCCGTTGCGCAGGCAGAAACGTGCCAGGCTCTTATCCGGGCTCAGGTCGAAGACATAGAATTTGTTGATCTGCGGCGGCACCACCAGCAGCGGGCGTTCGTGGACCTGTTCGGTGATTGGCTTGTACTGGATCAGCTCCAGCACGTCATTGCGAAACACCACCGCGCCTTCGGTGGTGCCCAGGGACTTGCCCACTTCAAAGGCGCCCATGTTGACCTGGCTCGGCATGCCGCCGTTATGCACCATGTCCTTGGCCAGGTGGGACAGGCCGTCCAGCAGGCTTTTGCCGCCGGTTTCAAAGAAGCGCTTGACCGCCGCCGGGTTGGCCGCCGTATTGGAGGGGGCCATGGCTTCGGTCATCAGGTTGATCACGAAGTGACCGCGGCTGATGTCCTGCTCCGACAGGTTGCTGTCGCCGATCCAGTCGTGCAGTTCCTTGCGCCACGCCAGGTAGGTTTGCAGGTAACGTTTGTAGAGTGGGTTCTGGCTCCAGGCCGGGTCTTGAAAGCGACGGTCATCGCTTTCGGGCGCTAGCACGGACTTGCCGAACATCACATTTTTCAATTCGACGCCAAAGTGGGCGACATGCTTGACGCTGTGCAACGGTTGTCTGATGGCTTGGCTCAGCACCATCTTCGCCGAGGCCAATAAGTCCTTTTTACGTAACGCGATGATCGGGTTCAGCCCCAAGGTGTTTTCCGAGGCCTGGCGTTTCAAGTCATCGTTATTCTTGTTACTCATCTACGACGCTCCATTGTCCGAAAGACGAGTACCGGGTACCGCTGCGCACCACGTTTCGATACACAACACAAGCCAGGTACTGCGACTCGGGTGACCGTTGATACCGCATCGTCAAATGCAGGGAACTTGCCAGTTCCATTGGTTACCCGAGTTTATTTTTTTTCGCAAGTGGGCCAATCATTGGCCACAGGAGTGGGCATTCAAGCAGATGGAATTAGAAAATGCCCTCTAAAGAGCAAGAAGCCTGGGCTAGAGCATCAGCCGCACGACCGACTGATCCGGGTCGCGGGTTTTACCGGCCGCTTTGAGTTCGGCGAGGTAATCGATCCACAGCGCGTCCTGACGCACGGCCAATTGATAGAGGTAGTCCCAGGTGAACAATCCACTGTCGTGCCCGTCGTCGAAGATCAATTTCAGTGCGTACTGACCGGCCGGTTCGATCTTGCTCAAGCGCACGTTGAGCTTGCCGAATTGCAGGATCGGTTTGCCGTGGCCCTGGACTTCGGCGGAAGGCGAATGTACCCGGAGGAATTCGGCGGGCAACTGGTAGACCTCTTCGGCGCCGTAGGTGAGGCCGAGGGTGTTTGAGGTTTTGTGCAGGTTTACAGCAGTAGGAAATTTCGACATTGATGAGGGTCCTGAATAAACCGGCTTCAAAATGTGGGAGGGGGCAAGCCCCCTCCTACATTGAAGCAAAGCAGTGCTGTGTGAGGTTTACAGGATATAGCGAGACAGATCTTCGTTCTGCGCCAATTCGCCCAGGTGGCTGTTGACGTAGTCGGCGTCGATCTGGATCGCTTCGCCATTCTGCGCACCGGCCAGGTCGCCGGCGCTGAAGGACACTTTCTCGAGCAGGCGTTCGAGCAAGGTGTGCAGGCGACGGGCACCGATGTTCTCGGTCTTCTCGTTGACCTGCCAGGCGATTTCCGCCAGGCGCTTGATGCCGTCCGGCAGGAACTCGATGGCGAGGCCTTCGGTTTTCAGCAGCTCACGGTATTGCTCGGTGAGCGAGGCGTGCGGCTCGCTGAGGATGCGTTCGAAGTCGCCCGGGGTCAGCGCCTTGAGCTCCACGCGAATCGGCAGGCGGCCTTGCAGTTCCGGCACCAGGTCGCTTGGTTTGCTCAGGTGGAACGCACCGGACGCGATAAACAGGATGTGGTCGGTCTTGACCATGCCCAGCTTGGTGTTGACGGTGCAGCCTTCGATCAGCGGCAGCAGGTCGCGCTGTACGCCCTCGCGGGACACGTCGACGCCGCCGGAGTTACCGCGCTTGGCCACTTTGTCGATCTCATCGATAAACACGATGCCGTGCTGCTCGACCGCTTCCAGGGCCTTGGCCTTGAGTTCTTCCTCATTGACCAGGCGCCCGGCTTCTTCGTCGCGCACCAGCTTCAGCGCGTCCTTCACCTTGAGCTTGCGGCTTTTTTTCTTGCCCTTGCCCATGTTGGCGAACAGGTTCTGCAACTGGCTGGTCATTTCTTCCATGCCAGGCGGCGCGGAGATGTCGACGCCGGACATTTCGGCGACTTCGATCTCGATTTCCTTGTCGTCCAACTGGCCTTCACGCAGGCGCTTGCGGAACAGCTGACGGGTGTTGGAATCCGAGGCGGGTGCGGCGTCTTCGTTGAAGCCCATGCGGGCCGGTGGCAGCAGGGCGTCGAGGATGCGTTCTTCGGCGGCGTCTTCGGCGCGGTGGCTGACCTTGGTCATTTCCTGTTCGCGCAGCAGTTTCAGAGCGGCGTCGGCCAGGTCACGAATGATCGATTCAACGTCGCGGCCCACGTAGCCGACTTCGGTGAACTTGGTCGCTTCGACCTTGATGAACGGGGCATTGGCCAGCTTAGCCAGGCGCCGGGCGATCTCGGTTTTACCGACGCCGGTCGGGCCGATCATCAGGATGTTCTTCGGCGTTACTTCAACGCGCAGTTCTTCCGGCAGTTGCATCCGGCGCCAGCGGTTACGCAGCGCGATGGCAACGGCGCGCTTGGCATCGTCCTGGCCGATGATATGGCGATTGAGTTCATGGACGATTTCGCGGGGAGTCATGGACATAGTGTTTGCGGTCCTCAAGCGGGAATAAGCCTACGGCTTACTCGGCGAGGTCCTGCTCCTCAATGGTGAAGTTGTGGTTGGTGAACACGCAGATATCGCCGGCGATACCGAGTGCGGTCTCGACGATTTCGCGGGCCGACAGGTCGGTTTTCTTCAACAGTGCGCTGGCTGCCGCTTGGGCGAAGCCACCGCCGGAACCCATGGCGATCAGCCCGTGTTCAGGCTCAACCACATCTCCGTTACCGGTGATGATCAGGGACGCGTCTTTGTTGGCGACGGCCAGCATGGCTTCGAGGCGGCTGAGGGAGCGGTCGGTGCGCCATTCTTTGGCGAGTTCGACGGCGGCGCGAACCAAATGACCCTGGTGTTTTTCCAGTTGGCCTTCGAAACGCTCGAACAGGGTGAAGGCGTCGGCGGTAGCGCCGGCAAAGCCCGCGAGCACCTGGCCGTGGTACAGGAGGCGCACTTTCTTTGCGTTGCCTTTCATCACGGTATTGCCAAGAGAAACCTGGCCGTCGCCGCCCATGACGACTTTGCCGTGGCGACGTACTGAAACGATGGTGGTCAAGAGGAGAGTCTCCACGCAGCGGGGCGAAAATGCCCTGGTGGGAACTGATATGGGGGTAGCGGGGATGATTTCAACCTTGGGAGGTTGGTACGGACGAATGGTGTCTATTGGTCTGACACACTTTCGAGAACCGCCTAAAACCAATGTGGGAGGGGCGGTGCGACGATTCGACTTGCCCCCGATCGCGGTGTATCAGTCGCCGAAAATATTGACTGATCTACCGCTATCGGGGGCAAGCCCCTCCCACATTTTGATCCGTATTGGCTTTAGATCAGCGGCTCTGGCGCTGTTGTAACAACAGGTTGCTAAAGCCCGCGCCGGCCAATTGTTTCTGCGCCACGGTCAGTTGTTCACGGTTGCTGAATGGCCCCACCAACACGCGATACCACGTCGCGTCCTTCACGGTGCCGGATTCCACCGTGACCGCCTGGCCCAGCAGGATGATCTGCGCCCGCACGCGATCGGCGTCCGCCTGTTTCGGGAACGAGCCCGCCTGCAGGAAGAACTTGGTCACCGGCGCCGCCTTGGTGGTCGCAACCGGCGGCGGTGGCGGCGGGGTGATCCCGGCCAGCGCGGCCTGGGCCCGTGCCGTGTCGATTTTGGCCGCTTCCGCCGGGGTGACCGGCGTGGTCGGTACTTGCGGCGTCGGCAGGGTTTTCTCCGGCACGGCGTCGGGCGGCACGATCACTTCCGATTCCGGCAGCAGCGTGTAGAAGTCGTACTTCGGCTTCACCGGCGCGGTCGGGCTTGGGGCGGTCTTGTTGGCTTCGGCCATTTTCGTGGCTTTTTGCTGCTCCTGTTTGACCCGTTTGACGTCATCGCCCTGGCCTGGGTCCAGCTTCATCAGAAATACGATGAACGCGCCGACCGTGAGGCCGATGGCCATCCACAGCCAGCCCGGAATAGGCTTCTTCGCCGGTGCCTGGTAGCGGCTGGCGCCACGCTTGGGTGCAGGTTTTTTCTTGGCAGCCAACTTACATACGCTCCAGAGTTTCCAGGCCCAACAGTTCCAGGCCTTGCTTGAGGGTCCGTCCAGCCAGTGCGGCGAGGCGCAGGCGACTTTGCTTGTGGGCTTCGTCGTCGGCGGTGAGGATCGGGCAGTTCTCGTAGAAGCTGGAGAACAGCCCGGCGACTTCGTACAGGTAAGTGCAGAGGATATGCGGCGTGCCTTTCTCGCCGACGCTGTTCAGCACTTCAGCGAATTGCGCCAGCTTGGCGCCCAGTTCCTGTTCCTGGGGCGCTTCCAGCACGATCTGCCCCTGCACTTCGCTGAAGTCCTTGCCCAGCTTGCGGAACACCCCGGCCACGCGGGTGTAGGCGTACAGCAGGTACGGCGCGGTGTTGCCTTCGAAGTTGAGCATCAGCTCGAAGTTGAAGCTGTAGTCGCTGGTGCGGTGCTTGGACAGGTCGGCGTATTTCACCGCGCCAATGCCCACCACGCGAGCGATGTTGCGCAGGTCGGCGTCCGCCAGCTCCGGGTTCTTTTCCTTCACCAGGTTGTAGGCACGTTCCTGAGCTTCGTTCAGCAGGTCGATCAGCTTCACGGTGCCGCCGTCACGGGTCTTGAACGGGCGGCCGTCGGCGCCGTTCATGGTGCCGAACCCCATGTGTTCCATGTGCATCGGGTGCGTGACGAAACCGGCGCGGCGCGCTACTTCGAACACCTGCTGGAAGTGCAGGGCCTGGCGCTGGTCGACGAAATACAACGCACGGTCGGCCTTGAGCACGCCGCTGCGGTAGCGCACGGCGGCCAGGTCGGTGGTGGCGTAGAGGTAGCCACCATCGGCCTTGACGATGATCACCGGCAGCGGCTCGCCCTCGGCGGTCTTGAATTCTTCGAGGAACACGCACTGCGCGCCGTTACTTTCCACCAGCAGGCCTTTGGCCTTGAGGTCGTTGACCACGTTGATCAGGTCGTCGTTGTAGGCGCTTTCGCCCATGACGTCGGCCATGGTCAGCTTGACGTTGAGCAGTTCGTAGATTTTCTGGCAGTGGGCCAGAGAGATTTCGCGGAAACGCGACCACAGCGCCAGGCATTCCTTGTCGCCGGCTTGCAGCTTGACCACCAGGCCACGGGCGCGGTCGGCGAAGGCTTCGGATTCGTCGAAGCGCTTCTTCGCGGCGCGGTAGAAGTTTTCCAGGTCCGACAGCTCGTTGCTGGTGATCGGGTTTTCCTGCAGGTAGGCCATCAGCATGCCGAACTGGGTGCCCCAGTCGCCCACGTGGTTCTGACGGATCACGGTGTCGCCGAGAAACTCCAGCACCCGTGCCACGCCGTCGCCGATGATGGTCGAGCGCAGGTGGCCGACGTGCATCTCTTTGGCCAGGTTGGGCGCCGACAGGTCGATGGCCACGCGCTCTGCGGGGCCGGCCTTGCGCACGCCGATTTTGGCGTCGGCCAGGGCGGCATCGAGGCGTGAAGCCAGGGCCTCGGTGTTCTGGAAGATATTGATAAAGCCCGGGCCGGCGATTTCGGCCTTGCTCACCTGCGGATCGGCCGGCAGCGCGGCGATGATTTTCTCCGCCAGGTCGCGCGGCTTCATGCCGGCCGGCTTGGCCAGCATCATCGCGATGTTGCTGGCGAAGTCACCGTGGGTCTTGTCGCGGGTGTTTTCCACCTGGATCGCCGGCGTCAGGCCTTCAGGCAACACACCTTCGTTGACGAGTTGGGTGAGGGCTTGTTGGATCAGCTGGCGAATGGTGTCTTTCATGGTGTTCTCTTTCGACCGCAAGCGGTGGCGCGCGATGCGCAGGTGGAAAAACTGGGCATTATCCGTGGCGAGGGCAGGCTTGCCAACCGTTCAGACCAGATGGCGGACCTGCGGGCCTCATCGCGGGTAAGCCCGCTGCCACATTTAAGCGTGTTCACATTTCGAAATGCGGGGCCTGGCGTGCCGGTGATGGCGATTTAACTATCAATACAAATCGACCGGGTCCACATCCATCGACCATCGCACCTGGCGTCCGCTGGGCATTTGCTCCAGCGCAAGTAACCAGCTACTTAATAGCCGATGCAGCGGCGCGCGTGACGTCGCCTGCAAGAGTAGCTGAGCGCGATACCGTCCGGCGCGGCGCTCCATGGGCGCGGGCACCGGGCCGAGCAATTCGATGCCGCTCAGGCCCAGTTCGCCGAGCAGACGTTCGGCGGCGCTGCAGGCTTCATCGAGAAACCCCTCCGCCTGGCCCGGCTTGTGCGCCTCGGCACGCAGCAGCGCGAGGTGAGCAAAGGGCGGCAGGCCGGCGGCGCGGCGTTCGCTCAAGGCCTGCTCGGCAAACGCGAAATAACCTTGTTCGGTCAGTTGAATCAGCAGCGGATGGTCAGCCAGGTGGGTCTGGATGATCACCTTGCCCGGCTCCTCGGCACGCCCGGCACGCCCGGCGACTTGCACGATCAACTGCGCCATGCGCTCGCTGGCGCGGAAGTCCCCGGAGAACAAGCCGCCGTCGGCATCCAGGATCGACACCAGGGTCACCCGGGGGAAGTGATGCCCCTTGGCAAGCATCTGCGTGCCCACCAGGATGCACGGTTGGCCCTTCTGGATGGTGGCGAACAGCTGGTTCATCGCGTCTTTGCGCGAGGTGCTGTCGCGATCGACCCGCAGCACCGGGTAGTCCGGGAACAGAATGCCCAGGCGTTCTTCGGCGCGTTCGGTGCCCGCGCCAACCGGTCGCAGGTCGACTTTGCCGCATTGCGGGCAATGACGCGGCACGCGTTCCACATGGCCGCAGTGATGGCAGCGCAACTCGCCATGGCGCTGGTGGACGGTCATGCGCGCATCGCAGCGTTCGCATTCGGACATCCAGCCGCAGTCATGGCACAACAAGGTCGGCGCGAAGCCGCGACGATTGAGAAACACCAGGACTTGCTGGCCGGCGGCGAGGGTCTGGCCGATGGCTTGTTGCATCGGCCCGGAAATGCCGCTGTCCAGTGGCCGGCTTTTTACATCCAGGCGCAGGAAACGCGGTTGCTTGGCGCCGCCTGCGCGCTCATTCAACCGTAGCAGGCCATAACGGCCGGTGTAGGCGTTATGCAGGCTTTCCAGGGAAGGGGTGGCCGAACCCAGTACGATCGGGATGTCTTCCTGGCGCGCACGCACCAGGGCCAGGTCGCGGGCGTGGTAGCGCAGGCCTTCCTGCTGCTTATACGAACCGTCGTGTTCTTCGTCGATGATGATCAGCCCGGGGTTTTTCATCGGGGTGAACAGCGCCGAGCGGGTGCCGATAATAATGTCGGCCTCGCCGTCCCGCGCCGCCAGCCACGACTCCAGGCGTTCACGGTCGTTGACCGCCGAATGCACCAGGGCGATGCGTGCGTTGAAGCGCTGTTCGAAACGCGCCAGGGTTTGCGGGCCGAGGTTGATCTCGGGGATCAGCACCAGCGCCTGTTTGCCCGCCTGTAGGGTTTCGCGGATCAACTGCAGATAGACTTCGGTCTTGCCGCTGCCGGTCACGCCGGCCAGCAGGAACGCGTGAAAGCTGTCAAACCCTGCGCGAATGGCTTCATAGGCCGCACGCTGTTCGGGGTTCAGCGGCAATTCCGGTTGGGCCAGCCAGTGTTCATGGCGCGGGTCCGGGGCGTGCTTGCGGATCTCGACTTGCACCAGGCCTTTGGCGAGCAGCAGGTCGAGGCTGTCTTTGCTCAGCATCAGCTTGCTCAAGAGCTGATGGGCCACGCCATGGGGGTGCTGGGCCAGCGTCGCGAGGGCTTCACGCTGGCGCGGAGCGCGGGCGATGCGCGGGTCGTCGAGGCGTGCGCCGGGCACCGTCGACCAGAAGCGCTCCTGGCGTGCTTCAGCCAACTCGCCCTGGCGCAGCAGCACCGGCAGCGCCCAGCTCAAGGTGTCGCCCAGGCTGTGCTGGTAATACTGGGCAGTCCACAGGCATAGCTTGAACAGCGCCGGCGGTAGCGGCGCGGTGGCGTCGAGGATGGCCACGGCCGGCTTGAGCTTTTCTGCCGGGACTTCGCTGTGATCAGCCACCTCCACCAGGATGCCGATCATTTCCCTGCGCCCAAAGGGCACCCGTACCCGCATGCCTGGCTGCAACTGCGCCCGCAGCACGCCGGCCGGGGCCCGGTAGTCGAACAGGCGGCGCAGGGGCGAGGGCAGGGCTAGGCGCAAAATGGCGTCGGGCACGCGAGGGGTTCTCTATAAGGAGGGTGATGACGAAGGGCGGGAGCCTAGCAGACGAGGGATGCGTTGGGTATGCCGCGGTTTTCGGATGAAAGGGGCGTTGGCGTGTTGAATCGATGCAGAGCGGCGCTTGCGCGTTTAAAAAGGTCTGGTAGAATCCGCGGCCTAATTACGTGCGGTATTCGACAATGGTGTCGAGTGGCGGCACGCTAGCCTGAGGAAGTCACCATGAAAGCCGGTATCCATCCAGCGTACGAAACCATCGAAGTCACCTGCAGCTGCGGCAACAAGTTCGAAACCCGTTCGAACCTGTGCAAGCCACTGGGCACTGACGTATGCAACGAGTGCCACCCGTTCTACACCGGTAAGCAGAAAACTCTGGACACTGGCGGCCGTGTACAGCGCTTCGCAGATCGCTTTGGTGCTTTCGGCAAGAAGCCTGCTGCTACTCCAGCAGAGTAAGGCTCAAAAGCCCTATGGGCTTTTGCAAGCTGTTGAAAAAGGCGTCCCTTGTGGGCGCCTTTTTTGTGTCCACGATTTGGCTGTCGGCGGCCAGGCAGGAACTCCAGCGCGATTGCGTTTGTTGAAATCGATATCGGAAGAAAAATTGTAGACATCTTTTAAGCAGATTGTGAGCAGTCCGCTCCTTGTATTCCGCAGCTCTTGGCCAAAAGTCGTAGTGCATAGCCCTTGACACCTGTGACTGTCCAGTCTTGTAGGGGCTTTACGACACGAGTATCCTCGGCGGTCCGTCGACCAACAGTAAAAGCGGAATGCCGATATGTCTGATTTGAAAACTGCCGCTCTCGAATATCATGCCCTTCCTCGTCCAGGAAAGCTGAGTGTAGAGCTCACCAAAGCCACTGCCACCGCCCGCGACCTGTCGCTGGCCTACAGCCCTGGCGTTGCCGAGCCTGTACGTGAAATCGCCCGTGACCCTGAATTGGCGTACAAATACACCGGCAAAGGCAACCTGGTTGCAGTGATTTCCGATGGCACCGCGATTCTCGGCCTGGGTAACCTCGGCCCATTGGCCTCCAAGCCAGTCATGGAAGGTAAGGGCGTGCTGTTCAAGCGCTTTGCCGGCATCGACGTGTTCGACATCGAAGTCGATTCCGAGAGTCCGCAGGCTTTCATCGACACCGTCAAGCGCATTTCCATCACCTTCGGTGGCATCAACCTGGAAGACATCAAGGCACCTGAGTGCTTCGAGATCGAAAAGGCCCTGATCGAGCAGTGCGACATTCCGGTATTCCACGATGACCAGCACGGCACCGCGATCGTTACTGCGGCCGGCATGATCAACGCCCTGGAAATCGCTGGCAAAACCCTGGCTGACGCCAAGATCGTCTGCCTGGGCGCCGGCGCTGCGGCCATCTCGTGCATGAAGCTGATCGTCAGCATGGGCGCCAAGCTGGAAAACATCTACATGGTCGACAGCAAGGGCGTGATCCAGTCCGAGCGTACCGACCTGAACCAGTACAAGGCGATGTTTGCGCATCCGTCCTCCAAGCGCACCCTGGCTGAGGCCCTCGACGGTGCCGACGTGTTCGTCGGCCTGTCCGGTCCGAACCTGCTGAGCGCTGAAGGCCTGAAGGCCATGGCGGCCAACCCGATCGTGTTCGCCTGCTCCAACCCGGACCCAGAAATCGCGCCGGAACTGGCACACGCCACCCGCGACGACGTGATCATGGCCACCGGCCGTTCGGACTACCCGAACCAGGTCAACAACGTACTGGGCTTCCCGTTCATCTTCCGTGGTGCCCTGGACGTTCGCGCCAAGCGCATCAACGAAGAAATGAAAGTGGCTGCCGCCAACGCCCTGCGTGAACTGGCCAAGCTGCCGGTGCCTCAGGATGTGTGCGATGCCTACGGTGGCGCCAAGCTGGAATTCGGTCGTGAGTACATCATTCCGAAACCAATGGACAAGCGCCTGATCACCCTGATCTCCGACGCCGTGGCCAAAGCCGCGATCGAGACCGGTGTGGCCACCCTGCCGTATCCGAAAAACTACCCGCTGCAAAGCGTGGATGATGTGTTCAACGGCTAAGCCGTTGTAGCGCACCAACAAAAAGCCCCGGCTCTCGCGAGTCGGGGCTTTTTGCTGTCTGGCTATAAACCCAAGGCCTGCGCAGAACCAAATGTGGGAGGGGGCTAGCCCCCGATAGCGGTGTGTCAGTCACCTGATGAGTTGACTGGTCTACTGCTATCGGGCTCCCACATTGGATCTGTGTCCAAACACAGACTCCGTCAGAACAGATCGATCGGTGCCGCCTCATCCGCCGGCAGCGGGCTGCCCGGTGCCACGCCATTGCCCAGTTCGTTGATCGACGGCGGCGTGTCTTCGCTCTTGAACAGCTCGAAGTACGCATTCGGCGTGCTCGGCGATGCCGCACGGCCACTGACCGGGTCGATCCGCAGGCTGAGGATGCCTTCCGGTTCTGGCTGGGTATGCAGCGGCTTGTCCTTCAGGGCCGCGCCCATGTAGCTCATCCAGATCGGCAGCGCGACGGTGCCGCCGAACTCGCGGCGGCCGAGGCTTTCCGGCTGGTCGTAGCCGGTCCACACGGTGGTCACGTAGTCGGCGTTGTAGCCGGAGAACCAGGCGTCCTTGGATTCGTTGGTGGTACCGGTCTTGCCCGCGATGTCCGCGCGGCCCAGGGCCAGTGCGCGGCGGCCGGTACCTTTCTTGATCACGTCTTCCAGGATGCTGTTGAGGATGTAGGTGGTGCGGCCATCCACCACGCGCTCGGCCACCGCCGGCGCTTGCGGTTCAGGTGCGGCCGCCGGGTTTGCCGCGGGCGTGGCGCCTGGGGTCGGCTCGATGGTGATACCGCCGTTGCTCGGTGCGGCCAGGCCATCGCTGGCTACCACGCCGTTGACCACATCCCCCGGCACCCGTGGCGGGTTGGCGGTGAACAGGGTGTCGCCATTGCGGCTTTCAATCTTGTCGATCAGGTACGGCGTGATCTTGTAACCGCCGTTGGCAAACGTGCTCCAGCCGGTGGCGATTTCCATCGGCGTGAGGGTCGCCGTCCCCAGGGCCAGGGACAGGTTCGGCGGCAGGTCCGACTTGTTGAAGCCAAAGCGCGTGATGTAGTCGATGGTCTTGCTCACGCCCATCGCCTGCAGCAAGCGGATCGACACCAGGTTGCGCGACTTGTACAGCGCCTCGCGGATGCGGATCGGGCCGAGGAAGGTATTGGTGTCGTTCTTCGGGCGCCAGACCTTGTCCAGGTACTCGTCGACAAACACGATCGGGGCATCGTTGACCAGGCTGGCGGCCGTGTAGCCATTGTCCAGGGCGGCACTGTAGACGAACGGCTTGAAGCTCGAGCCCGGCTGGCGCTTGGCCTGGGTGGCGCGGTTGTAGTTGCTCTGCTCGAACGCGAAGCCGCCGACCAGGGCGCGGATCGCACCGTTCTGCGGGTCGAGGGAAACCAGCGCGCCTTGGGCGACCGGCACCTGGCTGAATTTCAGGTTGTCGTCTTTCTGGCGTTGCACGCGTATCAAGTCGCCCACCTGCGCCACGTCCGACGGCTGCTTGGGCATCGGGCCCATGCTGTTGGTATTCAGGAATGGGCGCGCCCATTTCATGCTGTCCCACGCCACATGCGCTTCGCCGGTGCGGGTCAGTACCTGCACGCCGTCCTTCTTCACCTGGGTGACGATGGCCGGTTCGAGGCCGCTAATCGTGCGCTGCTTGCCGAGTTCGGTGGTCCAGGCGCTCAGGGTCTTGCCCGGCAGGCGTGATTCGGGGCCGCGGTAGCCGTGGCGCTGGTCGTAGGTGATCAGGCCTTCATGCACCGCGCTGTTGGCGATTTCCTGCAAGTTGCTCGGAACGGTCGTGGTTACGCGAAAGCCTTCGGTGTAAGCCTCGCTGCCATAACGGCCGACCATCTCGGCCCGCGCCATCTCCGCAATATACGGGGCGTTCACTTCCGGGGTCGGTACGTGGTAGCTGGCGTTCAACGGCTCGGCCACCGCGCTTTCATAGGCGCTCTGGTCGATTTTACCCAGCTTGTACATGCGCCCCAGAATCCAGTCGCGCCGCTCTTTGCTGCGCGCCGGGTTGGCCAGCGGGTTGAAGCGCGATGGCGCCTTGGGCAGGCCGGCAATCATGGCCATCTGCGCCAGGCTGGCATCACGAATCGACTTGCCATAGTAGACCTGGGACGCGGCTTCGATGCCGTAGGCGCGGTTGCCCAGGTAGATCTTGTTGACGTACAGCTCAAGGATCTCGTCCTTGGTCAGCTGACGTTCGATCTGCAGTGCCAGCAGGATCTCGGTGGCTTTGCGCGAAAAGCTGCGCTCGCTGGTGAGGAAGAAGTTCTTCGCCACCTGCATGGTGATCGTGCTGCCGCCGGATTGAATGTGTCCGCTTTTTACCAATTGCGTGGCGGCCCGCACCAGGCTGCTGGGGTCGACGCCGTAGTGGTTGGCGAAATTATCGTCCTCGGCCGACAGCAGGGCGTTGATGAAATTGGGCGGAATATCCGCGAAACGGATCGGGGTGCGGCGCATTTCGCCGAACTCCGCGATCAGTTTTTCATCGCTGCTGTAGACCCGCAAAGGAATCTGCAACTGGATGCTTCTCAGGGCCTCTACGGAGGGCAAACCCGGACTAAGGTAGAGGTAGGCGCCGCTGAGGACGAGCAGCAGCCCGCAAACCATGGCGACAATGGAGTACCCGAAAAACTTCAGCAGACGAATCAAGGCTTTTGGATTTCCAGAGAAAAGAATGGGTTAGGCGCCGGGGCATGCATGGCAAACGATGAATCGCCCCGAGCTGCAGATAAAAAGCGGGAAAAAACGCTGGGCATTAAAGCATTTTTCAGCTTGGGGCGTCATTCGCGCCTCGCAAACAAGGCGACCGAATGCACGGTGCCCCGCGCCAATCAGGCGGTATGACAGGGAAAGTTTTAGGGAGTTTTATGAGAAAGGGATTTTTCAGGCAAAAAGTCGAGACCGTCCTGGGTGTCGACATTCAGGACACGGGCATCCGGCTGATCGAACTCGGCCGCTCGCCCACTGGCTACACCGTACAACGCTACGCCACGCAGACGCTACCGGCCCAAGCCGTGGTCGATAGCAGCATGCTCGACCTCGACGGCGTCGGGCAGGCGTTGTCCCAGGCGTTAGCCCGGTTGCGCACCTCGGCCCGGCAAGCGGCCGTGGCCGTGTCGGGCCCCTCGGTGATTACGCGGGTGATCGAGTTGGAGGCAGGGCTTAGTGAGGAAGAAATGACCTGGATGATCCAGATGGAGGCCGACCAGTACATCCCGTACCCGCTGGATGAGATGGCCCTGGATTTCCAGGTTCGCGGGCCATCGGCCCAGAACCTGGCGCGGGTTGATGTATTGCTCGCGGCGTGCCATAAGGCCCAGGTAGAGGCTCGGGTCGCGGTTTTGAGCCTGGCTGGGCTGGTGCCGACGGTGGTGGATGTGGAAGCATTTGCATTGGCGCGCGCTTGCAGTCAGGATTTCGCCAGCTTCACGCCGGGCCATCGAGTCGATGGCGCACAATGGGCCGTGGATGCCCACGGGATGGGAATTGCTTGCGGGTTGGCCCTGAGGAGTTTCGCTTGATGACACGAATCAACCTTTTGCCCTGGCGCCAGGCGCTGGCGGAACGGCGGCGCAAATTCTTCCTGGTGCTGCTGCTGGCGTTTGCCTGCGTGGCGCTCGCTGCAGTGTGGCTGGCCGATCAGGTGATCGACCAGGCGATCAATCGACAAGTGACGCGCAATAGCCACTTGGACAACGACGTTGCCGTCCTCGACTCGCGCATCAAGACCATCGATGACCTGCAGGAACAAAGCCAGCAATTGGCGGAGCGCATGAAGGTCGTGCAAGACTTGAACGAAGCCCGCTCGGCCGGTGCCCAGCTCTTGGATCAGTTGGCTCGCGCGGTGCCTGACGGGGTGCATTTGCACGAGGTTGTGGCGAAGGGCGATACGGTCAGCATCCGAGGCAGCGCTGACTCCAGCCAGGACATCGCCCAACTGATGCGCCGCCTGCAAGCGTCCGAAGGCGCCCACGCCACTCGGCTGCAACATGTGCGGATGGAAGATGGCCAGGGCAGCAACGAGTTTCAATTGATGGTGCGCCAGGGAGAGTCCGTCGAGGCCCAGCCGTGAGCCTGCCCAGGCTCGACTTTTCCGCTCTCACCCATAACGCTGCGAACTGGCCCTTGCCCGCCAAGGCCCTGCTCGGCTGCGCGCTCGCCGGCCTGGTGCTGTGGGTGGGCGATGGGATGTACCTGAGCCCATCGCGGGAGCGGCTGGAGGGGATCGAGGCGCAGGGCGCCGTTTTGCAGCGCCAAGTGGCCGAAAAGGCTGGCCTTGCTGCCAGCCTTGAGGCGCGCAGCCTGCAGTTTCAGGCGATGCAGGCGAGCTTTTCCGGGCTGATGCAGCAGTTGCCTGGCGCGGCCGAGGTGCCCGCTTTGCTCGAAGATATTGCCCGGCTGGGCGCGGCCAATGCGGTGCTCGTCGACGATATCGTGCTGTTGGATGAGCAGCCCCGGCCACTCTATATCGAGCAGCCGTTACGCCTGCGCGTCACCGGGGCTTATCACGACCTGGCGATGTTTGTGAGCGCCTTGGGCGGCTTGCCGCGCATCGTCACGGTGCATGATGTCGCGCTGCGAGTTGATGGGGCGGCATTGCGCCTGGAGTTGCTGGCCAAGACGTATCGCAATCCATCGCCGGGCGCTCAGCCGGGCCAGGCCGCCGAGCCGGGGCCGCGCTTTGTCTATGACGCGCTTGCCTTGCGCAATCCGTTCCAGCCACGCGCCTTGCAGGTCGATCACGTGCCTGGCCGGCCCGCGCTCGCGCCGGACCTCGGCCGCGCCCGTGGGGTCCTGGAAGGTATCGCTGTCGACCAGTTCGAAATGGTCGGCACGCTGTCCCGAGGCATGCAGACCTTCGCCCTGCTACGTGCCGCGACCACCGTCCACAGGCTGGCGGTCGGCGATTACCTTGGGCCGGACCACGGTCGGGTCACGGCCATTGATGAAGGCCATGTCGAATTGGTCGAGTTGTTTCCCGATGAACAGGGCGCATGGCTGGAGCGCCCGCGAACCCTCGTGCTAAACGTCAACTCATAACGGAATCAAACAATGAAAAGGACTTTCTCGTCCTTCGGTGTGGCGCTATGGATAGCGTTCACGGCACCGATGGCTGCTGCTGTGCCCAATCGTGTGGATCTGATCCAACTGCCGCCCCCCGGCAGCGCGGCATCAGGCACCTATACCGGCGACAAGCTGAACCTCAACTTCCAGAACATCGAGCTGCGCGCTGTATTGCAGCAGATTGCCGATGTGGCGGGCCTGAACCTGGTCGCCAGCGACGATGTGCAGGGTTCGATCACCCTGCGGCTCAAGGGCGTGCCTTGGGATCAGGCGCTGGACCTGGTGTTGCAAAGCAAGGGGCTGGACAAGCGGGTAAAGGCCGGCGTGCTGTTGGTGGCGCCCGCCGAAGAGTTGGCCGCGCGCGAACTGCTGACGCTGGAGGCGCGCAAGCAGATGGCCGAACTGGCGCCATTGCGTCGCGAGCTGCTGCAGGTCAATTACGCCAAGGCTGCGGACCTGGCCAAGTTGTTCCAGTCGGTGACGGGCCTTGAAGGCACCACCGATGAGCGTGGGTCGGTGGCGGTGGATGACCGCACCAATAACATCATTGCCTACCAGACCGGCGAGCGCCTGGAAGAGCTGCGACGCATCGTGGCGCAGTTGGACATTCCGGTGCGCCAGGTGATGATCGAAGCGCGGATTGTCGAGGCCAATGTCGACTACGACAAAAGCCTGGGCGTGCGCTGGGGAGGGCAGGTCAATCGCGGTAACTGGGGCGCCGGTGGTGTCCAGCAACCCCCGGCGCCAGGGACGGAGCCTGTGGACAATCCGCCCAGTGCGCCCTTCGTCGACTTGGGCGCGCTCACCGGCACTTCCGGCCTGGGTATCGCGTTTATCACCGACAACCTGCTGCTGGACCTGGAACTGACCGCCATGGAAAAAACCGGCAACGGCGAGATCGTCTCGCAGCCCAAGGTGGTCACGTCCGACAAGGAAACTGCACGCATCCTCAAGGGCACCGAGATTCCCTACCAGGAGTCCAGCTCCAGCGGTGCAACCTCGGTGTCGTTCAAGGAGGCGTCGCTGTCCCTGGAAGTCACCCCGCAAATCACGCCTGACGACCGCGTGATCATGGCGGTGAAAGTCACCAAGGATGAGCCGGATTATCTGAACAAACTCAACGACGTACCGCCGATCAAGAAAAACGAGGTCAACGCCAAGGTGCTGGTCAGGGACGGCGAGACCATCGTCATTGGCGGAGTTTTCTCCAATACCCAAAGCAAAGTGGTAGATAAAGTGCCATTTTTGGGCGATGTGCCGTATCTTGGCCGCCTTTTCCGGCGCGATGTGCTGGCGGAGAAAAAATCCGAGCTGCTGGTATTCCTGACTCCACGTATTATGAATAACCAGGCGATTGCTGTGAGTCATTGATTCTGTGCGAAATTTGATTCTTGTAGGACCGATGGGCGCTGGAAAAAGCACCATCGGCCGTTTGCTGGCCAAAGAGCTGCGCCTGCCATTCAAAGACTCCGATAAGGAAATTGAATTGCGCACGGGCGCCAATATCCCGTGGATCTTCGATAAGGAAGGCGAGCTGGGCTTTCGTGACCGTGAGCAGGCGATGATTGCCGAGCTGTGCGGCTGCGACGGCGTGGTCTTGGCGACCGGCGGCGGTGCCGTGATGCGCGAGGAGAACCGCCGGGCACTGCATGCCGGTGGTCGGGTGGTCTATTTGCATGCGTCGGTCGAGCAGCAGGTAGGGCGCACCGCGCGCGATCGCAATCGCCCACTGCTGCGCACCGCCGACCCGGCGAAAACCCTGCGGGATCTGCTGGCGCTGCGCGATCCGCTGTATCGGGAAATCGCCGATCTGGTGGTGGAAACCGATGAGCGGCCACCTCGGATGGTGGTGCTCGACATTCTTGAGCGCCTGCAACGGCTGCCACCCCGTTAAAGCCAGGCCCGAAATGCGCTATTCTCGGCGGCGCGTTATTACCCTGTGGGGTGTGGCGTAGAGCCATCAGGCGACGTCGGATCGCGACATTGCCGGTCGTTAATACATCTTCAACGCGGGGACACATGCAGACACTTAAGGTTGATCTAGGCGAGCGCAGCTATCCGATCCATATTGGCGAAGGTCTGCTGGACCAACCCGAGTTGCTCGCACCGCATATTGCCGGTCGGCAAGTGGCGATCATCTCCAATGAAACGGTCGCGCCGCTGTATCTTGAGCGTCTGAGCCGTAGCCTGGCGGCGTATTCGGTGATCTCCGTGGTGCTGCCCGACGGCGAAGCCCATAAGAACTGGGAAACCCTGCAACTGATTTTCGATGGCCTGCTGGCCGCACGCCATGATCGGCGCACCACCGTGGTCGCCCTCGGTGGCGGCGTGATTGGTGACATGGCCGGTTTTGCAGCCGCCTGTTACCAGCGCGGCGTGGATTTCATCCAGGTGCCGACCACCCTGCTGTCCCAGGTCGATTCGTCGGTGGGTGGCAAGACCGGCATCAACCATCCGCTGGGCAAAAACATGGTGGGCGCGTTCTATCAGCCCCAGGCCGTGCTGATCGACACCGCGACCCTCAACACCCTGCCACCGCGCGAACTGTCGGCGGGCTTGGCGGAAGTCATCAAGTACGGGCTGATCTGTGACGAACCGTTCCTGACCTGGCTGGAAGAACATGTCGACGCTCTGCGCGCGCTCGACCAGGTGGCGCTGACCGAGGCGATCTCGCGTTCCTGCGCCGCCAAGGCGCTGGTGGTGAATGCCGACGAACGGGAGTCCGGCGTTCGGGCCACCCTGAACCTGGGCCACACCTTCGGCCATGCGATCGAAACGCACATGGGCTATGGTGTGTGGTTGCATGGGGAAGCCGTAGCGGCTGGCACAGTGATGGCATTGGAGATGTCGCAACGCCTGGGCTGGATCAGCGCCCAGGAGCGGGATCGTGGCATCCGCCTGTTCCTGCGCGCAGGATTGCCGGTGATCCCGCCTCAGGAGATGACCGAGGCGGATTTCCTCGAACATATGGCGATAGACAAGAAAGTGATCGACGGTCGACTGCGACTGGTGCTCCTGCGTCGCATAGGCGAAGCGGTAGTGACCGACGATTATCCGAAAGAGATTTTACAGGCCACGCTGGGAGCGGATTACCGCGCCCTGGCCCAGCTTAAAGGTTAATAAGAGCCCGATGACTAGTTTGCATGCCGACGAGGCGTTCCTCGGCCATTACCAGTTAAGCCACGACCCTTTTGCTCCACGGGTACCTGGTTTCAAATTTTTCCCTGCGCAGCGCAAACCGGTGCTCGGGCAATTGCATCATCTCGCGCGCTACAGCCAGCTGTTGCTGGTCGTCACCGGCCCGTTGGGCAGTGGCAAGACCCTGTTGCGCCAGGCGCTGGTCGCCAGCACCAACAAGCAATCGGTCCAAAGCGTGGTGGTGTCGGCCCGTGGCGCCGGTGATGCGGCGGGTGTGCTGCGCCAGGTGGCCCAGGCCCTGAATGTTTCCAGCGCCGAGCCGAATGCGATCCTCAAGCAAGTGGTGCAACTGGGCCTGACCGGCCAAGAAGTCTACCTGCTGGTGGATGACGCCGAGCAGCTTGACGAATCTGCCCTCGAAGCGCTGCTGGCGCTGGCGGCGGGCACGCCCGAAGGTCGCCCCCATGTGTTCCTGTTCGGTGAATCGTCCCTGATCGCCGCTCTGGAGCAGATCAGCGGCGAGCAGGAGCTGTTCCACGTCATCGAATTGCAGCCGTATGAAGAGGAAGAAACCCGCGAATACCTGGCGCAACGTCTCGAAGGCGCCGGGCAGGGCATCGAACTTTTTTCCGCTCAGCAGATCTCTGATATTCACGAAAGCTCCGACGGCTGGCCTGGCACCATCAATCAGGTCGCCCGGGATGCCATGATCGAAGCCATGATTGCCAGCCGCTCTGCGGTTAAGCGTCCAAAGATGGGGTTCACTATGCCTAAGAAGCACGTATTGGCTATTTCCGCCGTTGTCGTGGTCGCTGTCGCCGCTGCCTGGTTGATCCCGGGTCGCAGCAAGGCACCGACCACTGCTGGCGCGCCAACCGAACAGGCGCAGTTGCCACTGGGTAAACCGACGCCAAATGTCGAGTTCGCCAACTCCGGCCAACCGACCAGCCTGCCGATGGTCGGCCAGCCTGTCATGCGTGGCCCGCTCGCCGAAGCGGCCGGCGGTATCTCCGAAGGCGACGACGGCGTGCCGGTGGAAGGCTCCAGCGCCGTACCGCCGACCGTGACCACCACCGCGCCACCTGCGGGCGTCCCCGCCGGTCAACCGGCGGCAAAACCAACGCCTGCGCCTACGGTCGCGACTGCCAAGCCGGCGCCCGTCACCAAACCGGTCGCACCAGCGCCAGCACCTGCCGCCAAGCCAGCACCGGCGCCCGTCACCAAGCCGGTTGAAAAACCCGTGACCGTTGCCAAGGCCGGCGCCACCGGCAGCAGTTGGTACACCGGCCAGCCTAGCGGTAACTTCGTGGTGCAGATCCTCGGCACCAGCTCCGAAGCCAACGCTCAAGCCTTCGTCAAAGAGCAGGGCGGCGAGTACCGTTATTTCAAGAAAGTGCTCAACGGCAAGCCGCTTTACGTGATCACTTACGGCAGCTTCTCAAGCCGTGCTGCCGCCGATACCGCTATCAAAGCCTTGCCAGCGAAGGTTCAGGCTGGTAAACCTTGGCCTCGCACTGTTGCCAGCGTTCAACAAGAACTGGCAGCAACTCGCTGAAGATCCGGCGGCCTTACCCAGGCCGCCCTCCCGGCACCTCAAAAAAAACCGCAAGTGCGTGCAGCCTTCAAGGCCGCGCGCGTTGTGGTGTCTGCGTCACAGTGGCTTTTGAGTCGTAGCGGTCAAAATTAAAAAAGTTTTGACTAGCACAGCATATCGCTTTAAACCTTTCATAAATGCGACATAGATTTGCGACATCTCGTCGCTAAATTTGTGAGCGTCTGTGTCGGTGTGTACAATGACCTCCCTTTTGCCCCTGCAAAGCCGACGAACGTTCGGCGTGGAAGGTAACTGGTTGAATTGAAAAGAAATTTGCCTCGATATAAGAGGCAGCCTGGTGAGAAAGCGTCTATGAAAGCAGGTCTGTACCAACCCGATGAATTCAAGGATAACTGCGGTTTCGGCCTGATTGCCCATATGCAGGGCGAGCCCAGTCATACCCTTTTGCAAACGGCCATCGAGGCCCTGACCTGCATGACCCACCGTGGTGGGATCAACGCCGACGGCAAGACCGGTGACGGGTGTGGCTTGCTCATTCAAAAGCCCGACCTGTTCCTGCGCGCTGTCGCCAAAGAACATTTCGCGGCCGACCTGCCCAAGCAGTACGCGGTGGGCATGGTGTTCTTCAACCAGGACCCGGTCAAAGCCGAAGCCGCTCGCGAGAACATGAACCGCGAAATCCTCGCGGCCGGCCTGCAACTCGTCGGCTGGCGCAAAGTGCCGATCGACACCAGCGTGCTCGGCCGCCTGGCCTTGGAGCGCCTGCCGCAGATCGAACAAGTGTTCATCGCGGGCGACGGCCTGAGCGACCAGGACATGGCGATCAAGCTGTTCACATCGCGTCGTCGCTCGTCCGTGTCCAATGCCGCTGACACCGACCACTACATCTGCAGCTTTTCGCACAAGACCATCATTTATAAAGGCCTGATGATGCCGGCGGACTTGACCGCCTTCTATCCGGACCTGAGCGATGAGCGCCTTCAAACCGCAATCTGCGTGTTCCACCAGCGCTTCTCCACCAACACCTTGCCGAAATGGCCGCTGGCCCAGCCATTCCGCTTCCTCGCCCACAACGGCGAGATCAACACCATCACCGGCAACCGCAACTGGGCTGTGGCCCGTCGCACCAAGTTCGCCAACGATTTGATGGACCTGGAAGAACTCGGCCCGCTGGTCAACCGCGTCGGCTCCGACTCCTCCAGCATGGACAACATGCTCGAACTGATGGTCACCGGCGGCATCGACCTGTTCCGTGGCGTGCGCATGATCATTCCGCCTGCGTGGCAGAACGTCGAGACCATGGACCCCGATCTGCGGGCGTTCTATGAGTACAACTCGATGCACATGGAACCGTGGGACGGCCCGGCCGGCGTGGTCATGACCGACGGCCGCTACGCGGTGTGCCTGCTCGACCGTAACGGCCTGCGCCCGGCGCGTTGGGTGACCACCACCAACGGTTTCATCACCCTGGCGTCGGAAATCGGCGTATGGAACTACCAGCCGCAAGACGTGATCGCCAAAGGCCGCGTCGGCCCTGGGCAGATCCTTGCCGTTGACACCGAAACCGGGCAGATCCTCGACACCGATGCGATCGACAACCGCTTGAAGTCGCGTCATCCGTACAAGCAATGGCTGCGCAAGAACGCCCTGCGCATCCAGGCAACCATGGAAGACAACGACCACGGTTCGGCGTTCTACGACATCGACCAGCTCAAGCAGTACATGAAGATGTACCAGGTCACGTTCGAAGAACGCGACCAGGTGCTGCGTCCGCTCGGCGAGCAAGGCTACGAGGCGGTCGGCTCGATGGGCGACGACACGCCGATGGCCGTGCTGTCCCAGCGCGTGCGCACGCCATACGACTACTTCCGCCAGCAGTTCGCCCAGGTGACCAACCCACCGATCGACCCGCTGCGTGAAGCCATCGTGATGTCCCTGGAAGTGTGCCTCGGTGCCGAGCGCAACATCTTCCAGGAATCGCCTGAGCACGCCTCCCGCGTGATCCTCAGCTCGCCGGTCATTTCCCCGGCCAAGTGGCGCTCGCTGATGACCCTGGAGCGCCCAGGCTTCGACCGTCAGATCATCGACCTGAACTACGACGAGAGCCTCGGCCTTGAAGCCGCGGTGCGCAATGTCGCGGACCAGGCCGAAGAAGCCGTGCGCGCCGGGCGTACCCAGATCGTGCTGACCGACCGTCACATTGCACCGGGCAAGCTGCCGATCCACGCCTCCCTGGCCACCGGCGCGGTCCATCACCGCCTGACCGAAAAAGGCCTGCGCTGCGACTCCAACATCCTCGTGGAAACCGCCACCGCCCGCGACCCGCACCATTTCGCGGTGCTGATCGGTTTCGGCGCCTCGGCGGTGTACCCGTTCCTCGCCTATGAAGTGCTCGGTGATCTGATCCGTACCGGCGAAGTCCTGGGCGACCTCTACGAGGTGTTCAAGAACTACCGCAAAGGCATCACCAAGGGCCTGCTGAAGATCCTGTCGAAGATGGGCATCTCCACCGTCACCTCCTACCGTGGCGCGCAGTTGTTCGAGGCCATCGGTCTGTCGGAAGAAGTCTGCGACCTGAGCTTCCGTGGCGTGCCGAGCCGCATCAAGGGTGCGCGTTTCGTCGACATCGAAGCCGAACAGAAAGCCCTGGCGGCCGAAGCCTGGAGTGCGCGCAAGCCGATCCAGCAAGGCGGCCTGCTCAAGTTCGTACACGGTGGCGAATATCACGCCTACAACCCGGACGTGGTCAGCACCCTGCAAGCCGCCGTGCAGCAGGGCGACTACGCCAAGTTCAAGGAATATACCGCGCTGGTGGATAACCGCCCGGTGTCGATGATCCGCGACATGTTCAAGGTGAAAACCCTGGATACGCCGCTGGACATCAGCGAAATCGAACCGCTGGAATCGGTCCTCAAGCGCTTTGACTCCGCCGGTATTTCCCTGGGCGCCTTGTCGCCCGAGGCCCACGAAGCCCTGGCCGAAGCCATGAACCGCCTGGGTGCGCGTTCCAACTCCGGCGAAGGCGGTGAAGACCCGGCGCGCTACGGCACGATCAAGAGCTCGAAAATCAAGCAAGTGGCGACTGGCCGTTTCGGTGTAACCCCCGAATACCTGGTCAACGCCGAAGTGCTGCAGATCAAAGTCGCCCAGGGTGCCAAGCCCGGTGAGGGCGGCCAACTGCCAGGCGGCAAGGTCAACGGTCTGATCGCCAAGCTGCGTTATGCGGTGCCGGGCGTGACCCTGATTTCGCCGCCGCCGCACCACGACATCTACTCGATCGAAGACTTGTCGCAGCTGATTTTCGACCTTAAACAAGTCAACCCGCAGGCCCTGGTCTCGGTGAAACTGGTCGCGGAAGCCGGCGTGGGCACCATCGCCGCCGGTGTGGCCAAGGCCTATGCCGACCTGATCACCATCTCCGGCTACGACGGCGGCACCGGCGCTTCGCCGCTGACCTCGATCAAGTACGCCGGCGCACCGTGGGAGCTGGGCCTCGCCGAAACGCACCAGACCCTGCGCGGCAACGACCTGCGCGGCAAAGTCCGCGTGCAGACCGACGGCGGCCTGAAAACCGGCCTCGACGTGATCAAGGCCGCCATCCTCGGCGCCGAAAGTTTCGGCTTCGGCACTGCGCCGATGATCGCCCTGGGCTGCAAATACCTGCGCATCTGCCACCTGAACAACTGCGCCACCGGCGTCGCCACTCAGAACGAGAAGCTGCGCAAGGATCACTACATCGGCACCGTCGACATGGTGGTGAATTTCTTCACCTACGTCGCCGAAGAAACCCGTGAGTGGCTGGCCAAACTGGGCGTGCGCTCCCTCGAAGAGCTGATCGGCCGCACCGATCTGCTGGACATCCTCGAAGGCCAGACCGCCAAGCAACAACACCTGGACCTGACGCCGCTGTTGGGCAGCGATCACATCCCGGCAGACAAGCCACAATTCTGCCAGGTGGAGCGCAACCCACCGTTCGACAAAGGCCTGCTGGCCGAGAAGATGGTCGAGATGGCCACTTCGTCGATCAACGACGCCAGCGGCGGCGAATTCAGCATGGACATTTGCAACTGCGACCGCTCCATCGGCGCACGCATCTCCGGCGAAATCGCGCGCAAGCACGGCAACCAGGGCATGGCCAAGGCGCCGATCACCTTCCGCTTCACCGGCACCGCGGGCCAGAGCTTCGGCGTGTGGAACGCCGGCGGCCTGCACATGTACCTGGAAGGTGACGCCAACGACTACGTGGGCAAGGGCATGACCGGCGGCAAGCTGGTGATCGTTCCGCCTAAAGGCAGCGTCTACAAGACCCAGGACAGTGCCATCATCGGCAACACCTGCTTGTACGGCGCCACCGGCGGCAAGCTGTTCGCCGCCGGTACGGCCGGTGAGCGTTTCGCCGTGCGTAACTCCGGTGCCCACACGGTGGTGGAAGGCACTGGCGATCACTGCTGCGAGTACATGACCGGGGGCTTTGTCGCGGTACTGGGCAAGACCGGTTACAACTTCGGTTCGGGCATGACCGGCGGTTTCGCCTACGTGCTGGACCAGGACAACTCCTTCGTCGATCGGGTCAACCACGAGTTGGTCGAGATCCAGCGGATCAGCGGCGAAGCGATGGAATCCCACCGTAACCACTTGCAGCACGTGCTGGACGAGTACGTCGAGGAAACCGGCAGCGAATGGGGTCGTAACCTCGCTGAGAACCTTGATGATTACCTGCGTCGTTTCTGGCTGGTCAAGCCCAAGGCTGCCAACCTGAAATCGTTGCTTTCCAGCATCCGTGCCAACCCGCAGTGATATGCGCCTGAAGAGTTTGATGAGGTTTTAACATGGCTGAACGTCTGAATAACGACTTCCAGTTCATCGATGTCGGGCGCAAAGATCCGAAGAAGAAACTGTTGCGTCAACGCAAGAAAGAGTTCGTGGAAATCTACGAACCCTTCAAACCCCAGCACTCGGCCGACCAGGCCCACCGCTGCTTGGGGTGCGGTAACCCGTATTGCGAATGGAAGTGCCCGGTGCACAACTTCATTCCCAACTGGCTGAAACTGGTGGCCGAGGGCAACATCCTCGCCGCCGCCGAGCTGTCGCACCAGACCAACACCCTGCCGGAAGTCTGCGGCCGGGTGTGCCCGCAGGACCGTCTGTGCGAGGGTGCTTGCACCCTCAACGACGGCTTCGGCGCGGTGACCATCGGTTCGGTGGAGAAGTACATCACCGACACCGCCTTCGCCATGGGCTGGCGCCCGGACATGTCCAAGGTCAAGCCGAACGGCAAGCGCGTCGCGATCATCGGCGCGGGCCCGGCGGGTCTGGGCTGTGCCGACGTGCTGGTGCGTGGCGGCGTGACCCCGGTGGTGTTCGACAAGAACCCGGAAATCGGCGGCCTACTGACCTTCGGTATCCCCGAGTTCAAGCTGGAAAAAACCGTCCTGAGCCACCGTCGCGAAGTGTTCACCGGCATGGGCATCGAGTTCCGCCTGAACACCGAAGTCGGCAAAGACGTGACCATGGAGCAACTGCTCGCCGAATACGATGCCGTATTCATGGGCATGGGCACCTACACCTATATGAAAGGCGGCTTTGCCGGTGAAGACCTGCCGGGCGTGCACGACGCGCTCGATTTCCTGATCGCCAACGTCAACCGCAACCTGGGCTTTGAAAAGTCGCCGGAAGACTTCGTCGACATGAAAGGCAAGAAGGTCGTGGTGCTGGGCGGTGGCGACACCGCGATGGACTGCAACCGCACCTCGATCCGCCAGGGCGCCAAGTCCGTGACCTGTGCGTATCGTCGTGACGAAGCGAACATGCCGGGCTCGCGCAAAGAGGTGAAGAACGCCAAGGAAGAAGGCGTGAAATTCCTCTACAACCGCCAGCCGATCGCGATTGTCGGTGAAGACCGCGTCGAAGGCGTGAAGGTGGTCGAGACCCGTCTCGGCGAACCGGATGCCCGTGGCCGTCGCAGCCCTGAGCCGATCCCGGGTTCCGAAGAGATCATCCCGGCCGACGCCGTGGTCATCGCGTTCGGCTTCCGCCCAAGCCCGGCGCCGTGGTTCGAGCAGTTCCAGATCCAGACCGACAGCCAGGGCCGCGTCGTCGCCCCGGAACAAGGCCAGTACAAGCACCAGACCAGCAACCCGAAAATCTTCGCCGGTGGCGACATGGTGCGCGGCTCCGACCTGGTAGTAACGGCGATCTTCGAAGGCCGCAATGCCGCCGAAGGGATCCTGGATTACCTGCAGGTCTAACCCATTTCATCTTTGAAATGTGGCCAAAATGTGGGAGGGGCTTGCCCCCGATAGCGGTGGTTCAGTTAAAGATACTGAGACTGACACACTGCAATCGGGAGCAAGCCCCCTCCCACATTTGGTTTTGATGTGCCCAAGAGATTGTCGTAAATCAACGCGATAGAAAAAAGGCACGGCTCATCCCGTGCCTTTTGCGTCGCGCTCTGAGAAAATGCCCGTACTTTTTTTGCGGATGCCGACATGACTGCCCTCAAGAACGACCGTTTCCTTCGTGCCCTGCTCAAGCAGCCCGTTGACGTCACCCCTGTATGGATGATGCGTCAAGCCGGTCGCTACCTGCCGGAATACCGCGCCAGCCGCGCCCAGGCCGGTGACTTCATGAGCCTGTGCATGAACCCGGAGTTCGCCTGCGAAGTCACCCTGCAGCCGTTGGACCGCTACCCGGAACTGGATGCGGCCATCCTCTTCTCCGATATCCTCACCATTCCTGACGCCATGGGCCAAGGCCTGTACTTCGAGACCGGCGAAGGCCCGCGTTTCAAGAAAGTCATCAGCACCCTGGCCGACATCGAAGCGCTGCCGATCCCGGACCCGCACAAAGACCTCGGTTACGTGATGGACGCCGTCAGCACCATCCGCCGCGAGCTCAATGGCCGCGTGCCGCTGATCGGCTTCTCCGGCAGCCCCTGGACCCTGGCCACCTACATGGTCGAAGGCGGCTCGTCGAAAGACTTCCGCAAGACCAAGGCCATGCTCTACGACACCCCACAGGCCATGCACTTGCTGCTGGACAAGCTGGCGCAGTCGGTCACCTCTTACCTCAACGGCCAGATCATGGCCGGCGCGCAAGCGGTGCAGATCTTCGACACCTGGGGCGGCAACCTGTCGTCGGCGGCGTACCAGGAGTTCTCCCTGGCCTACATGCGCAAGATCGTCAGCGGCCTGATCCGTGAACACGAAGGCCGTAAAGTGCCGGTGATCCTGTTCACCAAGGGCGGCGGCCTGTGGCTGGAAAGCATCGCCGATGTCGGCGCCGATGCCCTGGGCCTGGACTGGACCTGCGACATCGGCGAAGCCCGCCGCCGCGTCGGCAACCAGGTCGCGCTGCAAGGCAACATGGACCCGACCGTGCTGTACGCCAAGCCGGAAGCCATCTGCACCGAAGTCGGGCGTATCCTGGCCAGCTACGGCAAGGGCAGCGGGCATGTGTTCAACCTGGGTCACGGCATTACGCCGGAAGTGAACCCGGAACATGCCGGCGCGTTCCTGCGTGCGGTGCATGAGTTGTCGGCGCAGTATCACGAGTGATTGGCGCGCAATAAAAAACGCCCGGCTTATGCCGGGCGTTTTTGTTTGTCAGGCCGTTTGCAGCGGCGCCAGTTTCGCCAGCTTCAGCGCCACCAGCAACGCGCCGATCAACAGTGCGACGATGAACCCACCAATCCCGTTCCACCCGGCGAAGTGCCAGAAGAACCCACCCGCGGTGCCGGCAACGCTCGACCCCGCGTAGTAGCAGAACAGGTACAACGACGACGCTTGCCCCTTGGCCTTCACCGCGCGGCGGCCGATCCAGCTGCTGGCCACCGAGTGGGCGCCGAAGAAGCCGAACGTGAACACCAGCATGCCGGGTATCACCAGCCACAGCGGGGTGAACAGGGTCAGGACGATGCCGGCAAGCATCGACACGATGGTGGCCCACAGCACGCGGCGGCGGCCGAGGCGGTCGGCCAGGGAGCCGATTTTCGCCGAGCTGTAGATGCCCGAGAGGTACACCAGCGACAGCAGACCGACCACGGCCTGGCTCAGGTCATACGGGTCGGCCAGCAAGCGGTAGCCGATGTAGTTGAACATCGTCACGAACGCGCCCATCAGCAGGAAGGCCTCGAGGAACAGCCACGGCAGGCCCGCGTCCTTGAAGTGCACGACAAAGCCGTCCACCAGGCTGCGCGGCTTGAGGCTACTGGCGCGGAAGTTGCGCGATTCGGGGAGGATTTTCCAGAACACCGTCGCGGCGATCAGGGCCAGGGCGCCGATGATCAGCATTGCCGTGTGCCAACTGACGAAGTCGATCAACACACCAATGATCAGCCGCCCGCTCATGCCGCCGATGGCGTTGCCGCCGATGTACAGGCCCATGGCGAGGCCGATGTGCTGGGGGTGGATCTCTTCGCTCAGGTACGTCATCGCCACGGCGGCCAGGCCACTCAGCGACAGCCCCACCAGCGCGCGCATCAGCAAAATCCCTTCCCAGCTCGGCATCAGGCCGCTGGCGATGGTGGCCAGCGCGGCGCAGAACAACGCGGCGACCATCACCGGCTTGCGCCCCAGCGTGTCGGAAATCGGCCCGGTGATCAGCAGGCCCAGGGCGAGCATCGCCGTAGACACCGACAGCACCAGGCTGCTTTGCGCCGCATTGATGGAAAACTCGTGGGACAACGCCGGCATCATCGGCTGCACGCAATACAGCAGGGCAAACGTCGCGAACCCGCCGGAGAACAGCGCCAACACGGTGCGCATGAACATCGGCGTGCCTTTTTCGATGTACGCGTCATTGAGCTGCGCCACGACCTCATCCAGGGCGGTCGGCGGGACTTCTTGAGCGAATGGAGCGACAGCAGATTTCACGGGGACCTCGGGGAGGAAAAGCCTGCCAGGACCGGCAATCTGAAAAAGAATATAGCTGCCTAATGATTCTTTCCAATATATTGTTCGACCTGTTTGATAGCTTTTACGACCTAATGGTATTGCTATGGAATTACGTCATCTACGGTACTTCATTGCCGTCGCCGAAGAACTGCATTTTGGCCGGGCGGCGCAGGTCCTCGGCATCTCGCAACCGCCTCTGAGCCAGCAGATCCAGGCGCTGGAGCACGAGGTGGGCGCGCGCTTGTTCGAACGCACCAACCGTCGGGTCGAGCTGAGCGAAGCCGGGCGGTTGTTCCTGCACGAGGCGCGACTGGTGCTGGCGCAAGTCGATAAGGCCGCAGATGTGGCACGCCGGGCGCAGTTGGGTGAGCTGGGTGAACTGAAGATCGGCTTCACGTCGTCGGCGCCGTTCAATTCGAGCATCCCCCAGGCGATCTTTGCGTTTCGTCAGGCGTTCCCGGCGGTCCACCTGAATTTGCAGGAAATGAGCAGCGCTGTGGTCGCCGAGTCGCTGGTGGATGAGTCGATCCAGGTCGGCTTGATGCGCCCGCTGCCGTTGCCGGATTCGCTGAGTGTGGTGGAGTTGATGCGCGAACCCTTGGTGGCGGTGCTCAACGCCGGTCATCCCTTGGTGCAAGGCAGCGAGTGCGGTTTGCACCTGGCGCAATTGGCAGACGAACCGTTCGTGTTTTTCCCGCGCAGCTACGGCAGCGGCCTCTACGCGCAACTGCTCAACCTCGCCCGCGACGCCGGCTTCAGCCCGCACTTTGCCCAGGAAGCCAGGGAGGCGATGACCATCATCGGGTTGGTGGCGGCGGGGTTGGGCGTGTCGGTGCTGCCGGCGTCTTACCAGCGCATCCGCATCGATGGCGTGGTCTATCGCACCTTGCTCGATCAGGAGGCGGTGACGGCGGTGTGGCTGGTGCAGCGCAAGGACGTGCAAACGCCGATGGCGAAGGCGTTTGTGGAGTTGTTGAGGCGTAAGGCGGCGGTTCGCAGCGCGCTTGGGTTGCGGTGAGTTTAGCGGCAGATGAGCGGCGGTTTGCCTGCAATTGCTGAGGGGAGGTTTTCAGGCATACTGCCCGAGTTCCCGAAAGGGGCTTGTGAGACTCTGAGGATCCTGGGCAACCAGCAATCGCAGAGCCAGGCAGGAAGCGGCGATGACAAGCCAACCTGTTTGTGAAGAGGGCGCCGAAAGGCGCCCTTTGTCGTTTCCGGGTCTACTGCATTCCAGCCGAACGCAACCCCGCCATGATGTCCCGATCCAGCATGCTCACCCAACGGTTGTAGTTGCGATGGATCTTGCC
This sequence comes from Pseudomonas sp. PSPC3-2, assembly GCF_049897085.1. Taxonomy (NCBI): domain Bacteria; kingdom Pseudomonadati; phylum Pseudomonadota; class Gammaproteobacteria; order Pseudomonadales; family Pseudomonadaceae; genus Pseudomonas; species Pseudomonas sp. PSPC3-2. Next base: position 64,848 of record NZ_JAFCVO010000005.1, read on the forward strand.
GTCCTTGTAGCCCAGGTCGCGGCTGTCGCGGTAGGTGATGGCGTAGCTGTTGCGGGTGTAGCGGATGTCGATGGCGGCGTAGTACTGGTTGCGCACAGTGATCTCGGCCTGCACCCGTTGGGGGCTCTGGCGTAGCACGGTCCATTCGCGTTTTTGCAGGGCGGCGACGATCACCTGTTTGACTTTTTCTTCGCTGATCTGGGCACTCGCTGGCAAGTCGTGCTGGGTGTTGAGCACCGGTTTGCTGGTGCAACCGGCGCTGGTCAGCAGGGCCAGGGTGATCAGGGTGGCGCGTAGCAAGGAAGACATTCCGTTTTCTCCAGTCGGTTAAAAGTCAGGGCCAGCGGCGGAAGATCAACGAGGTGTTGACGCCGCCAAAGGCAAAATTGTTGTTCATCACGTAGTCGTGGTGCATCTCGCGAAACTCACCTTGCAGGTAATCCAGCTCGCCGCACTTCGGGTCGACTGAATCCAGGTTGAAGGTGTGGACGTACTGGTCGCGGTTCATCATCTCGATGCTGAACCACGACTCCAGCGCCCCGCACGCGCCCAGGGTGTGGCCAAGGAAGCTCTTCTGCGAACTGATGGGCATGCGGCTGCCGAACAGGCTGTGGGTGGCCAGCGTCTCGGCGATGTCGCCCTGGTCGGTGGCGGTGCCATGGCCGTTCACATAGCCGATGGCCGAGGGCTCAAGCCCCGCGTCTTCCAGGGCCAGCTCCATGGCGCGGCGCATGGTTTTCTGTTCCGGGCGGGTGGTGTGCTGGCCGTCGGCGTTGCTGCCGAAACCGACAATTTCGGCGTGGATATGCGCGCCACGGGCCAGGGCGTGTTCCAGTTCTTCGAGCACCAGCATGCCGCCGCCTTCGCCGATCACCAAGCCGTCGCGGCCGCTGTCGTAGGGGCGCGGGCTGGTCTGTGGTGCATCGTTCTTCAGGCTGGTGGCGTAGAGTGCGTCGAACACCATGGCTTCGGTGGGGCACAGCTCTTCGGCGCCGCCGGCGAGCATCAGCGGCAGGCGGCCGAACTTGATCGCCTCGTAGGCATAGCCGATGCCCTGGCTGCCGCTGGTGCAGGCGCTGGACGTGGGGATCAAGCGCCCGGTGAGGCCGAAGAAGATGCTGATATTCGCCGCCGTGGTGTGGGGCATCATGCGCACATAGGAGTTGGCGTTCAGCCCCTCGGCCACCGAGTTGAGCAGCATGTTGCCGAAGGCCTTGATCTCGTCGGTGCTGCCGGTGGACGAGCCGCAGGCCACGCCCATGCGCCCGTCCTTGATCGACTCGTCGCCGAGTAAGCCGGCGTCTTTTAACGCCTGTTCCGCCGCCCACACCGCCAGGCGCGATACGCGGCCCATGCTGCGCAGTTGTTTGCGCGTCCAGTGCGCGGGCACGACAAAGTCATCGATCGGCCCGGCCAGACGCGTGTTCAATTCGCTAAAACGGTCCCACTCGTCCATGCGCCGGATGCCGCTGCGGTTGGCGCGAAAGTTGGCGGCGATGGTGTCCCAGTCGCTGCCCAGGGAGGTCATGCCGGCCATGCCGGTTACTACCACGCGCTTCATCAGCACAGACCTCCGTTCACGGCCAAGACCTGGCGGGTGATATAGCCTGCTTCGGCCGACATCAGGAAATTCACCGCGCCGGCGACTTCTTCCGGCGTGCCCATGCGCTGCGCCGGGATCATCTTCATCAGCTCTTCCACCGGCACGTTTTCATCGAGCATCGCGGTGTCGATCAAGCCCGGGGCGACGCAGTTGACGGTGATCTTGCGCTTGCCCAACTCGATGGCCAGAGCCTTGGCCGCGCCGATCAGGCCGGCCTTGGAGGCGCTGTAGTTGACCTGGCCGCGATTGCCGATCAGCCCGGACACCGAGGTGATACACACGATACGCCCGGCTGCGCGCCGACGGATCATCGGCATCATCACCGGGTGCAGCACGTTGTAGAAACCGTCGAGGTTGGTGCGCATCACCACGTCCCAGTCGTCTTCCGACAAGGCCGGAAACGCGCCGTCGCGGGTCAGGCCTGCGTTGAGCACCACGCCATAATACGCGCCATGTTGCTCCACGTCGGCTTCGAGGATTGCCTTGCAGTCGGCACGCTCGGAAACGTCGAATTGCAGCACCCGCGCCTTGCGGCCCAGGGCCTCGATCTCGACCTGCACCGCGTCGGCTTCTGCTCGACCGCTGCGGCAATGCAGCACGATGTCGTGCCCGGCCTGGGCCAGGCGCAGGGCAATGGCGCGGCCGATGCCACGGCTGGAGCCGGTGACCAGTACGGATTCAGTCATGGCGTTTCGTCCTTCGATTCATCTAAATAGGTGGCCGCCTGGGGCGGTCTAAATACGTTCAGGCGGGCACTGGCGTGGATACCCTCGCCGGTCAGGTGGCATTCGAACACACCCATGCCGTTGTCGTCTTCCAGGGAACGCAGGCCGTGGATGGTCAGCTCGGTACCGGCTGGGAAGTGCTCGACGTTGCACTCGAACTTACGTGTGCCCAGCAAGAAGCCCAGTTCTACCGCCTGGCCGTTCTGGCGCGCGCGGCAACCGGCGTAGGCCGCGACGCTTTGCGCCATCAGCTCGATACCGACCCAGGCTTGCAGGCTGCCGTCCGGGCGATTGAACAAGCCACCGGGCTTGACGGTGAGGCGGGTGTGAATCTGCTCTTCATCGAACGACAGCACCTGGTCGAGCAGGATCATGTCGCCCGCATGGGGCAGCAGTGTGGCGAGTGGCCAATCGATCATGGGGCCTCTCCGATAATCAGGCTGACGTTGTTGCCGCCGAACGCAAACGAGTTGCTCATCAGGCAGCGTTTTTCCAGGGCGGCGCCGTTGCGTGCCCACTGCAAGGCGGGCAGCGCCGGGTCGCCCTGGCCGTCCCATACGTGGGGGGGCAGCCGGCCGTGGGCCAGGCTCAGCCAGCAGAACGCCGCTTCCAGCGCGCCGGCCGCGCCCAGGGTGTGGCCGCTCATCGGTTTGGTCGATGAACAGGCCACGCCGTCGGGGAACAGGCTGGCGACGGCCAGGCTTTCCATGGCGTCGTTGTGTTGGGTGGCGGTGCCGTGCAGGTTCAGGTAGCCGATCTGCTCCGGCGTTAAGCGAGCGCTGGCCAGGGCCTTGCGCATCGCCTGCAAGGCGCCTTTACCGCCAGGCTCCGGCGCGGAGATATGGTGCGCATCGCAACTTGCGCCACTGCCCAGCAGCGCGATGGGGGCGGGTTCCCGAGTCATCAGGAACAGCACCGCCGCTTCGCCGATGTTGATGCCGTTGCGGTTCACCGAAAACGGGTTGCAGCGCTCGCTCGATACCGCCTCCAGCGCGCTAAAGCCGTTGAGGGTCAGCTTGCACAGGCTGTCGACGCCGCCGCAGATCACCGCATCGCACACCCCCAGGTCCAGCAGGCGCCGGGCGCTCATCAAGGCGCGGGCGCTGGAGGTGCAGGCGGTGGAAATCACATAGGCCGGGCCGCTCAGTTGCAGCCAGTCGGCGAGGAAGTTCGCCGGGGCGCTGAGTTCCTGTTGTTGGTAGTCATAGTCGCCGGGGAACTGGTGATCGCGCAGGTAATGGGCAATGCCGCGACTGGCTTCGTCGATGCCCGAGGTGCTGGTGCCGAGCACAATGCCGACCCGCGCCGCGCCGTAGCGTTGGATCGCCTGGCGGATCTCGTCCTCGATCTGTAACGCGGCTTCCAGCAACAACTGGTTATTGCGGCTGCTCTGCTGGCCCAGCTCGGGCGGGATGGTCGCCAGTTCGCCCGGCACACCGGCAACCGGCAGCACCCGCTCGGGCACCCAGCCGCTTTCGGCGCGCATGCCGGAGCAGTCGCCGGCAAACAGGCTGCGGCTGACGTCGGCCTGGCCGCGCCCGAGGGCGCAGATCACGCCGAGGGCATTGAGGTAGGCGGTCATCGCGCCATTCCCAGCGGGGTGATGCGATAGCTCAGGGGCTGCCCGCTCATGTTCACGCGAAACACCTCGGATGACTGATACACGATTTGCCAATGGCCCGGCAGGGTGCGCGTCAGGTCCATCGCTTGGGCGTTCGGGTAAAGCGCGCGGAGGTCATCCGCCGAGCTCAGTGCAAACAGCAACGCGGCGAACAGCTCGCGCGCCTGGGGATTGGGCGGCAGCAACCCGTCGGCCTGCCACTGGCCGTCGATCAGTTTTTGCCGGGCCAGGGGGATGCCCAGCGGGTCCATCATCGACCAGCGAATCGCACGGCCTTCGCGCTGGATCACCAGCAACCAGTCCTGGCTCTGGCCGTCCGCCAGGCGCTGCACGTGCAGTTGCATTGGCAAGGCGAGTGCCGGGGCTCTTTCCGGCAATGACGGTTGGCTGGCGCAGGCGCTCAGCAGCAACAGGCAGCCGATCAGCAGCAAACGCATCATGGTGCCGCGCTCGCCAAGGGCTTGCGTGCCACGCAGTTGACCAGGGTTTCCTCGCGCTGGCCCACCGGCGGTGCCTTGCGCAGGCCCCAGCGTTCCAGCAGGCCGAAATCACTGGCCCGGCTCCACCACAAGTAGGGGTACGAGACGTTCTGCGCGCCGAACTCAAAGCCCTGTTCGTGCAGCATCTGCAGGTACTCTTCGGCGCTTTTCTGCACCTGCATGGGGTGGCGGAACAGCCAGCGAATCACCCAGGTGTCGATATAGGCCTCGGTGGACTCGGCAAACAGCAAATAGCCGCCGGGCTTGAGCACCCGATAGAACTCTTTCAGTGCGCGATGCTGCTCAACCAGATGATGGAAGGTCTGGTGGCAAAACAGGATATCGACACTGGCGTCCGCGACGTTGAGGGTGGCGCAGTCGCTGCCGATCAGCTCGACGTTCAGCCCTTGGCGCGCGGCCTCCGCCTTGCTCAGCTCAAGGCTGTGCGGGTCGGCATCCAGCCCGATCAGGCGCGACGGCTCGAACACTTGCTGTAGCAGCTTGAAGGATTTGCCCTGGCCGCAGCCGGCGTCCAGCAATACCGGCGCCACCGGCAGCGGCTCGCTGAACAGGCGGCGCAGGTCGTTGATCGCCACGCGCAACACGTGGTGCTGCCAGGTGTGGCTGCGCAGGAACCAGAAGCCGAACTTGGTTTCTTCGACGTAATTCTTGCTTAAGTACTGACTGCTCACACGGCATCCCCTGCACAAATTTCCGACAACATCCGTAACCGCCGTTTGGGCTCGCTGACAAACGGGTTGCGCTCATCCCAGGCGTAGCCGGCGAGGATCGAGCTGATCATCCGGCGAATCTCCGGCGAGCTGCCGGCGTGAAAAATAACATCCTGGAACGTCCCGGCGTACCAGCCTTCAACGTAGCAGCGGAAGGTGTCGACGCCGCGCTTCAGTGGTTCGGCAAACTCGCGCTGCCAGTCCACGGCTTCGCCGTTGAGCTGACGATGCAGCACGCCGGCCGCCATGCTCGCCGAACGCATGGCGATGGTCACGCCCGAGGAGAACACCGGGTCGAGGAATTCTGCCGCGTTGCCCAGCAGCGCAAAGCCCGGGCCGTGCAAGGTTTTGACGTTGGCCGAGTAGCCGCCGATGGTGCGCGCGGGGGTGTCCCACACGGCGTTCTGCAGCACGCCGGACAGGCTCGGGGTTTCGTCGATGAACCCGCGCAGGCAGGCGTCGAGATCGGCGTCACGGCCGGCAAAATGCTCCTTGGCCGCCACCACACCTACCGAGCAACGGCCGTTGCTGAACGGAATGGTCCAGAACCAGATGTCGCGTTGGGTCGGGTGGGTTGTCACGAGGATCTTGGTGCGGTCGAAGCCTGGGTGTTCGATGCGGTCCTCGACATGGGTGAACACCGCCTGGCGCACCGGGAAGTCCGACGGCGCTTCGAGGTCCAGCAGGCGCGGCAGTACGCGGCCATAGCCGCTGGCATCAAGCACGAATTTGGCTTTGACGTGATACTCGCTGCCGTTCTCCCGGCGCACATGCAGGTAGTGGGTTTCACCGCTGAAATCCACGCCGACGATGGTTTCGCCGTAACGGATGTCGACGCCTTGCAACGCTGCTTGATCGGCCAGCAACTTGTCGAACTCGCCGCGCTGCACCTGGAAGGTGGTCGGCTTGCCGTGGCTGAACGTGTCAGCGAAATCAAACGCGCTGTAGCGCTCGCCCCAGGCGAACGCGGCACCGGTTTTTACTTGGAAACCCGCCGCCTGCACGGCGTCGAGCATGCCGGCTTCTTCGATAAAGTCGATGCAGTGCGACAGCAGGCTTTCACCAATCGAAAAGCGCGGGAAATGCTGGCGCTCGATAATCAGCACATCATGCCCTTTACGCTTTAACAGCGCGGCGGCGATGGCACCGGACGGGCCGGCACCGATCACCACCACCTGGCGACGTTCCATTTCAACTATGGGCACGAGGGCTCCTTGCCAGTTTGGCGATAATCACATTCATGAGGCATGCTTCTGGCGGCCGGCCCAGGGCGCCAGCATAAAGCTGAAGGCCAGGCCCAGGCTGACCGACAGGCCGAAATTACTCACCGCAGGCGTACTCGACACCGCCAGCAGGCCAAACGACAACCACGTCGTCAGCGCCGCCAGCAGTGTTCCCAAAAGGCTCACCGCGGGGCCGCCGATCTGCTCACGCATCAGGATCGCGTAGTCGACACTGATGGCGGTGACCAGCAGCAGGCCGAACAGGCTGAACAGCGTCAGCGGCTGGCCCAGCCAACCGAAGCTGGCCAGGCTGCACAGCGCGGCCAGCAACGGCAGGGCGACAATGCGCAGTGCGCCGCCAAACCCGAAGGGCACGATCAGCAACAGCACGATCAGCCCGCAGGACATCAGTTTCAATTCAGCCGCGCTGATCTGCGTGGCGGCGAACACCCGGTTCAAATCCCCCAGGCGATCCACCAGTTGCACTCCCGGCAAGTCCACGGCCTGCACCTGCAGCAGCGCTGGGTTGTTCAAGCCTTGCAGGCTGACCATGGCTGCTACGCCGCCGTCGACCGGGCCCAGCCACAGCGTGCGCCAGGGTTCGCCCAGCGGCCCGAGCAGTGCGGCGTCGATGTCTTCGGTGGGCAGCGCTTGCAGTTGCGCGACTTCGGCTTGCAGTGCGCCGACGGGCACGCCGAGGTCGAGCAGCGGCTGCCAGTGCTCTGGCAGTTTATTCAGGGCCTCGCGCAACTGTTGTTGCTCGGCGGGCAGGTTGACCAGTTGATTGAGCGCCAGATAACCCTGGAGCTTGTCCATATTCACCAACTGCTCCAGGCGCTGGCCCAGGGCGGCCTGGCGTTCCAGCAACTGCTGCTGATTGTCGGCGCGCACCAGGAAGAACTGGCTGGTGGGTTGGAACCCGGTGATCCGCGCCACGGCCTGGGCTTCCTGCAGCAATTGCGGCGGGGCGCCGATCCACTGGCGCAGATCGTTTTTACTGTTCAATTGCCACAAGCCGCCGGCACAAAACAGCAGCACCCACACCAGCAGCACTGCGCTCGGCACCCGTTTGATCAACCCGCTACGCATCAGCCACAGGCCTTCGGCGATGCGCAGCGGCCATTGCGCCGGGCGCAGTTCGACACCGTTGAGCAGCGCCGGCAGCAGGCACACGGCGCACAGGTATGCACCGGCTAGGCCTGCGGCGGAGAACACGGCGATCTGGGTCAGCGCCGGGAACGGCGTCCAGGCCAGCGCCAGGTAGCCGATGCAACTGGTCGCCAGGCTCAGGCTCAGGCCCGGCAGGGTCAGGCGCAACGCCGGCCAACTGCGCCACGGCTGCAGGCTCCAGCTTTTCGACAAGTAGTGCAGCGGGTAATCCACCGCCACGCCAATCAGGCTGGAGCCGAGCACCAGCGTCATCACATGCATATGCCCGAACAGCGCCACACAGGCCACCGCGCCGAACAGCATGCCCACCAGCACCGGCACGAAGGCCAGCAGCACGCGCCAGCGCCGGAACGCCAGGAGCAACAGCAGCAGAATGCCGACGGTCGCGCCGCCGCCGACCCAGGTGATTTCGCGGGAGGCTTGCTGTTGCCCGGCGGCGGCGTAGAGCAAACCGCTGGCCGCGAGCAGTTGCGCGCCGTGCTCGGCGGCCTGGGCGCGGCTGGCCTGGAGCAAATCGGCGACTTGCAGCGGCAGTTTCATATCGAAGGCATTGCCGGTGGTGCGCGCGCGCAGCATCACCCAGCTCTTGCCGTCGGCATCGGCGATCAACGTGCCGCTGCCGATATCCAATTGCACCGCGCCGCGCTGCGGCTGGCTGTTCTGAATGCGCCCGGTCAGGCCCAGCCAGTCGTCCTGGCTCGGCACCAGGCTGAACCCGGTGAACGGGTCGAACAGCGCTTGCACGCGCTGCTGGATGAACGCGTCGGGGTGGTCGATCAGTTGCTCGCGGTCCTTGGCCGCGAGCATCGACAGGCGACCGCGCAACAACTGCGCACGCAGCGCCGGCAGGTCGGCTTGCAGGTTCCATTGGACTTTTTCAAACAGGCCGCTGGCTTGCCAGCGCTCACCCAATTGCTCGGCTACGTTGACCGCTTGCTGGCGGTCGGCGTGCCCCACCAGGACCAGCATTTCGCGGTTCAGCGGTTCCTGCATGCGCTGTTCGGCTTGCAGTTCGAGGGCGTCCGGCGTGCTACCCGGCACCAGTTCCATCAGGTTGGCCGACAACGGCGCGCCATGGCGCCATTGCCAGCCGGCCAGCGCCAGCACGGCCACCAGCAGGATCAGGAACAGGCGCGGCAATAAACGCTCACTGGGCAAAGTCGTGTTGCTCCGCAGCGCTCAGGGGAAGGTCGGCACTGCTGTCCTGCATGCGCAGCACGGTGCTGTCGCCCTGGGTTTCCAGCAGTTCTATGGTGTGTACCAGCGTGCCGCCGTCGATATTGATCTGATTGAACACTTGCTTGAGCAGCAGCGAGCGCGGGGTCAGCGTCAGCTTCCACTGCTCGGCTTCACCCTGTAGTTGCAAGTCGAAGTCACGCTGCAAGCCGCTGCTGTCGCCCTGCAGCACGGCGAGGAACAGGCGGTTCTGCTCGGCCCCGGCGCTCTTGTTCGGCAGCGTTTGCCAGCCATTGGCATCCCGCCGCGCAATGCCTTGGGCGCTGATGCGGTAATCCTGTTGCAGCGGGGTTTTGAGCAGCCACAGCAGGCCGTGGTCCTTGGCCAGGACGAAGGTGCCTTTGCTGACCAAGGGTTGCGGCAGGGCGCGCAGGTGTTTTTCCTGGATGAAGCTGCCGTGGATCACGCTGGGTTTGGCCAACTGGTCGCTGAGTTGCTGTAGGTCGAAGGCATGGGCCGCCGCCGAAAAACCAAACAACGCGAACACTGTAGGAGCGAGCTTGCTCGCGAAAAACCTGAGGGCACCACGGGGTGTCGGGTGACCAGCGTTATCGTTGACGATCTTCGCGAGCAAGCTCGCTCCTACAGGGGTCAGCATTTCAAGGCCCTTTCGACGGCGTGGGTGAAGACTGTGGGGGACGCCAGTTGCATCTCGCGGCTGGCGATGTCTACCGCCACTTGCACCGTGCTGGCGCGGGTCAGGCGTTCGCCGCTGGCGCGGTCGGTGATCAGGTAGTTGACCTTCAAACGGTTCTCCCATTCCACCAGGCTGGCGCGCACGTTGATCGTCTGGCCGAAGGTAGCGCCGCGCACATAGCGCAGTTGCAGGTCGATCACCGGCCAGGCGTAGCCCGATTCGAGCATCGCCGTGTAGTTGTGGCCGATCGTGTCGAGCAGGGCGCAGCGGGCGATTTCCAGGTACTTCACGTAGTGCCCGTGCCAGACCACGTTCATGGTGTCGATGTCGAAAAACGGCACGAGGATTTCAGTGTCGCAATGCAGCACGCCCTGACTACGCATGCAGCCTCCAGTGTTGTTCGGCGATGCGTTGCAGGCACAGGCGCAGTTCGCCTTCGAGGGCGCGGTCTTCGATCACCGGCGGGAAGTCTTTGGCCAGCTCGCTGTGCATCGCCGCCAACGCCGGCGGCAGCGGGCGCGCTTCGGCGGCCTGGGCGCGCAGCCACACGCCTTGGTTGGCGGCGAGCAGGGTGGCGGCGGCGACTTGCTCGGTCAGTTCCAGCACGCGGATTGCGTCGCGGGCGGCGATGGTGCCCATGCTCACTTTGTCCTGGTTGTGGCACTCGGTGGAGCGCGAGAACACACTGGCCGGCATGGTGTTTTTCAGCGCTTCGGCGGTCCAGGCGCTGGTGCCGATCTGCACGGCTTTGAAGCCGTGGTTGATCATCGCGCGATCGGCCGGGGCTCCCGACAGGTTGCTCGGCAGGCCGTGGTTGTAACGCACGTCGACCAGCAGCGCGAGCTGGCGGTCGAGCAGGTCGGCGACGTTGGCCACCAGGGTCTTGAGGCTGTCCATGGCGAAGGCGATGTGCCCGCCATAGAAGTGCCCGCCGTGCAGCACGCGCTCTTCTTCAGCGTCGATGATCGGGTTGTCGTTGGCGCTGTTGAGTTCGATCTCGATGAACGAGCGCAGCCAGTTCAGGCTGTCGGCCAGCACGCCGAGGACGTGGGGCGCGCAGCGCAACGAGTAGCGATCCTGCAAACGGTGCAGCGGCGCGGTCGGCGCATCAATCGCCAGATCCTTGCGCAACCACGCGGCGACTTGCATCTGCCCCGGGTGCGGTTTGGCGGCGAACAGGCGCTCGTCGAAGTGTTCCGGGTTGCCTTGCAGCGCCACCACGTTCAGCGCGGTGATGCGCGTGGCCAGTTGCAGCAGGTAGTCGGCGCGGGCGAAGGCCAGGCAGGCGAGGCCGGTCATCACGGCGGTGCCGTTCATCAGCGCGAGGGCTTCCTTGGGGCGCAGTACCAGCGGTTCCCAGCCCAGTTCGCGGTGCACGTCGATGGCCTGGCGGCGTTCGCCACGGAACAGCACGTCGCGTTCGCCGGACAGCGTCGCGGCCACGTAGGACAGCGGCGTCAGGTCGCCGCTGGCGCCCACCGAGCCTTCTTCCGGGATCAGCGGCAGCACGTCGTGTTCGAGGAACGCGTGCAGGCGCTCGAGCAGTTCCACGCGCACCCCGGACACGCCGTGGCACAGCGACTGCAAACGCGCCGCGAGCACGGCGCGGGTGGCTTGGGCGTCGAGCAACTTGCCCAGGCCGCAACCGTGGAAGGTGTACAGGTGACGCGGCAGGGCTTCGACGTGCTGCAACGGCACGGCCACCACGCAGGAGTCGCCATAACCGGTGGTCACGCCGTAGATCACGCCTTCCTTGTCCAGCAGCGAGTCGAGGAACTGCGCGCCCTTGGCGATGCGCTGGCGATAGGCGGCATCGTCCTGCAAGTGCGTGGGCACCTGACGGTTGGCCAGGGCCAATACGTCTTCAATGCGCAAAGCGCGTTCGCCAAACGTTACCGGCTCAAGATGCGTCGTCATCGGTCTTCCAGAAAGGGTAAAAGTTGAACCATTGTTGGGGCGCTTCCAGGCAGAACTGGCCCAGGCGTGCGGCGTAGCGCGCGGTCCACAGGGTTATGACCTGCTCGCGGGTGCTGCGTTTCCATTCGATCAGTTGGGTAAACGGTTCGATGGTCAGGCGATAGCGGCCCTGGTGCTTGAGGCACATCAGCAGGTTCACCGGGCATTTCAGCAGCCCGGCCAGCAGCCACGGGCCTTGGGGGAAGGCGGCATCGTGGCCGAGGAAGTCCACGCGCACCGTGCGCCCGCCGTGCAGCGGCACGCGGTCACCGGCAATCGCCAGCCATTCGCCGTCGTCCAGGCGTTGGCTGAGCAGCAGCATGGTGGCCGGGTCCAGCTCGCTGACCTGGATCAGGCGCAAATGGGTCGCGCCGGCTTCGCCCAGCAGGCGGTTGAAGCGTTCGGCGTGCTTGGTGTGGACCAGCACGTTCATGGTGACTTTTTCGCCAATCTCCGCGAGCGCGCGGCACACTTCGAGGTTGCCCAGGTGTGCGCCCACTAGCATCTGCCCGCGTTCGCCACGCAATTGGCCGCGCAATTGCGCCGGGTCGTTGATTTCGATCTGCTCGATGCGCAGCTTGCCGTTCCACACGTCGAGCTTGTCCAGCAGCGCATCGGCAAACGCCATGAACTGGCCGAAGACTTTGCGCTGGGTCGGGCGCAGTTCATCGCGGCCGCTCCATTGCGCCAGGCGCTGCTGGTATTGCCAGACGCTCTGGCGCGCGGTGCGGCCGAACAGGAAGAAGTACAACACGATGCCGTACAACAGCGGGCTCAACAGCCGGCGCCCGAGCAGCTTGGCGGCGACAGCGGTGAGTTTCATCAGCCAGAAACTGCCGCGCTCTTCGCGGTCGGCCCAGTGTTTGCCGCTGTCGCTCATGCCTGCCACCGTCGCCACAGAATCATCGGTGCGCGCACCAACATGCCGAAGAACAGCCGGGTGTGCATGGCCGAGATGCGCACGTTGTCGCGGAACAGGCGGAAGTGCGACAGGCCGTCGGCGGGGTAATGCACCTTGGTCGGCAGCCAGCGCATCGGCTGGTTGCGCCAGGCCAGGCGCACCAGGATGTCCGAGTCGAAATCCATGTGGGTGCCGATGTAGGCCGAGTTCATCAGGGCCAGGGTCGGTGCCAGCGGGTACACGCGAAAGCCGCACATCGAATCGCGAATCTGCAGCGACAGCGTATTGATCCACACCCACACGTGGGTCAGGTAACGCGCGTACAGGCGGCCCTTGGGCACGCTGTCGTCGTATTCGGGATAGCCGCAGATCACCGCCGTGGGGTGCCGGCGTGAGGTGTCGATAAAGTTCTCGACTTCGCGCAGGTCGTGTTGGCCGTCGGCGTCCACTTGCAGGGCATGGGTAAAGCCCAGGCGCGCTGCTTCGCGGAAACCCGCCATCACGGCGCTGCCCTTGCCTTGGTTGCTCGGCAGGGTGAGCAGGCTGACGTTGTCGAGGCTCGCCAATTGCGCCAGCACCGCCGCGCACGCCGGGCTGCTGCCATCGTCCACCAGCAGGCACGGCAGGCCGCTGTCGAGCAGGCTGTGGACCACGGCCGGTACGGCGGCTTCATGGTTGTAGACCGGGATCAGGGCGCAGGGGTTATGCATGATGCACCTTCTTAAGGTTACCGCTCACCTTGTGGCGAGGGCGCTTGCTCCCGCTGGAGTGCGAAGCGCTCCCAACCCAGGCTGCGCAATTAACCTGGATGATTTCGGTCGCCTGTATTGGGGCCGCTTCGCAGCCCAGCGGGAGCAAGCTCCCTCGCCACAAGAGCTCAATCATCTGTCGCCTCCAGTTGAATCCGGCCACTGGAGCAGGCCGCGACGCCGTTACGGTAGGCGAAATACAGCTTGCTGCGTTCCGGGTCGAAGCGCAGGTGCAGTTCGATCTGGTCGCCGGGGCGCACCAGTTGCTGGAACTTGAGCACTTCCATGCCGGCAAAGGTCGCCGGCAGGTCGAGCAGTTGCTGGCCGAGGTTGAACGCCCACTCCACCTGCACCACGCCCGGCAGCACTGGCGTCACCGGGAAGTGGCCGCTGAAGTAGGCCAGGTCCGGCGGGATGCTCAGTTGCAGGGTCCATTCGCCGTCGGCTTCGACTTGCTCCAGCACGTCGGGTGCTTTTGGCCGGGGCGCGAGCAGCAGTGCTTCAATGTCGGCCTGGGGCAGCTTGCCTTGGCTGTTCAGGGGCAAGTGCCGCAGTAGACGCCAGCGACGCGGCAGGGCCAGGGCTTCGCAGTGTTGGCTGAGGTGTTGGCGCAGGGTTTGGGTGACGGTACGCCGGCCCTGGTTGCGCAGGGCATGCAGGCCGTCGGCGCTCAGCACCACGAGGGCCCCGAGGCTGGCGCGGTTTTCCTGGACCACGCCCAGGCGAGTGTCGGCGACCCAGGGGTGCGCCATCAGGGCCTGTTCGAGCATGGGCAGGGAGATACGTTTTTCTTCCAGTTTGACGATGCGATCCAGGCGGCCCAGCAGTTCGAAGCGGCCGTCGGCATGCAGGCGGGCGGCGTCGGCGGTCTGTTCGATATGCCCGACGGGCAGGTACGGTGAGGCGATGCACAGGGCGCCGTCGGCGTCCTGGCTCAGTTTTACGTCGGCGAACGCTTGCCACGGTTGCGCGCCTTGGCGCCAGGCAATGCCGCCGGTTTCCGAGCTGCCGAGGATTTCCGTCGGCCATTGCTGCAAGCGCTCGTACAGGCTGGCGGCCGCGTCGATGGGCAACGCGCCGCCGGAGGAGAACACCCGCGACACTTGGCTCAGGGCCGGCCAGTCGAGGTTGTCGCCCATCCGCTTGAGCAGCGCCGGGCTGGCGACCCAGGCGAACTGCGCGTGCTCGCGGCTGGCGCGCTGCAAATCCTCCGGGAAGGCCAGTTGGCGGCGCACGAAGGTGCGGCCGGCGCATAACGGCCATAGCACGCGGAACAACAAACCGTAGATGTGCTGGGTGGCGACGCTGCCGATGATGCACGCGTCTTTAAGATCTGCGCCCCACAGCGCTTCCAGCGCCTGCACCTCGTTGGCCAGTTGGCGCAGGGTCTTGTCGATGCGCTTGGGCTCGCCGCTGGAACCGGAGGTACACAGGCTTAACTGGCAGGCATCCAGATCGAGCGCGGCAGGGCTCAACGGCGCTTGATACAGCACGTCCAGATCGGCCGCTTCGGTCAGCCAGGCGTCGACGGCATCGGCCCAGCGTTGGCGGGTCTGCGGTTGCAGATCGGCGGGCAGCAGCACGCCGACGCCGGCGCGCCAGGCACCCAGCAGGGCGATCGCCAGCAGGCCGGCGTCTTCCAGATGCACGGCCACGCGCTGAATGCCGCGTGCGTGCAGGCCTGCCGCCAGGCGCAGAGATTGCTCCCACAGTTGGGCGTGATTCATCGCAGGCTCGGTGGTGACCCAGCGCTGTTCCAACGGCTCAAGCAGCAAGTGCTCAAGTTTCAACCCATTCATACGCGGCCTCGAACCCTTTGTCGTACCAGCCATTCCACGGCAAACAACAGCCCCATCAGCCCGTAGGCGATCAGGCCGTTGTACAACGTCCACCAGCTCAGTGGCGCCCACAGGGTGAGGGCGGCGGCGAGCAGGCCATTACACAGAAAAAACACGCTCCACACCACGGTGACCTGGCGCGTATACACAATGGCTTTCGGCGGCAATTGCGGCTCGGTCATGCGTGCCAGGCGCTCGACCATCGGCGGGCCGTATTTCAGGCTCAGGCCGAACAGCGTCAACATGAACGCACTGACCAGGCTCGGGTACCAGCGCAGCAGGTGCGGGTTGTCAAACCAGGCCAGGGCCAGGCAAAACACGATGATCGCCGCTGCCATCCAGCGGCTGCCGGGGCGCCGTGCACCCGTGAGCGCGCGCAGCAACCACAGGCCGCCGAGCAGCAGGCCGAATTGCCAAGGTGCAAAGTGTTCGGTGCCGTAATACACCGCAAAGGGGTACAGCAGCCCCGCCAGCAACAGGCCAAGGCCGATCAGCCGGCTCATGCGGCAGGCGCGACCAGACGGTACACCGCCTCAACCACGTCATTCACGGTGCGCACGGTCTTGAACTCTTCGGCCGCGATCTTCTTGCCGGTCTGGCGCTTGATATGGTCGATCAGGTCCACCGCGTCGATGCTGTCGATTTCCAGGTCCTGGTACAGGTTGGCGTCGAGGGTGATGCGTTCAGGTTCCAGTTCAAACAGTTCCACCAAGGCAGCGCGCAGGGTGTTGAAAATATCGTCACGAGTTTGCATGGTACGGTCTCAAGCTGCCTTTCTGGCCGTGACGAACGCCGCAAGGCTGGCCACGTTGGTGAAGTGATTGCGGGTGTCCTTGGCGTCGGCATCTATCTTGATGCCGTACTTTTTCTGGATCGCCAGGCCCAGTTCCAGGGCATCGACTGAGTCCAGGCCCAGGCCTTCGCCGAACAGGGGATCTTCGCTTTTGATGTCGTCGACGCTGATGTCTTCCAGGCCCAGGGCCTCGATGATCAGCGTCTTTATGTCGTGCTCAAGGCTGTTTGGGTTGCTCATCTTCGGCGAGCTCCTTAATGAAATAGTGATGCAGGTAATCGTTGAGCTTGCGTGAAGCCTGGGGCGCGGGCCCGAGTGCGGCGAACGCCTGTGGTTCTATATCGGCACCCACCCGTAAACTGAAGTGAAAGCGGCGTTTAGGAATGCGATACCAGGGTTCGGCCTTGGTCAGGGTGGTCGGGCTGACCTTGATCACCACGGGGGTGATGATTGTCGCACCGCGCAACGCAATCGCGGCGGCGCCGCGATGAAAGGCAGGCGCCGCGCCGGGTGTGGTGCGGGTGCCTTCTGGAAAGATGATCAGGGTCTGACCTTCGCGCAGGGCATCGGCGGCGGCGTCGAGCATGTCCGCGCTGCCGTCGTTGCTGATGTAGCCGGCATCGCGCACCGGTCCACGAGTGAACGGGTTTTGAAACAGGCTCTGCTTGACCACGCAGTTGGTCTGGCGCATCAGGCCGATCAGGAATACCACGTCGATCAGTGACGGGTGGTTGGCGACGATCATCTGGCCGGGGCGCCCGAGTTTGTCGGCGCCGTCGACACTGAAAGTCAGAATGCCCAAGCGCTGCATCATCCGAATGAACAACCAGAACAGGCGACTGATGGTGTGGCGCGCACGCCGTTGGTGCTGCTTGGCAGTCCCCGGCAGGCAACTGAGCAACGGAAATACCAACAAACGCAGGCACAGGCCGCCGACGCCAAACAGCGTGAAGCTGGCGGCGGTGGCGAGCAGGCGCCAATAGTAGGCGTCCCGTGGCTTATCGTTCACGGTTTGCGTTGCCAGTTCCATACGCGGTTCTTCCAGGCATGTTGGCAGGCGCCCTGTTCGGTCAACAGGGCACGCAGCAGGTTCAGGGCGTGGGGCCACTGGGTGTGAGTGGGTTGGACAGTGCTGCTGGTGAGTCCCAGTTGCCACTCGTCGCCTGGTGTCAGCAGCAGGCCGAGGGCGTAAGGGAAGGGTACATCCATGATCCAGCTGGCGTAGGCCTCGGGGGGCTGCTCCTCGGTGATCACCAGCAGTACCGCCGGTGCGCCTTCGTGGAGCAGCGCGGCCGCTTCGAGCATGCCGTGTTCCAGGCCATCGCCGGCGGCGGCAAGGGCGGTCATTTCGCTGGTTTCATTGCGCAGGATCGACCACAAGCCAATCACCGCGTTATGCACCGACAGGCTGAACTGGGTCGGTGACAGTGGCTGGTCGTTGGCCAGGTCGCTAAGGATGTCGAGGGTGCGCGGGGTTTCGCCGTGGCGGGAAATGAACACCAGCGGCAGGTCTTGCAAACCCTCGGCCATCGGCCAGCCTACGCTGAATGCCATGCGCGCCAGGCGGCTCAGGCGGCGGCGCTGCATGGCCGGTAAAAACGAGACGTCGGGGGAGGCTTCGCTGGCGGGCAGCAACACGGGGGCCTTGCACCAGGCGCGCCAGTCGTCCGCACTTTCGAGGCCCGGGGCCCAGGCGCGCCATTGGGCGATATTGAAATTGATCACTGAGAAGTTATCCCGCCCCTGCGGGCTTCCATGTGCGGCCACTGGCCCCGAATACCGGGACAGGGAGCAACAGCCGAATGGCGTGCATTATCCCGGTGCTGCGGGGTTCTAGCAAACTTTGGTAAACAATTGTTCACGGCTGATTACAATTTGCAGGGGAAGATTTACAGATTGTCCTCGGCTGAGAGCCGAGTTGGATTGTCGGACTGTTCCTTTTCATTTGTACGTTGAGTCCTGCATCCGGGCATCAATGCAGCAGTGCATGGATGAACGAGGTAGCTAACAGGCGCTTTTGCCCTCTACACTCGGGCATTCATTGGTACCCGGAGGTTTTTCCATGCGGCGCGTGGTGTTCAATCAAAAAGGCGGGGTTGGCAAGTCCAGCATCGCCTGTAACCTGGCGGCGGTCAGCGCCAGTGAAGGCTATCGAACCCTGTTGGTGGACCTTGATGCACAAGCCAACTCCACTCAGTACCTCACTGGGCTGACTGGCGACGATATCCCGATGGGTATTGCCGAGTTCTTCAAGCAAACCCTGTCTTCCGGGCCGTTCGCCAAGAAAAACCGGGTGGATATCTACGAAACGCCGTTCGACAACCTGCACGTGATCACCGCCACCGCCGAGCTGGCGGACTTGCAGCCCAAGCTCGAGGCCAAGCACAAGATCAACAAGTTGCGAAAGCTGCTGGATGAGCTGAGCGAAGACTACGACCGGATTTACCTGGATACCCCGCCGGCGTTGAATTTTTATGCGGTTTCGGCGCTGATTGCGGCTGATCGTGTATTGATCCCCTTCGATTGCGACAGCTTCTCGCGCCAGGCTCTGTATGGCGTGCTGGCGGAAATCGAAGAATTGAAGGAAGACCACAACGAAGGCCTGGAAGTGGAAGGCATCGTGGTCAACCAGTTCCAGGCGCGGGCGAGCCTGCCGCAGCAGATGCTCGACGAGTTGATTGCCGAAGGCTTACCGGTGCTGCCGGTGTATCTGGCGAGTTCGGTACGCATGCGTGAGTCGCACCAGCAGAACAAACCACTGATCCACCTGGACCCACGGCACAAGCTGACGCAGCAGTTTGTGGAGTTGCATAACCTGCTGGAAAACGCCTGACCTAAAGCACCACACTGGCCTGCGTTGTGCTCAAGGTCGGGTTAAACCCCTTGGCTACGCAGCCAGCTCATCAACTGCGGTAACGGAAACGCCCCACTCTGGCGCGCCACTTCGCGGCCGTTCTTGAACAGAATCAAACTGGGAATCGAGCGAATCCCCAACTGCGCTGACAACTGCTGATTGGCCTCGCTGTCGAGCTTGGCCAACCGACATTTACCCTCTAACTGCCGAGCCGCCTGCTCAAACACCGGCGCGAACGATTTGCACGGCCCACACCACTCGGCCCACACATCCACCAGCAACGGCAGGTCGCCCTTGATCTGACTGGCGTAGTCGCCCTGTTTCAGCTCAAAAGGCTGGTTCAACAACACCGGTTGCTTGCAGCGCCCGCACTTCGGCGCGTCAGCCAGGCGTTCGCCGGGGATGCGGTTGAGACCGTTGCAGTGCGGGCAGGGAATGACGAGAGGGTTGGACATGGTGGCGCTCCTTTGAGACTGGCCAATAGATCCTATTTGGAGTCGGGCATAGGTTTTATCAAGATCGAGGGCGACGACGCATATGCTCACAGATTCGCCTGGGTGGATTTGTGCAGGGCTATCTAGGCTTTGAGGGCTTGTTCGACATAGCACCATTGGTCCGTTCGCAGTTATAGCAAATTGCGATAATTGGCGGTCGGGTTTAACCTTCATAGCAAGATGCGATAGGGATGTTGCATGCGAGTGATTAGTGCGAAGCAAATCCGAAATGCCAAGGAAAAATGGCCCCATTCAGCCAGTGCGTTGGATGAGTGGTATCGGAAAATAAAAGTCCTCAGTCCTGAAGACTTTGCGGCGTTGAGATCGGTTTTCCCCACAGTGGATAAGGTGGGGGTATTACACGTCTTCAATATTGGCGGCAACAAGCTAAGACTCGTTGCGGCTGTGCGCTACCGCATGCAACGCCTTTATATCCGGCATGTTCTGGACCACCGGGAATACGACAAGGGTAAATGGAAGGAGTAACTGGAAAATGAGTGTACTGATCGAGCAAGTAGCCGAGCACTGGCAATTCATATCGCCGCTGTTGCGTAAGCCTAAAACGGAGGCTGACTATGACGTCCTGGTGGAAGCGCTCGACGAATTGTTGGATATCGTCGGGGAAGACGAAGCGCACCCGTTGATGGGGGTGGTCGATATCATCGGTGACTGGGTCGAGGCGTATGACTTGGAGCATTGGCCAGTACCAGAGGCGAGCGGCGTCGACGTATTGCGATCGATGATGCAGGAGCATGGTTTGACGCAGAGTGATTTGCCAGGTGTTGGTGCTCAATCGGTTGTCTCAGAAATCCTCAGTGGAAAGCGCCAGCTCAACGTGCGGCAGATTCGTTGGCTGGCGGAGTTCTTCAAGGTGCCGGTGGACATGTTCATCTGATCATGCCCAGGACGATGGGCGATCGGCTGTCGATGTCTCCTTACGAAGAACAACTAATCTCCAAATGCTTGCCCCAATCCGGCGGCCGCTGCGCGTACTGCTCCATCCCCGGCTGTTCCTCAAACGGCTTGCTCAACACCTCTTGCAGCCGTCGCACTTCGCTGTAATCCCCCGACTCGGCGGCGGTGATGGCGTTCTGTGCGAGGTAATTGCGCAGGATGTACAGCGGGTTCACCGCGTGCATCCGCGCACGGCGCTGTTCTTCGCTGTACTCGCCATCGCGTGTCACGCGGGCCTTGTACGCGTCGGCCCAGGCATCGAACCCGAGCCTGTCGACAAAGTCGTCACGCAACCGCGCCAGCGCGAGCGCCGCCGGCTCATCGCCCAGGCGCCGGAAGAACAGCGTGTAGTCAACGCTGCTGTTCTGCATCAACTGCAGCAAGCGCTCCACCAGTTGCGGGTCATCGTCTTCGGCGGTGGTCAGCCCCAGCCGGCGGCGCATCAGGTCCAGGTAGTGCGCCTGGTACAGTGGCAGGTACAGGCCGAGGGTTTCTTTCAAGGCATCGACGCTGATGAACGGTGTGAGCGCCTGTGCCAGCGCACTGAGGTTCCACTGCCCGATCGGCACCTGATTGCTGAAGGAGTAGCGCCCTTCATGATCGGAGTGGTTGCAGACGAAGTGCGCGTCAAAGTCGTCGAGAAACGCAAACGGCCCGAAGTCGAAGGTGATGCCGAGGATCGACATGTTGTCGGTGTTCATCACCCCGTGGCAGAAGCCATAGGCCTGCCATTTGGCGATCAGTGCGGCGTTGCGTTCGACGACTTCGCGGAACATCGCCAGGTACGGTTCGGGCTGTTCCTGGCACTCGGGGAAGTGCAGCTTCAATACATGTTCCGCCAGTTCCGCCTGCTGCTCGGGCTTCTTGGTGTAGTAGAAGTATTCGAAATGGCCGAAGCGGATATGGCTATGGGCCAGGCGCAACACCATCGCCCCGCGTTCCTGCTTCTCACGCCAAACCGGCGTGCTGGAGCCGATCACGCACAGCGCACGGCTGCTGGGGATGCCCAGTGCGTGCAGCGCTTCTGACGCCAGGAACTCCCGAATCGACGAGCGCAGCACTGCGCGGCCATCGCCCATGCGCGAGTAGGGCGTCTGCCCGGCGCCCTTGAGGTGCAGGTCCCAGTGTTCGCCGGCGCGGTTATACACCTCGCCGAGCAGCAAGCCACGGCCATCGCCCAGTTGCGGGTTGTAGGAGCCGAATTGATGCCCGGAATACACCATCGCGCGCGGTTCGGCTTCGGCCCACAGTTTGTGGCCGCCGAACAGCTCGGCGAATACGGGTGTTTCTGCTACGGCCGGGTCGAGGTCGAGCAGGGCCATGGCGGCGTCGCTCGCCACGACCAGGCGCGGTTCGTCGAGGGGCTCGGGCAGGACGTGGGTTGAGAACGCGTCGCCCAGGCGTGCGAAGCGGTTGTCGAAGGTCAGTTCGTCGAGGGCTTTCACCGGCCATCTCCAGCAGAATGTCCGAGCATTCTGCTGGGGATAGGCGCTTTAGTCGAGCGTGGAGGGCGGCGGCTCGGGTGCGTCGACCACTTTGCCTGGCGGTGGCTGCGGTGCGTCTGGGGCCTTGGCCGGGTTGGCGACGGTGTGCTTTTCGTCTTCCACCGGCACCAGTTTGTACTCCTGGCCGTGCAGGTTTTTCAGGTAAACCTCCATCTGCCGGAACGAGATGTTGATATGGTTATTCTTGAACTCACGGTTGATAAAACGGTTCACTTCGTCGACCACCGGGTTGCGGTCACCGAGGTCACGCACGTGCATGCGCAGTTCGTGGTCGAGGGTGCTTTCGCCGAAATTGAGGAAGTACACGTGCGGTTCGGGGTCTTTCAGGACCCGTGGGTTTTCCCGCGCGGCCTGGAGCAGCAGGGCCTTCACCAGGTCGAGGTCGGAGCCGTAGTCCACGCCGAGTTTGAGGGTGACCCGGGTAATGGTGTCGGTCAGCGACCAGTTGATCAGTTGCCCGGTGATGAAGGTTTTGTTCGGGACAATGATGTCCTTGCGGTCGAAGTCGGTGATGGTGGTGGCGCGGATGCGGATCTTGCTCACCGTGCCTGACAGGTTGCCGATGGTGATGGTGTCGCCGATCCGCACCGGGCGCTCGAACAGGATCATGATGCCGGAGATAAAGTTGGCGAAGATCTCCTGCATGCCGAAGCCCAGTCCCACCGACAGCGCCGCCACCAGCCATTGCAACTTGTCCCAGCTCACGCCGAGGGTCGACAGGGTCGAGACAAACCCCACGCCGGCAATCACATAAGACAGCAATGTGGTGGTGGCGTAGGCGCTGCCCTGGGCCAGGTCCAGCTTGGACAGCACCAACACCTCCAGCAAACCGGGCAGGTTGCGCGCCAGGGCGAACGTGATGCCGATGATGATCAGCGCGCCGAGCATGTCGCCGATGCTGATCGGCACCATGCTGATATTGGCCCCGGTGCCGCTGGTGTATTCGTAGAGGGTGACGTTGTCCAGGTAGGAAAACACCGAGATCAGATCCGACCACACCCAGTACAGCGCCGCGATGAAGCCGCCGAGCAGGGCCAGTCGGATCAGGCGCATGGATTGTTCGTTGACCTGTTCAATGTCCAGGGTCGGCTCTTCGATCACCGCCTCGCCGTCGCCGGCTTCTTTGGCGGCCTGGCGTTTTGCCAGCGCCCGCGAATAGGCCAGACGCCGGGCCGCGACGCCCAGGCCGCGGACGAACGTGGCTTCGATCACCAGCCAGAACATCAGCAGGTACAGGGTGTTGATCAACCGATCGCTGAGCTTCAGGGCGGTGTAGTAATAGCCAAAGCACACGGCGATAAACAGTGCGATGGGCAGCGCGGTAAACAACAGGCCCGCGCCTTTGCGAAAGAGTGAGGCTTTCTCGTGGGTCGTGCTGTGCAACAGCAGGCGGCCCAACAGCCAGGCCATCAGCGCGTAGCAGGTCAGCACCACGCCGATGCCGAGCACGTCGTCGGCCAGTGCCGCCGGCTGATGCTCGGCAATGGCCACCACGGCCACCAGCGCCAGTACCACGAGCCCGAGCTTGCGCACCCAGCCTTGCAGGAATTCGACCTGCGGACGTTCCCAGCGGAAGTGCAATTCGGCTACGCCGCCCGGCGCGAGGATTCGGTAGGCGGTGTAAAACACCATCCACGCCTGGGCGATCTGCAACAGTGCGGCGCCCAGGTTGGCGTTTTGCCCGCGGGCGTCGATCTGCAACGCATAACCGCATAACGCCAGGCCCAGGGCTACGGGCATGGCCAGCAGGATATTCACCAGGATCGCCTGGGGCGTGTGCCATTGGCTGTCACGCTTGAAGTGGCCGATGTCCAGGTGGACCTTTTTCAGGCGTGCGTACAAGGCATTGCGCCGCCACAGCAGCGCGCCGATCAACAGCAGCAACGGCAGGAACAGCAGCGGGCGCTGGGTCAGGCCGTCGTACAGTTCGCTGACGCTGGAGGCCCAGGGCAGGGAGGTGACTTGCTTGCTCAGGTGATCCGGGACGGTTTCCAGCCACTCGGTGTCCAGTGGCTTGTTGCTGGGAATCCAGAACATCTGTTCATCAAGGGTCGCACGCAGGCTGGTGGCGGTGCTGAGCAGTTGTTTCTGGTTCAGTTGCAGGGTGATCGATTCATTGAGCAGCGCGCTCAGCTCGCGGCTCAAGCGCTCGAGCAGGTCGCTGCGGGTAATCGCCAGTTCCAGCAGGGTGCGCCGCAATTGCGGGGTGACCTCATCCGGCGGCTGGTTGGCCAGCAGGTTATCCACGTAGGTGCTGGGCGAGCTGATCAGTTCGCGTTGCTGGTTGACCTCGAACTGGTACAGGCGAATGTTGGCGATGTTGTCCGCCAGGTCGCGGTCGACCGTCAGGCGCGGCAAGGCCTGCTTCTGTTTGTACAGAATCTTCGACAGCAGCAGGCTGCCCTTGAGCACGTTGATCTGCTCGTCCAGCGCCGAGTCGCTCTGGGTCACGGTGTCCAGTTGCTGCTTGGTCTGCAGGTTCTTCTGGGTCAGGTCGTTGAGGCGGTCGGTGCTTTTAAGCAGGTAGTCGGACAGTTTCAGGTTGGCCGCGCTTTCCGTGGCCAACAGGCTGCTGCCGCCGGCTTTCTGAGCTTCGATGGACTGTTGGGTCACCGTCTGCTGGGACTGGGCTAGGCGTTTCTGGTTGATCAGGGTTTGCAGGTCCTGGATCTCTTGCTCCAGGCGCGCGGTTTTTTCCACCACCAGGTCATGCTGGCTGTTGCCCAGGTCTTGCAGTTGGCTGTTGCCGGCCAGTTCCTGGCGGCGCAGCGGGATCAGTGCATTCAGCGACGCCAGTTCGGCGTTCAACTGGTTGCGCTGGTCGGCGCTGAGGGTTTTGCCATTGTCCTTGCCAGCCTTGAGGGTCGCGTTGATCTGCTGGATGCGCGTCTGGCTGCTGCTGATTTCGGTCTGGGCGCGCTCGGGGCGGGTCTGGGCGGCGATGGTCAGGCTGTTGGCGTCGGCCAGGTCTTTTTGCAGGTCGCCTTGCTGGGTGGTGCGCTGTACCAGCAGTTGCTCCAGTTGCGGCACCGGCAAGGTGGCGTAGCGCTGGGCCACCGGGACGACTTTAGTCGCCTTGAGCCGGGTCAATTCGCGCTGGTTTTCGCTGGTCAGGCGCGGGGCGTCTTGCAACTGGCGCTTGAGATCGGCCAGGCGCTGCTCGTAATCCTGCTTGTTGCCCAGGTAGGTCAACGTCTGCTGCAGGATCGCCTGCAGCGCCTTCATGTCGGCGTCGGGCAGCTTGCGGTCGGGCAGCTTGTCCAGGGTTTGCTGGATAGCGTCGGCGTTGGGCGGGTCGGCGGCGTATACGCTGCCGACACAAAGGGTCAGGCCCAGCAGGGCAGTGGCGAGAAAAGTGCGCAGGGTAGGCATAGAGACCGGTCGAGCAAGGTGAAGAAACGGGGCAGTGTTGCCCCGCAGTTTAGAGGAAGAGTCCGGGGCCCGGGCGACTTCCTTCGGGGAATCTGACGCCGACTTTGCCGATCTTGTTCCCGTCCATGACCGCGACGGTCCAGATCGTGTTGTTCCACTCCACCTGGTCGCCGACCACCGGCGCGCCGCCGACTTTCTGGGTGATGAAGTGGCTCAATGGCATGTCCGCGTCGATGCCTTCGAGTTGCAGGCCATACAACGCCGATACCGCGCCGAGCTGGGCGTCGCCTTCGAGGACGAAGTCGCCGAAGAAGCGCAAATCCAAGCCGCGTTGCGGCGCCTGGCTGAACAGTTTGCCCAGGGCTGGCAGGTTGTGTTCGTGACCGATCACGCAGAGCAGGTCGTCGGCTTCCAGCACCGTGCTACCCGACGGATGGAGCAGTTGCTGGCCACGGAACAGTGCCGCGATGCGCGTGCCTTCGGGCATTCTCAGTTCGCGCAGGGCTGCGCCGATGCACCATTTTTCCGCGCCCAGGCGGTAGACGAACAGCTCCCACTCGCTGGTGACGTGGACTTCCAGGGCAGCGCGGGAAATCGGCGCCGGCTCCGGTGGTACGGTTACTTTCAGCAGCTTGGCCACCCACGGCAGGCTGGTGCCTTGCACCAGCAGCGAGACCAGCACGATAAAGAACGCCAGGTTGAAGTACAGCTGCGCATGGGGCAGGCCGGCCATCAGCGGGAACACCGCAAGAATGATCGGCACCGCGCCGCGCAAACCGACCCAGGCGATAAAGGCTTTTTCACGGTCGTGGAACGCCTTGAACGGCAGCAGGCCGACCATCACCGACAGCGGCCGCGCAAACAGGATCATCCACAGCGCCAGGCCCAGGGCGGGCAGCGCAATCGGCAGCAGATCGTGGGGCGTGACCAGCAGGCCCAGCACCAGGAACATGCCGATCTGGGCGAGCCAGGCCATGCCGTCGAGCATATGCAAAATGCCATGACGGCTGCGCACCGGGCGGTTGCCGATCACCAGGCCGCACAGGTACACGGCGAGGAAGCCGCTGCCGTGCAGTGCGTTGGTCAAGGCGAAGACAAACAGGCCGCCGGCGATCACCAGGATCGGGTACAGGCCGTTGGCCAGGTTGATCCGGTTGACCATCTGCAGCATCAGCCAGCCGCCGCCCAGGCCGATGAAGCCGCCGATGCCGAACTCGCGCACCAGGTGAATCAGCAGGCTCCAGTGCAGGCCGGTCTGGCCGCTGGCGAGCATGTCGATCAGGGTGACGGTCAGGAACACCGCCATCGGGTCGTTGCTGCCGGATTCGATTTCCAGGCTGGCGGAGACCCGTTCGTTGAGCCCCTTGCCGCCGAGCAGCGAGAAGACTGCGGCGGCGTCGGTGGAGCCGACAATCGCGCCGATCAGCAAGCCTTGAATGATATTGAGGTCGAACAGCCAGGCTGCGGCCATGCCGGTGAGGCCGGTGGTAATCAACACCCCCACCGTGGCCAGCGACAACGCCGGCCAGAGTGCCACGCGAAAACTTGCCACCCGTGTGCGTAAGCCGCCGTCGAGCAGGATCACGGCCAGGGCGAGGTTGCCCACCAGGTAGGCGGTCGGGTAGTTATCGAAGATGATGCCGCCGCCGTCGACGCCGGCGACCATGCCCACGGCCAGGATGATCACCAGGATCGGGATGCCCAGGCGGGACGAAAGAGAGCTCACCAGAATGCTCGCACTCACCAGCAACGCGCCGATCAAGAACAGGCTGTTGATGGTTGTCGCATTCAAAGGCAGTACTCCATGGGCAAAATTAAGACGGGCGCATTCTGACCATGCAGTCTGCGTGCCAGCGATTCTAACCTGTTGAATTGCCGCGCTGTCAAAAAGGTTTTAACGACGGGCGCCGATCTAAATATGGGAGGGGGCTTGCCCCCGATAGCTGAGTGTCAGTCAGCACATCTGATTCTGATACACCGCAATCGGGGGCAAGCCCCCTCCCACATTTTTAGAGGCGAAACCGCGCGACCATCCCATTCAAATCCACCGCCAGGCGCGACCACTCGCTGGTCGGCCAGGTCGCAGATCAGCGTCGCGGATTTTGCTCATTTGGTTGAGGGCGAACACACCGAGAAACAACATGAGTGTGCCAATCAGGGCGAAGCCGAGGAAGGCGCGCGGCGCGATATTCATATTACGAAGAGACATGCGGGAACCCTGGGAAGATGCGCGATCCACGCGGCCATGAGGCGGGAAATGCATCACCTATCGGCAGTACGACTAAAATCTAAAAGCGCATGTGCTTTTATCGCATCTGACGAGGGGTTGGGCCGATTCAGGAACCTGATGGGGGAAATGCAGTCACTAAGGCTCGAAAGTGTGGCCCGGCCCTTAACCATCGGGCTGCGCGCCGGGGATAACCCTGGCATCCGAGGTGAATTTTCTTTATCGTCACCGCCCTTTTAAAAGCCCAGGAAATCAAAATGTTAGAAGCATCCCTCAGTCAACTGGAACAACTGGTCAGCGACCTGGTACAGCAGAATCACGACCTGTTGGGCACTCATGAATCCCTCAAGGCGGAACTGGCCCGCGCCAAGGATGAGAACGACAGCCTGCAACTGAACCTGATGGAGCAGGAAGAAAAGAACGGCGCCACCGCTGCGCGTATCCAGGCGTTGGTTGAGCGTGTGAGCGCAGGTCCTGTCAGCGCATGAACGAAGGGATAAAGGTCGTTTCGATTCTCGGAGAGGATTACTCGATCAAGGCTCCGGCCGGAGAAGATCAAACCCTGATGCGCGCCGTGACCCTGCTCAAGGCCTCCCTGGCGACTACCAAGCAAAAGTACCCGACCCTGATCGGTGACAAGCTATTGGTGCTGGCCGCGCTGAACCTGTGCGCCGAGCAGATCGAAATGCAACAGCGTCACCAGCAGGAACTCGACCGTTACCAAGAGCAAGTCAGCGCCACGGTCGAGGTGATTTCCAAGGCTATCGGCCAGCCTTAGAACCACTCATCCTGCATGCCGAGGCACGTATCATCGCGGGCCTCGAGAATTGCCAGTTCATGATGGCAGCCCGGTACTTCCCAGGTCAGGAAGTACCGGGCTGCCTGGAGCTTGCCTTTATAGAAGACGGTGTCCGCCGCATTCCCCTTGGCCAGGCCTTCTTCGGCGCGAATCGCCTGCTCCAGCCAGCGCCAGCCAATCACCGTGTGTCCGAACACCTTCAGGTACAGCGCCGAATTCGCCAGGCTGCTGTTGACTTTGCCTTGGGCGAGATCCGTCAGCAGGCCGATCGTCACGCTTTGCAGGCGCGCCACCAGGTGTTCCAGCGGCTCTCTCAAGGCATTCAGCGAGGGGTATTGCTGCGCCCGTGCGCCCGTTTCGGCGATCAACCGAATCAACTGCTTCAGGCCGGCGCCGCCGTTCTGCGCCAGCTTGCGCCCGAGCAGGTCCAGGGATTGGATGCCGTGGGTGCCTTCATGGATCGGGTTGAGGCGGTTGTCGCGGTAGTACTGCTCCACCGGGTATTCACGGGTGTAGCCGTGGCCGCCGAGAATCTGGATCGCCAGCTCGTTGGCCTTGAGGCAGAACTCCGAGGGCCAGGATTTGACGATCGGAGTCAGCAGGTCGAGCAGTTCGTGGGCGTGCTTGCGCTCGCCGTCGGTTGCCAGCGTGGTGGTGTCGTCGAATAGGCGTGCGGCATACAGGCCGAGGTCGAAGGCGCCTTCGACGTAGGCTTTCTGGGTCAGTAGCATGCGCTTGATGTCGGCGTGCTGGATGATCGACACCGGCGCGGTGCTCGGGTCTTTGCTGTCCGGCAGGCGGCCCTGCGGACGTTCGCGTGCGTACTCCAGGGAATACAGGTAACCGGCGTAACCGAGCATCACCGCGCCCATGCCGACGCCGATGCGCGCTTCGTTCATCATCTGGAACATGCAGCTCAGGCCTTGGTGCGGCTGGCCCACCAGATAGCCGACGCAGTGCCCGTTATCGCCGAAGTTCAGCGCTGTGGACGTGGTGCCGCGCCAACCCATCTTGTGGAATAGCCCGGCCAGCAACACATCGTTGCGCTCGCCCAGGCTGCCGTCGTCGTTGACCAGGAATTTGGGCACGATAAATAGCGAAATACCCTTCACCCCGGCCGGCGCGTCCGGCAGCTTGGCCAGGACCATATGCACGATGTTTTCCGACAGTGGGTGGTCGCCGCCGGAGATAAAAATCTTGTTGCCCTTGAGGCGATAGCTGCCGTCCGCCGCAGGCTCGGCGCGGGTCCGAATGTCCGACAGCGACGAGCCGGCATGGGGCTCGGTCAGGGCCATGGTGCCGAAGAAACGCCCCTCGATCATCGGCTGCAGGAAGCGTTGCTTCTGCTCCTCGGTGCCGAAACTTTCGATCAGGTTGGCGGCGCCCATGGTCAGGAACGGGTAGGACGTTGACGCGGCGTTGGCCGACTGGAAGTGCGCGAAGCAGGCCTGGGACAGCAATGTCGGTAACTGCATGCCGCCGGCTTCGAAACTGCGCGCGGCATTGAGAAAGCCCGCTTCGAGGAAGGCGTCCACCGCCGGTTTGACTTCCGGAATCAGGATGGCCTTGCCGTCCTCGTAGCGTGGTTCGTTTTCGTCGTTCTTGCGGTTATGCGGCGCGAAGTACTTCTCGGCAATGTTCCGGGCGGTACTGATGGCCGCGTCGAAGGTTTCGCGATTGTGTTCGGCAAACCGCTCGCGCTGGGTCAAGCCCTCGGCATCAAGGACTTCGTACAGCTCGAAAGCCAGATTGCGGGAACTGAGTAGCGTCTCGGACATGGCGGCTTACCTGTGTGGGAAGGGGCCTGAGTCTAAGTGCGGGAATGGAGGGCGGCTAGCAAGATTGATCTGGGTGATGGAGGGGCAGAACGCGGACGAGGAGTTTAAATGCAGTCGAATGTGGGAGGGGGCTTGCCCCCTCCCACATGTTGACCGCGTTTCGGCAGTTAGCCGATGGTCATCAGGCTGGCGTTACCACCGGCTGCTGCGGTGTTGACGCTCAACGCACGCTCGATCACCAAACGCTCCAGGGCAATTGCAGTTTCGCCTTGGGACAAACCATGCACCCCGACAATCGCCCCGCCACGCTGGGCGACTTGCTGGCAAACCGCGCGCAGTTGATCGGAGTCGCCGTGGTGCAGGACTGCGTCGAACACGACTTCGTCCTTGGTCCAGTCGGCCACACGCTTGATCTTCGCCTGAATCTCCCTCGGCAGGCGTGGGAACAAGGCTTTGGTCAGCTCAGTTTCCGGCCATACCGCCGAACCGCCGACGGCCAATACCGCCGCCAGTTGGGTCAGCAGGTCGCCTTCCACTTCCGCCAGGCACAGCACATGCTCGCGGGGCAGGATGGCGTAGCTGTTGCGCTCGCCGGTCGGACCGGCCAACAGGCGGGTGATACCGCTTTGCGATTGCGCGGCGAACCGGCTGCACAGGGCACTCAGTTCGCTGAACGTGTTGCTGTCGGCCCAGGCTTTTAAGGCGGTCAGCGGTTGGCTCATGGCATCGCGCAGGCGCACGTCCGGTGCGGACAATGCATCACCCCGAGCGAAGGATTGCTCGATCGCATCGGTAGGACGCGTCGACAGCAGGCGGTACAGGTACAGCGGGCCACCGGCTTTCGGGCCGGTGCCCGACAAACCTTCGCCGCCAAACGGCTGCACGCCGACCACAGCCCCGACAATGTTGCGGTTGACGTAGACGTTACCGGCATGAACGTTGTCGATCACCTTGGCGATGGTCTCGTCGATGCGCGTGTGTACGCCCAGCGTCAGGCCGTAGCCGGAAGCGTTGATCTGGCCGATCAACTGGTCGATCTCTTTGCGCTTGTAGCGCACCACGTGCAGCACCGGGCCGAAGATCTCCCGTTGCAGCTCGTCGAAGCTTTCCAGTTCGATCAGGGTTGGCATCACGAAGGTGCCGCGCTTGATCTCTTCGCCGTCGGCAATCGCCACCTGGTACACGGCGCGGCCTTTGTCGCGCATGGCCTGGATGTGCTTCTCGATGCCGGCCTTGGCGTCGGCGTCGATCACCGGGCCGATATCCACCGACAGGCGCTCAGGGTTGCCCAGACGGCATTCAGCCATGGCGCCCTTGAGCATTTCGATGACGCGGTCTGCAGAATCTTCCTGCAGGCACAGGACACGCAGGGCCGAGCAACGCTGGCCGGCACTGTCGAAGGCCGACGACACCACGTCGATGACCACTTGTTCGGTCAGGGCCGAGGAGTCGACGATCATCGCGTTCTGACCACCGGTTTCGGCGATCAGCGGAATCGGCCGGCCCTGGGCATCCAGGCGCCCGGCGACATTGCGCTGCAGCAGGCGTGCGACTTCGGTGGAACCGGTGAACATCACGCCTTTGACGCGCTCATCACCGACCAGACGCGCACCGACGGTTTCGCCCCGGCCCGGCAGCAGTTGCAGCACGCCTTCCGGAATGCCGGCTTCGAGCAGGATGCGCACCGCTTGTGCGGCCACTAGCGGGGTTTGCTCGGCAGGCTTGGCCAGTACCGGGTTGCCGGCGGCCAGTGCAGCGGCGACTTGACCGCTGAAAATCGCCAGCGGGAAGTTCCACGGGCTGATGCAGACCACCGGGCCTAATGGGCGGTGGGCGTCGTTGGTGAAATCGTGACGCGCCTGCACGGCGTAGTAACGCAGGAAGTCCACGGCTTCACGCACTTCGGCGATGGCATTGGCGAAGGTCTTGCCGGCTTCACGGGCCAGCAGGCCCATCAGCGGCTGGATCTCGCCTTCCATCAGGTCGGCGGCACGTTCGAGGATCGCGGCACGCTCGGCGGGCGGGGTGGCCTGCCAGATCGGGCCGGCGTTGATGGCGCACTGGATCGCGTTGTCGACGTCGTC
The DNA here is from genome assembly GCF_049897085.1 of Pseudomonas sp. PSPC3-2. Lineage (NCBI taxonomy): Bacteria > Pseudomonadati > Pseudomonadota > Gammaproteobacteria > Pseudomonadales > Pseudomonadaceae > Pseudomonas > Pseudomonas sp. PSPC3-2. Next base: position 96,577 of record NZ_JAFCVO010000005.1, read on the forward strand.
GACGGTGGCTTCCTGTACGTGGCCGACCACATCACGCAGGTCGGACGGGTTCAGCACCGGCGCAGCGGCTTCATTGCTGGCGGCGCAGCCCAGCATCGGCGCGGCTTTCCAGTGGTTGTGTGCGGTGGCCAGCAGGGCGCAGGACAGCGACGCCAAGCGGTGTTCGTTGGCCAGGTCGATACCGGCCGAGTTGGCGCGGTCGCTGCCGTACAGGTCACGCGGCAATGGGATACGCGGGTGCGGCAGGCCGAAGCCGCCTTCCAGCGTCGCCATTTGCTCGATGCTGGCCACTGGATCGGCCACCAGTTCCTGGATCGAGATGGACTGGTCGGCAATGCGGTTGACGAACGAGGTGTTGGCGCCGTTTTCCAACAGGCGACGCACCAGGTAGGCCAGCAGGGTTTCGTGGGTGCCGACCGGTGCGTACACGCGGCACGGACGGTTCAGCTTGCCATCGGCAACCTTGCCGACTACCTGCTCGTACAGCGGTTCGCCCATGCCGTGCAGGCATTGGAACTCGTACTGGCCGGGGTAATAGTTCTGACCGGCGATATGGTAGATGGCCGACAGGGTGTGGGCGTTGTGCGTGGCGAACTGCGGGTAGATGACTTCCGGCACCGACAGCAGTTTGCGTGCGCAGGCAATGTAGGACACGTCGGTGTACACCTTGCGGGTATACACCGGGTAGCCTTCCAGCCCTTCGACCTGGGCGCGCTTGATTTCGCTGTCCCAGTACGCGCCTTTTACCAGGCGGATCATCAGGCGGTGGCGGCTGCGGCGCGCCAGGTCGATGACGTAGTCGATCACATACGGGCAACGCTTCTGGTAGGCCTGGATCACGAAACCGATGCCGTTCCAGCCGGTCAGTTGCGGCTCGAAGCACAGGCGTTCGAGCAGGTCCAGGGACAGCTCCAGGCGGTCGGCTTCTTCGGCGTCGATGTTCAGGCCGATGTCGTATTGCTTGGCCAGCAACGTCAGGGACAGCAGGCGCGGGTACAGCTCGTCCATCACGCGTTCGTACTGGGCGCGGCTATAACGCGGGTGCAGGGCCGACAGCTTGATGGAAATGCCCGGGCCTTCATAAATCCCACGGCCGTTCGAGGCTTTGCCGATGGAATGAATGGCCTGCTCGTAAGACGCGAGGTACTTCTGTGCATCGTGTTCGGTGAGTGCGGCTTCACCGAGCATGTCGTAGGAATAGCGGAAACCCTTGGCTTCGAACTTGCTCGCATTGGCGAGGGCTTCGGCGATGGTTTCGCCGGTGACGAACTGCTCGCCCATCAGGCGCATGGCCATGTCGACGCCCTTGCGGATCATCGGCTCGCCGCTCTTGCCGATGATGCGGCTCAGGGACGAGGTAAGGCCGGTTTCGTTATGCGTGGAGACCAGTTTGCCGGTCAGCAGCAAGCCCCAGGTGGCGGCATTGACGAACAGCGACGGGCTGTTGCCCAGGTGCGGCTGCCAGTTGCCGGTGCTGATCTTGTCGCGGATCAGTGCGTCACGGGTGCCTTTGTCGGGGATGCGCAGCAGCGCTTCGGCCAGGCACATCAGTGCCACGCCTTCCTGGGACGACAGGGAGAATTCCTGCAGCAAGCCCTGGACGATGCCGGCACGGCCGCCGGCGCTCTTCTGATTGCGCAGTTTTTCTGCAATCGACGCGGCCAGCTTATTCGTGGCTTCGGCCATCTGTGCCGGCAGGCGAGCCTGTTCGATCAGCATCGGCACCACTTCCGGCTCAGGGCGACGGTAAGCGGCGGTGATCGAGGCGCGCAGGACGGATTGCGGCAGGATGCTCTCGGCGAACTCGAGGAAACACTGGTGGGCGTGTTCGGACTGGACCTCGCCGGCATCATCGGCTTCCTTGCTGCTCAAGCCATTGAGCTCGGTCAGGGTTGCACCACCCTCTAGTTTCTCCAGGTAATTAAAAATCGCCTGCTTGATCAGCCAGTGCGGCGTGCGATCAATGGAGGTCGCGGCCGCCTTCAGGCGTTCGCGGGTCGGGTCGTCGAGTTTGACCCCAAGGGTGGTCGTAGCCATTTTCTTATCCTCATGGGTGCCACTACCGAGTGGCATCAGCTGGCGGCAAGATTAGCTTCGCTCTGGAAGAGGTGCAACCGGGTGCAACCCTTTTTATGCATGAAATTTTCGACGTTCAATCGGAAAAAAACCAGACCTCGACCGAATCCGCTTCGATTTTGTGCATTTGCTTCTGAGATCGGCTGTGCTTGCTCCGAAAAGGAGCAAAAACGGGGTGTTTTGAGCAAAACACATCAAGGTGCAACTTATTCGCAAGAAACTGGTTGCACCTTATTTGCTTTGTTGAATAGCATTCGCGGCCAAGGTGCAACCGCGCTTATGGTGCGGTTCATCGGCTGGCGGCTTTCCTGGGGAAACGTCAGTCATAAATGCGTGCGATGTAGGTACATCCACTCACTGAATCAGTGGGTGGCCGTCTGACAGACCGCCGCTACATAAAAACAAAGCCAGGGCGTCACTTCTATGAGCGTTAGCAATCCAACCCTGATCACGTTCGTGATCTACATCGCAGCAATGGTGCTGATCGGCTTAATGGCCTATCGCTCCACCAACAACCTTTCCGATTACATCCTGGGCGGTCGCAGCCTCGGTAGCGTGGTGACTGCCTTGTCAGCCGGTGCTTCCGATATGAGCGGCTGGTTGTTGATGGGCCTGCCGGGTGCAATCTACATGTCCGGCCTGTCGGAAAGCTGGATCGCCATCGGCCTGATCGTCGGTGCGTACCTCAACTGGCTGTTCGTGGCCGGTCGCCTGCGCGTGCAGACCGAGCACAACGGCGACGCCCTGACGCTGCCGGATTACTTTTCCAGCCGTTTCGAAGATAAAAGCGGCCTGCTGCGGATCATCTCTGCGGTGGTGATCCTGGTGTTCTTCACCATCTATTGCGCTTCCGGCATCGTAGCCGGTGCCCGCCTGTTCGAAAGCACCTTCGGCATGTCCTACGAGACCGCCCTGTGGGCCGGCGCTGCGGCGACCATTGCCTACACCTTCGTGGGTGGTTTCCTGGCCGTGAGCTGGACCGACACCGTACAAGCCACCCTGATGATCTTCGCGCTGATCCTCACACCGATCATCGTGCTGCTGGCCACTGGCGGCATCGACACCACGTTCCTGGCGATCGAAGCGAAGAACCCCGACAACTTCAACATGCTGAAAAACACCAGCTTCATCGGCATCATCTCGCTGATGGGCTGGGGCCTGGGTTACTTCGGCCAGCCGCACATCCTCGCGCGCTTCATGGCGGCGGATTCGGTGAAGTCGATCGCCAAGGCGCGTCGCATTTCGATGACCTGGATGATCCTGTGCCTGGCCGGCACCGTGGCCGTGGGCTTCTTCGGTATTGCCTACTTCTCGGCGCACCCGGAAGTGGCCGGCCCGGTCAACGAGAACCACGAACGTGTGTTCATTGAACTGGCCAAGCTGCTGTTCAACCCATGGATTGCTGGCGTTCTGCTGTCGGCGATTCTGGCGGCGGTCATGAGCACCCTGAGCTGCCAATTGCTGGTGTGCTCCAGCGCCCTGACCGAGGACTTCTACAAGACCTTCCTGCGCAAGAACGCCTCCCAGGTTGAACTGGTGTGGGTCGGCCGTGTCATGGTGCTGCTGGTGGCGTTGATCGCCATCGCCATGGCTGCCAACCCGAATAACCGCGTGTTGGGCCTGGTGAGCTACGCCTGGGCCGGTTTCGGTGCCGCGTTCGGCCCCGTGGTACTGATCTCGGTGATCTGGAAACAGATGACCCGCAACGGCGCACTGGCTGGCATTCTGGTTGGCGCGATCACCGTGATCGTGTGGAAGCATTTCGAATTGTTGGGCCTGTACGAAATCATCCCAGGCTTCATTTTCGCCAGCCTGGCGATCTACATCGTCAGCAAGCTGGGCGCGCCGACTGCGGGTATGGTTGAGCGCTTTGATGCTGCGGAGAAAGACTACAACCTCAACAAGTAATCGGTAGGTTTTGGCGACTCGTTGAAATGAAACAGGCCCGCATTTTTTGAATGTCGGGCCTTTTTTATGAACAATGCGTCGCGGTCGGGTGCTTACAAGCTCAATTGGTTACGGAAATGAAAGATCGTTGTGCCTCCAACGCCGAGTAGCCCGATGAATGCTGTCCCGTGAAGAACAAATTTCAGGCGGCTCGGAAACGCCTCAACCTGCTTTAAATCAACGACGCCACGTTTTGCATTCCATCGCGGCAGAGCGATTGCGACATAGACCACGCATAGCCTGCCCAACCTGCCGCGTAGGGAGTTGCTCAACAGGTTTTTCAGCAAGTCATAGTTGTGCAGTGCAAAAGCATCCCCACCTGCGGCCATCACGCTATGCCGAATATCCCAGGCGGCTCGCATCAAGTGTGACTCTTGCGGGGTGAAGATCGCAGTGGTTTCGTCACCGATGATCACTAACTGTCCTGGCAGTACGACAACATTGCGAATGTGAGTATTGAGGGTGTCGAACTTGGCTTCGGCGTATGGGCTCAAGCGCAAACTTGCCTTGAGCTCCACCGAGGTTTGTTGGCGGTCATTGATGAAGGCATAGGGCTGAGGCATTAGCGACTCCCCAGCCATAGTGATCGGTTCGAAGGGAGGTCGTTGCTTGCCATGGAAACAGTCCTTTTTGAATGAGCATGGCTGCGCAATTTAAAGAGCGGTTCGAGTGGTGTCGTGGTTTTGGCGGGGGATTTTTCGGTGGTTTTTTGCTTTTGGGAAAAGGGCTACTGAGTTGCGGTATGTTTCCGACAGAGGCGTGAATTTTCACTGCCTTTACGCCGACGACCTCGCGGCACAAGGTCGCCTGCTTTGCGCGCCATGCGGATGTCAGCCATGACGCACGGGCCGATGACCTGGCCTCAGACGTGCGTTGCAGCCAGCGCCTGTTGCAGATCCTCGATCAAATCTTCAATCGCCTCAATCCCCACCGACAGGCGAATCATCTCCGGTTTCACGCCGGCCTTGGCCTGTTCCTGCTCGTTCATCTGGCGATGGGTGGTGGACGCCGGGTGGCAGGCCAGGGATTTGGCGTCGCCGATGTTCACCAGGCGCTTGAAGATGTGCAGGGCGTCGTAGAAGCGTACACCGGCTGCGTAGCCGCCCTTGAGGCCAAACGACAGGATCGCCGAGGGTTTGCCCTGCATGTATTTCTGCGCCAGTGCGTGGTGCGGATGATCGGGTAGGCCGGCGTAGCTGACCCACTCCACTTCGGCGTGATCTTGCAGGAATTGCGCGACCTTCAGTGCGTTCTCGGTATGGCGTTCCATGCGCAGGGCCAGGGTTTCCAGGCCTTGCAGCAGCAGGAAGGCGTTCATCGGCGCCAGCGCTGCGCCGGTGTTGCGCAGTGGCACGGTGCGGGCGCGGGCGATGAAGGCGGCGGGGCCGAATTTTTCGGTGTAGACCACGCCGTGGTAAGCCGGCTCGGGCTGGTTGAGGCCGGGGAATTTTTCCGCGTGTTTCGTCCAGGGGAACGTGCCGCTGTCGACAATCACGCCGCCCAGGGAGTTGCCATGGCCGCCGACGTATTTGGTCACCGAATGCACCACGATATCGGCGCCGAACTGGATCGGTTTGCACAGGATCGGCGTGGCCACGGTGTTGTCCACCATCAGCGGTACGCCACGGGCGTGGGCCACATCGGCCAGGGCTTCGATGTCGATGATATTGCCTGCCGGGTTACCGATGCTCTCGCAGTAGACCAGCTTGGTGTTGTCGTCGATCAGTTCGGCGATGGCGGCGGCGGAATCGTCGCGGGCGAAGCGCACATCGACGCCGAAGCTCGGCAGCAGGTGGGCGAACAGGGTGTAGGTGCCGCCGTAGAGCTGCGGCGTGGTGACGACATTGTCACCGGCGCGGGTCAAGGTCTGGATCGCATAATGAATCGCTGCGCTGCCGGCGGACACGGCCAGCGCAGCGATACCGCCTTCGAGCGCGGCCATGCGCTGTTCCAGCACATCGTTGGTCGGGTTCATGATCCGCGTGTAGATATTGCCGGGCACGTCCAGGTTGAACAGGTCGGCGCCGTGCTGGGCATTATCGAATTCGAAGGCGACGTTCTGATAGATCGGCACCGCGACGGCTTTGGTGGTCGGGTCGGACTTGAAGCCGTGGTGCAGGGCGATGGTGGCGTCTTTCATGGTTTTTGTTGACCTCCTTGGTTTTTATGGGCGCCCCCAGGCAGGGTGGGAGCTGGCTTGGCTGCGATGGCTTCATCGCGGTGTGCAGGTAATACCGCGTCAGTTGCATCGCGGGCAAGCCCGCACACAGAGTAGGGGTTAGATTGTTTTCAGTCGTACACCTGTATTTGCGGCATAAGCACCGCCCGGCATGCGCCCCTGCACCTTTGCCCGTGTAGCAGGTAAACTTCGCCCCCTGCGCAGGAGCAACCATGAATTATCGTCACGCCTTTCACGCCGGCAACCACGCCGATGTCTTCAAACACCTGACCTTGACCCGACTCATCGCCTTGATGTCGCGCAAGGAGCAGCCGTTCGCCTACCTCGACACCCATGCCGGCATCGGTCTGTACGACTTGCAGGGCGACCAGGCCAACCGCACCGGTGAATACCTGGAGGGCATCGCCCGTCTGTGGGGCAAGAGCGACCTGCCGCCATTGACCGCCGACTACATGCGCGTGCTGCACGAGATGAACCCGGATGGCCAATTGCGCTATTACCCAGGTTCGCCGGAACTGGCACGACGCCTGACCCGTCCCCAGGACCGCGTGCTGCTCAATGAAAAGCACCCGGAAGACGGCGTGTTGCTCAAGGACAACATGAAGGGTGATCGCCGCGTCAAGGTTCACCTGGGCGAAGGCTGGCATGTGCCGCGCGCCATGCTGCCGGTGCAGGAAAAGCGTGCCTTGATGCTGATTGATCCGCCATTTGAGCAACTCGACGAAATGCAGCGCTGTGCGGCGTCGCTCAAGGAGGCGGTCAGCCGCATGCGCCAGACGGTCGCGGCGATCTGGTATCCGGTGAAGGACCAACGCATGTTGCGCCGTTTCTACCAGGACCTGGCCGGCACCGGTGCGCCGAAGTTGTTGCGCGTGGAATTGCTGGTGCATCCGCTGGACACGCCCAACACCCTGACCGGCTCGGGCCTGGCGATTGCCAACCCGCCGTGGGGTTTGGAAGAGGAATTGCGTGAGCTGCTGCCGTGGCTGTCCAAGCAACTGGGCCAGACCCAGGGCGGGTGGCAGATGGATTGGCTGATTGCCGAGTAACCGAGTCTGGCGCAAATCAATGTGGGAGGGGGCTTGCCCCCGATAGCGGTGGTTCAGTTAAAGATACTGAGACTGACATACTGCAATCGGGGGCAAGCCCCCTCCCACATTTTTTTAGATCGGGCAAGTCACGCCGGTGCCGCCGATCCCACAGTAGCCCTGCGGATTCTTCGCCAAGTATTGCTGGTGATACGCCTCGGCGAAGTACACCGTCGGGGCTTCGTCGATTTCCGTGGTGATGGTGCCCAGGCCGGCCTTGCTCAGCTCTTGCTGATACGCCTGCGCACTGGCCTGCGCCGCCGTCAATTGCTCCGGCGTGGTGGCGTAGATCACTGAACGGTACTGGCTGCCGATGTCATTGCCCTGGCGCATGCCTTGGGTCGGGTTGTGCAGCTCCCAGAACATCTTCAGCAAGTCTTCGTATCTCAGCTTGGCCTGGTCATACACCACCAGCACCACTTCGCTATGGCCGGTCAGGCCCGAGCAGACTTCTTCGTAGGTCGGGTTCGGCGTGTAGCCGCCGGCATAGCCGACCACGGTGCTGACCACGCCATCGCGCTGCCAAAATTTGCGCTCCGCCCCCCAGAAGCATCCCAGGCCGAAGATCGCGAAGCCGACGTCGTCGATGAACGGGCCGAGCAGCGGGTTGCCGTTGACGAAGTGCGTTTCCGGCAGGGTCATCGGGGTTTCACGGCCGGGCAAAGCTTGTTCTGCAGTAGGAAGCACGTTTTTGTTCACCAGAATTTCCGAGCGCAAGACCATGAGCAGTCCTCTCGTCAGGTTGAGTTAACAGTAAAGAGTCAGACAGCCAGTGTGCCCGAGTGTTACAGCGCTGTCAGGCGATTGGCCCGCGAGGATAGCGTTTAAGCTTCTCGAGCAGCTCTGAACCGGGAATAGGCCGGTCGAACAGATAGCCCTGGCCGACGTCGCAACGGTGCCGACGCAGGAACGCCAACTGATCGGCGGTCTCGATGCCTTCGGCCACGACCTTGAGCTTGAGGTTGTGGGCCATGGCGATCACGGCGGAGGTGATTTCCATGTCGTCCTGGTTGTCCGGGATTTCGTGGATAAAGCTGCGATCGATCTTGATGATGTCGATCGGGAATTTTTTCAAGTAGCTCAGCGACGAGTAACCGGTGCCGAAGTCGTCCATGGCCAGGGTCAGGCCCAGGCTCTTCAACTGGTCCAGTTGCAGGCGGGTGTCCTCGGTGGCTTCCAGCAGCAGGCCCTCCGTCAACTCCAGCTCGAGCAGGTTGGCCGGCAGCTCTTCTTCTTTGAGGATCGCGGTAATCGAGGCCACCAGGTCCGGGTCGGAGAACTGCTTGGGCGACAGGTTGATCGCCACCTGCAGGTTGCCCAGGCCGGCGGCGCTCAGTTGCTTGCTCATGCGGCAGGCCTGGCGGGCGATCCATTTGCCGATGGGGATGATCAGGCCGGTTTCTTCGGCCACGCTGATGAACTGGTCGGGGCGGATCATGCCCTTTTCCGGGTGGTTCCAGCGCAGCAGCGCCTCCATGCCCAGCAAGCGGCCGCTGCGCAGGCACAGTTTGGGCTGGTAGAACACGTCCAGCTCGTTCTGGGTCAGGGCGCGACGCAGGTTGTTTTCCACAAACAGCTTGTAGCTGGCCTCGGCGTTCAGTGCTTCGGTAAACACCTGCACCTGGTGTTTGCCGTTGGCTTTGGCCTTGTGCAGGGCTAGCCCGGCGTTGCGCATCAGGGTTTGCGGGTCGCGGCCATGCAACGGCGCGCAGGCCAGGCCCACGGAGCCGGTGACGCTGATCAATTGGTTGTCGACGAACATCGGCTTGTCGAGGGTCGCCAGCAGTTGGCTGGCGACGAACTGGCCGCTCTCCAGGTCGGTCTCGTCGAGCAATACCGCAAACTCGTTACTGGCAAAGCGCGCCAGGCTGCCGCCGGCGCTGAGGCTGTTGCGCAGGCGCCGGGCCAGGCTGATCAGCAGCTTGTCGCCGGTCTGGTGGCCGAGGCTGTCGTTGATCCGCTTGAAGTTGTCGATGTCCACCAGTAACAGGCAGATCGGGCTGTCGCTGTCGCGGGCAAAGCGTTCGTCGAGGTTGCGGATGAACGCCGGGCGGTTGCCCAGGTTGGTCAGGTTATCGGTGTAGGCCAGGCGCTCGATGCGCTGCTGCGCCAGCTTGGTCTGGGTGATGTCTTCGTAGATGCCGATGTAGTGGGTCAGCTCGTGATTGTCGCCATAGACCTTGGAGATCGACAATTGGCCCCAATAGGGTTCCAGGTTCTTGCGCCGGCTTTTGAATTCACCCTGCCAACTGTTGCTCTGGGCCAGGCTCGATGGCGCGTCGAACAACAGCTCGTTGAGGTTTTCCAGCGCCGGCAATTGCGCCAGGCGATGGCCGTGGACCTCTTCGGTGCTGTATTGGGTGATCGCGGTAAAACTGGGGTTGACGTACTCCACCACGCCATCGCAATTGACCAGCAGGAAGGCGTTGGCGCTTTGTTCCACGGCGCGCTGAAACAGGTGCAGCGCGCTGGTGGCGGCACGAAGGTTGTGGTTGTTGATCACTTGCGCGAACTGATCCGCCAGCTCGCCGGCAAAGGCGATTTCGTCGGACTGCCAGACGCGCGTGTCGCCGCCTTGTTCCAGGCACAACACGCCAACGACCTGACCATCGACGCGGATGCTCGCGTCGAGCATTGCATGTGTGTCTTTGGCCTTTAGGGATTCGGCCATTTCGCGGGTGCGGAGGTCGGGCTTGACGTTGCTGGCGTCGATCGCACGGCTGGTTTGCAGGGCTTCGAGGTAGTCCGGAAAGCCGCTGGCGTCAATCGGCTCGGGCAAGTGGTGCTGCTGATCGGCGCGGTGGTACGCCGAGATCGGCACCAGGCGCTGGTCTTCGAGGTTCCAGATGCTGGCGCAATCGATCTGGTAGATGTCGCAGGCGCTGCGGGTGATCAGCTCGGCGGCTTCCTGCAGCGAATTGTTCGTGGTGTAGCGCTGGCGGGCGAGCAGCAGGATCAACGCTTGCTGGGCGCGCACCCGTTCCAGGTGCAGCAACTGTTCCTGTTGCGCGCGCTGGTTGAGTTCCAGGGCGATCTGCAGGCGGCTGTTCTGGCTTTCCAGGTCTGCCGTTGGCGTCGTCGACGGACTCTCGCTGAACACGCCGTCGACCACCATCAGGTAGCCCCGCAGCAGGTGGCGATTGTGTTGTTTGTAGGCTTCGCCCATTTCCAGCAGGCTCAGGGGGCCGTCGTTGGTGTGCAGGGTGTAGCGCACCAGGTAATGAGGGCTCTCGGTCAGTTGCTGCTGGATCGCATCGTGCAGTTGATAGCGCGCCTGCGGCTCCATCAGGCTGGCGTAGGGCGAGCCGATCAAGGCGCACAGTTCGACCGCCGGCAGGCCGAATGGGCGCTCGCAATTGGGGTCTAGGTAGAGCAGGGCCCAGCTTGCCTCATTCTGCCGCTCGAAACGCAGCATACCGAGGCGCGAAGGCACCGGTAATTGCGTCACTACCTCGGCCGCCGTCCGGGCAACATCGGGTTGGCTTTTCATGGGGAAGCTCACTTGAAAAAACGCACACGGCGCCGGGCTCTCGCCCTCTTTACTGTTGCCTGCCGCAAGGTTGCATCATGCAGGCCGGGCTGACAAGAGAGGATGAAGGCTAAGTGCTATATGGATTATATCGGTTGCGTAGGTGATTTCTGCAGTCGAGGCGACGGAAGGTGTACAAACCTGTTTATTTGTACAAAAAAAGCCCCGCCAAGTGGCGGGGTTGAGGAACGAGCGTGGCGCTCGGAAATCGATGCAATCAGGCCTCCCGGTTACCAGGGAGGCCTATCGCGGCTTACAGCAAGATGGTGCGGATATCGTTCAGCAGTTGGCTCAGGCGCTGCGTGAAGCGTGCAGCCGCCGCGCCATTGATCACACGGTGATCGTAGGACAACGACAGTGGCAACATCAGCTTCGGCTGGAACGCTTTACCGTCCCATACCGGCTGGATAGTCGCCTTGGAAACACCCAGGATCGCTACTTCCGGCGCGTTGACGATTGGCGTGAAGCCAGTGCCTCCAATGTGGCCGAGGCTGGAAATGGTGAAGCACGCGCCTTGCATGTCGTCTGCGGTGAGCTTCTTGTCGCGGGCTTTGGCCGCCAGCGCAGCAGCCTCGGCCGCAAGCTGCAGCAGGCTCTTCTGGTCGACGTTCTTGATGACCGGCACCAGCAGGCCATCCGGGGTGTCGACCGCAAAGCCGATGTGAACGTACTTCTTGCGAATGATCGCCTTGCCGCTTGGCGCCAGCGAACTGTTGAAGTCCGGCAGCTCCTTGAGCAGGTGCGCGCAGGCCTTGAGCAGCAGTGGCAGCACAGTCAGTTTCACGCCGGCCTTCTCGGCCACGGCTTTCTGCGCAACACGGAAAGCTTCCAGGTCGGTGATGTCGGCCTGGTCGAACTGGGTCACGTGCGGGATGTTCAGCCAGCTGCGGTGCAGGCTCGACGCGCCGATTTGCATCAGACGGGTCATCGCCACTTCTTCGGTTTCGCCGAAGCGGCTGAAGTCCACGACCGGGATCGGCGGGATGCCCGCGCCACCGGTAGCGTTGCCGGCAGCCGGGGCTTCCTTGGCCTTTTGCATCATGGATTTGACGTAAACCTGCACGTCTTCCTTGAGCACTCGACCATGAGGACCGGTGGCCGCGACGGCGTTCAACTCGACGCCGAATTCACGGGCCAGTTGGCGCACAGCAGGGCCGGCGTGAACCTTGGCGCCGCTTGGCGCCGGTGCAGCCGCCGGGGCCAGTGCGGCCTCGGCTTTTGCAGCCGGTGCCGGAGCAGCGGCAGCAGGGGCGGTTTCAGCCTTGGCAGCCGGCGCAGCGGCCGGTGCTGGAGCAGCCGCCGGCGCAGCGCCTTGGACTTTCAGCTTGAGGATGAAGTCGCCAGTGCCGACTTCGTCTTCCAGCTTGACCGCGATGCTTTCCACCACGCCGGCAGCCGGCGAAGGGATTTCCATGGAGGCCTTGTCGGACTCCAGGGTGATCAGCGACTGGTCGGCTTCGACGGTATCGCCGACCTTGACCAGCAGCTCGATGATCTTGGCCTTGCCCGACGAACCGATGTCCGGGACATGAATGTCCTGAACGGTGGCCGCAGCCGGTGCAGCAGCCGGGGCCGCTGGGGCCGCTGGGGCCTCGGCGGCAGCAGCAGGTTTTTCAGCCGGCGCCGCTGCAGCAGCGGCAGCAGCCGGAGCCGCATCGGGGGCGCCCTCGATTTCCAGCTCCAGCAGTTCGTCGCCTTCTTTCAGGCGATCGCCCAGCTTCACTTTCAGGCTCTTGACCACGCCGGCCTTGGGAGCCGGGATTTCCATGCTCGCCTTGTCCGATTCCAGGGTCAGGATGCTCTGGTCGGCTTCGACGGTGTCGCCGACCTTCACAAACAGCTCGATTACTTCACCTTCACCGCTGCCGATGTCAGGTACGCGAATGAGTTCGCTCACAAAAAGTCTCCTCAGCAGTCCAGTGGGTTGCGTTTTTCCGGGTTGATCCCGAACTTGACGATGGCGTCAGCCACCACCTTGGGTTCGATCTCACCACGGTCAGCCAAGGCTTCCAGGGCTGCCAACACCACGAAGTGACGGTCGACTTCGAAGAAGTGACGCAGCTTCTTGCGGCTGTCACTGCGGCCGAAACCGTCGGTGCCCAGGACTTTGAATTCCTTGGACGGGACCCACTGGCGAATTTGTTCAGCAAACAGCTTCATGTAGTCGGTGGACGCGATAACCGGACCCTTACGGCCAGTCAGGCATTCTTCGACGTAGCTCAGCTCAGGCTTCTGGCCCGGGTGCAGGCGGTTGTTGCGTTCTACGGCCAGGCCGTTGCGACGCAGTTCGTTGAAGCTGGTCACGCTCCACACGTCGGCGCCGACGTTGAAGTCGTCACGCAGGATCTTCGCCGCTTCACGCACTTCGCGCAGGATGGTGCCGGAGCCCATCAGTTGCACGTGGTGCGCTGCTTCCTTGGTGTCTTCTTCGAGCAGGTACATGCCCTTGATGATGCCTTCCTCGACACCGGCCGGCATGGCAGGTTGCTGGTAGGACTCGTTCATCACGGTGATGTAGTAGAAAACGTCCTGCTGCTCCTGGGTCATCTTCTTCATGCCGTCCTGGATGATCACCGCCAGCTCATAGCCGTAGGTTGGATCAAAGGTGCGGCAGTTCGGAATGGTGGCCGCCAGGATGTGGCTGTGACCGTCTTCGTGTTGCAGGCCTTCGCCGTTCAGCGTGGTCCGGCCGGCGGTGCCGCCGATCAGGAAGCCACGGGTACGGCTGTCGCCTGCTGCCCAGGCCAGGTCGCCGATACGCTGGAAGCCGAACATCGAGTAGAAGATGTAGAACGGCAGCATCGGCTGGTTGTGGCTGGAGTACGAGGTCCCGGCAGCGATGAAGGAGCTCATGGCGCCCGCTTCGTTGATGCCTTCTTCGAGGATCTGGCCCTTCTTGTCTTCTTTGTAGAACATCACCTGGTCTTTATCGACTGGCTCGTAGAGCTGGCCGACGGAGGAGTAGATGCCCAACTGACGGAACATGCCTTCCATACCGAAGGTACGGGCTTCGTCCGGGATGATCGGCACGATGCGCGGACCGACTTCCTTGTCCTTGACCAGTTGCGCGAGGATTCGCACGAAGGCCATGGTGGTGGAGATCTCACGGTCGCCCGAGCCGTCGAGGATAGCCTTGAGGGTATCCAGCGCAGGTGTCGGGATGTTGAAGCTCTTGGCACGGCGCTGTGGCACGAAACCGCCCAGTGCGGCACGACGCTCGCTCAGGTAACGGGCTTCGGCGCTGTTCGGCTCCGGCTTGAAGAACGGCAGGTTTTCCAGCTCTTCGTCCTTGACCGGGATGTCGAAACGGTCGCGGAACAACTTCAGGCTGTCGACATCGACTTTCTTGGTGTTGTGCGCGGTGTTCTTCGCTTCGCCGGCACCGGTGCCATAACCCTTGATGGTCTTGGCCAGGATGACAGTCGGTTGTTCTTTGTGGTTGACCGCTTCGTGGTACGCCGCGTAGACCTTGTACGGGTCGTGGCCGCCACGGTTGAGTTTCCAGATCTCGTCGTCGGACAGGTCGGCAACCATCGCCTTGAGTTCCGGCGTGTTGAAGAAGTGTTCACGCACGAACGCGCCGTCTTTGGCTTTGTAGTTCTGGTACTCGCCGTCGATGACTGCGTCCATGCGACGTTGCAGGATACCGTCGACGTCCTTGGCCAGCAGTGGGTCCCAGAAACGGCCCCAGATGACTTTGGTCACGTTCCACTGAGCACCGCGGAACACACCTTCGAGTTCCTGGATGATCTTGCCGTTGCCGCGAACCGGGCCGTCGAGGCGCTGCAGGTTGCAGTTGATGACGAAGATCAGGTTGTCCAGCTTCTCGCGGCCGGCCAGGGAGATGGCACCCAGGGATTCCGGCTCGTCGCACTCGCCGTCGCCCAGGAAGCACCAGACTTTCTGCTTGCCTTCGGGGATGAAGCCACGGGCTTCCAGGTACTTCATAAAGCGCGCCTGGTAGATCGCCTGGATTGGGCCCAGACCCATGGAAACCGTCGGGAACTGCCAGAACTCAGGCATCAGCCAAGGGTGCGGATAGGACGACAGGCCCTGACCGTCAACTTCCTGGCGGAAGTTGTTCATCTGTTCTTCGCTGATGCGACCTTCCATGAACGCACGGGCGTAGACGCCTGGCGAGGTGTGGCCCTGGAAGTAGATCAGGTCGCCACCGTGTTCGTCGGTCGGGGCCTGGAAGAAGTAGTTGAAGCCGATGTCATACAGGGTTGCGCTGGACGCGAAGCTGGAGATGTGACCGCCCAGGTCAGAATCTTTCAAGTTCGTGCGCATTACCATCGCCATGGCGTTCCAACGTACCAGCGAGCGAATGCGGCGTTCCATGAACAGGTCGCCAGGCATGCGTGCTTCGTGGGTAACAGGGATGGTGTTGCGATATGGCGTGGTGATGGCGTAGGGCAGTTGCGAGCCACTGCGGGTCGCGAGTTCGCCCATACGGGTCATCAGGTAGTGAGCACGGTCTTCGCCTTCTTTGTCGAGAACCGATTCCAGGGCGTCCAGCCATTCCTGGGTTTCGACGGGATCGAGGTCTTGCATGGCTTGCTCCAGGGCGGAAAGGCTACCAGAATCGGTTGCCTGAAGTTTGCGACTGGCCTTGTGGGCAGACGACATAGATTCTTGGATGGCCGGAGGTTGTTCCGGCGTCCTGTAGTTTTACTACAAATCGTCGGCCATTTCAGCCTTTCGAATGTATATACGAGTAGTAAAACTACACAAAACTGAGCGGGGTACTCGGTCAGTTAGGTGAGCATAATCGTTATCGTTGATCTTTTGCGAACAAGAAAAGGTAGAAGTTTAATGTTGCCTGCCAAAATTTATGAATTTTCAGCTATTTATAACTTTTGTTCGACAGTCCTTTGCCGAGCGTGGTTCCTGCGTTCACAGCAACAAGCCCATAACACGCCGATCAAGGATAGACCATGAGCCTTCCAACGCTGGCCGAACTGCCGGCCATTCTTTTGCCGTTCGCCGATCGGGCAGTGCAGTCATTTCGTGATGCAGTGGCTGCGCTGGACGACGATCATGGCCTTTGCGCGTGGACGTCGCAACGCTGGGCCGACTTCGCCCGCGTGTGCGCCGCCAGTGATTTCGTCATTGAACAGAGTGTTCGTGACCCTTTGATGTTGCTCGAATTGGTCGCCTGGGGCGAGCTGGACCGTGGCTTTGCGCCGGGCGAGCTGTGCGGGCAAATCGCCGGTGCTGTGCAACAGGCCCAAACAGAAGATGAGCTGGGCCGCGTCCTACGCCGCCAGCGCACCCGCCAGCAAGTGCGCATCATCTGGCGCGACCTGACCCGCCAGGCGGACCTGGTGCAAACCTGTCGCGAGCTCTCCGACATGGCCGACGCCAGCATCGACCAGGCCTACCAATGGCTGTACCAACGCCATTGCGCACAATTCGGCACGCCGACCGGGGGCCGCAGCGGTGAGCCGCAGCACATGGTGATCCTCGGCATGGGCAAGCTCGGTGCGGTGGAACTGAACCTGTCATCCGATATCGACTTGATCTTCGCCTATCCCGAGGGCGGCGAGACGGTGGGCGTGAAGCGCGCCCTGGATAACCAGGAATTTTTCATTCGCCTGGGTCAAAAATTGATCAAGGCCCTCGACCCGATGACCGTCGACGGTTTTGTCTTCCGGGTCGACATGCGCCTGCGGCCCTACGGCTCAGCCGGCGCGCTGGTGCTCAGCTTCAATGCGCTGGAACAGTATTACCAGGACCAGGGCCGCGACTGGGAGCGTTACGCCATGATCAAGGCGCGCGTCGTGGCCGGCGATCAGGTGGCCGGTGCGCAGTTGCTCGATATGCTGCGACCGTTCGTCTACCGCCGCTATTTGGACTTCTCCGCCATCGAAGCGCTGCGCACCATGAAGCAGTTGATCCAGCAGGAAGTGCGGCGCAAGGGCATGGCCGAAAACATCAAGCTCGGCTCGGGCGGCATCCGCGAAGTGGAATTTATCGCCCAGGCGTTCCAGCTGATCCATGGCGGGCGCGACCTCAGCCTGCAACAACGGCCATTGCTCAAGGTGCTGGGCACCCTGGAAGGGCAGGGCTACCTGCCGCCGGCGGTGATCGCCGAGTTGCGCGATGGCTACGAATTCCTGCGTTACACCGAGCATGCGATCCAGGCGATTGCCGATCGCCAGACCCAGATGCTGCCGGACAGCCCCGAAGACCAGGCGCGCATTGCCTTTATGCTCGGCTTTGCCGATTGGGCCGCGTTCCATGAGCGCCTGATGTACTGGCGTGGGCGGGTGGACTGGCATTTCCGCCAGGTGATCGCTGATCCGGATGAAGAAGACGGCGAAGAACGCGAATTGGTCGTCGGCGGGGAATGGTTGCCGTTATGGGAAGAGTCCCAGGACGAAGACGCGGCCTGCCGCCAATTGGCCGAAGGCGGTTTCACCGACGCGCCCAAAGCGCTCAAAGCCCTGGCCGGCCTGCGCGGGAGCCCGCAACTGCGCGCCATGCAACGCCTCGGTCGCGAGCGCCTGGATGCGTTTATCCCGCGTCTGCTGGCCCAGGCCGTCGAGCACGTCAGCCCGGACCTGGTGCTGGAGCGCGTATTGCCGCTGGTGGAAGCCGTCGCCCGCCGGTCCGCCTATCTGGTGTTGCTCACGGAAAACCCCGACGCCCTACGCCGCCTGCTGACCCTGTGCGCCGCTAGCCCGTGGATCGCCGAACAGATCACCCGCTTCCCGCTGTTGCTCGACGAATTGCTCAACGAGGGCCGCTTGTTCAAACCGCCGTTGGCGCCGGAACTCGCCGCCGAATTGCGCGAACGCCTCACGCGCATCCCCGAAGATGACCTTGAGCAGCAGATGGAAGCCCTGCGGCACTTCAAGCTAGCCCACCGCCTGCGGGTGGCCGCCTCGGAAATCGCCGGCAGCCTGCCGCTGATGAAAGTCAGCGACTACCTGACCTGGCTCGCCGAAGCCATCCTCGAACAAGTGCTGGCCCTGGCCTGGCGCCAGACCGTCGCTCGCCACGGCGCGCCGCAACGGCTGGACGGCACCTTGTGCGATCCTGGGTTCATCATTGTCGGTTATGGGAAAGTCGGCGGTATCGAATTGGGGCATGGTTCTGACCTGGACCTGGTGTTTATCCACGACGGCGACCCGCAGGCCGAAACCGATGGCGCCAAGCCGATTGACGGCGCGCAGTTCTTTACGCGCCTGGGCCAGCGGATCATTCACTTGCTGACCACGCAGACCAACTCGGGGCAATTGTATGAAGTGGATATGCGCCTGCGACCTTCGGGCGCATCCGGTTTGTTGGTGAGCTCCCTCGGTGCCTTCGCGCGCTATCAGGAAAACGAAGCCTGGACCTGGGAACATCAGGCGCTGATCCGCGCGCGGGTGCTGGTGGGCAGCCAGGATGTGGGCCGCGCCTTCGAGCAGGTGCGGGCCAAGGTGTTGGGTCGTGAGCGCGACCTGACGAAGCTGCGCCAGGAGGTCAGCGAGATGCGCGCCAAGATGCGCGACAACCTGGGGACCCGGGCCACGGCGGCCGGTACCGGCGCCAATGCCTTCGAACCCACAGTGGCGTTCGACCTCAAGCAGGACGCCGGAGGTATCGTCGATATTGAATTTATGGTGCAATACGCGGCTTTGGCGTGGTCTGCGCAACATCCATCGTTGCTGCGCTACACCGACAATATCCGCATTCTAGAGGGCCTGGAGCAGGTCGGGCTGATGCCCGCCGCCGATGCCCATTTGCTGCGCGAGGTGTATAAAGCTTACCGTTCCGCGGCTCACCGCCAGGCCTTGCAGAAAGAGGCCGGTACGGTGGCCGGGGATCAGTTCGCCGACGAACGGCGCCAGGTGATGCGAATCTGGCAGGCACTGGGGTTAAGCTGACACTCGATTTAATGAGCGACGCCAATCTAATGTGGAAACCGGCTTTATGTGGAAGCGGGCTTGCTCGCGGTGCAGGCGCTACGGTCTGTCTATCAGGCCGCGGTGATGCTATCGCGAGCAAGCCTGTTCCCACACACTGCACGCCCTACAGTAATCATCGAGGCGGGGAGGCGTAAGCCTCCCCGCATCGTTTGTGGAAACTACATGAATATTCTGATCGTTGGGCCCAGTTGGGTCGGTGACATGGTGATGGCGCAGACACTGTTCCAGTGCCTGAAACAACGTCATCCCGACTGCCAAATCGACGTGCTCGCCCCTGAGTGGAGCCGGCCGATCCTTGAGCGCATGCCGCAAGTGCGCAAGGCCTTGAGCTTCCCGCTCGGCCATGGCGCCCTCGAACTGGCGACCCGCCGTCGCATCGGCAAATCCCTGGCCGGCCAGTACGACCAGGCGATCTTGTTGCCCAACTCGATGAAATCGGCGCTGGTGCCGTTTTTCGCCGGCATTGCCCAGCGCACCGGCTGGCGCGGCGAGTTTCGCTACGGCTTGCTCAATGACGTGCGCAAGCTCGACAAGGCGCGCTACCCGCTGATGATCGAACGCTTCATGGCCCTGGCTTACGCGCCGGGTGCCGAGTTGCCGACGCCGTACCCGCGCCCGAGCCTGCAGATCGACCCGATCACCCGCGACGCGGCCCTGGCCAAGTTCAGCCTGGCCCTCGACCGTCCGGTGCTCGCCCTGTGCCCCGGCGCCGAGTTTGGCGAGTCCAAGCGCTGGCCGTCGGAGCATTACGCCAAAGTCGCGGAGATGAAGGTCCGCGAAGGCTGGCAGGTGTGGCTGTTCGGCTCGAAAAACGATCATGCGGTGGGTGAAGACATTCGCCAGCGTCTTATCCCCGGCCTGCGCGAAGAGGCAGTGAACCTCAGTGGCGACACCTCGCTGGCCGAGGCTATCGACTTGCTGTCCTGCGCGGATGCGGTGGTGTCCAACGACTCCGGGCTGATGCACGTCGCGGCGGCGTTGAACCGCCCGCTGGTCGCGGTGTACGGCTCGACTTCCCCAGGCTTTACGCCGCCGTTGGCCGACAAGGTCGAAGTGGTGCGCCTGGGCCTGGATTGCAGCCCGTGTTTTGAACGCACCTGCCGTTTCGGCCACTACAACTGCTTGCGCCAGTTGCTGCCGCAACCGGTCAGCGATGCCTTGCAGCGGTTGCAGGGCACTGTGGTCGAGGTTCACTGAGTTGCGGGTACTGGTAATCAAGACCTCATCCCTGGGCGACGTGATCCATGCGTTGCCGGCACTGACCGATGCGGCGCGGGCGATCCCGGGCATCCGGTTCGACTGGGTGGTGGAAGAAGGCTTTGCCGAGATCCCCACCTGGCACCCGGCGGTGGACAAGGTGATTCCGGTGGCGATACGCCGCTGGCGCAAAAACCTCTGGCAAACCTTCAAAAGTGGCGAATGGCGGCGCTTCAAACAACGTATCCAGTCGACCAAATACGACCTGGTGATCGACGCCCAAGGCCTGTTGAAAAGTGCCTGGCTGACTCGCTACGTGCGTGCCCCGGTGGCCGGTTTCGACAAGCATTCGGCCCGTGAACCGATCGCGGCGCACTTTTATTCACGGCGCCTGGCCGTAGCCCGTGGGCAGCATGCGGTGGAGCGCTTGCGCCAACTGTTCGCCGTCGCCCTCGGTTATGACTTGCCCAAGGCCTTGGGCGACTACGGCCTGAGTGTCGACA
The DNA here is from genome assembly GCF_049897085.1 of Pseudomonas sp. PSPC3-2. Lineage (NCBI taxonomy): Bacteria > Pseudomonadati > Pseudomonadota > Gammaproteobacteria > Pseudomonadales > Pseudomonadaceae > Pseudomonas > Pseudomonas sp. PSPC3-2. The sequence goes on from NZ_JAFCVO010000005.1 coordinate 117,015, forward strand.
AGCTGCTCGGCCTGCCGCCGAAAAAACCCTTTGTGTTGTTGTTGCACGGCACCACCTGGGACACCAAGCACTGGCCCGAAGCCTACTGGCGCGAGCTGGCAGAACGCATGGGCCGCCTGGGCGTGGACGTGAAGTTGCCGTGGGGCAATGCCGCCGAAAAGGCCCGCGCCGAACGCCTGGCCCACGGCTTGAATAACGCCGAGGTGCTGCCCAAATTGAACCTTGCCGGCGTCGCCCGTGTTCTGGCTGGCGCCCGCGCCTGTGTCGCGGTAGACACCGGCCTCGGTCACCTGGCCGCGGCCTTGGACGTGCCGACCATTTCCCTGTTTGGCCCCACCAACCCTGGCCTGACCGGCGCCTACGGCAAGCGCCAGATTCACCTGGCCAGCGACTTCCCGTGTGCGCCCTGCCTGCAAAAGCAATGTACTTATCAACCCACGGCCGACGATCTGCGTCGGTTCGACCTCAAGCGCGAATCGCCCCTGTGCTTCACGCGGCTAAACCCCGAGCGTGTGGCGAGCCGGCTGAGCACGTTGTTACTGGCCGAGGAGATGCACTGATGCAACTGGCGTTTATTCTGTACAAGTATTTCCCGTTCGGTGGCTTGCAACGCGACTTCATGCGTATCGCCCTGGAGTGCCAGCAGCGCGGTCATCAGATCCGTGTCTACACCCTGATCTGGGAGGGCGATGTGCCGCCCGGCTTCGAAGTGCTGGTGGCGCCGGTCAAGGCGCTGTTCAACCATCGACGCAACGAAAAACTCTACGCCTGGATTCAGGCCGACCTGGCCAAGCGCCCGGTGGACCGCGTGGTTGGCTTCAATAAAATGCCGGGGCTGGACGTTTACTACGCCGCCGACGGCTGCTTCGAAGACAAGGCGCAAAACCTGCGTCACTCGATGTACCGCTGCTTTGGCCGCTATCGCCACTTTGCCGAGTACGAGCGCGCGGTGTTCGCCAAGGACGCCAAGACCGAAATCCTGATGATCTCCGAAGTGCAGCAGCCGCTGTTCATCAAGCATTACGACACCCCGTTGGAGCGCTTCCACCTGCTGCTGCCGGGCATTGCCCAGGACCGCCGCGCACCACCGAACGCTGCCGAAATCCGCGAAGGTTTTCGCCAGGAATTCCACCTGGCCGACGATGACCTGCTGCTGGTACAGATCGGCTCGGGCTTCAAGACCAAGGGCGTGGACCGCAGCCTCAAGGCCCTGGCCGCGTTACCGGCCGAGCTGAAAAAACGCACGCGCCTGCTTGTCATCGGCCAGGACGACCCCAAAGTATTCCAACTGCAAAGCGCTACTCTGGGGCTGGGCAATAACGTGCAGTTCCTCAAGGGCCGCAGCGATATCCCGCGTTTCCTGTTGGGCGCCGACCTGTTGATTCACCCGGCGTACAACGAAAACACCGGCACCGTTCTGCTCGAAGCTCTGGTGGCCGGTTTGCCGGTGCTGGTATCGAAAGTGTGTGGGTATGCCCATTACATCGCCGAAGCCGACAGCGGCCTGGTGCTGGATGAGCCGTTCGAACAAGCGCAGCTCAATGAGTACCTGTCCCGTATGCTCACCGACACTGCACAGCGCACGGCCTGGAGCCGCAATGGGTTGGCCTTTGCCGAGACGGCCGACCTCTACAGCATGCCGCAGTGCGCTGCGGATGTGATTCTGGCGGAGCCAAAACGATGAAGTTGATTCTTGCCGAACCGTTCAAGACCTTATGGGACGGGCTCGATGCCTTTGCCGAAGTCGAGAAACTGCAAGGCCAGGTATTTCGCGAACTGGCGGCGCGTCGCACATTGCGCACCGAGGTTGAGGGTCGCCCGTATTTCGTGAAGATCCACCGGGGCATCGGCTGGGGCGAAATCTTCAAGAACCTGATCACCGCCAAGTTGCCGGTGCTGGGTGCCGGCCTCGAGTGGGCGGCTATCCATCGCCTGCAGGACCTCGGCGTGCCGACTATGACTGGCGTGGCTTTCGGCGAAAAGGGCAACAATCCGGCCGATCAGCACTCGTTCATCATCACCGAAGAATTGGCGCCGACCATCAGCCTGGAAGACCTGGCCGTCAACTGGGTCGCCGAACCGCCGTCCCCTGCGCTGCGTCATGCCCTGACCGCGGAACTCGCGCGCATGGTCGGTGACATGCACCGGGGCGGCGTCAATCACCGCGACTGCTACCTCTGCCACTTCCTGCTGGACACTTCACAGCCGATCGATGCGCGCAACCTCAAACTCTCGGTCATCGACCTGCACCGCGCCCAACTGCGGGCCCATCTGCCGCTGCGCTGGCGCGATAAGGACTTGTCCGCGTTGTATTATTCGGCACTGGATATCGGCCTGACCCGACGCGACAAACTGCGCTTCCTCAAGGGCTACTTCCGCCAGCCGCTACGCCAGATCCTGGCCGAGCAATCGGCGTCGCTGGACCTGATGCAACGCAAGGCCGACAAGCTCTATGCGCGCAAACAACGTTACGGAGATGCGCTCTGATGGCGGGTTGGAACCTGGAACCCGCATACGCTGGCCTGGCGAATGATTTTGGAAGCCTTGAAGCGGTGTTCGCCCTGCAAGGCGAGCGGCTGACCCGCGACCCGCTGTCGGAAGTGATCCGGGTGGAGCGTGGTGGGGTCAATTATTACGTGAAGCGCTATGTCGGTGCCGGCAAGGGCCTGCGCCGCTACCTGGGCAAGCCGCGGGTGAAGTCCGAATGGCAGAACCTCAAGCGTTTCGCCAAGTGGGGCATTCCCACTGCCGACGTGGTCGCTTGGGGTCTGGAGCGTAATGGCCTGGCGTACGCCCGGGGTGCGCTGATCACACGTGAGTTGCCCAGGACCGAGGACTTGTCGGTGCTGGCCGAGCGCAACGATGTGCGCCTCAAAGACCCTGCGTGGGTCGATGCGGTCAGCCGCCAGCTCGCCGAATACACGCGTACCCTGCACGATCATCACTTTACCCATAACGACTTGAAATGGCGCAACCTGCTGATCGATGATCAGCGCACCCTGTACCTGATCGATTGCCCCAACGGCGACTTCTGGCGCGGGTTCTGGCTCAAATACCGCATCACCAAAGACCTGGCCTGCCTGGACAAGGTGGCCAAGTATCACCTGTCGGCCACCCAGCGCCTGCGCTTCTACCTGCAATACCGCGAACGCGCGCACCTGAGTACGTCGGACAAGCAGCGAATTCGCCATGTGGTGAAGTTTTTCGAGGGACGTGAATGAGTGATTTCCTGGCGGCCGAAGACCGCGCCCTGCTGGAGCGCAACGGCCTCGCCCACTTCGATGCCCTGTGGGCCAAGCAACTGGACGCGGTGGACGAGCCGAACACCAGCCATGGCGGCTGGAGCAGCGTGTTTCGTCTGGAGCTCGACGGCTGCGGTTATTACCTCAAGCGCCAGAGCAACTACCTCACGCGCAGCTTGCACCGACCGTTTGGCGAGCCGAGTTTTTCCCGCGAGTTTCGCAACATCAGTCGTTATCGCACGTTGGGCATCCCGGCCTTGCAGGCGGCGTTCTACGGTGAGCGCAAAGTCGCCGGCGAGCACCGCGCAATGCTGCTGACCCGCGCCCTGGACGGCTGGAATGACCTGGACTCGTTGCTCGAGCAGTGGTCGCAACTGAGCGACGCCCAGCATCGTGCGATCCTGCTGGCCTGCGGCCAATTGGCGCGCCGCCTGCACAGCGTGGGTCAGGTCCACGGTTGTTTTTACCCCAAGCATATTTTCCTGCGGGCCACCGGTGACGGTTACACCGCGCAGCTGATCGACCTGGAAAAAACCCGTCCGCTGCTGTTTGGGTGGCGTGACCGGGTCAAGGACCTGGAGCCGCTGTTGCGCCGTGCGCCGCAGTGGTCGGATGCGCAAATTCGTCACCTGCTCGCGGTATATCTGGAGCACCCTGAAGACAGCCCGCTGGTCGCCACCTGGCAGCAGCGCCTGACCGCTCGCCGCAGTCACAAGGAGAGCCGCTGATGCGTTTATCCGCGCTGAAAAATGCCGGCCGCACACCGAGCCTGCCGATGACGATCGAACTGGCGGACGCGGCGGGCCCCGGCCAACTGCAATTGCTCAGCCTGTTGCGCGTGCTGCCGGGCCAGCGCTATGTGGGCGCGGCCGTTTGGCGCGGTCGCGCGGTGTTGGCCAAGTTGTTGGTGGGCAGCAAGGCGGCGCGGCATTTTCAGCGTGAGCTCAAGGGCGTGCGCCTGTTGGCCGAACAAGGCCTGACCACGCCGCTGCTGCTGGCCGATGGTTTGCAGGAAGGCGAGGGCGGCTGGCTGCTGTTTGAGTTTATCGACGGCGCCGAAAGCCTGGCCGATGCCTGGCAGGCGGTCGAAGGCTTGCCGCCGTTGGCCGATGAGCAGACCGCCGTGCTCGCTGAAGCGCTGGGCGCGATTGCCCGCATGCACGCCAAGGGCCTGTGGCAGGAAGACCTGCACCTGGACAACCTGCTGCGCCAGAGCGGCAAGCTGTACCTGATCGATGGCGGCGGGATCTGTGTGGAACAGGCGGGCCAGCCGCTGTCGCGCAACCGGGTGCTGGAAAACCTCGGGGTGTTTTTCGCTCAGTTGCCGAAAAACCTCGCACCGTTTACCGAAGAATTGCTGGTGTATTACTTGCTGAGCAACGGCGAGCACGCGTTACCGCTGGAAGCCCTGGAGAAGCAGGTGCGCAAGGTCAGCAACTGGCGCCTGAAGGACTTCCTCGACAAGGTCGGCCGCGAATGCACGCTGTTCAGCGTGGTGCGCGGCGCGTTTGGCTTGCGTGCGATCCGTCGCGAGGAAGAACCCGCGATGCTCCCGGTGCTGGAGCAGGCCGATGCGTTGCTCGACCAGGGGCATTTGTACAAGACCGGCGGTGCGGCCAGCGTGGCCAAGGTCGAGGTGGCCGGCCGCCCGCTGGTGATCAAACGTTACAACATCAAGGGCTTTGCCCATTGGCTCAAGCGCTTCTGGCGCCCGAGCCGCGCCTGGCATTCCTGGCGCGAAGGCAATCGCCTGGCGTTCCTCGGCATTGCCACGCCCAAGCCGCTGGCCGTGCTGGAAAAACGTTTTTTCTGGCTGCGCAGCCGTGCTTACCTGGTCACTGAATACCTGCCAGGGCCGGACATCATCGAACGCTTTGCGCCGTATGTGGAGCAGGGCGACGCGCCTGAAAACGAACTGCTCGCGCTGGACCATCTGTTCGCCGAGCTGATACGCGAGCGCATCAGTCATGGCGATTTCAAGGGCCACAACCTGTTCTGGCACGACGGCCGCTGGGCGTTGATCGACCTGGATGCGATGCATCAGCACAGCTCCGTCGCCAGCTTCGCCGCGGCGTTTGCCAAGGACCGCGCACGCTTTATGCGTAATTGGCCGCAAGGCAGTGCACTGTATCAGGTCATCGATCAGCGCTTGCCGAGGGAGATCGGCGCTGCCGGTTGAAGAAGGCCTTCAATCCCATCGCGAGCTTGACCGCTTCGGATCTTTCTTGCACGGCGCGTCGGCGTGTCGGGTCTGCGGTATCAAAGGAGTGTTTCGTGAACCATGGAACCCAAGTGCTGCTGGCCGCAACCCTGCTGACGCTCTGCGGTTGCGGAACGATCAACACCGTCTTTCGCCCGGACGCCGTCGCCAGTCAGAACCTCAAGGAATCTCGCAGCTACTGCGAGAACATCCCGCGCATCTACAGCGGGGTGATCTACGGGTTTTGTACGCTCAATGCCGAGCCCGTCCCTGAAAAAAGCCTGAATGAGCGAGCCCTGTCGGACCACGAGAACAATGCCTTCCCGATCATCGCTATCGAGTTCATCGGCTCCAGCGTGCTGGATACGCTGGTCCTGCCCTATACGATCTACCGTCAGAACAAGGACGGCAGCATCGAGATCTTCCGCTGAGCCTCCTTGATGCTTGCCGCTAACAGCTTCCCCCTGCTTTTAAGCTATAATCCCGCCCTTTAGCTGTTTCCTGCCCAGACGGGAAGCACACTTTTTTCAGGCGCAGCGCGCCTGCATGCAGACTAAAAGAGGCTAGACCCCTGTGGCATTGACGATTCTTGGCCTGTCCGGCGCCCTTAGCCATGATCCTTCCGCAGCCCTGTATATCGACGGCAAGCTGATTGCGGCCGCCGAGGAAGAACGCTTCGTTCGCGACAAGCATGCAAAGCACCGCATGCCCTACGAATCAGCGAAGTTCTGCCTGGAACAGGCCGGTATCAAGCCTTCCGACGTTGATGTGGTCGCGATCCCGTTCGCACCGATCAGCCTGTTCGGTGAAGCGCGTTGGCACTATGCCAAGCGTTACTGGTACGCCCCGGACCGCGCCCTTGACGCGATCCTGATGGGCAACCGTCGCTACAAGCGCTACCGCAACAAGATCGTCTGGTGCCTGGAGCAACTGGGCTTCGATCCGAAGAAAATCAAGATCGAGCCGGTTGAACACCACTTGGCCCACGCCTCCAGTGCCTACCACTGCTCCGGTTTCAAGGAGAAAACCGCGATCCTGGGGATCGACGGCAAGGGTGAGTACGCCACCACGTTCTTTGGCTACGGCGAAAACGGCAAGATCCACAAGATCAAGGAATTCTACGATCCGGACTCCCTCGGCGGCCTGTACGGCGCGGTCACCGAGTTCCTCGGTTTCGAGATGCTCGACGGCGAGTTCAAGGTCATGGGCATGGCGCCTTATGGCGATGCCAGCAAGTACGATTTCTCGCGCCTGGCCTCCTTTGAAAACGGCGAGCTGGTGATCAACACCGACTATGCCAACGTCATCGGCCTGCGTCGCTACAAAGAGAAGGGCAAGGGTTTCTACTTCTCGCCGAAGCTGATCGAGTGGCTGGGTCCCAAGCGCGAAGGCGACATCGCCGATGAGCCTTACATCCACTACGCGGCGAGCATGCAGGCGCTGTTCGAGAAGCTGTCCCTGCAGATGATCGACTACTATCTGGGCGACGTCCTCAAGGAAACCGGCAAGCTGGCCTTCGCTGGCGGCTGTGCGCTGAACGTCAAGCTGAACCAGAAGATCATTGCCCGTAACGACGTGAAGGAGCTGTTCGTGCAGCCGGCGTCCGGCGATGCCGGCACCGCCGTGGGCGCAGCCGCTTACGTGTCCCACGCCCGTGGTGTGCCGGTGGAGAAGATGGAGCACGTCTATCTCGGCCCGTCCTACAGCAACGAAGACGTGATCGCCGCCTGCGCCAAGCACCCGAGCAAGCCGAACTGGCGCAAGATCGACAGCATGCCTAAACGCATCGCCAAGATCATGGTCGACGGCAACCCGGTGGCCTGGTTCCAGGGCCGCATGGAGTTTGGCCCGCGTGCTTTGGGCGGTCGTTCGATCATCGGTTGCCCGAGCGCCACCGGCGTGGCTGACCGCATCAACCATCAGATCAAGTTCCGCGAGCGCTGGAGGCCTTTCTGCCCCTCGATGCTCGACACCGTGGCCCCGCTGATGATCAAGGTCGATCACCCGGCGCCGTTCATGACCTTCACCTTTGAAGTGTCGGAAGAGTGGAAGGCCCGCGTACCGGAGGTGGTCCATGAAGATGGCACGTCCCGCGCCCAGGTGCTCAAGCGCGAATACAACCCGCGCTACTACGACATGATGAAAGAGCTGGAAGTGCTGACCGGTAACGGCGTGTCCCTGAACACCTCGCTCAACCGTCGTGGCGAAGCGATGATTTGCTCGCCGACCGACGCGCTGAACATGTTCTTCGGTTCCGATCTGCAGTACCTGATCATGGAAGACATCCTGGTGGTCAAGGACGGCGTGGACCCTTATGACGCGATCGGCTGACCGCCACATTCTGCAGTTCTGCCACGGCTATGACGGGCCGTTCCTGGACTGCGCCCGGCAGTACGCTAGTTTGTTTGCAGGCACCGGCTACAAGGTGACCACGGTGTTTCTCACCGGGGTCGCCGATCCCGAAGTGGCCGCTGGTTGCGCATCTGATGAAGTGTTGTTCATGGAATTCAGCTCCAAGGCCATTCGTGGCCTGAAGCTGGGCGCCATCGGCAAGCTGCGCAAGATCGCCGCGTCGCGCAACTTCAGTTTCTGCATTGCCCACCGTTTCAAGCCGATCTATATCGCGTTGCTCGGCACGCGGCTGCCAGTGATTGGCGTGCATCACGCCTTCGGTGACTACCAGCGCCGCAGTCGCAAGCTGTTTGCCGGGATTTTCCGCAAGCGCCTGAGCCTGCTGGGGGTGTCTGACGCGGTGCGTGACGACATGCGCCGCTGCCTGCTAGCGTGGCCGACGGCACGTATCCAGACCTTGTATAACCGTATCGACGTCGAGGCCATGCAGGCCAGCCAGGTGCCCGTGCACGAGGCGCGCGCTGCGCTGGGGTTGTCGCCGTGCGAATGGGTGGTCGGCAATGTCGGTCGCCTGCATCCGGACAAAGACCAGGCCACGCTGCTCAAGGGCTTTGCCCTGGCGCTGCCGCACTTGCCGGCCGAAAGCCGCCTGGCGATCCTCGGCAGCGGGCGCCTGGAGCAAGACCTCAAGCACCTGGCGCATGAGCTGAACATCGCCGACAAGGTGCTGTTCCTCGGCCAGGTGCCTGAGGCTCGCCGGTATTTCCGGGCCTTTGATGTGTTTGCCCTGAGCTCCGACCATGAGCCTTTCGGCATGGTGCTGCTGGAAGCCATGGCGGCCGGCGTGCCCTTGCTGGCCACGGCCTGCGGCGGGGCGAAGGAAGTGGTCGAAGGTGTCGGTATCCTGTTTCCCTTCGGCGATGCCGAACATCTTGCCCAGGGTCTGCAGCATCTGGCGGCGATGGATCACCACCAGCAACTGCAGTGCGCCGAGATGATGCTGGAGCGCCTGCGCACGCGCTTCTCGGATCAGGCGGTACGCGATACCTTCTGGCAATTGCCGCACGTTATTGAACTGACCGCGGGGGCTTGATGCTCAATCGATTTCAAGGCTGGCGCGAACGGGGCTGGTCCGTCGTTGACGCGCCTTTCTACAACGAGGCTTGGCAGCGTTTTGGCGGCAGTGTCGCCACCCATCCCCAGGTGATCGAGCGCTTGGCGGGGCTGGCCGACATCCCGGTGCGTTACCTGGCCTGGGAGCAAGAGGGCGCACTCAAGGCATGCATCGCCACCTGGGGGCGGGACCTGGCGTTGTCCAAGGATGTGCTCAAACGACGGGGCAAGAAGGGCCTGTTCGACCTGGGCAATGCCGAGTTGATCCTGCCCGCCGCACCTGACGCCCAGGCGCCCTTGCGGCACCGCGCCCGTTACCTGTCGACCCTGAACGAAGGCCGCTTCAGCGGCCTCAAGCCCCAGGCCGAGCAACTGGCCATGGCCCGTACCCCGGAAGAACTGTCGAAGAAATTCCGCTACAACCAGCGCCGCGAACTGCGCCTGCTGGAAGAGGCCGGTGGCGTGGTGCGGCCGGTGAGTGAGTTTTCCAGCCAGGAACTGGCGGCGATCTACTGCGATTTGTTCCTGCGGCGCTGGGGTTTTGTCGCTACGGGTGCCGAGCACATGGCCGAGGTGATTGAGCTGCTGCGCGAGTGGCTGATCGGCTCGGTGATTTTCCTTAATGATGCGCCGATTGCGGTCCAACTGGTGTATCGGGTCGAGTCGCCTGAGTGGATCAGCGTGGAATACGTCAACGGCGGCGTCGATCCCGAAACCCGTGCGTTCAGCCCGGGCAGCGTGCTGAGTTTCCTCAACACCCAGAGCGCCTGGGAGCAGGCGCGTGAAGTCGGTAAGCCGCTGCGGTTTTCCTTCGGGCGCGCCGACCGGGAGTACAAGGACCGTTGGTGCAACCCTGTGCCGGTGCTGACCGTATGAGTCGCAAACAGCAACTGCTCAAGCGCCACCGGCGCAACAAGCGCATCGGCGTATTGATCGGCTTGGTGCTGCTGGTGTTGATCGGTATCTGTGTTGCCTGGTGGCTGCCGTTTGTACTCGGCGTGCTGGCCTGGGCAGCCCATGAAGCCTGGTTTGCTGATCACCTGTTCTATGAGCCACGCGAAGATTATCAATACCGTTTTTCGGCGGACGCGCAGCGCACTGATGTTCGCTTCGAGGGCGGGCGACTGCGGGTTGATTCGCCCCTGGAAGCCGATGCGACGTTGGTGTTGGCCGTCAAGGTCAAGAGCGGCTGGCTGGGGCGCTTCCTGGACCCGGCCATTGACGTCCTCGGTGCAGACAGCAGCGACCGGCAGACATTCGAGCGCGGCGTGAATGGCGTCCGTTACCTCAACCTCAGCGGCCTGGCCCCGGCCCTGATGGCAGGCGAACTGCGCCTGCACGGGCGTTTTTGCAGCCTGCAGGGCGCACCACGGCTGTGGGCCTGGGCCACTCCAGATTATTCGGAGCAACGGGTAATGGTCATCGCGCCCCATGCCGACGATGCCGAATTGGCGGCTTTCGGTCTTTACAGTCAGGCCGAGAAGCCCTGGATCGTGACCCTCACTGCGGGCGAAATCGAAGCCGAGCACTTTCAGAAGATGGGCCTGGACTCGGTCGAAGCTGCGCGGATCAAAGGACGTCTGCGCGCCTGGGACAGCATCGCCGTGCCGCGTTGGGCTGGCGTGCCGCAGGAGCATTGCGTGCAATTGGGTTATTTCTGCCTGCAATTGTCGGCGATGCGCGCCGCGCCGGATCAGCCCATCGCTTCGCGCGAGGCGGATCTGTCGGATATCCGCTTGTTTCGCCAATTCAACTCTTTCCCGTTGCCGGCGGACCATGACGGCCTGCCGACCTGGAACAACCTGCTGGCGGACCTGCGCCAATTGCTGCTGACCGCACGTCCCGAGGTGATCGTGTTGCCCCACCCGGTGCTCGACCCGCACCCGGACCATGTCTGCGCGCAGCAAGCGGTGATCGAGGCCCTGCAAGGGCTGGCGTGGCAACCCACGACTGTGTTGGGTTATGCCAACCACCTGCACGACAACGACCGCTGGCCCATGGGTGACGCGGGCGCCGGGATTGCCTTGCCGCCGCTGTTCGACGACACGCTGGAGCTGCGGCCCTGCAGCCTGCCGCTTTCGCTGGCCCAACAGCGCGACAAGGCCATGGCGCTGGGCATGATGCATGACCTGCAGCCCACGCCGCCGCTCAAGCGCCGTGTCCGACGCTGGCTGCAGCGTGTATTGGCGGGTCGTGCGCCGTCGCCCTATGGTGAGAACGAGTTTTTCCGCAAGGCCGTACGACGGCATGAGTTGTTCTGGCATTTGTGAAAGGGAAAGTCATGAAAGTTTTGTTTCTGGTGCAGAAAGAACAGCGCGCCATTCTGGATCGTCTCTACGAAGGCGTGGCCGCGCACTGCGAGTGCGATACGCGCTGGTTGAGCAGCGACGAGCAGCGCAACCTGCGGGCCTACTTCCGCCGTGAAGTCGACGTGATCCGCTATGACCGCATTGTCTTCTTCCTGCGTTTCAAACAGGAAATCCGCCAGGCCGGGTTCATTCGTTCGATCCCTAATCTGGTGATCCTCGAGCACGATGCTTACCAGAACTACATTCCCTGCAAGTACACTGGCAAGTTCAGCGCGCACTACCGCCGTTTGCCATGGGCACGGGTTATCAGCTCCGGCTATATGGTCACCGAGCGCCTGCGCGCGGAAGGCTTTGACGCGGTATTTGTGCCCAAGGGCTACGACCAGGCGCTGTTGCAGGCACCGCCAGTCGAAGAACGGCGCGAGCGCGACATCGAGCTGGCGTTTGTCGGCAGCACCAACAGCGTGGCTTACAGTGGTCGCAAAGCGTTGCTTGATCAGTTGGCACAGGTTGAACCTTTGGTGGTGACACGTACCAAGTCCGGTGAGGAATACTGCGCGACCCTCAACCGTATCCGTTTTTTCATCAGTGCCGATGTGGGCATGGGCGAGTACATGATCAAGAACTTCGAGGCCATGGCCTGCGGCTGCGTGTTGCTGGCGTTCGATCAAGGTGCCGCCGAAAACCAGGCCCTTGGCTTCAAGGACATGGTCAATGTGGTGTTCTACAAAGACATCCCGCAGTTGCAGGAAAAGCTGTCGGTGTTGCGCTCCGACCCGCAGTTGGCGGCAGACATCGCACGTAACGGGCAAGACCTGGCTGTCAGCCAGTTCAGCTTTGCCCGTATCGGCCAGCGCATTGTCGATGCACTCCAGCCACCCCTGCGGCCCCGGGCGCCCTTGAGTTTACTGGAGCGGTTACGTTTGACGATGGGCGTTTGATGGCGGTCAACCTGGCCTAAAATAGTGGCTTTATGGTATCATCGAGGCAGGCATGCAATTCTCCGATCAAAGCAACATAACGCTCGTGGTGACCAGTTGCGGTCGCTTCGATTTGTTGAAGCGTACGCTTGAGTCCTTCGATCTGTTCAATACCGCCGATATACGCGAAGTCTTTATTACCGAAGACTCCGGCGATGAGGCCGTACGCCTGGCGATTCCTGAGCACTGGCGCAGTCATTGCAAATTCTTGATCAACCGCCCGAAACTTGGGCAACTAGCATCCATTGATTTGGCTTACGAGTCGGTCAATACCCCCTACATATTCCACTGCGAAGATGACTGGGCGTTTTATCGACCCGGTTTTGTCGAGGATTCCAAGGTGGTGCTGGAGCTACGTCCCGACATTCTTCAAGTCTGGTTGCGCAACTACGTGTACGACTTGCAGGTGCACAGTCCCTACATCCATCTGGGGCCGCGCGAAGTGATCGGCGGTGTGCCTTGTTATCCCTTGTTGTCCGACAAGCCAGAGTGGCAGGGCTTCTCGCTGAACCCGGGCCTGCGGCGGATCAAGGAGTACCGGTTGTGCGCACCCTATGCAGGGTTCGAGGGTGAAAAGGGGCTTTCCAGGCGGTACGCGCAGTTGAATCTGGGCGCTGTGACCCTGGAAGGCGATGCGGTCCTGCATACCGGCTTCGGCCTGCATGTGGCGACAGCAGAAGAACGCTTGAACAAGGCTCGGCGCAAGCGTCGAGAGCGGATCAAGCTGGTAGCCATGCTGATACTGGGTGTTGGTATCGGCTGGTTGATCCGTTAGTTACGTATGACAAGCCACCACAACGCCGCATAAGGTCATTTTTTCGATGAGTATCCTCAACATCATGTGGGCCGGTGGAACTGCTTACGCCTCGGTGCAGAAGGTTCATCAACAGATACTGTCCCACGTCGTCGGCCTTGCGCCGGGCGACACCTGGCTGCTTCAGGGCAGTGCAGCGGCGGGCGAGCCGGCGCTGGAGTGGAAACTCTCCTCGGCCCAGATCAAGGGCAAACACCTGTGGAAGTTGCTGATGCCGAGGTTGCGGGCGCGTTTTCAAAAGGCGCTGCCCGACGGCTTGGAGGTCGTACTGCTCGACGGCGTGGGCGTCGCCCGGGTGATGCTGCCGATGCTCAAGCGCTTGCCGCAGGTGCGGGCCGTGGTTTTATTTCATGGTGCCACGCGCTTGCGTCGGGCCGACCAGGCGCTGTTCGGGCAGTTCCCGGCGGCGCAGTTGACGCTGGCGGCGGTGTCGCAAACGCTGGCTGACTCGCTTGAGTGTTACCTGCAACGGCCTGTGGCGGTGCTGCGCAGCGCTTTCGACCCTGTCGCTTTTTGTGCTGCCGCGCTTTCTCGGGAGCAGGCCCGGATGCGCCTGGGACTGCCGTTGGACGCTGCGCCGGTGCTGGGTGCGGTCGGTCGGCTGGTCGATGACAAGGGATTTGGTTGTTTGCTGGAGGCATTCGCCGGCGTGTCGCCAGATTGGCCTGATGCGCGCCTGGTGATCGTCGGCGAGGGGCAGGCGAGGTCTGCCCTTGAGGCGCGTATCGAGCAGCTCGGCTTGCAGGGCAAGGTGTCACTGTCTGGTCATCTGTCGGACGCGGCGACGCTTTACCGGGCCTTTGACTGGGTGGCCGTTCCGTCGACGCAAGAAGGTTTGGGGTTGATCCTGCAGGAAGCGGTGATGGCCGGTGTGCCGGTGCTGACCAGTGACTTGGCGGTGTTCCGCGAACAGCTGGCGGATGCGGGCTGGTACGCCCCATCGGGCGATGTGCAGGCCTGGGGCCATCTGATGGCCCATGCATTTGCCACGTCCGCGCGGGAGGTGCTCGCGGCTCAGTCGCGGGCGCTGGCGCCGGAGCAAGCCTGGAAAGACTTCAGTGAAACCTCCCAGCGCCTGTTTTCATGCCGCTAGCAGTGCTTGCTCCAGTGCGGGCATTGGAAAGCGATCGTTCAGCTTCTCGCGTGCAATATAACGCGCGAAGTGCTGCAAGTTGCGTCGTGCGAGTTCCGGGCTAAGGGGGGCGCGCAGAAAGCGCATGTCGGCCACGTCGATCAGCCCCATTTCGTTGTCTGGCGTCACGACAATATTGCCCAGGTGCAATGAGCGGAAGTAGATGCCCGCAGCATGCAATCGACGGATGAGTGCCACCAGCGGGTCGAGGTTCGATTGCCAGTCAAAGCCTTCCTTGTTGGAAATCTGACGCAGGGTTTCCCCCGGCAACGGTCGATACAGCACGGCGGTCATGCCGGGCGCTGCCAGTTGAAAGAATGCAAGAACGGTCAAGGTCGGAATGCCGCGTTGCTGCAGTTGCGCCACGTTGTCGATGAACCGTTTGGAATACGGGCGAAACAGCGCGGACGAAAACAGACGTTTGCGACGAAACAGTTTAAGGATATTCCCGTCGGCCAGCAGGTAGACTTTCGGGCCGTAGCTGTCCTTCTCTAGGACTCTGGCGCCTTCAATCATCGCGGTTAAATCGACTTGGGCAAGCCTTGAACATTGCATTGTTGGAAAGCCTTGTGGGAGTCGCGGGGCACAGTGGTCGGTAATAATGCCGAAAATTTCAGGTTTTAACCATGCCGGGTGGCGGGTTGAACGTATTCAGGAGCGGGTGATGCAGGCAAGTCGTTGGGCGCAGGGATGGATGTTTTTTGGGTTGCTTTGGTTTTTGCTAGCGATTGCCTTCGCGCCGACCAACAAGATTTATCAACAAGGGTTGACCCTGTTTCTCTGGTTGCCGGCCATGGTCTTTGCCTGGTCGGCGCGTGAGCGTCTCAAGGAGGTCTGGCGCGAACAGCGCTGGATGTGCCTGATGGTCGCAGCGCTCGCCGTCTGGGGTGCAGTCAGCCTGACGTGGACCAATGCCGAAGATCCTTCGCGCGAAGCCAAGCGTATGCTGTATATCGGCGTGTTCCTGCTGTTTTTTCCGGTATTCGCCTGTGGCCGTACCGAGCAGGTCATTCGCGTGATGCAGTGGGGTGGTTTCGGGCTCGCCTTGTCGTCGCTGCTGGCAATCATCAAGTTTTATGGTCTTGAGCATAATGATTGGAACGCCCGTCTCAGCGGGTTGGGGCAATTGGATCATCCGATTCTTGGCGCCTACGTGATTGGCCTGGCGGCAGTCTGGCTATTGCACTGGTTGCCGCGTGGTCGCTGGATGCAAGTGGCGTGGGTCTTGTCCATCGCGCTGCTCGGTCTGTTCGTGGTGCTCAGCCAAAGCCGCGGGGCCGCACTGGCACTGCTGCTGACGGTCGTGGCCATGCCCGCCTGGTGCCGTGACCGTCGTTCCGCAGTGATTGCCGTCGTCGCGGTCGTGGCCGCGCTGGCGGTGTTCTTTGCCATGCAATCGTTGATGCTGGCCCGTGGTGTCTCCTACCGGCCACAGATATTTATGGCCGCCTTGCAGATGATCGCCGAGCATCCGTGGGCCGGCCTGGGCTTGGGCGGTGATTACAAAGTCTTTGCCGATAATCTCTACTTCGACCACGCCCACAACCTGTTCACCCACGTGGCCATCGAATTGGGCCTGCCGGGGCTGCTGCTGTGGTGCGGGCTGTGGTTCGGTGTGTTGTGGCAAGCCTGGAAGGCCCGCGACACTCTCTATGGCAAGGGCATCATAGGCATGTGGGTGTTCTCGTTCCTGGCCATGCAGTTCGATGCTGCAAGCCTCACGGGTACGCCACGGGCCGAGTGGTTCATCTCGTGGTTGCCGATTGCGCTGGCCAGTGTCTTGGTCTGGGCTCGGGCCAAACCCGACGCTTGTGATAAAGTTCGTGTCTTATCCAATCAGTGAGCTCGACACATGAGTGACGCACCGCCCAAAGCGGACCAGGAATCCAGCCTGAAAATCTATTTCAGGCTGCTGGGCTATGTGAAACCGTATATCGGCATGTTCGTGCTGAGTATCGTGGGCTTCGTGATCTTTGCGTCCACCCAGCCCATGCTCGCCGGGATACTCAAGTATTTCGTGGATGGCCTGAGCAATCCCGATGTGGTGTTCCTGCCCAATATTCCGTTGTTCAAGGACCTGAAGTTGCTGATGGCCGTGCCGCTGCTGATCATCCTGATCGCCGCGTGGCAGGGCCTGGGGTCTTTCCTGGGTAACTATTACCTGGCCAAGGTTTCCCTGGGACTGGTGCACGACCTGCGGGTTCAACTGTTCAACAAGCTGCTGGTGCTCCCCAACCGCTATTTCGATACCCATAACTCCGGGCACCTGATTTCGCGCATCACCTTTAACGTCACCATGGTCACCGGGGCGGCCACGGATGCGATCAAGGTCGTGATCCGCGAAGGTCTGACGGTGGTGTTTCTGTTCGGTTACCTGCTGTGGATGAACTGGAAGCTGACCCTGGTAATGCTGGCGATCCTGCCGATGATTGCGCTGATGGTCGGCAGCACCAGCAAGAAATTTCGCAAGCAGAGCAAGAAAATCCAGGTGGCGATGGGGGACGTGACCCATGTGGCCTCCGAGACCATCCAGGGCTATCGTGTGGTGCGCAGCTTCGGTGGCGAAAGCTATGAGCAGCGTCGCTTTGCCGCCGCGAGCCAAGGCAACACCGATAAACAACTGCGCATGAACAAGACCGGTGCGGTCTACACCCCGATGTTGCAACTGGTGATCTACACCGCCATGGCCGCACTGATGTTCCTGGTGCTGCTGCTGCGCGGTGAGGCCACGGCGGGTGATCTGGTGGCGTATATCACCGCTGCCGGTCTGCTGCCCAAGCCGATCCGCCAACTGTCGGAAGTCAGTTCGACCATCCAGAAGGGTGTGGCGGGCGCCGAAAGCATTTTCGAGCAACTGGACGAAGAGCCTGAAGTCGACAAAGGCACAATCGAACGCGACAAGGTCAGTGGCCGCCTGGAAGTGCGTAACCTCAACTTCACCTACCCCGGCACCGAACGCCATGTGCTCAAGGACATCAGCTTTACCGCTGAGCCTGGGCAGATGATTGCTCTGGTGGGACGCTCGGGCAGCGGCAAGTCGACCCTGGCCAGCCTGATTCCGCGTTTCTACCACCATGAACACGGTGAAATCCTGCTCGATGGTGTCGAGATCGAAGACTACAAACTGCTCAACCTGCGCAAGCACGTCGCCCAGGTGACCCAGCACGTGACCCTGTTCAGCGACACCGTGACCAACAACATCGCCTACGGCGACCTGGCCGGCGCGCCACGGGCCGACATCGAAGCTGCCGCGATGGATGCCTACGCCAAGGACTTCATCGACCAGTTGCCTAAAGGCTTCGACACCCAGGTCGGCGAAAACGGCGTGCTGCTGTCCGGCGGTCAACGCCAGCGGCTGGCAATTGCCCGCGCCTTGCTCAAGAATGCGCCGCTGCTGATTCTCGACGAGGCCACCTCCGCCCTCGACACCGAGTCCGAGCGCCACATTCAGGCGGCGCTGGACAAGGTCATGCAAGGCCGCACGACCCTGGTGATTGCGCACCGCCTGTCCACCATCGAGAAGGCTGACCTGATCCTGGTGATGGACGACGGTCGTATTGTCGAGCGCGGCACCCACGCCCAATTGCTCGCACTGAACGGCTATTACGCCCGCCTGCATTCCATGGGCCTGGATGCACCCGTGTCGGCGGATATCACCTGACAAGCCGGGTGAGGCGGGCAATCCGCCTCACCCAGGTTCCTGCAACATCTTCTGTCACACCCCCACAAGCCTCTTGTAACCCTGTGCTAATATCGCGCCCCTGTTCATTTTGTATGTGGGTTGCTCCATGAAGTTGTCCATGCCGCGATTCGATCAAGCCCCTGTCTTGGTGGTCGGCGATGTCATGCTCGACCGTTACTGGCATGGCGGAACCTCACGGATTTCCCCTGAGGCGCCGGTACCGGTAGTCAAGGTCGAGCAAATCGAAGACCGTCCAGGTGGCGCTGCCAACGTTGCCCTCAATATTGCCGCCCTCGGCGCCCCAGCTTCCCTGGTGGGCGTGACCGGCGACGACGAAGCCGCCGACAGCCTGGCCAACAGCTTGCGCGGTGCTGGCGTGCGCGCGTTGTTCCAGCGCATTGCCCATCAGCCGACTATCGTCAAGCTGCGGGTCATGAGCCGTCACCAGCAACTGCTGCGTATCGATTTCGAAGAGCCCTTCGCCACCGACGCCCTGGCCCTCAGTGCGCAGGTCGATGAGTTGCTCGAAGGCATCAAGGTGCTGGTGTTGTCCGACTACGGCAAAGGCGCCCTGAAGAACCACCAGATGCTGATCCAGGCCGCCAAGGCTCGCAATATCCCGGTGCTGGCCGACCCCAAGGGCAAGGACTTTTCGATCTATCGCGGCGCCAGCCTGATCACGCCGAACCTCAGCGAGTTCGAAGCCATCGTCGGCGGTTGCGCCGATGAGCACGAGCTGGTGACCAAGGGCGCGGCGCTGATGGCCGACCTCGACCTGGGTGCCTTGCTGGTGACCCGCGGCGAGCACGGCATGACCTTGCTGCGCCCAGGCCACGCGGCGATGCACCTGCCGGCGCGGGCCCGTGAAGTATTTGATGTCACCGGCGCCGGCGACACCGTGATTTCCACCCTGGCTGCCTCCATCGCGGCCGGGGAGGAGTTGCCCCACGCTGTGGCCCTGGCCAACCTGGCGGCGGGCATCGTAGTCGGCAAGCTCGGCACCGCCGCGATCAGCGCGCCCGAACTGCGTCGTGCGATCCAGCGTTCCGAAGGCTCGGAGCGTGGCGTGTTGAGTCTCGAGCAATTGCTGCTGGCGATTGACGATGCGCGGGCCCACCACGAAAGCATTGTGTTCACCAACGGCTGCTTCGACATCCTGCACGCCGGCCACGTGACTTACCTGGAGCAGGCGCGCGCCCAAGGCGATCGCCTGATCGTCGCGGTCAACGACGATGCGTCGGTCAGCCGCCTCAAGGGCCCGGGTCGTCCGATCAACAGTGTCGATCGACGCATGGCAGTCCTGGCTGGCCTGGGCGCGGTGGACTGGGTAATCAGCTTCCCGGAAGCGACCCCGGAAAACCTCCTGGCCCAGGTCAAGCCCGACGTACTGGTCAAGGGCGGCGACTATTCCGTCGATCAGGTGGTAGGGGCCGACATCGTCAGCGCCTACGGCGGCAAGGTCAAAGTGCTGGGGTTGGTCGAGAACAGCTCGACCACCGCTATTGTCGAGAAGATCCGCAACAATGAGTGAAGCCAAGAAGCGCGTCCTGATCACCGGCGGTGCTGGCTTCATCGGCTCGCACCTGGTCGATGCATTGCTTGCCAAGGGCTACGCGGTGCGGGTGCTGGATAACCTGTCCACCGGCAAACGCAGCAACCTGCCGCTGGACAATCCTCGTGTCGAACTGCTGGAAGGCGATGTGGCCGACGCCGATCAGGTGGCGCGTGCCGCCATCGGCATGACGGCGGTGGTGCACCTGGCAGCGGTGGCTTCGGTGCAGGCGTCGGTGGATGATCCGGTCAGCACGCACCAGAGCAATTTCGTCGGCACCTTGAATGTCTGCGAAGCCATGCGCAAGGCCGGGGTCAAACGCGTGGTGTTTGCTTCCAGCGCCGCGGTGTATGGCAACAACGGCGAAGGCGCTTCGATCGACGAAGAGACCACCAAGGCGCCATTGACGCCCTATGCCTCCGACAAGTTGGCCGGTGAGCATTACTTGGATTTCTACCGCCGCCAGCATGGCCTGGAGCCGGTGATTTTCCGCTTCTTCAATATCTTCGGGCCGCGCCAGGACCCGTCGTCGCCGTATTCCGGCGTGATCAGCATCTTCAGCGAACGTGCCCAGCAAGGCTTGCCGATTACCGTGTTCGGCGATGGCGAGCAAACCCGCGACTTTATGTATGTGGAAGACCTGGTGGACGTGTTGGTGCAGGCCATCGAAGCCGCCGACGCGCCTTTGGGGGCGATCAACGTCGGTTGGAACCGCACCACCACCCTCAAGCAGGTGCTGCAGGCGTTGGAAGAAGCGGTGGGCGCGCTGCCTGCCGTGACCTACGGGCCGGCGCGGTCGGGGGATATCCGCCACTCGCGGGCGAATAATCAACGGTTGCTGGCCAGTTTCAAACTGCCCGAGCCCACACCGTTGAAAGTGGGGCTGGAACGTTTGCTCAAGGCTTGATCGTTTGCCCTGTATCTGTAGGCGCGAGCAAGCTCGCTCCTACAGTTTT
This sequence comes from Pseudomonas sp. PSPC3-2, assembly GCF_049897085.1. Taxonomy (NCBI): domain Bacteria; kingdom Pseudomonadati; phylum Pseudomonadota; class Gammaproteobacteria; order Pseudomonadales; family Pseudomonadaceae; genus Pseudomonas; species Pseudomonas sp. PSPC3-2. Next base: position 137,347 of record NZ_JAFCVO010000005.1, read on the forward strand.
TGGTGTCGGTCTTTAGCTGTTGGCGTTTTTCTTCGGCACGATCTTACGCAACATCTGCCGCGCCTTGCCGGTCAGGCGCTTGAGTTTCGACTCTTTTTCCGGGGCTGCCAGGCCTTGCTGCCTGAGCCAATCCTTCCAACGAATCCGCTCGTCGCGCACCACCCAGCCTTCCTGCTGGGCGAAGCTCTCCGCCAGGTACAAACCCCGCGTGCTGGCCGGGTAGAGCTGATCTTTCTTGACGGTGTACAGCTCGGCGAGGGGTTGGCCGTCCTTCAATGGCATCAGGTACAGGTCCGGGCGCTGGCGGTCCAGGCGTGCGACCAGTTGATCGCCTTCGAGTCGCTCATCCACATGGAACAGGCTCAGGGACTTGGCTTCCTTGGGCACTTCCAGGCGCAAGTCATAAATCAACTGCAGTGACGCTGTGGGCAAGTGGACGTAGGCCCGTGGACGCTCTATCAGTTGCGTGGTCGCGCAGCGCACCGGGCGGGCTGCGCCGGACAAGGGGCTCAAGCGAAACGGCAGGGCTTCGCGGTAATGCAGCGCGGTGGAGTACGGCGCCGGTAGCCAGGTGTCGTTGAAGCGCCCGCTGAGCCAGCCTTCGGGCGTCTCCAGCAGGCACTCTTCGGCAATTTCCTGGATGGCGGTGTGCAGCGGCAGGTTCAGTTCATGGGCGGGGACGTAGCCGGAAATCAGCTTGAGCACTACGTCGCCACGGTCCTGGCGGCGTTGGCGTACCAGCACCCAGTAATCCTTGTTTTGCCAATGCAGGGTCAGGCGTACCGACACGCCGAGGTTGGCCAGTTCGAGGGCGAAACGCTCAGGGTCTGCCACGTCTACCGGCTTGCGCCGTTGCAGGGTCTGGGCAAAGTTGAGCGGCATGCCCACGCTCTGGTAGCTCAGGCCTTCGGGGGTGGCTTCAACGTGCAGTGGCAGAGTCTTGAAGTTGCTGGGGTTTTTTCTTATGAGCGTTCGCGACATGTCGGCTCCTTCTAACGTCGGGGCGGCCGCGTCGGCGGCATCATAGTTGACGAATGACCTGGGCAGCGGTCGCCACGTTGTGAGCCAGGTGTAGCGGATTAATGGTCCCGACAATAGCACTGGCGACGCCCGTTTGCGCAAACAACAACATGAAACTGGCACGTATGGGGTCCATTCCCGGCTCCAGGCACACATGGCCGCTGGCGAGGGCTTTTTTTACCAGGATGCCTTTGCCATGGGCGGCCGCATAATCAATGACGGCTTTCTCGGCCTGTTCGTTCAAGTTGTAGGTGACCATCGCGCAATCACCCTGTTCCAGAGCCTTCACGCCGCCTTCGACGGTTTTACCGGAGAAGCCGAAACCGCGAATTTTGCCCTCTTGTTTCAAGTCCGCCAGGGTCTGGTAAACCTCGCAATCGTTGAGGATGTGCAGGTCGTTGCCGTCGGAATGCACCAGCACCAGGTCGATGAAGTCGGTTTCCAAGCGTTTCAAGCTGCGTTCGATCGACAGCCGGGTATGCGCCGCGCTGAAATCGTGACGGGACACGCCATTGTCGAACTCTTCGCCGACCTTGCTGACAATCACCCATTCTTTGCGCTGTCCACGCAACAGCGGCCCCAGGCGTTCTTCGCTACGGCCATAGGCCGGCGCGGTATCGATCAGGTTGATGCCCAACTGACGGGCCTGGCGCAGCAGCAGGCGCGCTTCGTCATCATCGGGAATCTGGAAACCGCTAGGGTATTTGACCCCCTGGTCGCGACCGAGCTTGACGGTGCCCAGGCCCAGCGGCGACACCAGCAGGCCGGTACTGCCCAGCGGGCGGTGCAGGTCGTGCAGGGTGGGCAGGCTCATGGCAACAGTTGCTCCCAGGCCGGTTGGCCGATGGCCGGTTTGGGCAACTCGGGCAGCGGAGTGGCAGGCCCGGGTTGGATGCCGTCGCGTTCTAGGGCGTGGATCACCCGGTCGGCGAAGTCCGGCGCCAGGGCCAGTTTGGTCGGCCAGCCTACGAGCAGGCGGCCCTGTTCGGCGAGGAAGGCGTTGTCGGGGCGCGTCAGGCCCGACTGCAGCGGCTCGGCACGGTCGACGCGTAGGGTGGCCCATTCGGTGTGACTCATGTCGATCCACGGCAGCAGATGCGCCAGCTCTTTCTGGGCCGTGGCGATTTGTTTTTCAGGCGTGCGCGCTACACCATCGGCCTCGGCGATATCACCGCCCATGTACCACACCCAGTTGCCATCGGCGGCCGGGTGCGTGGTCACGGTGATACGCGGTTTGGTGCCGCCGCCCAGGCAGTGGGCGTACAGCGGCTTCAAGCCCGGACCTTTGGCGATGATCATGTGCAGCGGGCGTATTTGCATGGCCGGCTGGCTCAGGCCCAGGGCGGCGAGCAGGTCGGCAGTGCCGCCGCCGGCGCTCAAGATGATGCGCTGGGCGCGGATCTCGCGACCGTCGACTTTCAAGCCGACCAGTGTGTCGTTTTCCCGCAGCGGTTCGATGTGCTGCCCGGCGAGCAAACCGTCGCCGGCCAGGTGCGCCAGGCGTTCGATCAGGCTGGGTACATCGATGACCAATTCCGCCAGGCGATAGACCTTGCCCTTGAAGCGACGGTCTTGCAGGGCCGGCGGCAGGTCGTCGCCTTTGACCTGATCGACACGGCCGCGCACGGCCTTGCTGGCGAAGAAGCTGGTGAGATTGCCCGCGAGTGTGCCGGGGGACCACAGGTAATGGGCTTCGGAGAGCAGGCGCACGCCAGTCAGGTCCAGCTCGCCGTTACCGGCCAGGGCCTCGCGCCAGCGCCGCGGCATATCGGCAATCGCTTCGGAGGCCCCGGTGAGGGCGCCGTGTAGCGCGTATTTCGCACCGCCGTGAATGATCCCCTGGGACTTCACGCTTTGCCCGCCACCCAGGGTGGCGTTCTCCACCAGCACCGTGGAAAACCCCTGGCGGCGCAGGCGCGCATTCAGCCAGAGGCCGGCAACCCCGGCGCCGACAATCAGAACGTCGGTGGAAATAACGGATGGCATGGGCAACCTCAGTGTTCAAATCAAGGTGCCAAGTATACAGGCTCAATGGATCGATTTTTGCCCGGGATCAATATTAGGAGGGCTGTCAGTGCCCGGCGGTTTTCGAGAACAACTGAATCACCACCACGCCCAGCACGATCAATCCCATCCCGAGCATCGCCGGTAGATCGAGCTTTTGCCCATAGATAAACAGCGCCGCAATGCTGACCATCACAATGCCCATCCCGGCCCACACCGCGTAGGCCACACCCACCGGCACGGTGCGCACCACCAGGGTCAGCATCCAGAACGCCACGCCGTAGCCGACGATCACCAGCAGCAGCGGGATCGGTGTGCTCAAGCCCTTGATGGCTTTCATGGAAACGGTGGCGATCACTTCCGAGCAGATGGCGATGGCGAGGTAATAGTAAGCAGGAGTCATGGGGCAGTCCTCGGTGTAGAGCGCGCTGGATAAGGTCGGCATTTTAGCGCGTCGCCAGATGGGGTAAAGTCATTACCTATCCGAATTAAAGATGGGTCACGCCATGAGTGTGCAGTGGAACCTGGAGCAGATGCGCCTGTTCGTCAGCGTCGCCGAGCAGCGCTCGTTTTCGGCCGTGGCGCGTCAGCAGCGCAAGGCCCAGTCGGCGGTCAGCAACGGCATCGCCTTGCTCGAAGCGGACCTGGGCGTCAGCCTGTTCGAGCGTAGCAGTGGCCGTCAGCCCCGCTTGACCGAGGCTGGTACGGTGCTGCTCGAAGAGGCCAGGGAAGTGCTGCGCCAGTGCGAACGCCTCAATGGCCGCGCGATGTCGTTGGTGCGCGGCGAAGAAGCCTGCCTGCGGCTGGCCCAGGATGAGGCGATGCTTTATCAGCCGGTCCTCGATAGCCTTGACGCCCTGGCCGGTCGATTTCCCAACCTTGAAGTGCAGCTTTCCAGCGCGGCCCAAGGCGATGTCGCACGCAAGCTGGTGGAACGCAGGGCCGATCTGGGCATGTTGTTCTATCACGATCAAATCCCCGAAGCGCTGGAGCGTCGGGTCGTCGGCAGTGTGGAAATGGTCACGGTGTGCGGGCGCAACCATCCGCTGGCGGCGCAGAAAACCGTGGACTGCCAGGGGTTGGCGCAATATCGCCAGTTGCTGATGTCGACCCAGACCAGCGTCTACCCCGGCAGCGAGGCTGCCAGCCCGCAGGTGTGGCGCGCCGACAGCTTCTACGTGCTGGCCGAATGGCTTATCCGTGGCCTGGGTTGGGCCTGGTTGCCCCGGCATGTCGTGCAATACCCGGCCTATCAGAACCAGATGGTCGAACTCGACAGCGAATGGACCCCGCCGGCCCTAGTTGTTGAGCTGGTATGGCGCCGCGATGAACCCTTGGGCCCCGCCGCGCGCTTTCTCGCCGAGCGTTTTGCCGAGTGCTTGCAGGCGATCGACTGAAAAAGCCGATAAACTCCGCCGCCATGAATAGAACTCTCTACAGCTGTCTGTTTTACCTGGCGCTGCCGTTGGTGGCTTTACGTCTGTGGCTGCGTGCGCGCAAGGCGCCAGCCTATGCCAAACGCGTGGGCGAGCGGTTCTCTTACGGCTTGCCGCTGATGCAACCGGGCGGGATCTGGGTGCACGCCGTGTCGGTGGGCGAAAGCATCGCCGCCGCGCCGATGATCCGTGCCCTGCTGGAGCGTTATCCAGAGCTGCCGATGACCGTCACGTGCATGACGCCGACCGGCTCCGAGCGTATCCAGGCGTTGTTCGCGAATGAACCGCGCGTCCAGCATTGCTACTTGCCCTATGACGTGCCCTGCGCGGCCAAGCGTTTTCTCGACCGTGTACAGCCGAAACTGGCCGTGATCATGGAGACCGAGCTGTGGCCCAACCACATCCACGCCTGCGCGCAACGCGGGATTCCGGTGGCGCTGGCCAATGCGCGGTTGTCGGCGCGTTCGGCCAAGGGCTATGCACGTTTCGCCAAGCTGACAGGGCCGATGCTGGCAGAAATGAGCCTGTTTGCTGTGCAGACTGAGACCGAGGCCAAGCGTTTTCGCAGCCTGGGCGCGCGGCCGGACACGGTGCAAGTGACCGGCTCGATCAAGTTCGACCTGACCATCGACCCCGAGCTACTGGCGCGCGCGGCCGCGTTGCGCGAGCAGTGGGGTGCCAGCGAGCGCCCGGTGTGGATCGCCGCCAGCACCCACGAGGGCGAAGATGCGGTGGTGCTCGCGGCCCATCGCCAACTGCTCGCCAGCTACCCCAATGCGCTGCTGATTCTGGTGCCGCGCCATCAGGAACGCTTCGGCCCGATGTTTGAGCTGTGCGGGCAACAAGGGTTCACCACGGTGCGCCGCTCCAGTGGCGAGCCGGTCACCGCGCACACCAACGTATTACTCGGTGACACCATGGGCGAGTTGCTGTTTCTGTATGCCTTGGCCGACAGCGCGTTTGTCGGTGGCAGCCTGGTGGCGACTGGCGGGCATAACCCGCTGGAATCGGCGGCGTTGGGCAAGCCGGTGATCATGGGGCCGCACCGGTTCAACTTCCTCGAAATCAGCGCGATGCTGCGCGACGCCGGGGCGTTGCGTGAGGTGGATGACGCCGAAGGCTTGGCCGAGGCCGTGCGGCAGTTGTTCGAGCTGCCGCAGGATGCCCAGCGGATGGCGCAGGCGGGGCTTAAGGTGATGCAGGCCAACCAGGGCGCGCTAACCCGTTTACTGGATGGCCTGGATAGGCTGATAACGCACTAAATGTGGAAGGGGGCGTGCCCCCGATAGCGGTGTGCCAGATGAAGTCATGTCAACTGACACGCCGCCATCGGGAGCAAGCCCCCTCCCACATCGGTTCTGTGGTGCGTCAGTCAACATTGGTGCACCTGACACGCCCTATCGGGAGCAAGCCCCCTCTCACATTAGTAGCCAGGTCGGGCCTTCAACTGCTCGGAGGCGGCCTTGGCCAGGTCCGGCGGCAGGAAGTCGCGGTCCGGGTTGTAGTCGGCCTTGAGATAGCGCTCCAGGTCCTGCAGATCTCCTGGGTTCAACGTGCCCGCTGCCTGCTTCAAGCGCAGGCTGTCGAGGATGTAGTCGTAGCGGCTATTGTTGTAGTTGCGCACCGACGCATAGAGCTGGCGCTGGGCGTCGAGCACGTCGACGATATTACGCGTACCCACCTGATAACCGATTTCCGTGGCTTCCACCGCGCTCTGGTTCGAGATGATCGACTGGCGGCGTGCCTGGACCTGCTCTACGTCGGTGTTGACCGCGCGGTGCAGGTTGCGCGTGTTTTCCACCACCTGGCGGCGCAGGCCTTCGCGTTGCTGCTCGGTCTGGCCCAGGCGCGAATACGATTCGCGCACTTGCGAGCTGGTCAGGCCGCCGCTGTACAGCGGGATATTCAGGCGCAGGCCGATGGTGCGTTGCGAGACATCGCCGCCGTAAGGCGTGCCGAAGGCATTCGGGTTGCTGAAGCCCAGGGCGTCGTTATCGCCTTTTTCGTACTGCGCCACGGCGTCCAGGGTCGGCGCATGCCCAGCCTTGCGCTGCTTGAGGGTTTCCTCGGCAGCGGTGACCGCGTAGTTGCTGGCGAGCAGGTTCAGGTTCTGGCGGCCGGCGGTTTCGACCCAGGCCTTGGCGTCGTTCGGCAGCGGCGGCAGCACCGGGAGCGTATGCACAATGCCCTGGATCGAGTTGTATTGGCGGTTGGTCAGCGTGATCAGTGCTTCGAAGGCGTCATCCACCTGACGTTGCGCGACGATCCGGTTGGCTCGCGCGGTGTCGTAGCTGGCCTGCGATTGCAGCACGTCGGTCTTGTCCGACAGGCCCACATCGAAGCGCTCGTTGGACTGGTCCAGTTGGTGCTTGAAGGCGTTTTCTTCGGCCTTGGTAGAAGCCAGGTTGTCCTGGGCACGCAGCACGGCGAAGTAGTTCTCGGCGCTTTGCAGGATCAGGTTCTGTTCGGTGGCCGAAAGTTGCAGCGCAGCCTGTTCGTTGACGGCTTCGGCGGCTTGCAGCTGGAACCAGCGATCGGCACGGAACAAGGGTTGGCTCAAGGTCGCGCGCCAGGAATGCGCATCGCGGTTGGCGGTGGCGGCCGGGGTGTCGATCTGGGTGCGCGAATTGTTGATATCGGCACCGGCCGACAGGTTGGGCAGCAAGCCTGCGCGGGCCTGGGGCACCACTTCTTTTTGCGCGTCGTATTGGGCGCGGGCGGCGGCCAGGTCGGCGTTGTTGTTCGCCGCTTCCTGGTAAACGCTGACCAGGTCGGTTCTGGCGGACAAGGGCGCTTCAGCTGCCCAGACCATTCCGTTGGTCGCACAAGACACGGCAAGCGCCAGTGAGAGTTTGCGCAGCATGAATTGATCCCTAGTGTGAATATTACGGTAATAATTTATCGCCCAACGCTACGGCTGGCCATTCCTGGCGTCAAGCATTGGGGCAGTCCCCGAGTGTAGTGGCGGTTACACGGCACAACAATCCTGCAATTGCGCCATTCATCACGCCGTTTGCTCCGCTATTGGCAATTTGCCCCCACCCTGGTCTAGACTGGCCGCGTTCTTGTCGGGGTGCCTTGTTGGAAGGCTGAGATCGGTAAATACCGGATCCCGTTGAACCTGATCAGGTTAGCGCCTGCGTAGGGAACAAGATTTCTCGTCACCCGGCGAGTCCTCTTGTGCTTCGTCCGGGATGAACGTTCGACCATCGAACAGCTCTCGCGTACCGAGCACAGCACTGTTTTCAGTGCGTCCATCCGTCACAGGTTCGCTCCGACAAAAATCCACCGCCTGGATAGTTGGAGAGCCCGTGATGAGTACAACACCAAAAAATACCGTGCATTTGAGTGAATCGGCCAAGGTCGACTCCGGCTCCGTGCAACCCTTTACCCGCTCGCAAAAAATCTACGTGCAAGGCACCCGCCCGGACATCCTTGTGCCGATGCGCGAAATCAGCCTTGATGTGACCCCCACCGATTTCGGCGGCGAGATCAACGCCCCCGTGGTGGTCTACGACACCTCCGGCCCCTACACCGACCCCAACGTCATCATCGACGTGCGCAAGGGCCTGGGCGATGTGCGCTCGCCGTGGATCGAGTCGCGTGGCGACACCGAACGCCTGTCCGGCCTGAGCTCGCACTTCGGCCAGCAGCGCCTCACGGATGCCGAACTGACCGCGCTGCGCTTTGCCCATGTGAAGAACCCGCGCCGTGCCAAGGCCGGTGCCAACGTCACCCAGATGCACTACGCGCGCAAAGGCATCATCACCGCTGAGATGGAATACGTCGCCATCCGCGAAAACATGAAGCTCGAAGAAGCCCGCGCCAGCGGCCTGCTCGATCAGCAACACGCCGGCTACAGCTTCGGCGCCAGCGTGCCGAAGATCATCACCCCGGAATTCGTGCGCGAAGAAATCGCCCGTGGCCGCGCGATCATCCCGGCCAACATCAACCACACCGAACTGGAACCGATGATCATCGGCCGTAACTTCCTGGTGAAGATCAACGGCAACATCGGCAACAGCGCCCTGGGTTCGTCCATCGAAGAAGAAGTGGCGAAACTGACCTGGGGCATTCGCTGGGGGTCGGACACGGTGATGGACCTGTCCACCGGCAAGCACATCCACGAAACCCGCGAATGGATCATCCGCAATTCGCCGGTGCCGATCGGCACGGTGCCGATCTATCAGGCCCTGGAAAAAGTCGGCGGCGCCGCTGAAGACCTGACCTGGGAGCTGTTCCGCGACACCCTGATCGAACAGGCCGAGCAGGGCGTCGACTACTTCACCATCCACGCCGGCGTCCTGCTGCGCTACGTGCCGCTGACCGCCAAGCGCGTCACCGGCATCGTCTCGCGTGGCGGTTCGATCATGGCCAAGTGGTGCCTGGCGCACCACAAAGAGAACTTCACCTACACGCATTTCGACGAAATCTGCGAAATCATGAAGGCCTATGACGTCAGCTTCTCCCTCGGCGACGGCCTGCGCCCAGGTTCGATTGCCGACGCCAACGACGCCGCGCAATTCGGCGAGCTGGAAACCCTCGGCGAGCTGACCAAGACCGCCTGGAAGCACGACGTGCAAACCATGATCGAAGGCCCCGGCCACGTGCCGATGCAACTGATCAAGGAGAACATGGACAAGCAGTTCGAATGCTGCGACGAGGCGCCGTTCTACACCCTCGGCCCGCTGACCACCGACATCGCGCCGGGTTACGACCACATCACCTCCGGCATCGGTGCGGCGATGATCGGCTGGTTCGGTTGCGCCATGCTCTGCTACGTCACGCCCAAGGAACACCTGGGCTTGCCCAACAAGGATGACGTGAAGACCGGGATCATCACCTACAAGATCGCCGCGCATGCAGCCGATCTCGCGAAAGGGCATCCCGGCGCGCAGATCCGCGATAACGCGCTGAGCAAGGCGCGCTTCGAGTTCCGTTGGGAAGACCAGTTCAACCTCGGCCTCGACCCGGACACTGCACGCTCGTATCACGACGAAACCCTGCCGAAGGACTCGGCCAAGGTCGCGCATTTCTGTTCGATGTGCGGGCCGAAGTTCTGCTCGATGAAAATCACCCAGGAAGTGCGTGAATACGCGGCCAACCAGCGCATCGATGCGGTAGATGTGGAAGTGGCCAAGGGCTTGGCCGAACAGGCGGAGCGGTTCAAGCAGGAAGGCAGCCAGCTCTACAAGAAGGTCTGATCCGAGGTTGTAGGCGCTTTTAATGGCCTTATCGGGGGCAAGCCCCCTCCCACACTTGAACGTGTTCACCATTCAAAATGTGGGAGGGGGCTTGCCCCCGATAACAATCTTTCAAACAACAAATGCCCCTCAGAGATTCCATCCTTGAGCATTCAACCCAGCACCTATTCCCCCGACATCGCAGTGCCGACTGACAAACGCGTCTTCGGCGCCCGCGACCTCTTCTCCCTGTGGTTCTCCCTCGGCATCGGCCTGATGGTCCTGCAAACCGGCGCGCTACTCGCACCGGGCCTGGGCCTGGCCGGTGGGTTGCTGGCGATTTTCCTCGGCACCCTGGTCGGCGTGCTGTTGCTCGCCGCCGTCGGTGTGATCGGCAGCGACACCGGCTTGTCCGCCATGGCCGCGCTCAAGCTCAGCCTCGGCGCCAAAGGCGCGAGCCTGCCGGCATTATTGAACCTGCTGCAGCTGATCGGCTGGGGCGCGTTTGAACTCATCGTCATGCGCGATGCCGCCAGCCTGTTGGGCGCGCGGGCGTTCAGCGACGGCAGCCTGTTTGCCAGCCCGCTGCTGTGGACCCTATTTTTCGGTGGCTTGGCGACCCTGCTGGCGGTCAGTGGCCCACTGACGTTCGTAAGGCAGATCCTGCGCAAATGGGGCATCTGGCTGCTGCTAGCGGCCTGCCTGTGGCAGACCTGGAACCTGTTCGCCAAGGCCGACCTCGCCACACTGTGGGCCCAGCCCGGTGACGGATCGATGCCCTTCGCGGTGGGGTTTGATATCGCCATCGCCATGCCGCTGTCGTGGCTGCCGCTGATCGCCGACTACTCGCGCTTCGGTAAACGCGCGAAAAGCGTGTTCGGCGGCACGGCGCTGGGCTTCTTTATCGGTAATTTCTGGCTGATGAGCCTGGGTGTGGCCTACACCCTGGCGTTTGCGCCGAGCGGTGAAGTGAACGCGCTGTTGCTGGCGCTGGCTGGCGCAGGGCTGGGGATTCCGTTGTTGCTGATCCTGTTGGATGAGTCGGAAAACGCCTTTGCTGATATTCACTCGGCGGCGGTGTCCAGCGGGATTCTGTTGCGCCTGAAAGTCGAGCACCTGGCCTTGGCCATCGGTGTGCTCTGCACGCTGATCGCCTGCTTTGCTCCGTTGGCGCAGTACCAGAACTTTCTGCTGTTGATCGGCTCGGTATTCGCGCCGCTGTTTGGCGTGGTGCTGGTCGATCATTTCATCCTGCGCCGCCGCGGCCAGGGCGTGCTCGCCACGCTACGCTGGACGGCGCTGCTGGCCTGGCTGGGTGGCATAGGCACCTACCACCTGCTGGCCAACCTGTATCCGGATATCGGCGCGACCCTGCCGGCACTGGTGCTGGCAGGGCTGTTGCAGTTCATCCTCGGGCGCGCCTTCAACGGCGTGCAGGCACCAGCTCAGGCTTGATGATGCCTTCCAGGCGCGAGTAAGGAATCTGCAGCTCGACATGGCCCAGGGCATAGGGCGCGATCGTGGTGGTGGGGTACTTGAGGGTCACGCCACCGGAGGTCAGCGCCACGTTCGGGGTTTTCTGGAACGGGTAGCTCTTGACGAATTCCGGCTCCAGGCTCAGGCGGGTGCTGATCAGCCAGCTGTTGTGTGCGACCTGGGCGGCTTTCCAGAAGGCCTCTTCCTTGCCGGGCAGCAGCATGTCGCTCAGCGAAAGGGCTTTTTGCTGCTGGCGCGAATAGTTGATGAAGGCGCGGCCCGGTTCGCCGTGGGTGGCGCCCTGGTCTAGGTAGCTGGACAGTTCGACGATCACCAAGCCGTCATGCTGCTCACGTACCTTGGCCTGCAAGTACATGCTGTTGCGTGGTGCGGCGGTGCTCAGGAACTGCTCGCGGTAGGTCGCCAGGCTCGACGGCAGCGGGTCGCTCGACCGGGTGCGGGTCATTTCCAGCAGGCGTTGTTCGATCAGCGCGTCGAGCCTGGGCTCCTTGGCAAAATGCACGGTGTCGATATTCACCAGCGGGCAATCGGCGTTGGTGCAGTCCGGCTTGCTTTGCTCGCTGGCGTCGCGGGTGGCGTCCAGCGGGGTGCGATAGCTCGGTTGGAACAGGCTCTGGCAGGCGCCGAGGGTCAAGGCGATACACGCCACGGAGGCGATTTTTAAAAGCGACATGTAGGGTCTTCGTCCGTCGATAAGCGCGAAATTTATGGAGCTTCGACTACCGGCATGGCAGTCAGTTCGCCACTAAGCTGATTAGAGTGAGTTTGACGCCCGCCGTCTATCCCGGCAACCGGAAAGGGGCTGCGCCAACCGGCGAGAGCGCGTTAGGATGGCGCGAATTGCACGGGCATAACGAGGAAGGATATGACGGACATCGCGAAATCCACGCCGAGCACGATTGAGATCGTTCAGCGCGACAATGCCTACCAGGGTTTCTACAAGCTCGATCGCGTACAACTGCGCCACGAAAAATTCGACGGTGGCATGAGCCGGGTGATCAACCGCGAAGTCTTCGTGCGGCATGACGCCGTGTGCGTGCTGCCCTATGACCCGCAGCGCGATGAAGTGGTGCTGATCGAGCAGTTTCGCGTCGGCGCCATGGGCCGTACCGCTAACCCGTGGTTGGTGGAAATGGTCGCCGGCCTGATCGATAAGGATGAAGCGCCGGAGGAGGTTGCACACCGCGAAGCCGAAGAGGAAGCTGGGCTGACATTCTCCGCACTGTGGCCGATCACTCAATATTTCCCTTCGCCCGGCGGCAGTACCGAATTCGTCCACTTGTACCTGGGGCGTTGCGACAGTTCGGGCGCCGGTGGCGTCCATGGACTGGAAGAAGAAGCAGAAGATATCCGCGTCAGCACCTGGGCTTTCGAAGACGCCTTGCAAGCGGTGCGTGATGGTCGGATATCCAATGCACCCAGCATTATTGCCTTGCAATGGCTAGCGCTCAATCGCGCGGAAGTGAGGGGGTTATGGCAGTAAAGGCACGGGAACGATACCGAGTTGACCTGATCGGGCTGCAAGCCGCCTGCGAGGCCAACTATGCGCGGCTGATGCGCCTGCTGCCCGACATGCGCCACGCCCCCGAGGCGCGGCGCATCGCCGTGACCCATGGCGACCAGATGCTCGGCGTGCTGACCCTGGAAGTCATCGTCAATTGCCCCTACACCACCACCCTGCGCGTGCGCCAGGAACACAGCCTGCCGTGGCTGCCGGTGCCGCAACTGGAAGTACAGGTGTACCACGATGCGCGAATGGCCGAAGTCATCAGCGCCGAACATGCGCGACGCTTTCGCAGCATCTATCCTTACCCGAATGTGTTCATGCACCAGCCCGATGAGAAAGCACAACTCAATGTGTTCCTCGGTGAATGGTTGAGCCACTGCCTGGCCCTGGGCCATGAGTTCGCAGTGGTGCGGTAGATGTGAACTGCGTCTGCTTCCTTGGGTTTCCTCTTTGTGTCCTGCCCAGCATAATCGCGCCACACGTCCATTCCTGTGATTGCCTTGGGAGAGCGCCTTGCCCCGCGTATCCACCGTGACCCACGATGCACCGGCGTTGCTGGTGCAGTTGTCCGACAGCCACCTGTTTGCCGAGGCCGACGCCACGCTGGTGGGCATGAACACCCGCGAAAGTTTGCAACGGGTGATCGACCTCGTGCGCGAGCAGCAGCCCCAGGTCGACTTGCTGCTGGCCACGGGGGACTTGTCCCAGGACGGTACGCTGGCCTCCTATCAGCACTTTCGTGAGATGACCGCGTTCTTTGGTGTCTCGACGCGCTGGATTCCCGGCAACCACGACGAGCCGCAGATCATGGCCCACGCCGCCCTGCACAGCGACCTGCTGGAACCAGTGGTCGACATTGGCAATTGGCGCATTACCCTGCTGGACTCCGCCGTATCCGGTTCGGTGCCCGGTTATCTGCAGGACAGCCAACTGCAACTGCTGGCCCAAGCCTTGAGCGAAGCGCCGCACCGTCATCATCTGGTGTGTTTCCACCATCATCCGGTGCCCATCGGGTGTGCGTGGATGGAACCCATCGGCTTGCGCAACCCGGAGGCGCTGTTTGCCGTCCTGGACCGTTTTCCCCAGGTCCGGGCCGTGCTCTGGGGCCATGTACACCAGGAGATCGACCGCCAGCGCAACGGCGTGCGCCTGCTGGCCTCGCCGTCCACCTGCATCCAGTTCGCGCCGGGCAGCGAAGACTTCAACGTCAGCACCGAGGCGCCAGGCTATCGCTGGCTGCGCCTGCATGCCGACGGGCGGTTGGAGACTGGGGTCGAGCGCGTCAAAGACTTTGCTTTTACCGTCGATTACGCCAGCAACGGCTACTGAAGGTGGGAGGGGGGGTGCTCCCGATAGCGGTGGTTCAGTGCCACGTGTATCAACTGGCAGCCTGTCATCGGGAGCAAGTCCCCTCCCACATGGGTTCCGCTGTGACTGGAAGACAGGGGACTCGCCACTCCGATCCCTGTAAACTGCGCCTTTTTGGCGCAAGCACGGAGAGCCCGGCATGTCCGCTTCGATCCTGTATATCCACGGTTTCAACAGCGCGCCGGCGTCCAATAAGGCCAGCCAGTTGATCGGTGTGATGGACACCCTCGGCCTGGCCGACCAGTTGCGCGTGCCGGCCCTGCATCACCATCCCCGTCAGGCGATTCCTCAGTTGGAGGCGGCCATCGCGGAACTGGGGCGGCCACTGCTGGTCGGCAGCTCCCTCGGCGGCTACTATGCAACCCATCTTGCTGAACGCCATGGCCTCAAGGCGCTGCTGGTCAACCCGGCGGTCAGCCCCCATCGGATGTTCGACGGTTACCTGGGCACACAGAAGAACCTCTACACCGATGAAACCTGGGAACTGACCCACGATCACGTCACGGCGCTGGCCGAGCTGGAAGTCCCTGCCCCCCAGGACGCCGCGCGTTATCAGGTGTGGTTGCAGACCGGGGACGAAACCCTGGATTATCGCCTCGCCCAGCAGTATTACCGGGCCTGTGCCTTGCGCATCCAGGCCGGTGGCGACCACGGTTACCAGGGTTTTGCCCGGCAGTTGCCGGCGCTGTTGAGCTTTGCCGGCATTGGCGCCGATCAGTATCAATCCTTCGATTTCGCGGCACTGTAATTGCCTTGCAAATCCCAGGTTACTTTTTAATCGAACGAATCACGACGAGACCCCATGGCCACTCCCAGCGCTAGCTCTTATAACGCCGACGCCATCGAAGTCCTCTCGGGCCTCGACCCGGTGCGTAAACGCCCTGGCATGTACACCGACACCAGTCGGCCGAACCACCTTGCCCAGGAAGTCATCGACAACAGCGTCGACGAAGCCTTGGCCGGGCACGCCAAGTCGGTGCATGTCATTCTCCACGCGGACCACTCCCTGGAAGTGTCCGACGACGGTCGCGGCATGCCGGTGGACATTCACCCGGAAGAGGGCGTGTCGGGCGTCGAGCTGATCCTCACCAAACTGCACGCTGGCGGCAAGTTCTCCAACAAGAACTACCAGTTCTCCGGTGGCTTGCACGGTGTGGGTATTTCCGTGGTCAACGCCTTGTCGACGTTGGTGCGGGTCAGGGTCAAGCGCGACGGCAACGAATATGAGATGACCTTCGCCGATGGCTACAAAGCCACCGACCTGCAGGTGATCGGCACCGTTGGCAAGCGCAACACCGGCACCAGCGTGTACTTCGCCCCGGACCCGAAATACTTCGATTCGCCAAAATTCTCCATCAGCCGCCTCAAGCATGTGCTCAAGGCCAAGGCGGTATTGTGCCCGGGCCTGCTGGTCACCTTTGAAGACAAAGGCACTGGCGAAAAGGTCGAGTGGCACTACGAAGATGGCCTGCGCTCCTACCTGGAAGACGCTGTCAGCGACTTCGAGCGCCTGCCCAACGAGCCATTCTGCGGTAGCCTGGCCGGGAACAAAGAAGCCGTTGACTGGGCGCTGCTGTGGTTGCCCGAGGGCGGCGACAGCGTGCAGGAAAGCTACGTCAACCTGATCCCCACCGCCCAGGGCGGCACCCACGTCAACGGTTTGCGCCAGGGGCTGCTCGACGCCATGCGCGAATTCTGCGAATACCGCAGCCTGCTGCCGCGTGGCGTGAAGCTCGCGCCGGAAGACGTGTGGGAGCGCATCGCGTTCGTGCTGTCGATGAAAATGCAGGAGCCGCAATTCTCCGGCCAGACCAAAGAGCGCTTGTCGTCCCGCGAGGCGGCGGCGTTTGTCTCTGGTGTGGTCAAGGACGCCTTCAGCCTGTGGCTCAACGAACACCCGGAACTGGGCCTGGCCCTGGCGGAGCTGGCGATCAACAACGCCGGGCGTCGCCTCAAGGCCAGCAAGAAGGTCGAGCGCAAACGCATCACCGCGGGCCCGGCACTGCCGGGCAAACTGGCCGATTGCGCCGGGCAGGACCCGATGCGTTCCGAGCTGTTCCTGGTGGAAGGTGACTCCGCCGGCGGTTCCGCCAAGCAAGCGCGGGACAAGGAATTCCAGGCGATCCTGCCGTTGCGCGGCAAGATCCTCAACACCTGGGAAGTCGATGGCAGCGAAGTCCTGGCCAGCCAGGAAGTGCACAACATCGCCGTGGCCATCGGTGTCGACCCCGGCGCGGCGGACATCAGCCAACTGCGCTACGGCAAGATCTGCATCCTCGCCGACGCCGACTCCGACGGCCTGCACATCGCCACCCTGCTGTGCGCGCTGTTCGTGCAGCACTTCCGTCCGTTGGTGGATGCCGGTCACGTCTACGTCGCCATGCCGCCGCTGTACCGTATCGACCTGGGCAAGGAAATTTTCTACGCCCTCGACGAAGGCGAGCGCGATGGCATCCTCGACCGCCTGATCGCCGAGAAGAAACGCGGCAAACCACAGGTCACGCGATTCAAAGGCCTGGGTGAGATGAACCCGCCGCAACTGCGCGAAACCACCATGGACCCGAACACGCGGCGCCTGGTGCAGTTGACCCTGGACGACTTCGCCGCCACCTCGGAAATGATGGACATGCTGCTGGCGAAGAAACGCGCGCCGGACCGCAAGTCCTGGCTGGAGTCCAAAGGCAACCTCGCCGAGGTCCTGGGCTGATGCGCACAGGTTTCGCCCTGGCGATCCTGATGTTGAGCGGGTTGGCGGCCACCCAGGTGGTCGCCGCGCCCGTGGCTGAGCTCAAACTGGTGTCCGAACACCCGGTGGACGGCATGCGCGGCGGTAACCTGTCGGGCCTGGCCTTGTGTGGCAAAGAATTGTGGACGGTTTCCGACCGCGATGACGACCAGATCTACCGCCTGGATATCAGCGCGCCGACCTGGCAGGCCGAAACGGTGACGATCGACGTGCCGCCGGTGCCCGACTCCGGCCTGCCCTGGGGGCTGCGTTCGCGCACCAAGGCCGCGTCGCTGATTCGCGGTGGCGACCTGGATTTTGAAGGCATCAGTTGCGATGCCGCCGGTAACCGTTACGTGGTCAGCGAAGCCCATGCGGCGGTGCTGAAAGTACCGGCGAGCGGTGCGCCCGAGTGGTTGAAAATCGCCCCCGGCATGGTGCGTGAAGCCCGCGCCAGCGGTATGTTGCTGCATTTCAATGCCTTGTTCGAAGGCCTGGCGGTGAACCCCGAAGGCAATCAGATCTGGCTGGCGGCGGAGCGTGAGCGGCGTGGGCTGATCTCCATTAAACGCCCGCAAAGCCTATGGGATTGCGACGGCGCATGCGTGCTGTTGAGCGAGGCCGGCCAGGAAATGCAGCCGGCGCAGTTCCCCAACGCCAAGGCGGTCTCCAAGGATTTTTCCGACCTGGCGCTGTTCAACGGCAAGTTGTTTACCCTGGAGCGCAATGCGTTTCAGATTTGTCGGCGCGATGCGGTCACCGCTAAGGTCGAGCTGTGCTGGTCGTTTGCCGACGAAACCCTGACGCCCGAGCGGCGCTACGCCCAGCCATATGGCCTGGCCGAAGCCCTGGTGCTTGACGCAGACGGTGCCTGGTTGGGCATCGACAATAATTTCGGCGCGCGTGCCGATGGTGAGAAACGCCCGGTGGTCTATCGTTTCGCCGCCCCCGCCGGTGGCTGGAGCGCCCAGCCATGAGCCACCCCTGTTTTGAATTGACCCGGCGCCGCGGCATTTCCGCGGCGCCTTACCAAACAATGATGAGGCCCGCATGAGTGACATCCTCGCAGACAGCTTAGACGGCGTAGAACGCCGGTCGCTGGCTGACTTCACCGAAAATGCCTACCTCAACTACTCCATGTACGTGATCATGGACCGTGCCTTGCCGCATATCGGCGACGGCCTGAAGCCCGTACAACGGCGCATCATCTACGCCATGAGTGAGTTGGGCCTGGACGCAGATTCCAAGCACAAGAAGTCGGCGCGTACCGTCGGTGACGTGCTCGGTAAGTTCCACCCCCACGGCGACTCGGCCTGCTATGAAGCCATGGTGCTGATGGCCCAGCCGTTCAGCTACCGCTACACGCTGGTGGATGGCCAGGGTAACTGGGGTGCGCCGGATGATCCCAAGTCCTTCGCTGCCATGCGATACACCGAGGCGCGCCTGTCGCGTTATTCGCAAGTGCTGCTCAGCGAACTGGGCCAGGGCACCGCGAACTGGGGCCCGAACTTCGACGGCACTCTCGACGAACCCCTGGTGTTGCCGGCACGTTTGCCGAATATCCTGCTCAATGGCACCACCGGCATCGCCGTTGGCATGGCCACCGACGTACCGCCGCATAACCTGCGGGAAGTCGCCGCGGCCTGCGTGCGCTTGCTCGATGAGCCCAAAGCCACGGTCGAGCAGCTCTGCGAGCATATCCAGGGCCCGGATTACCCGACCGAAGCGGAAATCATCACGCCGCGCGCCGACCTGCTGAAAATGTACGAAACCGGCAAGGGCTCGGTGCGCATGCGTGCCGTCTACCACGTCGAAGACGGCGACATTGTCGTCACCGCACTGCCGCACCAAGTGTCCGGCGCCAAGGTGCTGGAGCAGATCGCCGCGCTGATGCAGGCCAAGCCGTCGAAATTGCCGCAGGTCACTGACTTGCGTGACGAGTCCGACCACGAAAACCCGTGCCGCATCGTGATTATTCCGACCAACAGCCGGGTCGACCATGAAGTGCTGATGCAGCATCTGTTCGCCAGCACGGACCTGGAGTCCAGCTACCGGGTCAACGTCAACATCATCGGCCTGGACGGCAAGCCGCAGCTGAAGAACCTGCGCAATCTGCTGGTGGAGTGGCTGGAGTTTCGCGTGCAGACCGTGCGTCGCCGCCTGCAATTTCGCCTGGACAAGGTCGAGCGCCGCCTGCACCTGTTGGACGGCTTGCTGATTGCCTACCTCAACCTGGATGAAGTGATTCACATCATCCGCACCGCCGAGCACCCGAAAGCCGACCTGATCGCGCGTTTTGAACTGAGCGAGATCCAGGCCGACTACATCCTTGACACCCGTTTGCGTCAATTGGCGCGACTGGAAGAGATGAAGTTGCGCGACGAACAGGACGCGTTGCTCAAGGAACAAGCCAAGCTGCAAGCCCTGCTGGGCAGCGAAGCCAAGCTCAAGAAGCTGGTGCGCAGTGAGCTGATCAAAGACGCCGAGACCTATGGCGACGACCGTCGTTCGCCTATCGTTGAGCGCGCAGACGCGAAAGCACTGACAGAAACCGAGCTGTTGCCAAACGAGAAAATTACGGTCGTTCTGTCGGAAAAGGGTTGGGTTCGTTCCGCCAAGGGGCATGATATTGATGCGACGGGCTTGTCGTACAAAGCTGGCGATGGCTTCAAGACCTCCGCTGCCGGGCGTTCCAACCAGTTTGCGGTGTTTATCGACTCCACCGGGCGCAGTTACTCGGTGCCGGCGCACACCTTGCCATCCGCGCGCGGGCAGGGCGAGCCGCTGACCGGGCGCCTGACGCCGCCACCGGGGGCGAGTTTCGAGTGTGTGTTGCTGCCGGAAGATGACTCACTGTATGTGATCGCCTCCGATGCGGGTTACGGCTTCGTGGTCAAGGGCGAAGACCTGCAGGCCAAGAACAAGGCCGGCAAGGCGCTGTTGAGTCTGCCGAACAACGCCAAAGTGATCCTGCCGCGTCCGGTGGACGATCGCCAGGGCAATTGGCTGGCGTCGGTGACCACTGAAGGGCGTTTGCTGGTGTTCAAGATCAGCGACCTGCCGCAGTTGGGTAAAGGTAAAGGTAACAAGATCATCGGTATTCCCGGCGAGCGGGTAGCCAGTCGCGAAGAGTACGTGACGGACATCGCGGTGATCCCTGAAGGCTCTACCCTGGTGCTTCAGGCCGGCAAGCGCACGTTGTCGCTGCGCCCTGACGACCTTGAACACTACAAGGGTGAGCGCGGCCGGCGCGGCAATAAATTGCCTCGTGGTTTCCAGCGAGTGGATGCTTTACTGGTGGAAACGCCCGTTTAGCGCGGATTAGAGCTCTCGATCTACGATTTAACGCGTAGATCGACGCTTTCGCGCTGGAGTCATGGCGCATATTCACGGATGATATGGCCTTTCCAGCGCCGGCGTGGCCGAGCGTGTTTAGGTTATTTTTAGTATTACATTGTGGTTTGCCTTGTGGCAGCCGCCTGGATGGGATGATGACTGCTCCACGCCTTCCTTTTATTTTCGTGCTCGCTGGCCTTCTCGGGCTGGCGGGTTGCAGCACACACCAGCCGGTGTCGCTGTACCAGCTGGACAGCGGAAGTCCGGCTCAGCCAGCTCAAGCCGCTGGCATGGCCGTCTTGCTGGGCCCGGTTGTTGTTGCTGACTACCTGCAACGCGAAACATTGCTGCAACGTCAGAACGACGGCAGCCTGCAAGGTTCCACCGATGGTCGTTGGGCGGGCAGCTTGTCGTCCGACATCAACCAACTGATGTTGCGCCAGGTGGCGGGTCAGTTGGACAGTCAACGTGTGGTCCTGGCGCCTGCGCCCACCGGTTTTTCTCCGGATGTGCAGGTGTTGCTGACCATTACCCGACTCGACTCCGGTACCTCGCAACCGGCGATTCTCGATGCGCAATGGCGCTTGATCGACCGCCGCGGCCAGGTGCGTGATAGCCGCATCGTGCATCTGCAGGAAGAGCATGCCGGCACCACTGCGTCCCAGGTCCAGGCCCAGGGCGTGCTGTTGCAGCATCTGGCTCAGCAATTGTCGGTGGCCCTCAAACCATTGGCCAACCAGCCACCGGTCGCCGAGGCGCCGCGCAAGCAAGCGCCAGTACAGGCCAAGCCGGCTGCACCGGAAAAGCCGAAAATTCCGATGGCTACGCCGATCCGCACGGACATGGAAGTGTTCAGGTTCTGATCTGAATGGCTCCAACAAAAAAGGCCCGCTTATTCAGCGGGCCTTTTGTTTGTGCGCGATTTACTTGAGGCGTGTGGAGTCCAAATGTGGGAGGGGGCTTGCCCCGATAGCGATGTGTCAGTTGCAGCCGTTTTGACTGACACTCCGCCATCGGGAGCAAGCCCCCTCCCACATGTCAGTCAGTGCTTGGCACGGGTCTCGTGCATTCGCGCCAATTGCCGCTCCAGCATCGATGGGTACGGCTCCATCAAGCGTTCTACGCAACTGGCGCCCTCAGGGCTGGCAATCGGGCGGATACGTGCGCGTTGGCGGATCAGTGTGTCTTCACTGATCTTGCGCTCCACCAGCAACAGGTTGCGGCTGTGTTGGGACAGGGCCAGGGCGTCCTGGGCGATCTCGGTCAGCAACAGGTCGATTTGGCTCATGCCGAACAGGTCGTCGCCGACGGTCAGGCCCAGTTGCAACTGCAACGTGATGCCGCTGTCGGCCACTTCGATCTGCAACTCATGGCCCAGGGCGCGTAGCAGCTCGCCGCAGCAGATGGCGTTGGTCAGGTAGTCTTCGCCGCTGTCTTCGCTGTGGAACAGCATCAGTGTGCTGCCATCGTTCAAGGTGTGCAGTTCGCTCTGGTAGAGCGAGGCGGCCTGGTCGAGGCAGTCGCGGTAGCGTTCCAGTAATTCCGTCAGGCGGGCGCGGGGCAGGCGGCGCAGTTGGTCCTGGGCACCCAGTTGCACGGCCAGGACGGCACTGTGCTGGGGCTCGGCGTTCCTTACCGGTGCGGGCTTCGGCGCGACGACCGGGCTGCTGGCGGAGGTGTCGCGCAGGTCGGCGAACGGATCTTCGTCGTCCAGCTCGTCTTCTTCGGCCGTGATCACATGGCGTGGTGCCGGTTTCAAGCCAGCGACCGGCGCGCTTTCGTCAAAGCCCGGGTCGCGCAGGTTGCGCACTTCAAAGGCGGGCTCGTCGTCGTAATCGCTGTCGTCGAACTCGGGCTCGGGTTCAACCTCGGGCGCTACCGGTTCCGGGGCGAAGCTGGCGTGAAGCTGGCGCGCAAGGTCGCCGATCTCGTCCTGACGATCGGTGGCCGGGGTGTGTTCGTCGATATCCCGCAGCCAGATGCGCAGTTGCATCAGCGGCGTGGAGATATGCCGCCCCAGGCGCAGGCTCAAGGCCAGGGCCAGGGCTAGCAGGATCGCGCTGAGGATGCCCATGCTTTGCAGGCTGATGGTCATCGGCTGCTGGAATTGCTGCATGTCCAGGCTGATGCGCAATTGGCCGGCTTTCACATCCTGAAACGTGATATTGCTCTGGTACAGGCCTTCGGCTTCACCCAACAGGCCGTTTTTCGGGCGTTGCCCGGCTTCGGCCATGATCCGGTTGTCCACGCTGTAGATGGCGGCGTGGGCCACCAGCGGGTTCTTGGTCAGGTTGTTGAGCAGCACGTTGAGGCTGAGGATGTCGTTGGACACCAACAGTTCGGTCGCCGAGGTGGCGGTCTGGGTGGTCAAGCTCTCGCCCAGGGCATCGGCTTGCTCGTGCATGGCCTGTTTGAACTGCAAACCCATCACGCAGGCGTAGATCACCAGTGCCAGAGCGACCAGGATCACGTTATGGCTGGCGATGCGTAATGCGATCGGTACACGGCGGTGGCGCAGTGCCCGGAAGATCAGCAGGAAGAAGTTATCGGTTTTTACTGGCGTGGGCCGGTTCACTTGAGCTCGGCTCTTTAGTCCGTGAAATTGACGCGCAGTATAGCGACAGGCCCAAGACCGGCAAAGCGTTGGCTGTGCCCGGTGGTCACTGAAAGTGGGTAGAATGCGGTTTTTTTCCAGCCTGGGGGTGCGCTTTGCGCGAAATTGTCCTGATTAACATCACGGGGGAAGACCGGCCAGGTCTCACCGCCGCCATTACCGGTGTTTTGGCCCAGGGTGGTGTGAACATTCTCGATATCGGCCAGGCGGTGATCCACGACACCTTGTCGTTCGGGATTCTGGTGGAAATTCCCAGCACCGAGCAGGCGTCGTCCGTCCTCAAGGACATCCTGTTTACCGCGTACAAGCTGGATCAGCAGGTGCGCTTTACCCCGGTGTCCGAAGAGGATTACCGGCAGTGGGTG
Source organism: Pseudomonas sp. PSPC3-2 (assembly GCF_049897085.1). Taxonomy (NCBI): domain Bacteria; kingdom Pseudomonadati; phylum Pseudomonadota; class Gammaproteobacteria; order Pseudomonadales; family Pseudomonadaceae; genus Pseudomonas; species Pseudomonas sp. PSPC3-2. The sequence goes on from NZ_JAFCVO010000005.1 coordinate 160,402, forward strand.
TCTGGCCAGGGCAAAAAGCGCCATATCGTGACCTTGTTGACCCGCAAAGTGACGGCCGAGCAGTTGCAGCGCGTCAGCTCGATCACCGCGCAATACGGTTTGAATATCGACCATATCGACCGTCTGTCGGGCCGCATGCCATTGGACACGCCGGCTGACCAGGGCAAGGGCTGCATCGAATTCTCCGTGCGCGGCGAGCCGGCCGACCCCCAAGCCTTGCGTGCCGACTTCCTGAGCGTGGCCCAGGAGCTGAATGTCGATATCGCCTTCCAGGAAGATTCGCTGTTTCGCCGCAACCGCCGCCTGGCGGTGTTCGATATGGACTCCACGCTGATCGAAGCCGAAGTCATCGACGAGTTGGCCAAGGCCGCCGGTGTCGGTGAGCAAGTCTCCGCAATCACCGAGCGCGCCATGGCCGGCGAGCTGGACTTTCGCGCCAGTTTCAAGGAGCGCCTGGCGCTGCTCAAAGGCCTGGATGTCAGCGTGCTGGACTCGATCGGTGCCTCCCTGCGCCTGACCGAAGGCGCCGAAACGCTGTTCGCCGAACTCAAGCGCCTGGGTTACAAGACCGCGATCCTGTCCGGCGGCTTCACCTACTTCGCCAAGCAATTGCAGGCCAAGCTGGGCATCGACTATGTGTTCGCCAACGAGCTGGAAGTGGTGGATGGCAAGGTGACCGGCGTGGCCGTGGAGCCGATCGTCGACGCGCAGCGCAAGGCTGACTTGCTGCGGGAGTTGGCGCACAAGGAAGGTTTGCGTCTGGAACAGACCATTGCGGTCGGCGACGGTGCGAATGACTTGCCGATGCTGGCAATTGCCGGGTTGGGTGTGGCGTTTCGTGCCAAGCCGCTGGTCAAACAATCGGCCAAGCAGGCGATTTCGACCCTTGGGTTAGACGGTGTGCTGTATTTGCTGGGCTTTCGCGACCGCGATGGTCAGTTGTAACTGACAAATGTGGTCAAAAATGTGGGAGGGGGCAAGCCCCCTCCCACATTAAACTTTTGCAGGTTTCGGATCAGGCTTTCGGCAATGCGATACCCTGGCCCATCTGCACGGGCGAACCCGCCACCAGTGCTTCTGCCCACGTCACCTGATCTGGCCCGAACAGCACGATTGCAGTCGAACCCAGCTTGAAGCGACCCAGCTCCGCACCTTTCTCCAGGTGAATCGGCGCACGCGCGGCTTCGTCGTAGCGGAAGGTTTTCAGCTCGCGCTTGGGCGGCGTGACCAGGCCGGCCCATACGGTTTCAATCGACGCCACAATCATCGCGCCGACCAATACCACCGCCATCGGGCCGCGTTCGGTGTCGAACAGGCAGACAACACGCTCGTTACGCGCAAACAGCTCCGGCACGTTCTCGGCGGTGGTCTGGTTGACCGAGAAAATCCGCCCTGGCACGTAGACCATCTCACGCAAGGTGCCCGCCAGTGGCATATGCACCCGGTGGTAGTCCTTCGGCGACAGGTAAATGGTGGCGAAATCGCCGCCCATGAACGGCGCAGCCACGGCCGCATCGCCGCCCAGCAATTCCAGCACGCTGAAGCTGTGGCCCTTAGCCTGGAACACGCGACCATGTTCGATCGGGCCGAGCTGGCTGACGGCGCCATCGGCGGGGCTCAGGACGGCGCCCGGGGTTTGATCCAGTGGGCGCGCGCCGTCTTTCAGGGCGCGGGTGAAGAATGCGTTGAAGTGCTCGTAGGCCGTCACGTCTTCAACCAGGGCCTGGGACATGTCCACTTGATAGCGCTTGGCGAACCACGTGGTGAAGGCGTTCTTGAACCAGCGCACGCGGCACTCGGCAATGCAACCGGCCAGACGCGACAGCAGGTGGTGCGGCAGCAAGTACTGGCTGAGGATGAACAACTGCTTTTTCATTAACTGTCCTTAAACCTTAAATCTCGACGGGGGTGTCGGGGTGGTTGCCCCATTCGCCCCAGGAACCGGCATAACCTTTGACTCGCGGATAACCGAGCGCCTTGGCCACCAGGTAGGTGAAGCCAGAGCGGTGGTGAGTCTGGCAGTGGGTGATGATTTCTTTATCTTGGGTCAGCCCGAGGTTCTCGAGGATCTGCGGCATGTCGCGGCGGATGCGCAGGTTGCGCGCCTTGTCCATGCCGGCGGTCCATTCGAAGTTCACGGCTCCGGGGATGTGACCGCCCTTGGCTGCCAGGACTTTTTCGCCGGAATATTCCAGCGGGCCGCGTGCGTCCCAGATGCCCAGGTCGGCAGCGCCGAGACGGCTTTGCAGGTATTCGCGGGTCGCGGTGGGGCCATCATGCAGGGTGAGGCTGACAGGCCCGCCAGCCAGGGCCGGCACTTCGGTAGACAGCGGGTGCTTGTCTGCCAGCCACGCCAGCAGGCCACCGTCGAGGTAGTGGTATTTTGTGTGGCCGATCACGTCGAGCAGCCAGATAAAACGCCCGGCCCAGCCACCGCCTTCGTCGTCATAGACCACGTAGGTCGCGTCCGGGGTGTGGCCCAGTTCGCCGAACAGTTTCTCCAGATCAGCCTTGTTCGGCAACAGACCGGGAGCTGGCGCCTGGCCCAGTTGGGTGCGCTTGGGGTCAACGAAATGCGCGCCGGGGATATGCCCTTCGGCGTAGCGGGCGGCGCTGGTGAGGTCCACCAGAATCAGTTGGTCGGCATCGAGGCGGCCAAGCAGGTCGCTGGATTCGATCACCAGCGGCAAGCCAGAGAAGTCAGGCATGTGAGGTCTCCTGGGCACAAATGTTGGCGATAAAAGACGGCGATTGTAGCGCAAGCATCAACCGGTGCGGTTGGTAAAGCTGTGCAGGGCTTTTTCGATGCATTGAGCGGTTTTACCGAAGGCCTGCACGGTGGTTTCCGAGAGCGGCCCACCACCCTGGTCGGCGATCATCACCATGACCACCCGACCATTGCAGCTCAGTGAGCGCAACAGCAGGTGTTCGCCGTTGAACAGGCGACGCAGGATCGGCGGCAACAATGCGGCGAATTGCGCGTGGTTGTCGGGCGTGAAGCGCACTTGGGCGGGTTTTTCGAGCATGCGTTGCAGCAGCGTGCTGTTGACCACGTCCAGGCTCAAGTTCGTGGCGTCCCTCGGCAGGCCGGCGGCCTGGTGGACGCGCAAGGTGCTCAGGGCGCGATCCGCCATGAACAGCAAGACGCGCTGCATGCCGCTGGCCTCCAGGGCTTCCTTGGCGCAGGTGGTCAGGTGCATGGCGTTGGCGAAGCGGCTCGGCTCCACCAGTAATTCGGTGCAACGCTTGCGCCAAACGGCCAGGGCCTCGGCCGTCGGCGGCGGTGCGGGCAGCAGGCCGCGATGGATTTTCTGTACATGCCACGGCCAGATCAGCGACAGCGCCGGGTGCCAGAGGTCGGGCATCAAGGTGGCGCGAGCGTTGATCACCGCTTGCTGGTGAACCTGTTGCTGCACCTCGCTCAACGGCTGTTGCAGGTACAGCGCGGTGAGGTATTGCCAGCGCTCGGTATGCGGGCAGGTCCAGGATTCCTGGGCCGACATCGCCAGGCCGTTAGCCAACAACACTGTATTGGCCGGCTGGTTCAGCCAGCGCCGCAAACTGGGCTCGGCATCCAGCAGTTGTTGCTGGCGCAGTGGGTCGTCTTCGCGGGCGATGCGCAATGCCTTGACCAGCAAGCGTTGCTCGGTCAGCAACAGGTGATAGCCCTGGGATACCCAGATCGGCAGGTGCCAGGTTTCGGTCAAGCCGAGGCACAGGTCCAGCAGGCGCACGCCGAACAATTCCTGCTCGACCCGGCGCGCCGATTGACCTTTGTGGATCACCCGCAGCTCCCATTCTTCCAGGAGCTTGGGGTAGGCCACCGCCATCGGCCACAACGGCGCCAGAAACAGCAGGCTGCCCCAGTGGATGTCCTGCCACAGCCGCGCCAGGCGGCTGGCGAACAAACCGCTGGCTTGCTGCGACGCGTGCCGGCTGACCAGCACCAGCTGGCGAAAGGCGACGGGGATTTCATTCATCGGCACTGACGGTAGGCGTGCCAGCAGGTCCTCGGCGCGTTTGAGGCCGAGACGGTTAAGTGCCACTTCAAGGTTTTCTGCCGGTTCCGCCATGCTGCCATGGGTGTGGCTGTTGGCCTCGCGCATCACGCTGAGTACCAGCGACGGGCTGCCCTGCATCAGCTCGGCAATATCTCGCAAAGAACTGCGGCTATCGCGGATGGCTTTGCACACGCGGTCGTGGCTGGCCTGGGGAACCGGCAGCCGAACGTCGTCCAGGCACTTGATCCAAGCCGCGAGAGAGAGGGGTCTTACAGATGGGTCTGTCTTTTCATTGGCCATGATTGGGGGCGCGATCATCACTTACTTCAACACGCCCTAAACGGGCCGAACTGGCTTTTCGCCTTGACGGTCTATAGTCTGGCGCAGTTTTGCCGATAAGTAGAACAAGAGTTTTCCAGTTCCTCCAAATATGTCCATGAACCCGACGGCGCAAGTACAAATTCCCTATGGCTAAAATAATCGGCATCATCGTCGTCCTTGCAAGCGTGCTCGGTGGCTATGTCCTATCTCACGGTAAGATTGCTGCGTTGATCCAGCCCTTCGAAGTGATGATTATTGGCGGCGCGGCATTCGGCGCATTCCTGCAGGCCAACCCCGGCTACATGACCATGCACGTGATCAAGAAGTCGCTGGGCATGTTTGGCTCGCGCTTCTCCCACACCTTCTACATGGAAGTGCTGGGGCTGGTTTACGAGATCCTCAACAAGAGTCGCCGTGAAGGCATGATGGCCATCGAAGCGGACATCGAAGACGCCTCGGCGAGCCCGATTTTCGCCAAGTACCCGGCAGTGCTCAAAGACGAGCGCATGACCGCCTACATCTGCGACTACTTGCGCATCATGTCCTCCGGCAACATGGCCCCCCACGAGCTGGAAGGCCTGTTCGACATGGAATTGTTCAGCCTCAAAGAAGAGCTGGAACACCCGTCCCACGCGGTCACCGGCGTTGCCGACGGCATGCCCGGCTTCGGTATCGTTGCGGCGGTACTCGGTATCGTGGTGACCATGGCCTCCCTGGGCGAGGGTGACCAGGCGGCCATCGGCATGCACGTGGGTGCGGCGCTGGTCGGTACGTTCTTCGGTATTCTCGCGGCCTACGGGTTCTTCGGCCCGCTCGCGACCTCCCTGGCCCACGATGCCAAGGAAGAAATCAATCTGTACGAAGCGATCAAGGCCAGCCTGGTGGCTTCGGCCTCCGGCATGCCGCCTTCACTGGCGGTGGAATTCGGTCGCAAGGTGCTGTACCCGAAACATCGCCCGAGTTTTGCCGAGCTGGAACAAGCGGTTCGCGGTCGCTAAGCCATGGAAAACAACCAGCCGATAATCATCAAGCGCGTCAAGCGCTTCGCTGCGGGGCACCATGGTGGCGCCTGGAAAATCGCCTTCGCCGACTTTGCAACGGCGATGATGGCGTTCTTCCTGGTGCTGTGGCTGATGTCCACCGCGACCCCCGAGCAAAAGATCGCCATCGCCGGTTACTTCAAAGACCCGATTGGTTTCTCGGAAAGCGGCACGCCCTTCGTGATCGACCTGGGCGGTTCGCCGCAGTTGGCGCCGGAGCGCACCATCAACCCTGAGGTCAAGACTGAGGCACCGCAGGAAAACATTCCGATCGAGCGTAAAACCGTTGAAAGCCTGGCCGAACAGGTCGAGCAGGAGCGCCTCGAATTATTGCTGAAGGAGTTGCAGACCAAGGTTGACGAAAACCCGCAGCTGCTGAAATTCAAGGATCAGATTTCGTTCGAAATCACCCCGGACGGTTTACGCATCCAGATCACCGACGCCGCCAACCGGCCGATGTTCGACTCCGGCAGTGCGCGATTGAAACCGTACTTTGAAGACATCCTGCTGGCCATGGCCGACACGATCAAGGCCGTGCCGAACAAGATCAGCGTCAGCGGCCATACCGATGCCAAGCCGTATGCGGGGCAAGGCGACTTTGGCAACTGGGAGCTCTCGGCCAACCGCGCCAACGCCGCCCGGCGTGCGTTGGTGGCCGGCAGCTACCCGGACTCGCAAGTGGCGCGGGTGGTGGGTTTTGCTTCGTCGCAGCTGTTTGATGCCAAGGAGCCGTTCAACCCGATCAACCGCCGGATCGATATTGTTGTGCTGACCAAAAAGGCTCAGCGCGCGATTGAAGGTGATCAGCCGCCACCGCCTCCGACCCCAGATGCGGGCGCGCAGGGCGGAGCACCGGTCGACCCGAACGCGATCCCGCCGGGGCAGGAGCCATTGCCGGCGCATGAGCTACGGCAGAAGCTGAACCTGTTTGATGATGGCGGCGCGAAAGACCCGACGGCGCCTGTCAAGGGCTCGTAAGCTGCATACAACAAGGCCGCGATAAACGCGGCCTTGTTGTATGCGCTGTTTAGTAACTGCTCTCAGGCAAACTCGCAATAATCGACCGATAGCTGTTCATCCGTTGTTGCTGTACGCGGCCATCTTCCAGCGCCTTGAGCAGGGCACAACCGGGTTCGCGGTCGTGTTTGCAGTCGCGGAAGCGGCAGGTGCCGATCAGGTCGTTGAACTCGATGAAACCGGCTTCCACGTCGCTGCGGCTGACATGACCGAGGCCGAATTCACGAATGCCCGGGGAGTCGATCAGCTCACCGCCGCCGGGGAAGTGGAACAACCGCGCGGTGGTGGTGGTGTGGGTGCCCTGGCCGGACAGCTCCGACAGCGGGCCGACACGGGTGTCGACTTCCGGCAGCAGGCTGTTGACCAGCGATGACTTGCCCACGCCCGACTGGCCGACGAACACGCTGATGCGCCCGTCCAACTGCTGTTGTAGCTGTTCCATGCCATTGCCGTGATGGGCCGACACTTCCAGCACCGGGTAGCCCAGGGTGCGGTAGACCGCCAGCAATGCGTTGAGCGCCGGGGCGTTCTGTTCGTCGATCAGGTCGAATTTGTTCAGCAACAACAGCGGACGAATGCCCGCATGCTCGGCCGCGACCAGATAACGGTCGATCAGGTTGGCATGGGGCTCGGGCAGGGGCGCGAAGACGATGACGATCATGTCGACGTTGGCCGCCACCGGCTTCAACTGGCCGCGGCTGTCGGGGCGACGCAGTTCGGTGGTGCGCGGCAGTTGGGCGACGATCACGCCGATGCCTTGGTTGCCGGCACGCCACACCACGCGGTCGCCGGTCACCAGCGCCGGCAGGTTGGCGCGCAGGTGGCAGCGGAAGACCTGGCCGGCGAGTTCGCCTTCGAGCGCCTCGACTTCGACCTGCACACCAAAGTGCGCGATCACCAGGCCCGTTTGTTCGGGGCCCAGGTCGCCGCCCTCGAGCGCTTCCACGGCGGAGGATTCACGTTTGGCGGCGCGTGCGGCGCGTTCGCCCTGAATCTTTTCGATGCGCCAGTTTTGGCGACGGTTGAGCTGGCGTTTGGCCATTGGTGTTCCGTGTCGATAATGCAAAGGTTAGGTAAAACGGTCGCGAGTCTAGCACGGCCCCGCCTGCTAAACTGTGCGGCTACGCCAAGGTGCCAAGAGAATCAAGCCATGCAAAACCCACACAATCTGATTTGGATCGATCTGGAAATGACCGGTCTGAACCCCGACACCGACGTCATCATCGAGATGGCGACCATTGTCACCGACAGCAACCTCAATACCTTGGCCGAAGGTCCGGTGATCGCCATCCACCACAGCGACGCCATCCTCGCCACCATGGACGAGTGGAACACCCGCACCCACGGCAACTCCGGCCTGACCCAGCGCGTGCGTGACAGCCGCATCAGCATGGCCGAAGCCGAAGCCGAAACCATCGCCTTCCTGGAAAAGTGGGTGCCCAAAGGCAAGTCGCCGATCTGCGGTAACAGCATCTGCCAGGACCGCCGCTTTCTTTATACCCACATGAAGGCACTGGAAAGCTACTTCCACTACCGCAACCTGGATGTGTCCACTCTTAAGGAGCTGGCCGCGCGCTGGGCGCCGGAAGTCAAAGACAGCTTCCATAAAGGCAGCACTCACTTGGCGCTGGATGATATTCGTGAGTCGATCGCCGAGTTGCAGCACTACCGCAAGCACTTCATCAAGGCTTGATGCCGGCTCTCTGTGGCGAGGGAGCGTGCTCCCGCTAGAGTGCGCAGCACGCTCGGTTCAGCCATCTGGATCTACCTGCCACACGCCATTCTCCGATACCTGGGGCTGCTGCGCAGCCCAACGGGAGCAAGCGCCCTCGCCACATTGTAAGGATCGCCATCATGCTGTTGATGCTCTACCTCATCGCCATCACTGCCGAAGCGATGACCGGTGCCTTGTCTGCCGGTCGGCGCGGCATGGACTGGTTTGGCGTGGTGCTGATCGCCTGCGTGACGGCGTTGGGCGGCGGTTCGGTGCGCGATGTGCTGCTCGGGCATTACCCGCTGACCTGGGTCAAGCACCCGGAATACCTGGTGCTGACGTCCGTCGCCGCGCTGGTGACGATCTTTATCGCACCGCTCATGCGCCGCCTGCGTTCGCTGTTTCTGGCGCTGGATGCGGTGGGTTTGGTTGCCTTCACCCTGATCGGCTGCATGACCGCCCTGGAAATGGGCCACGGTATGCTGGTGGCGTCGGTCAGCGGTGTGATCACCGGGGTGTTTGGCGGCATCCTGCGGGATATTTTCTGCAACGACATCCCGCTGATCTTTCGCCGTGAGCTATACGCCAGCGTGTCATTCCTCGCCGCCTGGTTCTACTTGCTGTGTCTCTACCTGCAGTTGCCGAGCGAGCAGGCGATCTTACTCACCCTGTTCAGCGGCTTTCTCCTGCGCCTGCTGGCGATCCGTTTTCACTGGGAAATGCCCAAGTTCGTCTACAACGACGACGTTCATTGACGCTCGGCGTGCTGCTTCAGCGCCCATTCCACGTGTTCGCGCACCAGCTCCGAGGGGTAGTCCCGGCGCGCCTTCAAGGCTTCCAGCACCGGAATGCTTGATGGCGCGTTGCCCAGGCCCACCGCCAGGTTGCGCAGCCAGCGCTCGTAGCCGGCGCGGCGTAGGGGCGAGCCTTCGGTGCTGCTGAGGAATTTATCCTCGTCCCACATGAACAGTTCGGCCAGTTGCGCGTTATCCAGGTTGTGCCGTGGCTTGAAATCGCTTTCGGCGGTGGAGCGGGCGAAACGATTCCATGGGCAAACGATCTGACAGTCATCGCAACCGAAAACCCGGTTGCCGATCAGTGGGCGCAAGTCTTCAGGGATCGCGCTCTTGAGTTCGATGGTCAGGTAGGAAATGCAGCGCCGCGCGTCCAGCACATAGGGCCCGACGAACGCGTTGGTCGGGCAAATATCCAGGCAGGCGGTACAGCGGCCGCAATGTTCGGTAGCGTGAGGCGGATCGACCGGCAACGGCAAGTCGACAAACAGCTCGCTCAGGAAGAAGTAGCTGCCGGCCTTGCGATTGAGGACCAGGGTATTTTTGCCGATCCAGCCCAGCCCGGCTTTTTCGGCGATGGCTTTTTCGAGCACCGGTGCGCTGTCGACAAAGGCGCGAAAGCCGAAGGGGCCGATTTGCGCCTGGATGCGTTCGGCCAGTTGCTGCACGCGCTTGCGGATCAGCTTGTGGTAGTCGCGGCCGAGGGCGTAACGGGAGATGTAGGCTTTTTCCGGTTGGGCCAGCAGTTGCGCCATGTGCGTGTCGCCGGGCAGGTAGTCCATGCGCAGCGAGACCACGCGCAAGGTGCCCGGCACCAACTCTTCGGGATGCGAGCGTTTGCTGCCGTGGGCGCCCATGTACTCCATCTCGCCGTGGTAGCCCGCGTCGAGCCAGCGTTGCAGGTGCTGTTCATGCTCGGCCAAGTCCAGGCCGCTGATGCCGACTTGTTGAAAGCCCAGCTCGCGGCCCCAGTCTTTGATCGATTGGGCGAGCGCGGGCAGATCGGAGGTAATAGCAGGCATGAGACACGGGAAACCACAGGTTAGATGGGTATAATTCTGCCAGACATCGGAGCTTGAAGACGTATGCCGCAGACAAAACACGAAATAACCGACGTTCAGCCCCTGTTGCCCGGCAATTTGCCGCGACTGGCTGCGCGTTCCCCGGACGCCCATAAAGGCCAGTTCGGTCACTTGCTGGTCATTGGTGGTGACAGAGGCTTTGGCGGCGCTGCGTTGCTCAGTGCCGAAAGTGCGCTGCGCAGCGGCACGGGCATGGTGTCCCTGGCGACCCGCCTTGAACATGTGCCCGCCGCATTGGCGCGCTTGCCGGAAGTCATGACCGTCGGTGTGAGTTCGGCCAACCAGTTGATGGGGTTGCTGGAAAAAATCTCGGTTATCGTCATCGGCCCGGGCCTGGGTGATGCCGCCTGGGGCAAGAGCCTGCTGTCCGTCGCCGCTAATGCCAAACAGCCGCAAGTCTGGGACGCCGATGCCTTGAATCAACTGGCGACCGGCAGCGTAAGCCTTCCTGCCAACTGCTTGATCACCCCGCATCCAGGCGAAGCTGCGCGTTTGATGGGGATGTCGACAGCAGAGGTTCAGGCGAATCGTCTTAACGTGGCGCGCGCGTTGAGCCAGAAATTCAACGCAGTGGCTATTCTCAAGGGGGCGGGCAGTTTGATTGCCAGCCCGGACGGCCGCGTTGCGCGCTGCGACCAAGGCCATCCGGCCATGGCGACCGCAGGGCTCGGCGACGTTTTGGCCGGCCTGGTGGGTGCGTTGCTGGCGCAGGGCATGCCCGCTTATGACGCCGGTTGCCTGGCCGTGTGGTTGCACGCCACGGCGGGAGCTCGGCAGGGCACCTTTGGTCGCGGCCTGGCTGCCAGCGACCTGATACCCGCCATTCGTCAATTGCTTGAGGAACAGTCACCGTGTCTGAAGTAATCCTTTTCCTGGCAGATGAAGAGGCAATGGTTGCGTTCGGTCATCGGATTGCCCAGGTGACGGGCGGGGCGGGGCTGATCTTTCTCGAAGGCGACCTGGGGGCGGGCAAGACCACGCTGTCCCGGGGGATCATTCGCGGGTTGGGCCATGCGGGGGCGGTGAAAAGTCCGACCTTTACGTTGGTCGAGCCTTACGAGATCGGTGCGATAAGAGCCTTCCACTTTGACCTCTATCGCCTGGTAGACCCCGAAGAGCTGGAGTACATGGGTATTCGGGATTATTTCGAGGATGACGCGCTGTGCCTGATCGAGTGGCCAGATAAAGGCACAGGCTTTTTGCCAAAGCCGGACCTGACCATTACCATTACGCCGCATGATCACGGACGTCGGCTGAAGTTGTTGCCCCAGGGCGCGCGCGGTGAGTCGTGGTGCGCCGCTCTGGCATTGGAATTCAAATAATTGGTGGGGTTAGGTATGCGCTTTCGCGCGTTGGTTGCTGTCGTAGGGGTGTTGCTTGCGGCAATGACTGTGAATGCTCTGGCTGCTTCACAGGTGAAGAGTGTTCGCCTGTGGCGAGCGCCGGATAACACGCGACTGGTGTTCGACCTGTCTGGCCCGGTCCAGCACAGCGTCTTTACCCTGACGGCGCCTGATCGCCTGGTGATCGACATCAACGGTGCGACCCTGGCCGCGCCGCTGAAGGTGTCTACCGCCAACACCCCGATTACCAGCATGCGCTCGGCCCAGCGCACGCCGACCGATCTGCGCGTGGTCATCGACCTGAAAAAGGCCGTGACCCCGAAAAGTTTCTCCCTGGCGCCCAACGCCCAGTACGGCAACCGCTTGGTGGTTGACTTGTACGACAACGCCGCCGATGCCGCGCCACCGCCCGCGCCGACGCCGAGTGTGGCAACCGTGCCGGCTGTGCCGGTCAGTCAGTCGCAACCGCAGGTCAAGTTGCCGCCGCCACCGCCGGCGCCTGCGGGTAAACGTGACATTATCGTGGTAATCGACGCCGGTCACGGCGGCGAAGACCCGGGCGCTTCCGGCTCGCGTGGTCAGCATGAAAAAGACGTGGTATTGGCCATCGCCCGTGAATTGCAGCGCCAGGTCAGCGGCATGAAAGGCTATCGCGCCGAGCTGACCCGTACCGGCGACTACTTCATCCCGCTGCGCGGCCGCACCGAAATCGCGCGCAAGAAGGGCGCCGACCTGTTCGTCTCGATCCACGCCGACGCCGCGCCTTCGTCCGCCGCCTTCGGCGCCTCGGTGTTTGCCCTGTCGGATCGCGGCGCCACGTCCGAGACGGCCCGCTGGCTGGCCGACAGTGAAAACCGTTCCGACTTGATTGGCGGGGCCGGCAACGTGTCCCTCGACGACAAGGACAAGATGCTTGCCGGTGTACTGCTCGACCTGTCGATGACCGCCTCGCTGACCTCCAGCTTGAACGTCGGGCAGAAAGTCCTGAGCAACATCGGCCGCGTGACATCGCTGCACAAACAGCGCGTGGAACAGGCCGGGTTCATGGTGTTGAAATCGCCGGACATCCCGTCGATCCTGGTGGAGACCGGGTTTATCTCCAACGCCAACGAAGCCTCGAAACTGGCCAGCGCCAGCCACCAGCAGGCATTGGCACGCTCCATCAGTGCCGGTGTGCGTCAGTTCTTCCAGCAGAACCCGCCGCCGGGCACGTATGTCGCCTGGCTGCGCGACTCCGGGAAAATCGCCCAGGGCCCGCGTGACCATCGTGTACAGCCTGGCGACACCCTGGCCATGCTGGCGGTGCGTTTCCAAGTGTCGGCCGCGACCTTGCGCAGCGCTAACAACCTGAAAACCGATGAGTTGAAGGTCGGCCAGGTGTTGACCATCCCCGGCACTGAATTGGCGGCACAGTAATGAGTGAATCGATCCTCAACAGCGGCTCGCGCATCGAACTGCTCAGCCCGCGCCTTGCCAACCAGATTGCGGCGGGCGAGGTGGTCGAGCGGCCGGCTTCGGTGATCAAGGAGTTGCTGGAAAACAGCATCGACTCCGGCGCCAAGCGCATCGATGTCGACGTCGAGCAGGGCGGCGTCAAGCTGCTGCGGGTGCGTGACGACGGCAGCGGCATCTCCTCCGACGACCTGCCACTGGCTCTGGCGCGGCACGCCACCAGCAAGATTCGCGACCTTGAAGACCTTGAGCGCGTGATGAGCCTGGGCTTTCGCGGCGAGGCCCTGGCCTCGATCAGCTCCGTGGCGCGCCTGACCCTGACCTCGCGCACGCGCAGCGCCGACCAGGCCTGGCAAGTGGAGACCGAAGGCCGCGACATGGCGCCTCGGGTCCAGCCGGCTGCGCATCCGGTGGGCACTTCGGTGGAAGTGCGTGACCTGTTCTTCAACACCCCGGCGCGACGCAAATTCCTCAAGGCCGAGAAAACCGAATTCGATCACCTGCAGGAAGTCATCAAGCGCCTGGCCCTGGCGCGGTTCGACGTGGCATTTCATCTGCGTCACAACGGCAAGACCATCCTCAGCCTGCACGAAGCCAATGACGACGCCGCGCGCGCCCGGCGGGTGGCGGCGGTCTGCGGCGCGGGGTTCCTGGAGCAGGCGCTGCCGATTGAAATCGAACGCAATGGCTTGCGCCTGTGGGGTTGGGTGGGGTTGCCGACGTTCTCGCGCAGCCAGGCGGACTTGCAGTATTTCTTTGTGAACGGGCGGGCGGTGCGCGACAAACTGGTGGCCCACGCGGTGCGCCAGGCGTATCGCGACGTGCTGTTCAACGGGCGGCACCCGACGTTTGTGCTGTTCTTCGAGGTCGATCCGTCGGTGGTCGACGTCAACGTACACCCGACCAAGCATGAAGTGCGCTTCCGTGATGGGCGCATGGTGCATGACTTCCTCTACGGCACCTTGCACCGCGCGCTGGGCGATGTGCGTCCGGATGACCAACTGTCCGCGCCGATCGTGACGGCGGTGGTTCGCCCGAGTGGCCCGGAAGCCGGCGAGTTCGGCCCACAGGGCGAAATGAGCCTGGCGGGCAACCTGCTGCAATCGCCGCAACCGCAGCCGAACTACACGGCGCCGGGCACGGGTTCGGGGGCGGGCTATCAGTATCAATACACTCCGCGTCCGCAATCGGCGGTGCCGGTAGCTGAAGCGCAGGCGGCCTACCGTGAGTTCTTTGCGCCGCTACCGGGGGCCGAGCCGAGCGCCGTCGCCCTGCCCGAAGGAGGGGGGGATATTCCGCCATTGGGCTATGCGTTGGCGCAGCTCAAGGGCATCTATATCCTCGCGGAAAACGCCCACGGCCTGGTGCTGGTGGACATGCACGCGGCCCACGAGCGGATCATGTACGAGCGCCTGAAAATCGCCATGGCCAGCGAAGGCCTGAGCGGCCAGCCGCTGCTGGTGCCGGAATCCCTGGCGGTCAGCCAGCGTGAAGCCGATTGCGCCGAAGAGCACGCCAGCGTGTTCCAGAAGCTGGGTTTCGAACTGCAACGCCTGGGCCCGGAAACCCTGGCGATCCGCCAGATTCCCGCGTTGCTTAAGCAAGCCGAGGCCAACCGGCTGGTGGCCGACGTCTTGGCGGACCTGATGGAATACGGCACCAGCGACCGTATCCAGGCGCACATCAACGAGCTGCTTGGCACCATGGCCTGTCACGGTGCGATCCGCGCCAATCGCCGCCTGGCCTTGCCGGAAATGAACGGCCTGCTGCGCGATATGGAAAACACCGAGCGCAGTGGACAATGCAACCATGGCCGACCGACCTGGACCCAAATGGGCCTGGACGATCTGGACAAACTGTTCTTGCGCGGCCGTTGATGAGTGCCTTGCCCCCCGCGATCTTCCTGATGGGCCCCACGGCCGCCGGCAAGACCGACCTGGCCATCGAGCTGAGCAAAGTGCTGCCCTGCGAGCTGATCAGTGTCGACTCTGCCTTGGTTTACCGTGGTATGGATATCGGAACTGCCAAGCCTTCAAAGGAACTGCTGGCTCACTATCCGCACCGATTGATCGACATCATCGACCCCGCAATGAGCTATTCGGCGGCAGATTTCCGCACCGACGCGCTGGCGGCTATGGCCGAGATCACCGCGCGCGGCAACATCCCGCTGTTGGTGGGCGGCACGATGCTCTACTACAAGGCTTTGCAGGAAGGCCTGGCGGATATGCCGCCGGCCGACGCCCAGGTGCGCGCCGAGCTCGAAGAAGAAGCAGCGCGCCTTGGCTGGCAAGCCCTGCACGACCAATTGGCGGCAGTCGATCCGGTGTCCGCCGCGCGCATCCACCCCAACGACCCCCAGCGCCTCAGCCGAGCCCTGGAAGTCTGGCGGGTAAGTGGTCAGACCATGACCGAGCATCGGCAGCGACAATCTGCGCAAAGTGCTGACGCAGGCGCATCGGGGCGGTCACAATTGCCCTATACTGTGGCGAATCTGGCGATTGCTCCGGCAAATCGCCAGGTGCTGCATGAACGAATTGCACAAAGATTCACAATTATGTTGGAACAGGGGTTTGTGGACGAGGTCGTAGCACTGCGTTCAAGAGGTGATCTGCATTCAGGGTTGCCTTCGATACGTGCTGTAGGCTATCGCCAAGTCTGGGATCATCTGGATGGCAAGCTGACGTCAGCCGAAATGCGGGAGCGCGGCATTATTGCCACGCGCCAATTGGCGAAGCGTCAGTTCACCTGGCTGCGCAGTTGGAGCGATTTGCACTGGCTGGACAGCCTGGACAGCGACAATCTGTCACGCGCCTTGAAATACTTGGGAACGGTCTCCATATTGAGCTGAGTCCTTGCAATTGCCGTCTATCCTTGGGGGTGTGACGGCCATAAGCTATCTATTTTCCGATTTTTTATTATTGATCCTTAAAGGAGTGCGGCACATGTCAAAAGGGCATTCGCTACAAGACCCTTACTTGAATACTTTACGTAAAGAGAAAGTTGGGGTTTCCATCTACTTGGTCAACGGTATCAAGCTGCAAGGTACGATCGAGTCGTTCGACCAGTTCGTGATCCTGCTGAAAAACACCGTCAGCCAAATGGTTTACAAGCACGCTATCTCGACAGTCGTTCCAGTTCGTCCAATCCGTCTGCCTAGCGCGGCCGATGGCGAACAGGGTGACGCTGAGCCAGGTAACGCCTGATAGGAGTCTCCTTTGTTCTTTGAGCGCCACGGTGGTGGTGAGCGAGTGATCCTCGTTCACTTGGATGGACAGGACCCTGAGGCGCGCGAAGATCCGCAGGAGTTTCAGGAGTTGGCTAATTCGGCCGGCGCCGAGACCGTTGCGTTTTTTAACGTACCGCGTCATCGGCCAACCGCCAAATACCTGATTGGCAGCGGCAAGGTCGAGGAACTGCGCGACCTGGTCCATGCCGAACAGGCCGATCTGGTGATTTTCAATCACATCCTCACGCCCAGTCAGGAGCGTAACCTCGAACGTGTTTTCGAGTGTCGCGTGATCGACCGTACCGGCCTGATTCTCGATATTTTCGCCCAGCGCGCCCGTACCCATGAGGGCAAGCTCCAGGTTGAACTGGCCCAGCTTGACCACATGAGCACCCGGCTGGTGCGTGGCTGGACTCACCTTGAGCGCCAGGGTGGCGGTATCGGCATGCGTGGCCCTGGCGAGACCCAGCTCGAAACCGACCGGCGACTGCTGCGGGTTCGCCTGCGTCAGATCAAGGGCCGGCTGGAAAAAGTCCGCAGTCAGCGCGAACAATCGCGACGTGGCCGCAGCCGAGCGGATATCCCTACCGTTTCCCTGGTGGGTTACACCAACGCCGGCAAGTCCACGCTGTTCAACAACTTGACCAAATCGGACGTGTACGCGGCCGACCAACTGTTCGCGACCCTTGACCCGACCCTGCGCCGCCTGGAACTGGCGGACCTGGGGCCGATTGTCCTGGCCGACACAGTGGGCTTCATTCGTCACTTGCCGCACAAACTGGTCGAGGCATTTCGGTCTACGCTCGAAGAGTCGAGCAACTCCGACCTGCTGTTGCACGTGATTGATGCGGCTGAGCCTGATCGCATGTTGCAGATTGAACAGGTGATGGTGGTGCTGGGCGAGATTGGTGCCCAGGACTTGCCCATCCTCGAGGTCTATAACAAACTCGATTTGCTTGAAGGCGTTGAGCCACAAATTCAGCGCGACGAAGACGGCAAGCCCCAGCGGGTCTGGTTGTCGGCGCGTGATGGTCGCGGCCTGGACTTGCTTGAGCAAGCGATCGCCGAGTTGCTCGGCAACGATTTGTTCGTCGGCACCTTGCGCTTGCCTCAGCGTTTTGCTCGACTGCGTGCACAGTTTTTCGAGTTGGGCGCGGTACAGAAAGAAGAGCACGATGAAGAAGGTGTCAGCTTGCTGGCCGTTCGATTGCCGCGCTCGGAGCTGAATCGGCTAGTCAGCCGCGAAGGCGTTATACCGACAGAGTTCATCGAGCAACACACTTTGCAATAAAAGCCTGAGAAAGCGGTTGTGCCGCAGTAGCAGGCATTCTGTAGCATTGGTCGGCGCGCCGTGGGTGCGTCTTTGCTTTATCAGATGGAGAGCGCTATGGCTTGGAATGAGCCGGGTGGCAACTCGAATAATCAGGATCCTTGGGGTGGTAAGCGCCGCAATAATGGCGACCGCAAGGGGCCACCGGATCTCGACGAGGCCTTCCGAAAGCTGCAGGAAAGCCTGAATGGGTTGTTCGGTGGTGGAAAAAAACGCGGTGGTGACGATGGCGGTCGCACAAGCAAGGGCGGCGGCTACGGCCTGCTGGGCCTTGGGCTTGTCGTGCTCGCGGCTGTGTGGCTGTATAGCGCGGTCTACGTGGTGGACGAGCAGGAGCAGGCCGTGGTGCTGCGCTTCGGCAAGTACTACGAGACTGTCGGCCCAGGCCTGAACATCTACTTCCCGCCGATCGACAAGAAGTACATGGAGAACGTCACGCGTGAGCGTGCCTACACCAAGCAGGGCCAGATGCTGACTGAAGACGAGAACATCGTCGAAGTGCCGCTGACCGTGCAGTACAAGATCAGCAACCTGCAGGACTTCGTGCTGAACGTCGATCAGCCGGAAGTCAGCCTGCAACAGGCGACTGAGAGCGCCTTGCGCCACGTGGTGGGCTCCACCGCGATGGATCAGGTGCTCACCGAGGGTCGTGAGTTGATGGCCAGCGAGATCAAGGAGCGCCTGCAACGGTTCCTCGACACGTATCGCACCGGCATCACCGTCACCCAGGTCAACATACAGAGCGCAGCCGCACCGCGCGAAGTACAGGAGGCCTTTGATGACGTGATCCGCGCCCGTGAAGACGAGCAGCGTTCGCGCAACCAGGCTGAAACCTACGCCAACGGCGTCGTGCCGGAAGCCCGTGGTCAGGCCCAGCGCATCCTTGAAGATGCCAACGGTTACCGCGATGAAGTGGTCTCCCGTGCCAAGGGTGAAGCGGATCGCTTTACCAAACTGGTCGCCGAGTACCGCAAGGCACCGGAAGTTACGCGTGAGCGTCTGTACCTGGACACCATGCAGGAAGTCTTCAGCAACACCAGCAAGGTTCTCGTGACCGGCAGCAAGGGTGGGCAGAACAACCTGCTGTACCTGCCGCTGGACAAGATGATCGAAGGTGGTCGTAGCGGCGCCAGCGCACCGGCTACCGGTTCGAATGCCGCTGCCAACGAAGCGAGCGCCCGTGCGGCCGCTGACTTGCTGCAACAGCAAACACGTACCAGGGAGAGTCGTTGATGAACAATAAATCGCTGACAGCCCTGATTGTGGGCGTCGTCGTGGTCATCGCTGCCTGGAACTGCTTCTACATCGTGGCTCAGACCGAGCGTGCGGTGCTGCTGCAATTCGGTCGCGTGGTCCAGGCGGATGTCCAGCCGGGCCTGCATGTGAAAGTCCCCTACGTCAACCAGGTGCGCAAGTTCGACGCACGCCTGATGACCCTGGATGCACCGACACAGCGTTTCCTGACCCTGGAAAAGAAAGCCGTGATGGTTGACGCCTACGCCAAGTGGCGCGTCAAGGATGCCGAGCGCTTCTACACCGCGACCTCCGGCCTCAAGCAGATTGCCGACGAGCGCTTGTCGCGTCGTCTGGAATCGGGTCTGCGTGACCAGTTTGGTAAGCGCACCCTGCACGAGGTGGTGTCCGGTGAGCGTGATGCGCTGATGGCGGATATCACTCGTTCGTTGAATACGATGGCGGAAAAAGAGCTGGGGATCGAAGTTGTCGATGTCCGGGTCAAGGCCATCGATCTGCCGAAGGAAGTGAACCGCAGCGTGTTCGAGCGCATGAGCACCGAGCGTGAGCGTGAAGCGCGTGAGCACCGTGCCAAAGGTAACGAGCTGGCCGAGGGTATCCGTGCGGATGCCGACCGTCAGCGTCGTGTGCTGTTGGCCGAGGCCTATCGCGAGTCTGAAGAAGCGCGTGGTGATGGTGATGCGCAAGCCGCGTCGATCTACTCTAAAGCCTACGGCCAGGACCAGGAGTTCTACGCGTTTTACCGTAGCCTGCGTGCCTACCGTGAAAGCTTCGCGAGCAAAACCGACGTCATGGTGCTGGACCCGAGCAGCGACTTCTTCCGTTACCTGGAAAAGTCCAAGTAACTCAATGTTCACTCCCGTCGGGCGGCTAAAACGCCTGGCGGGGTGATCCTTTGAGAAAACGGGTGTATGATGCGGCAGCCGGGAAATTCCCGGCTTTTTTGCGTCTGCATGTTTGATTCGGCAGGCGCGACAGGTTTTTCGAGGAAAGTGCCCGACGAGGCCGTTTGCAGGCCGTTCGTCACGTCGCTCTTGCGCGTGGTTTATGCCAGGGGCGGGCATTTTCTGCTTCACTCAAGGCTCGGCCGAGGGTTGGCCGCCCGGATCATAGGGGAATGGCGTAATGGCAACGGTAGACCGCTGGCTGCTGCCAGATGGCATCGAAGAAGTACTGCCACCAGAAGCTGCGCGCATTGAAGTTGCGCGTCGCCAGGTGTTGGATCTGTTCCAGAGCTGGGGTTACGAGTTTGTCGTGACCCCCCATATCGAGTACCTGGAATCCCTGCTGACCGGCGCGGGCCAGGACCTGGATCTGCGCACCTTCAAGGTCATCGACCCGCAATCGGGCCGGCAAATGGGGTTCCGTGCCGACATCACGCCGCAAGTGGCGCGCATCGATGCGCACACCCTGCGTCGCGAAGGCCCGAGCCGTCTGTGCTACGCCGGCAGCGTGCTGCATGCAAAGCCGCGGGCGTTGTCGTCGTCGCGCAGCCCGATCCAGTTGGGCGCCGAGTTATACGGCGATGCCAGCCCGAGCAGTGACGTGGAAGTCATCAGCCTGATGCTGGCCATGCTGCAACTGGCTGACGTGCCGGATGTCCACATGGACCTGGGCCACGTTGGTATCTACCGTGGCCTGGCCCGTGCGGCGGGGTTGTCCGGTGAAGTGGAACAACAGTTGTTCGATGCCCTGCAGCGCAAGGCGATCGACGAAGTCATTGCCCTGACCGAAGGCGTGCCGGCCGAACTGGCTGACATGCTGCGCGCGTTGGTGAACCTGTGCGGCAGCCGCGAAGTTCTGGATGCTGCACGTGAGCGCCTGGCCAATGCGCCGGCGCCGGTATTGGCGGCACTGGATGACGTGCTGGCGATTGCAGAGCAGTTGTCGGCACGGTTCCCGCAACTCCCGCTGTATTTCGACCTGGGCGAGTTGCGCGGCTACCACTACCACACCGGTGTGGTGTTCGCGGTGTTTGTGCCGGGTGTTGGCCAAGCCATCGCCCAAGGCGGTCGCTATGACGATATCGGCGCCGACTTCGGTCGTGC
Organism: Pseudomonas sp. PSPC3-2; assembly: GCF_049897085.1. Lineage (NCBI taxonomy): Bacteria > Pseudomonadati > Pseudomonadota > Gammaproteobacteria > Pseudomonadales > Pseudomonadaceae > Pseudomonas > Pseudomonas sp. PSPC3-2. Next base: position 181,024 of record NZ_JAFCVO010000005.1, read on the forward strand.
GCGTCCGGCCACCGGTTTCTCCACCGATTTGAAAACCCTGGTGACCCTGGGGCGTGCTGAGGTCGAGCTGCCGTCTGGTGGCATCTGGATGCCCGACAGTACGGATGCAGCACTCTGGCAGCAGGTTTGCCAGTTGCGCGGTGAGGGTCAGCGTGTCGTCCAGGCTTTGCCTGGGCAACCATTGGCCGCCGCCCGTGAAGCGGACTGCGACCGGCAATTGATTCTGCAGAACGGGCTTTGGCAAGTATCGCCACTGGCTTCTTGAGTTTTCCTGCCGGCCAACGCCGGCACCAAGTTTGCGCGAATGAGGACAAGTGTTATGGGTAAGAATGTCGTAGTCCTGGGCACCCAATGGGGTGATGAGGGCAAAGGCAAGATCGTTGATCTGCTGACCGAACATGCTGCCGCCGTAGTGCGCTACCAAGGCGGCCACAACGCTGGCCACACCCTGGTCATCGATGGCGAAAAAACCGTCTTGCACCTGATCCCGTCGGGCGTACTGCGCGAAGGCGTGCAGTGCCTGATCGGCAACGGCGTCGTGGTTGCACCGGATGCCCTGCTGCGCGAGATCACCAAACTGGAAGAGAAAGGCGTACCGGTGCGCGAGCGCCTGCGTATCAGCCCGTCCTGCCCGCTGATCCTGTCCTTCCACGTTGCGCTGGACCAGGCCCGTGAAAAGGCGCGTGGCGAGCTGAAGATCGGCACCACCGGTCGCGGTATCGGCCCGGCCTATGAAGATAAAGTCGCGCGTCGCGGCCTGCGTGTTGGCGACCTGCTCAACATGCCGCGCTTTGAAGACAAACTGCGCGAACTGGTGGAATACCACAACTTCATGTTGGTGGGTTACTACAAAGAGCCAGCCATCGAATTCGACAAGACCCTGGCCGAATGCAAGGAATACGCTGAGCTGCTCAAGCCGCTGATGCTCGACGTGACCGCCGAGCTGCACGACCTGCGTCGTGCTGGCAAAGACATCATGTTCGAAGGCGCTCAAGGCTCGTTGCTGGACATCGACCACGGTACCTACCCGTATGTGACCAGCTCCAACACTACCGCTGGTGGCGTGGCTACCGGTTCGGGTGTTGGCCCTATGTTCCTGGACTACATCCTGGGCATTACCAAGGCTTACACCACTCGCGTCGGTTCGGGTCCATTCCCGACTGAGCTGTTCGACGAAGTCGGTGCACACCTGGCCAAGCAAGGTCACGAGTTCGGCGCAACCACCGGCCGTGCTCGTCGTTGTGGCTGGTTCGATGCCGTTATCCTGCGTCGTGCTATCGATGTGAACAGCATCTCGGGTATCTGCCTGACCAAGCTGGACGTGCTCGACGGTCTGGAAACCATCAACATCTGCGTCGGCTACAAAGATGCAGAAGGTAAGAGCGTTGCTCCGACTGACGCTGACAGTTACGTGGGTCTGCAGCCGGTGTACGAAGAAGTGCCAGGCTGGACCGAATCGACCGTGGGTGTCAAAACCCTGGAAGAGCTGCCAGCCAATGCGCGTGCTTACATCAAGCGCGTTGAAGAGCTGATCGGCGCGCCGATTGACATTATTTCGACGGGCCCGGACCGCAACGAGACCATCGTTCTGCGTCACCCGTTCGCTTAATAAGCTGTTGATGTAAAAAGCAAAGGGCTCCTTCGGGAGCCCTTTGTCGTTTCAGTTCGCCAAACGGCACGACCCTTGCTGTATTTCCTTTTTTCGCGGTGCTATCAAATTACTGGCACCCGTGGTGGAGGGATTCCCGATGTCTGCCGTTCTCTCATTGTTACAAAGTCGACTGTTGCGGCCGGTGTTCGTTACCCTAGGTATCGCTCTTTTGGTGCAAGTGCTGGTGGCGGTTGCTCTAACTCGGAGCACAGTCACGGCGCTGGAAGCTGATTTGGGCAATCGCCTGGGGCTCGACAGTCAGAAACTGTCGAGCGAATTGGCCCAGGCTGGCAAAGAAGTCACATCCAGCCTGGACAGCTTGTCCAGCAGCACCCGTCAGCGTCTGACTGCTGGGCTTTCCGCGCGCCTGCAGGAAGAGCAGAAGCAACTGCGTGCGACCCTGGAAAAAGACCTGCAAGACTCCGCTAATGACATGGCGCAATTGCTGGCCTCCGTGGCGCCCCGTGCCATGTGGGACAACGATGTGCCGACGCTGTCGGAGTTCGCCCGACGGGCCCAGCGCAATCCCAACGTGTTGTTCGTGGTGTATGACGACGCTGCCGGTGAGCATCTGACGCGCTATCTGAACCGGGAAAACCCGATCAACCAGGCTTTGCTGGAAAAGGGCAAGGGCGACCGTGCTCTCGATAAAGTGCTGGACGCCGCCAAGGCGGACGCCTCCGTGTACTACGTCGAAGCGTCCATCAGCCCCAACGGTGTCGAGATCGGCAAGGTCCGCATGGGCGTCTCGACCGCGTCGGTAGAGGCCGACCTGCTGGCGCTGGATAAGCGCTTTGCGGCACTGATTGCCAGCGGCGATCAGTTGGTGGGTGACAGCCTCAAGGGCGCTGCGGCGGATAGTGCTGCCGCCATGGGCGCGAGGTTGCAATCGGCGCAGGCGACCGCTACCCAGATGACCGCCAACACCACGAGTGTCGTGCAAGAAGCGGCGGGTACGCTGCGCTGGCGCATCGGCATGGGGCTCGCGGTGGTCGGTTTTGGTGTCTTGCTGCTGATCGCGGTGGTGCTCGGGCGGCGCGTGGTTAATCGTCTGAAACTGTTGATCGCGGCCATGGATGACCTGGCGGCGGGCGAGGGTGACCTCACCAAGCGCGTGCAGATCAACAGCAAAGATGAGATCGGCGACATGGCCTCCGCGGTCAATCGCTTTGTGGATAAGTTGCAGCCCATCGTGCGCGAGGCCGGCGATGTGGCGCAGCGTACCGGTGTGGAAATCGGCGCGATGACCTTGCGCAATGCCGGCGCCGACGCGGCGGCGGGTTTGCAGCGCGACGAAGTGGCCGAGAGCCTGCGCGCGCTGTCGCAGATGGCCGATGAGGCCCAGGCCGAAAGCCATGCGATGCAGGCCGCGCTGCAGCAGGTGGTGGATATTCGCCAGGCTACGGATGAAAACTCACGCACGTCGGCTGAAGTGGGCAGCTTGATCGAAGCGCTGGCGGGCCAGGTGCAGGCCGGTTCCAAAGTCATCGAGCGCCTGGCAGCGCAAAGCGAGCAGATCGAAGTGGTGCTGACAGTGATCCACGGCATCGCCGAGCAGACCAACCTGCTGGCGCTCAACGCGGCCATCGAAGCGGCGCGTGCCGGTGAGACCGGGCGTGGCTTTGCGGTGGTGGCAGACGAGGTGCGTGCGCTGGCGAGTAAAACCCAGAGCTCCACCGGTGATATTCAGGCGCATATCGTGGCGTTGCAGCAGGGCGCTCGCGAGGCGGTCGAAACCATCGGCAAGGCAGGGCGCCAGGCCAACGAGGGCTTGCTGGTGCTGCGCGACAGTGTGCGCTTGCAGCAGACGGTGCAGGTCTCGGTGGAGCAGGTACACGCGGCGATTGGCCTGGCCACTCGTGCGGCTGAGCATCAAGCTCGGGGCGCGCATGCGGTACGTGGGCGGGTCGAGGTGATTCACGCTCAGGCCGAGCGTGCCGCGCAGGCTGTGGTGGAAACCACGGCCAGTGGCAAGGTGCTGGATGGTTTGGCGGCGCAGTTGAAGGCGAGCCTGGGGCAGTTCCGGGCTTAGTGTTGTCTGTGCCGCCGCCATCGGGAGCAAGCCCCCTCCCACAGTTGACCGAGTTCCAGCATTTGGAATGCGGCCGAATGTGGGAGGGGGGGCTTGCCCCCGATAGCGGTTTCAGCGGCTCAAATACATCCGAGTGGTGAGCAAATAAACCGGCAACCCCGACACCAGAATCAACAACCCTGCATAAGGCGCTGCCGCCGCGAACTCCACGTTCGAGGTATGCGCCCACACGGCGGTCGCCAGGGTATTCAACCCGGTCGGGCTCAGTAGCAACGTCGCCGTCAATTCCTTCATCGCATCGAGAAACACCAGCGCGAACGCCGCACCCAATGCCGGGAAAATAATCGGCAAGGTCACCCGGCAAAAAGCGCTGAACGATGAAGCACCCAGTGTGCGAGCGGCTTCCTCCAATTGCGGCGCAGCCTTGTTCAGGGCTGTGCGAATCGGCGCCTGGGCCAATGGCAAAAACAGCAGCGCATAAGCAATCAGCAACAGTGCTGACGTCTGGTACAGCGCCGGCACGTAATGCAAGGCGAAGTACACCAGTGTCAGTGCAATCACCAGGCCGGGCAGGGCGTGCAGCAAGTACGGCAGGCGCTCGGCCCAAATCGCCAGATGGCCTTTATAGCGCACCACCAACAACCCCACCGGCACCGCGAGTACCAGGCACAGTGCCGCGCCAGCCAGCGACAGCGCCAGGGAGGACAGCAACGCCTGGCCAATTTCGGTCACCGGGAACGCGGCCGACGAGCCTACCGCCAGCCAATAGCCGAGCATCCCCAATGGAATGCCGCTGCCGATGATCGCCAGCGCCAGGCAATACAGCTGCCCCAGCGGCGCCCACTTGCCCAGTCGAACCTGCTCCGCATGCCGCGCCGCACCCTGGCCGATACGCACATGTCGACCCTTGCCGCGCACGCGCAACTCCAGCCACAGCAGCGTCAGGCACATCGCCAGCAACACCGCCGACAACATCGCGGCATTGGCATTGCTGAATTCCAGTTCGAATTGCTGGTAGATCGCTGTGGTAAAGGTCTGCAGGCCGATGATCGACAGCGCGCCGAACTCCACCAGCATATGCAGCGCGATCAGCAGTGCCCCGGCCAGCAGTGACGGCCACAGCAAGGGCAAAGTGATGCGCCAGAACACGCCCCAGCGATTCAGTCCCAGGGTGCGCGCAGACTCTTCAAGGGAGGGGTCGAGATTGCGCAGGGTCGCCGCCACGGGTAGAAACACCAGCGGGTATTTGGACAGGGTCATCACCAGGATCGCCCCGCCGAGCCCTTCGAAGTTGGCGCTCAGCGACACCCAGGTAAAGCTGCTGACAAACGCCGGCACCGCAAACGGCAGGCACAGGATCACGCCCCACAGGCGGCGCCCCGGTAGGTTGCTACGCTCCAGCAGCCAGGCCAGGGACAGGCCAATCACGCCGCACGCCACCGTCACTCCAATCATCAGGGCCAGGGTGTTGCGCAGCAGCCCGAACACATACGGCCGCCACAGCAGATGCACCGCTTCCGCCCAGCCGGCTTGCCAGGCTTTGAGCCCGACATACGCCAGCGGCAGCAGGCTCAAGCCAACCAGAAGCAGCACGGGCAGCAACAGCCAGATCGAAGGACGCTTGCGCCTCGGGCTGTAACCCCCGCGCAAGGCCGGGGTGGGGAGCGATGGGTTCATCAGTTCAGGCCAACGTCACGTTCCATTTCCAGGGCTTCTTCAGCGTTGCCCAGGTCGGCGGGGGTGACTTTCGGCGGTTGCAGCTCGCTGAACGGCTTGAGGCCGCGATTGGACTCCATGCCCTTGCGCAGCGGGTATTCGGCCGAGGTGTTGGTGATCACGCGCTGGCCTTCTTCACTGGTCATGAACGCCAGCAGTTGTTGGGCTTCTTTCGGGTGCTTGCTGGATTTCAGCGCGGCAGCGGAAGACACGGTGATCAGGCCGCCAGCATCGCCATTGGTGAAGTAGTGCAACTGCGAGTCCAGGTTGGTTTTTTCCTTCTTCAGGGCAAACCAGTAGTAGTTATTCACCAGAACGGTGGCGACTTCGCCGTTTTCCACGGCTTTGAGGGCGACCATGTTGTTGCTGTACACCTTGCCGAAGGCGCGCAGGCCGGTCAGCCATTCTTCGGCGGCCTCACGACCGTGCAGCGTGATGATCGCCACGGCCTGCTCCTGGAACGCGCCGCTGGTGGGTACGAAGCCGACCTTGCCTTGCCATTCGGGGCGGGCGAAATCCAGCACCGACTTGGGCAGGTCTTTCTCGGCAATCAGTTTCGGGTTGAAGGCTACGACGCGGGTGCGTGCGGTCACGCCCATCCAGTCGCCATTCCTGCTGACATAGTCCTTGGGTAATACATCGAGCGTGCTGGCGTCGATTTTTGCCAGCAGGCCTTGCTCGCCGAGTTTGTTCAGCGGCGGCGATTCTTCTGTGTAGATAACGTCGGCCGGGGAGCGCTCGCCTTCTTCGACGACCTGGCTGGCCAACTGGTTGCTGCTGCTTTTGCGCACATTGACGTGGATGCCGGTCTTGGCTTCGAAGGCCTTGGCGAGGCCATCGCCGACTTCTTTGTGTTGGCCGTTGTACAGGGTTAGGGAGATTTTGTCGGCGCAATAGGCCGCGGGCGAGAGCAGGGTCAGGCCGAGCAGAGTGATGCTCAGGCCGCGCAGAAGAGATGTCTTGAGATGGGTGTCGCGGATCATCATCCGGAAGTTTCCTCGCTTGAGTGCAACAAATCGTTGCAAGGATAAACGATAAAGCTTCTCAAGTGCGGACGAGGGGGAAATCGATGGGGAAGTTTTCATGCCCCGGAAACGAAAAAACCCGCTTTCGCGGGTTTGATCTGAATTTGGTGCCCAGGAGAAGACTCGAACTTCCACGACCTTGCGATCACCAGCACCTGAAGCTGGCGTGTCTACCAATTTCACCACCTGGGCATTATCAAGCAACGTTGCCGCTGTCGATGGAGCGAACTATACGGCGGGCTTTTTGATCTGTAAACCCCTGATTCAAAAAAATAAATCGGGATTTGCTTTAAAAATCAAAGGCCTGAAACGCAAAAACCCGCTTTCGCGGGTTTTTGGGAGACTCAAGGTTGAACCTTGAGTTTGAAATTGGTGCCCAGGAGAAGACTCGAACTTCCACGACCTTGCGATCACCAGCACCTGAAGCTGGCGTGTCTACCAATTTCACCACCTGGGCAGCATCAACAACGTTGCCGTCGTCGATGGCGCGCACTATACGGAGTGGTTTTTGAACTGTAAACCCCCGCCATGAAAAAAGCCTGGAAAATTTCGCCAATGGTCGTGCAAGGTGCGTCTTGGGGGCTACAAAGTGTTTTAAAACGCTTGTTGACGCCTGAAATTTCCCGTTTCAATACGCGTATGCCAAACTAACCCACATATAGACAAGGTGAAAACTCTCTAATGGCCGATTGGCAGTCCCTCGATCCCGAGGCCGCTCGTGAAGCGGAAAAATATGAAAACCCTATTCCTAGCCGCGAACTGATCCTGGCGCATCTCGCCGATCGTGGTTCGCCTGCTAGCCGCGAGCAGTTGGTTGAAGAGTTCGGTCTGACCACCGAAGACCAGCTCGAAGCCCTGCGCCGCCGCCTGCGTGCCATGGAGCGCGATGCTCAGTTGATCTACACCCGCCGTGGCACGTATGCGCCCGTGGACAAGCTCGACCTGATCCTGGGCCGCATTGCTGGCCACCGTGACGGCTTCGGCTTCCTGATCCCGGATGACGGCAGCGACGACCTGTTCATGAGCCCGGCGCAAATGCGCCTGGTGTTCGATGGCGACCGTGCGTTGGCGCGCGTGTCGGGCCTGGACCGTCGCGGCCGCCGTGAAGGCGTGATCGTCGAAGTAGTGTCCCGTGCCCGTGAGTCCATCGTCGGGCGTTACTTCGAAGAAGGCGGCATCGGCTTCGTCATTCCGGACAACCCGAAGGTCCAGCAGGAAGTGCTGGTGACCCCGGGCCGCAATGGCGCCGCCAAGGTCGGTCAGTTCGTGGAGGTGAAAATCACTCACTGGCCAACCCCGCGCTTCCAGCCCCAGGGCGATATCGTCGAAGTGGTCGGCAACTACATGGCGCCGGGCATGGAAATCGACGTCGCGCTGCGCACCTACGATATTCCTCACGTGTGGCCTGACGCCGTGCTCAAGGAAGCCGCCAAGCTCAAGCCGGAAGTCGAAGATAAGGACAAAGAGAAGCGCATTGACCTGCGCCATCTGCCGTTCGTCACCATCGACGGCGAAGACGCCCGCGACTTCGACGATGCGGTGTATTGCGAAGCCAAGCCTGGCAAGCTGCGCCTGTTCTCGGGTGGCTGGAAGTTGTACGTGGCGATTGCCGACGTCTCCAGCTACGTGAAGATCGGTTCGGCGCTGGATAACGAAGCTCAGGTGCGCGGCAACTCCGTGTACTTTCCTGAGCGTGTGATCCCGATGCTGCCTGAGCAGTTGTCCAACGGCCTGTGCTCGCTGAACCCGAAAGTCGACCGTTTGGCCATGGTGTGCGAGATGACCATCTCGAAAACCGGCGAAATGACCGACTACCAGTTCTACGAAGCGGTGATCTACTCCCAGGCGCGCCTGACCTACAACAAGGTCAGCACCATCCTGGAAGCGCCGAAGACCAGCGAAGCCAAGGCCTTGCGTACTGAATACGCCGGTGTGGTGCCGCATCTCAAGCAGCTGTATGCGCTGTACAAGGTGTTGCTGGGCGCACGCCATGTGCGTGGTGCGATCGATTTTGAGACCCAGGAAACCCGGATCATTTTCGGTTCCGAGCGCAAGATCGCCGAGATCACCCCGACCACCCGCAACGACGCGCACAAGCTGATCGAGGAATGCATGCTGGCGGCCAACGTGGCCACCGCAGAATTCCTGAAGAAGCACGAAATTCCTGCGCTGTACCGGGTGCATGATGGTCCGCCGCCGGAGCGTCTGGAAAAACTGCGCGCCTTCCTCGGCGAGCTCGGCCTGTCCCTGCACAAAGGCAAGGATGGCCCGTCGCCGAAGGATTACCAGGCACTGCTGGCCAGCATCAAGGACCGTCCGGATTTCCACCTGATCCAGACCGTGATGCTGCGTTCCCTGAGCCAGGCGGTGTACAGCGCCGACAACCAGGGCCACTTCGGCCTGAATTACGAGGCGTACACCCACTTCACGTCGCCGATCCGGCGTTACCCGGACTTGCTCACGCACCGCGCGATCCGCAGCGTGATCCACTCCAAGCAGGACACCCCGCACGTCAAGCGCGCCGGTGCCATGACCATTCCGAAGGCGCGGATCTATCCATACGACGAAGCGGCCCTGGAACAGCTCGGGGAGCAGTGCTCCATGAGCGAGCGCCGTGCCGACGAAGCCACCCGCGACGTTGTGAACTGGCTCAAGTGCGAGTTCATGAAAGACCGCGTAGGCGAGTCGTTCCCAGGCGTGATCACGGCCGTGACCGGCTTTGGTCTGTTTGTCGAACTGACCGATATCTACGTCGAGGGCCTGGTGCATGTCACCGCCTTGCCGGGTGACTACTACCACTTCGATCCTGTGCATCACCGCCTGGCGGGCGAGCGTACCGGTCGCAGCTTCCGCTTGGGCGACACCGTCGAAGTGCGCGTGATGCGCGTCGACCTGGACGAGCGCAAGATCGACTTCGAGATGGCCGAAAAAACCATCGCCGCGCCGATCGGCCGTAAAAAGCGTGGCAGCGAAACCGCAGCTCCGGCCACCAAAGGCAAGGGTGCTCCTGCGAAAGCTGCCGCCACCGAGCCTGCGCCGGCGAAGGCTGGTCGTCGTCCGGCTGCCAAGGACAAGGCCCCTGAAGCCTACCGCCCGAGCGATGCAGCGGCGAAAAACGCCGAGCTGCGCAAGAGCCGTGAGTTGAAGCAGCAGTTGCTCAGCGAAGCCAAAAGCGGTGGTAAAGCGGCGTCTGGGGGAAAGTCCCAAGGGGCGGAAAAACCGTCGAGCAAGCCCAGTAAACATCGTAAAGGCCCGCCCAAAGCGGGTTCGGCTCCCGCGAAAAGCGGCGGGTCGCGTAAACCTAAGGCCAAGTCATGAGTCTGGAAAAAATCTACGGCGTCCACGCCGTAGAAGCACTGCTGCGTCATCACCCTAAACGCGTCAAGCAGGTTTGGCTGGCGGAAGGTCGCAGCGAGCCGCGCGTGCAGGCGTTGGTCGAGTTGGCCAACGAAAACCGCGTAGCGATCGGCCAGGCCGAGCGTCGCGAAATGGACGTGTGGGTTGAAGGCGTTCACCAAGGCGTCGTCGCGGATGTCAGCCCGAGCCAGGTATGGGGCGAGGCCATGCTCGACGAGTTGCTCGACCGGACCGAAGGCCCACCGCTGTTGCTGGTGCTGGACGGCGTGACCGACCCGCACAATCTCGGCGCCTGCCTGCGTTCGGCGGATGCTGCTGGTGCGCTGGCGGTGATCGTGCCCAAGGACAAGTCGGCCACGTTGACGCCGGTTGTGCGTAAAGTCGCGTGCGGGGCGGCGGAAGTGATTCCGCTGGTGGCCGTGACCAACCTCGCGCGCACCCTGGAGAAACTCCAGCAGCGCGGCCTGTGGGTCGTGGGTACGGCGGGGGAGGCGGAGGTCAGCATTTATGACCAAGACCTCACCGGCCCGACCATCCTGATCATGGGCGCCGAAGGCAAAGGCATGCGTCGCCTGACCCGCGAGCATTGTGATTATCTGGTTCACCTGCCAATGGCCGGTAGCGTCAGTAGCCTCAATGTGTCTGTTGCGACGGGTGTGTGCTTGTTTGAAGCCCGACGCCAGCGCGGCGCCAAGGCCAAGACCAAGAAGTAATTTTGAGTCTGGCATAGATGCAAAATGTGGGAGGGTGCTTGCTCCCGATAGCGGTAAGGCAGTCACACATTGTGTCACTGATAAACCGCAATCGGGAGCAAGCACCCTCCCACATTTGTTTTGAGGTGTCTGGGTGATTGTTCAAATAATCACCAATCACCTTGCGCCCGTCCTCCCCCTTCTCTACAATTGCGCCCCTTGCCTTCCTGGCAGGCACCGATGTGCCTCCCTGCGGCAAGATCCATAAGTGTCATTCACTCCTTGTCTGACCGTTTTTGAGCGGCAGGCTACAACCCGTAAGGAGCATTCATGCGTCATTACGAAATCATCTTTTTGGTCCACCCGGATCAAAGCGAGCAAGTCGGCGGCATGGTAGAGCGTTACACCAAGCTGATCGAAGAAGACGGCGGCAAAATCCACCGTCTGGAAGATTGGGGCCGTCGTCAACTGGCCTATGCAATCAACAATGTTCACAAGGCTCACTACGTGATGCTGAACGTTGAATGCACTGGCAAGGCTCTGTCCGAGCTGGAAGACAACTTCCGCTACAACGATGCTGTGATCCGTAACCTGGTCATCCGTCGCGAAGAAGCCGTTACCGGCCAATCCGAGATGCTCAAGGCTGAAGAAAACCGCAGTGAGCGCCGTGAGCGTCGCGACCGTCCTGAGCACGAAGGCGCTGAAAGCGCTGATAGTGATGACAGCGACAACAGCGATAACGCTGACGAGTAATCCACGGACCTTTTAAGGAGCCTATCAAATGGCACGTTTCTTCCGTCGTCGTAAATTCTGCCGCTTCACCGCTGAAGACGTGAAAGAGATCGATTACAAAGATCTCAACACTCTGAAAGCCTACGTATCCGAGACCGGCAAAATCGTTCCAAGCCGTATCACCGGTACCAAAGCACGTTATCAGCGTCAGCTGGCCACCGCTATCAAGCGCGCCCGCTTCCTGGCCCTGCTGGCCTACACCGACAGCCACGGCCGCTGAGACCGGGCAGTCGACAAGTAGTAAGGGATTGAATGCATGCGCGCCTTAGCTGAGTTCATCATGCGCGGTCGTGTGCAGGCCACTCTGGTAGTGGCTGGAGCTGCAGTGTTGCCGTTGTTGTTTTGGTTGAGTGCCGCCGCGGTTTGCCTTGTGCTGCTGCGGCGCGGTTCGGACGCCTTGAGCGTCCTGGGTGTAGGCGTGTTGTCAGTGTTGGTGAGCTGGCACTTCCTGCAAGATCCAACGGCCCTTTTGGTGCTGCTCGGGACTTGCGGTCTGGCGTTGGTTTTACGCGCCGGTTACTCCTGGAATCGCGTGCTGCTGGTCAGCACGGCCGTGGGATTGTTGTGTGCGGTGAGTCTGGGAACCGTATTCGGTTCCTTCATCGAATCATTGGCGCAGACGTTTCAACACGTTATGCCGCTGGTGATGGGTGAGTCTTACGAGAAACTCTCGGCAGACCAGAAAGCAGTTCTCGCTTCACTGACGGTCCCACTGATGATCATTTCGACGGCGGTTTCGTTGCAGATCTTTAGTGTGTTGTGCCTGATTCTTGGGCGCTACTGGCAGGCGTTGTTGTATAACCCCGGTGGTTTCGGACGCGAGTTTCGCGCAATCCGAATCCCCAAGCGCGTTGCGCTGTCACTGCTGGCCGTCATGTGTGTTGCTCCGCTTATCGGGTGGAACGCCTTGATCCTGTTGCCGCTGTGCAGTGTGCCGCTGTTCTTCGCTGGGCTGTCTTTGCTGCATGGACTGGTCGCGCAGAAAAAATTGGCCAGTTTCTGGCTGGTGGGGTTTTACGTCACGGTCTTGCCGCTCATGCACTTGATCGGTCCGTTATTCGTGGTCTTGGCCATTGTCGATAGCCTGATTGATATTCGCGGTCGTCTCGCGTCCAAAGACGCCGATAACGCGAACGGTGAAGGTTAAAAGTTAGAGGATTTTCACATGCAACTGATCCTTCTGGAAAAAGTCGCCAACCTGGGCAACCTGGGCGACAAAGTAAACGTTAAGGCCGGCTACGGTCGTAACTACCTGCTGCCATACGGCAAAGCCACCGCTGCAACCGCTGCCAACCTGGCTGCGTTTGAAGAGCGTCGTGCTGACCTGGAAAAAGCAGCAGCAGACAAAAAAGCTTCGGCCGAAACTCGCGCTGCCCAACTGGCTGAGCTGGAAGTGACTATCACTGCCACCGCCGGTGACGAAGGCAAGCTGTTCGGTTCGATCGGCACCCACGACATCGCTGACGCACTGACCGCCTCCGGCGTTGAAGTTGCGAAAAGCGAAGTTCGTCTGCCGAACGGCACCATCCGCAACGTAGGTGAGTTCGACGTAGCCGTGCATCTGCACGCTGAAGTTGAAGCCACCGTACGCGTTGTCGTGGTAGCAGCTTAAGCAACACCTAACTGACTGGCACCTCGCGTGCCAGGCGGTTAACATCGGGCACGATCCTGTTTACAGGTCGTGCCTTTTGTTTTTTTACACACCCCCTAATTCCAAGTGGCCATGAACGATATTTCAGCTCCTGAGCAATACGATCTGCAAACCGCTGCCCTTAAGGTGCCGCCGCATTCCATCGAGGCCGAACAGGCCGTGCTCGGTGGTTTGATGCTGGACAACAACGCCTGGGAACGCGTGCTGGATCAAGTCTCGGACGGTGATTTCTATCGGCATGACCACCGCTTGATCTTCCGCGCCATTGCCCGGCTGGCCGACCAGAACTCACCGATCGACGTGGTGACGCTGGCCGAGCAACTGGACAAGGAAGGCCATACTTCACAAGTCGGCGGCCTGGGCTACCTGGGCGAACTGGCGAAAAACACGCCGTCGGTTGCCAACATCAAGGCCTATGCGCAGATCGTCCGTGCGCGGGCCACGCTGCGGCAATTGATCGGTATCGCCACCGAGATCGCTGACAGTGCCTTCAACCCGGAAGGCCGCACCGCTGAAGAAATTCTCGACGAAGCCGAACGGCAGATTTTCCAGATCGCCGAAGCCCGCCCGAAAACCGGCGGCCCGGTCAGCGTCAACGACCTGTTGACCAAGGCCATCGACCGGATCGATACCCTGTTCAACACCGACAACGCCATCACCGGCCTGTCCACCGGCTACACCGACCTCGATGGCATGACCAGCGGCCTGCAACCGTCTGACCTGATCATCGTCGCCGGCCGTCCATCCATGGGTAAAACCACCTTTGCGATGAACCTGGTGGAGAACGCCGTACTGCGCAGCGAAAAGGCCGTACTGGTCTACTCGCTGGAGATGCCAGGCGAATCGCTGATCATGCGGATGTTGTCGTCCCTGGGGCGTATCGACCAGACCAAGGTGCGTGCCGGTCGTCTGGAAGACGACGATTGGCCGCGCCTGACCTCGGCCGTCAACCTGCTCAACGACCGCAAGCTGTTTATCGATGACACCGCGGGTATCAGTCCCTCGGAAATGCGCGCACGTACCCGTCGCCTGGTGCGTGAGCACGGCGATATCGGCCTGATCATGATCGACTACCTGCAGTTGATGCAGATCCCGGGTTCCAGTGGCGACAGCCGTACCAACGAGATTTCCGAGATTTCCCGCTCGTTGAAAGCCTTGGCCAAGGAATTCAACTGCCCGGTGGTTGCCCTGTCGCAGCTCAACCGTTCCCTGGAGCAACGGCCGAACAAGCGCCCGATCAACTCCGACTTGCGGGAATCCGGAGCGATCGAGCAGGATGCTGACGTGATCATGTTCGTTTACCGCGATGAGGTCTATCACCCGGAAACCGAGCATAAGGGCATCGCTGAAATCATCATCGGTAAGCAGCGTAACGGCCCCATCGGCACCACGCGCCTGGCCTTTATCGGCAAATACACCCGTTTCGAAAACCTTGCGCCGGGCAGCTATAACTTCGACGACGAGTAAAAGCGCCTTTTCTAATTCCTACTGCAAAGGTCGGAATTGGTTAAAATTTGTGCTATATTCCGCGCCCGCGATTTTTCATCTCAACACCGGTCACCGTCATGCAAACAGCCAAGCCGTTATTTGACTATCCCAAGTATTGGGCCGAATGTTTCGGTCCTGCGCCATTCCTGCCGATGAGCAGGGAGGAGATGGATCAGCTTGGCTGGGATTCCTGCGACATCATCATCGTCACCGGTGATGCCTACGTTGACCATCCGTCGTTCGGCATGGCAATCATCGGCCGGCTGCTGGAGTCCCAGGGCTTTCGCGTCGGGATCATTGCCCAGCCCAACTGGCAGTCCAAAGACGACTTCATGAAGCTCGGCGAGCCGAACCTGTTCTTCGGCGTCGCGGCCGGCAACATGGACTCGATGATCAACCGCTACACCGCCGACAAGAAAATCCGCTCCGACGACGCCTACACCCCAGGCGGCATGGCCGGCAAACGCCCGGACCGCGCGAGCCTGGTGTACAGCCAGCGGTGTAAGGAAGCCTACAAGAACGTGCCGATTGTCCTCGGTGGCATCGAAGCGTCCTTGCGCCGCATCGCCCACTACGACTACTGGCAGGACCGGGTGCGCAACTCGATCCTGATCGACGCCGCCGCCGACATCCTGCTGTACGGCAACGCCGAGCGTGCCATCGTCGAGGTGGCCCAACGCCTGTCGTGGGGCCACAAGATCGAAGACATCACCGACGTGCGCGGCACCGCGTTCATTCGCCGTGATACGCCGGCGGGCTGGTACGAAGTGGACTCCACGCGTATCGACCGGCCGGGCAAGGTCGACAAGATCATCAACCCGTATGTGAACACCCAGGACACCCAGGCCTGCGCCATCGAGCAGGAAAAGGGCCCGGTCGATGACCCGGAAGAAGCCAAGGTCGTGCAGATATTGGCCAGCCCGCGCATGACCCGCGACAAGACCGTGATCCGCCTGCCATCGGTGGAAAAAGTCCGTGGCGACGCGGTGCTCTATGCCCACGCGAACCGCGTGTTGCATCTGGAAACCAACCCGGGCAACGCCCGCGCCCTGGTGCAGAAGCACGGTGAAGTGGACGTGTGGTTCAACCCGCCGCCCATTCCGATGACCACCGAAGAAATGGACTACGTGTTTGGCATGCCTTACGCGCGTGTCCCGCACCCGGTGTATGGCAAGGAAAAAATCCCGGCCTACGACATGATCCGTTTCTCGGTGAACATCATGCGTGGCTGTTTCGGCGGCTGCACCTTCTGCTCGATCACCGAGCACGAAGGCCGGATCATCCAGAATCGCTCCGAAGAGTCGATCATTCGCGAAATCGAAGAAATCCGCGACAAGGTCCCGGGCTTCACTGGCGTGATTTCCGACCTCGGCGGCCCGACCGCGAACATGTACCGTATCGCCTGCAAGAGCCCGGAAATCGAATCCGCGTGCCGTAAGCCGTCGTGCGTGTTCCCAGGTATCTGCCCGAACCTGAACACCGACCACTCGTCGCTGATCCAGCTGTACCGCAGCGCCCGTGCGTTGCCGGGTGTGAAGAAAATCCTGATCGCTTCCGGCCTGCGCTACGACCTGGCCGTTGAGTCGCCGGAGTATGTGAAGGAGCTGGTCACCCACCACGTCGGTGGTTACCTGAAGATCGCCCCGGAACACACCGAGGAAGGTCCGCTCAACCAGATGATGAAGCCGGGCATTGGCAGCTATGACAAGTTCAAGCGCATGTTCGAGAAGTACACCAAGGAAGCGGGCAAGGAACAGTACCTGATCCCGTACTTCATCGCCGCCCACCCCGGCACCACCGATGAAGACATGATGAACCTGGCCCTGTGGCTCAAGGGCAACGGCTTCCGCGCCGACCAGGTGCAGGCGTTCTACCCGTCGCCGATGGCCACCGCCACCGCGATGTACCACTCGGGCAAGAACCCGCTGCGCAAGGTCAGCTACAAGAGCGAATCGGTGACCATCGTCAAGAGCGAAGAACAGCGCCGCCTGCACAAGGCGTTCCTGCGCTACCACGATCCGAAAGGCTGGCCGATGCTGCGTGAAGCGCTGACCCGTATGGGCCGCGCCGACCTGATCGGGCCGGGCAAGGATCAACTGATCCCGTTGCACCAGCCGGCCACCGACAGCTACCAGAGTGCGCGTCGCAAAAACTCGACGCCGGCCGGCAGCCACAAGGTCGCGAAGGAAACCACCACCAAGATCCTCACCCAACACACCGGCCTGCCGCCCCGTGGCAGCGACGGCAGCAACCCCTGGGACAAGCGCGAACAAGCCAAGGCTGCGGCCATGGTGCGCAACAAACAGGCCGCCAAGGAACGCACTGATGCGGCCAAGGGTAAGGGCGGCAAGCCAGCCCGCAAGCCGGTGGTGCCGCGTTGATCGCAGCCTGAATATGCCAAACGCCAGCCTCGTGCTGGCGTTTTGCTTTCTAGCCGGTGGGTAGCCTGTTTGTTAAGGTGGCGCCCATTAAATCGCCATCGGGAGCAAGTCGCACCGCCCCTCCCACATTAGATGTGTGAATACATTCAAAATGTGGGAGGGAGCTTGCCCCCGATAGCGTCAGTCCTGTCCCCAACTTTTCAAGGAAGAACACCCCCCATGAGCAACCCCCTGCTCAACATCGGCATGGACTCTAACCGCTCGCAGTTCATGGCGCGCCAGCGCATCGAGAGTGAAGTCAACCTGCCCCGGCTGTTTGCCATCATCGACGCCGACCCTGGCATCGTCGGCGCTGGCGTGGTGTATATCGACGCCGACTTCAACGTCGTGACCCTGCGCGAGTTCAAACCGATCTGCAGCATTCGACCCAAGCGCATCATTGTGCGCGAAGCGCAGAAATACATCGCCCCGGCACAGTTCGCCGACCAAGTGCTGAACAACCCACGCGAATCGCGATTGGTGAGTGAAGCCTTCAACACCACCTTGTCCTGCGGCGGCGCGGTCATTGGCTGGCTGGTGGTGTTGAGCGGCACCATCGCCATCCCGTTTACCGCCGGAGCCAGCACGGTCGTGACGGCCATCGGCTATACCGCTGCCTCGGCCAGCACCGTGTCGTGCCTGGTCGGTGGGTTCCGTACACGCAACGAAATCGTCAACCCGGCGATGAACGATTACCTGGATAACGAAGAGTGGTACCAAGCGGCGACCAAGATTCTCGACGGTGCCGCCTTGGTCGGCGTCGGCGCATCGGCGTTGACGACAGTCAAGCTGGTCAACGTCGCTCGTGCGGCCACAGGCAAAAGCATGCGTCAGGTGCTGAAAGGTCTGAACGGGCAGGAGCGGGAGAAACTCACCAAAGAGCTGCTGAAAGTGGCCGACCCGCAAATGTCGAACAAGATGCGCAAGCTGCTGCAACTGAGCGGCGAGTTGCCTAAACGCTTTACGCCGACCCAGCTCAAGCACGCCACCTACGTCCAATTGGGCGATGCCTTCAGTGCGGGGCTGAGCGTCTGGGGCTTGAAGCGTTCGGATAACTACGAACAGGCCAAGACCTTCGCGATTGGCTTGTACGAAGAGGCCGAGTGATGAGTGGTGTTCCGTCGTTGAAACCGTTTTTGCTGGAACATTTTCCCGCGTTTATAGGGGTGATTCTCGCCGGTTGTCTCGGCGGTTCTGCGGCGATTTCCCTGGCGGCCAGCACCTATTTCGCCGACGTGCCCATGGCCACCAATGCCAGCGTGTCCTGGTTCGTGGTGATAGCGGCTGCACTGTTCGTGGCCAACAGCAACTTTTTGGTGGTGCGCGGCCGAGCCTGGGCGGTGTGGGGGATGGTAGCGTTTTTTACGACGTGCCTGCTGGTGGTCCTGCCGACGCTGCACTACCGGCCGCACTGGTTTATCTACAGTGAAAGCCTGTTCTGGCCATTGCTCGGGTTGCTGCTGATCAACAGTAAGGGTTATCGGTCGATGGTGAGCAAGTTGGTCGAAGTGCGGCGGTTGCGGGAGGCGGCCAAGGCCGGGCTGTAGCCTCGGCGCGCGGTTTCAGACTTTGACGTTCTGGCGAATGTTCCAGCCGTACTTGACCGCGCCGCCGTCCTTGCCGCCGTCGGACTTTTGCGGCTGGTAGCTGACTTCGACCGTGGCGAAGTTCAGGGCTATCACCTCAGTCAGTACATCGCTGCTGGTCACCGCGTCGGTTTGGTAGGACGTGACCATGACTTCCTTCAGCGTGATCACCAGATACTCCACGGCATTGCTGCCACCGGCCTTGCGCACCACCAACCGCGCCTCCGGGTAATGCTTGCCGGTGGAGCAGGCCATCATCAGGTTGGGTGAAGACTTGTCCATGACCTTGGAGATGGACAGGTTTTCGATATTGACCTTGCCGGCACCACCTCCGCTACCGGTATGCATGGAACCGGTCTGGGACATGCCCCAGCCCCATCGGCTGATCTCGATTTCGTCGCGATGGGCTTGGTCTTTGGACTCGCCCTTGATGTCCCCCAACTTCAAAAACATGTCAGTTGCCATTGTCGCTCCCTGTTTTGGTGTGCGCCGGAAGTGGCGCGGGGCGTACTTTTTCTTATTCGGGATATGGCTTACAAGGTGCTGCATCACGATCAGGAAGTATCTGTCCGGATAAAGCGAAACTTCTGACATTTTTCGGGGGGAGGCAGTCTTTACCCTCTGCGCTCTTGTGAACCTCAGGAGTAAAGGGATGACTTCCAGCGTATTCAGAGACGGTTTCCTCAGTTCCAATTACATGACGCGGCAGTGGTTGGAAAACAGCATTGATCTGCGCAAGTTATTTGCGGCGATTGATGCTGATCCGGCCATCGTCGGTGCCGGCGTGGTGTACCTCGACGCGCAGCTACGGATGGTTGTGCTGCGTGAATTTCAGCCGATTTGCAGTATCGCGCCGAAGAATGTGATTTTGCGCGAGGCGCCCAGCTATGTCGGGCGGGTGGAGTTCGCTCGGCAACTGGCGAATGAACCGCGAGACTCGCAGGTGGCGTTTGAGGCGGTGAATATGGGGTTGGCGTGTACTTCGGCGGTGATTAGTTGGTTGGTGATAGCGGGTGGGTTAGGGTTGAGTCCGTTTACGTTTGGGACTACCGGCGTAGCGGCTGCGATTAGCGTCGTAGGCGCGTCAGCCAGCACTGCTCAATGCTGGATTGGCATTCGCCGGACTAGAAATGAAATTAATGACCCTGCCCTTAACGACGCCATGGACAGCGATCAATGGCATCAGGCCTTAATGGCCGGGCTGGATGCGGCTTCGTTGTTAAGCGCTGGTACAGCAGCAATGTCGACAATCCGACTCGTCAATACGCTTAAAAAGACAACGGGGAAAAACACGCACCAGGTACTCAAAGGCTTGAATCGGCAAGAACGGGTAAAGCTCACTAAGGAGTTACTGAGCATCAACCATCCGGAGATGACTCGAAAAATGATCAAACTCAAACAACTGGCTGGAGATATGCCCAAGCGCTACACCTCGGCAGAAGTAAGAAATGGGACCATCTTGCAGATGCTCGATGCCCTTGGCGCGGCGTTGGGCGTTGCTGGCAGCGTGCGGTCCGGGAACATCCGGATTATCGCGGTTGGGCTGTATGAGGATATATCAGAGTGAGACTTCTCGGACGGAAACCTCTCATACCGATACGCCCTTTTCTTTTGCGCTACTTTCCTGTGTTTATCGGCGTAATTTTTTCGAGTCTTTTCGGCACTGCTACTCTTGTCGTGCTGGTGGAAAACTACTATTTCCCATCGTTAACGAATGCTGCTGCTGAAAATATCGGGAGGGTGTTAGCTCTCTTTATCACGCTCTGCAATTTCATGATCGCCTACGGGCGACCTAAGTGGGTCTGGGGCATGTATGGCCTTTTCATCGCCTGCCTGTTGGTCGCTGTGCCAGGTTTTCATTTTTCACCGAACCCATTCATTTACGCTGAATGCTTCTTTTGGCCGGTACTCGGCCTGCTGCTGCTTCGCAGCAAACGCCACCGGGAAATGCGTGCCAAATGCGTAGAACTTCGCCATATGCGCGGGAAGGTAATGGTGGCCATTGAAAAGCGGCGTAAACACGAGCGCGCAATAATCAGAATAAAGAAATCGAGGTAATGTGTGAGACCTCTCATACCTATACGCCCTTTTCTAAAACGTTACTTACCCGTGTTTCTCGGGGGGATTTTTTCAAGCATTTTTGCTGGATCTTCCGTAGTGGTGGTAGTGCAAAATTACTATCTCAAAGCCATTTCTTTAGCTATTTCGGCACAAGTAGCGTGGTGGGCATGTGTCGTTCTGGCATGCGCCTTGAGTCTTAGCAACATTATGATTGTCCGTGGGCGACGAGACTGGGTGTGGGTCATGGTTGTCTATTTTGGAGCCTGTCTGGTTACCGCTCTTCCGGCCATTCGTTATTACCCTCATCTGTTCATCTATGCCGAAAGTCTGTTTTGGCCATTGCTTGGTCTGCTGATTCTCAACAGCAAGCGTCATCGTGAGATGCGTGGGAAGCTTGTTGAACTTCGTTTTAGGCGAAAACGGATACGAAAAATTGCTGACAGGCTACAAAAAAGGTGATTTTGCTTTGATTAATTGGGAGCGTTGCCTCATTCCCGACAACTTACTGTTCGGGAACATACGTATCGTCGCGGTTGGGCTGTATGAGGATATATCAGAGTGAGACTTCTCGGACGGAAACCTCTCATACCGGTGCGCCCTTTTCTTTTGCGCTACTTTCCCGTGTTTATCGGCGTAATTTTAGCGGGCATCTTCGGCAGTTCTTCTGTTGTTGTGCTGGTGGAAAACTATTATTTTCCATCGTTATCGAACGCGGTTGCTAAAAGTGCCGGCGTGGTCCTGGCCTGGTTTATCGCCCATTGCAATTTCATGATCGCCTACGGGCGACCTAAGTGGGTCTGGGGCATGTATGGCCTTTTCATCGCCTGCCTGTTGGTTGCTGTGCCAGGTTTTCATTTTTCACCGAGCCCATTCATTTACGCCGAATGCTTCTTTTGGCCGGTACTCGGCCTGCTGCTACTTCGCAGCAAACGCCACCGGGAAATGCGTGCCAAATGCGTAGAACTTCGCCACATGCGCGGAAAGGTAATGGTTGCCATTGAACAGCGGCGTAAACACGAGCGCGCAATAATCAGAATAAAAAAACCGAGGTGATTCCCCACCCAGCCCCCACCAAACCGATACCACCCCACCCACTCCCTGCCACAAATATGTGCAGCTCTTGCACCATCGCACCAACGTTGGCGCCGTTTTGGTGCTGTACTGCACCGGGTCTTACGATAAAGCGCAATGACTGCCGCTCTGGCATAAGTCTTGCGCGCGTTGTGTCCATGCCCTGGCTCGCAGGAGGCCGCCGTGTCGATTCATGTCGCGTTGCACCACGTTACGCATTACCGCTACGACCGCGCTGTCGAACTCGGCCCACAGATCGTGCGTTTGCGCCCGGCGGCCCATAGCCGCACGCGGATTTTGTCCTACGCACTGAAAGTGCTGCCCGAGCAGCATTTCATCAATTGGCAGCAGGACCCCCAGGGCAATTACCTGGCGCGCCTGGTGTTCCCGGAAAAGACTGACGAACTGCGTATCGAAGTCGACCTGGTCGCCGAGATGGCGGTCTTCAACCCGTTCGACTTTTTCCTTGAGCCCTACGCGGAAAAAATCCCGTTTCGCTACGCCGCCGACGAGCAGCGCGAGTTGGCGCCGTACCTGGAAACCTTGCCGCTGACGCCGAAGTTCGCCACTTACCTGGCGGGTATCGACCGCACGCCGCTGCCGGCCGTGGATTTCCTTGTAGGCCTCAACCAGCGCCTGGCCGCCGACATCGGCTACCTGATCCGCATGGAACCCGGCGTGCAGACCCCGGAATTCACCCTGGAAAACGCCTCCGGCTCGTGCCGCGATTCAGCCTGGCTGCTGGTGCAATTGCTGCGCAACCTGGGGCTGGCGGCGCGGTTTGTCTCCGGTTATCTGATCCAACTCACCGCCGACGTCAAAGCCCTCGATGGCCCGTCCGGCACCGAGGTGGACTTCACCGACCTGCACGCCTGGTGCGAAGTGTATTTGCCCGGCGCCGGCTGGATCGGCCTGGATGCCACCTCCGGGTTGTTCGCCGGTGAAGGCCATATTCCGTTGGCCTGTAGTCCCGATCCATCGTCTGCCGCGCCGATCAGTGGCCTGGTGGAGCCGTGCGAGTGCGAATTCACCCACGAGATGTCGGTAGAGCGCATCTGGGAAGCGCCACGGGTGACCAAGCCCTACAGCGAAGAACAATGGCTGGCGATCCAGGCACTGGGTCGGCAGATCGATGGCGACCTGCTGGCGGACGACGTGCGCCTGACCATGGGCGGCGAGCCGACCTTCGTCTCCATCGACGACCCCGACGGCGCCGAGTGGAACACCGCTGCCCTGGGGCCGGACAAGCGTCGCCTGTCGGCCGAGCTGTTCCAGCGCATGCGCAAACACTACGCGCCCAAAGGCCTGGTGCATTTCGGCCAGGGCAAGTGGTACCCCGGCGAGCAATTGCCGCGCTGGTCGCTCAACTGTTACTGGCGTCGCGACGGCGAGCCGATTTGGCACAACAGCGCGTTGATCGCCGATGAGCAACAGGACTACGGCGCTGATGGCGTGTTGGCCGGGCGTTTCCTGGCCAGCGTTGCCGAGCGCCTGAAACTGCCGGCGCGGTTTGTGTTCCCGGCCTTTGAGGACAACTTCTACTACCTGTGGCGCGAAGGCGCGCTGCCGCAAAACGTCACCGCCCTCGACCCGCGTCTGAGCGATGAGCTGGAGCGCGAGCGCCTGCGCAAAGTGTTCAGCCAGGGCCTGGATAAAGTCATCGGCCAAGTGCTGCCTCTGGCGCGCACCGCCGCCAATGACCGCTGGCAGAGTGGGCGTTGGTACCTGCGCGACAACCATTGCCGACTGGTGCCGGGGGATTCGCCGCTGGGTTATCGCCTGCCGCTGGCCTCGCAGCCCTGGGTGACGGCGGCGGAGTACCCGTTTGTCCACCCGACCGACCCCAACCAGGACCTGCCCGAGCTGCCGAGCACGGCGCAATTGCAACGCCATGGCGAACCGGCGCCGAGCGCCGAACGCCTGCCGAAGATCGACGAGTCCGCCGACTGGCTGACCCGCACCGCGCTGTGCGCCGAAGCGCGCGAAGGCCGCCTGTATCTGTTCATGCCGCCGCTGGAGCGCGTCGAGGACTACCTGGAGCTGGTGGCCGCCATCGAAGCCACCGCCGAAGAACTGCACTGCCCGGTGCTGCTGGAAGGCTACGAGCCGCCGGCGGATTACCGTCTGAGCAACTTCCGGGTCACGCCTGACCCAGGTGTGATCGAGGTCAACGTGCAGCCGTCCGCCACCTGGGACGAGTTGGTGGAGCGCACCGAGTTCCTCTACGAAGAGGCGCGGCAAACCCGCCTGACCACCGAAAAGTTCATGATCGACGGGCGCCACACCGGCACCGGCGGCGGTAACCACTTCGTGCTGGGCGGCGCGACACCCAAGGACTCACCGTTCCTGCGGCGTCCCGATTTGCTGCGCAGCTTGATCAGTTACTGGCACAACCATCCGTCGTTGTCCTACCTGTTTTCCGGCTTGTTCATCGGCCCGACGTCCCAGGCGCCCAGGGTCGATGAAGCCCGTAACGATGCGCTGTATGAGCTGGAAATCGCCTTCGCGCAAATGCCCGCGCCAGGCGAAGAATGCCCGCCGTGGTTGGTGGACCGGCTGTTGCGCAATCTGCTGATCGACGTGACCGGCAACACTCACCGCGCCGAATTTTGCGTCGACAAGCTCTACTCCCCCGATGGTGCCACCGGGCGCCTGGGCCTGCTGGAGTTGCGCGCCTTTGAAATGCCGCCCCATGCACGCATGAGCCTGACCCAGCAATTGCTGCTGCGCGCGCTGGTGGCACGCTTCTGGCGCGAGCCGTATGCGCCGCCGAAACTGGCGCGCTGGGGCACCGAGTTGCATGACCGCTTCCTGCTGCCGCACTTCATCGAGCAGGATTTTGCCGACGTGATCGTCGAACTCAACGCCGCCGGCTACCCGCTGCGCGCCGAATGGTTTGCCGCGCACCTGGAATTCCGCTTTCCCAAAGTCGGCGACTACGCCGTCAGTGGCATCGAACTGGAACTGCGCCAGGCCCTGGAGCCCTGGCATGTGCTGGGCGAGGAGGGCGCGGTCGGCGGCACGGTGCGCTATGTGGATTCGTCCCTGGAACGCCTGCAGGTGAAGTTGAGCGGGCTGCCACCGCAGCGCTATTTGCTGACCTGCAACGGCATCCCGGTGCCGCTGCAACCGACCGGGCGCATCGGCGAGTTCGTCGCCGGCGTGCGGTATCGCGCCTGGCAACCGGCCAACTGCCTGCAACCGACCATCGAGGTGCATGCGCCGTTGGTGTTCGACCTGCTGGACACCTGGATGCAGCGCTCGCTGGGCGGTTGCCAGTATCATGTGGCGCATCCGGGCGGGCGGAACTACGACAGCCTGCCGGTGAACGCCAATGAAGCCGAGAGTCGGCGCATGGCGCGGTTTTTCCGCTTGGGGCATAGCCCGGGCAAGCTGCCGGTGCAGACCGTCGTGGTGAACGATGAATTACCGATGACCTTGGATCTGCGACGTTTCCCAAATAAAAATGACTGAATGCAATCCAAAATGTGGGAGGGGCGGTGCGACGATTCGACTTGCTCCCGATTGCGGTGAATCAGCCGATACATGAGTTGACTGACCCACCGCAATCGGGAGCAAGCCCCCTCCCACAAAGGATTTGCAGTGTTTGTTAGGTTAATCTGAGCCCCCTTGCCCCTGCCGAGCGTTCCATGTCCGACTTGCTCGACCGTTACCCGCTGACCGCGGGCACTTATCACGAACTGCTGGACGATCGCGGCGCGGTGCGTGCCCATTGGCAGCGCCTGCTCGACCACCTGCAACGCAGCACCCCCGCGCAACTGGCCCAGCGCCAGGCGTTGCTGACCCGGCAGATCCAGGAAAACGGCGTGACCTACAACGTCTACGCCGACCCCAAGGGCGCTGATCGCCCGTGGGAACTGGACCTGCTGCCCCACGTGCTGGCGGCCGATGAGTGGCAGCACTTGTCGGCCGGCATCGCCCAGCGTGCGCGGCTGCTCAACGCGGTGCTGGCGGACCTCTACGGCCCGCAACGCTTGATCAAGGAAGGCTTGCTGCCGGCCGAACTGGTGTTCGGGCATAACAACTTCCTCTGGCCGTGCCAGGGCATCCAGCCGCCCGACGGCGCGTTTTTGCACCTGTACGCCGTCGATTTGGCGCGCACCCCGGATGGCCGCTGGTGGGTCACCGCCGACCGCACCCAGGCCCCTTCCGGCGCCGGTTATGCGCTGGAAAACCGCACCATCGTGTCGCGTGCCTTTCCGGACCTGTACCGCGACCTGCAGGTGCAGCACCTCACCGGTTTCTTCCGCACCCTGCAGGAAACCCTGGCGCGCCAGGCGCCCAGCGATGAGCAACCGCCATTGATCGTGCTGCTCACGCCCGGGCGTTTCAACGAAAGCTATTTCGAACACCTGTACCTCGCCCGCCAGCTTGGCTACCCGCTGGTGGAAGGCGGCGACCTCACGGTGCGCGACAGCACGGTGTTCCTGAAAACCCTCAGCGGCCTGCGCCGGGTACACGCGATCATGCGCCGCCTGGACGACGATTTCTGCGACCCCCTTGAGCTGCGCACCGACTCGGCCCTCGGCGTGCCCGGCCTGCTCGACGCCGCGCGCCAAGGTAACGTGCTGGTGGCCAATGCCCTGGGCAGCGGTGTGCTGGAGTCCCCTGGCCTGTTGGGCTTTCTGCCGAAGATCAACGAGTTTTTGTTTGGCGAAGAACTGATCCTGCCGTCCATTGCAACGTGGTGGTGCGGCGAAGCGCCGGTGCTTGCCGAAGCCCTGGAGAAACTGCCCGAGCTGCTGATCAAGCCGGCATTCCCTTCGCAAAGTTTTAATCCGATTTTCGGTCGCGACCTGGATGACGAGCAACGCCAGGCTCTGGCCGAGCGCATGCGCGCACGGCCTTACGCGTATGTCGCCCAGGAGCTGGCGCAGCTGTCCCAGGCGCCGGTGTGGCACACCGTCGAGGATCACCTGCAACACCGCGCCATCGGCATGCGCGTCTACGCCGTGGCCAGCGCTGACGGTTACCGGGTATTGCCCGGCGGCCTGACCCGCGTGGCAGCCGATGCCGATGCCGAGGTCGTTTCGATGCAACGCGGCGGCGCGAGCAAGGACACCTGGGTGCTCGGCGAACGCGCAGCCGGCAGCGAGCACTGGCGCGCGCAGCGGCCGATCGGCGCCCATGACCTGGTACGCCGCGACCCTTATCTGCCGTCGCGGGTGGTGGAAAACCTGTTTTGGTTTGGCCGTTATTGCGAGCGCTGCGATGACAGCGCGCGCTGGCTGCGCATCGTGTTAGCGCGCTATGTCGACGGCGACGATCCGCTGGCGTTGCAGGCGGCGGTCGAGCTGGGCGAAAGCCTGCACTTGCTGCCGGAGGAGGGCGAGTTGCCCGAGCGCCTGCTCGCGGCCTTGCTCGGCGACGACTGGCCGTCGAGCCTGCGCGCCAACCTGCAGCGCTTGCAGTGGGCCGCGTCCCAGGTGCGCGGTAAGTTGTCCCGGGAGAACTGGCAGGCCCTGGTGGAGCTGCAACGCGAAGCCCTGGAGCTGGAAAGCGAAACCCCGGACTTTGGCGAGTTGCTGGACTTCCTCAACCGCCTGGTGATGTCCCTGGCGGCGCTGTCCGGGTTTGCCCTGGACGACATGACCCGCGACGAAGGCTGGCGCTTTCTGATGATGGGCCGGCGCATCGAGCGCCTGCAGTTTCTCAGCAGCAGCCTCGCGGCGTTCCTGCGTGGCGTGGCGGTGTTCGATCAAGCTGGGCTGGAGTGGTTGCTGGAACTGGGCAACAGCAGCATCACCTACCGCTCGCGCTACCTGGCGGTGCCGCAACTGATCCCGGTGCTCGACTTGTTGCTGCTGGATGAGCAGAACCCCCACGCCGTGCTGTTCCAGTTGAAGCTGGTGAGCCGCACCTTGCGTCGCCTCAACGATGATTTCGCGGTGCCCCGGGAAACCGGCCTGGCGCCTTTGGTCGAGCGCCTTGCGCGGTTCGACCTGGGTTGCCTGGAAAACTCGCTGTTTGGCGAGACCAGCGTGCGTGCCGCGTTGGACGGCCTGGCCGACCTGCTGCAAGCGGTCGCCGATGAGAGCGGGCAAGTGTCGGATCGCCTGGCCTTGCGCCATTTTGCCCATGTGGATGATGTCAGCCAGCGAACGGTGTCGGTGTGATGAGTGCGCGCTATCAGATTTTTCACGATACCCATTACCACTACGACAGCCCAGTGTCCCTGGCCCAGCAGTTGGCGCATCTGTGGCCACGGCCATGCGCCTGGCAGCGCTGCACCTCGCAGCAGTTGGATATCAGCCCGTTGCCGTCGTCGCGCCGCGATGAGCTGGACGTGTTCGGCAACCCGATCACCCGCCTGGCGTTCGAGCGGCCCCATGATGAATTGTTGGTGAACGCCGGGCTGACCGTGGAAGTGCTGGCGCGGCCGCTGCTGGATTTCCAACAGTCGTTGGCCTGGGACCAAACCCGCGACAGCCTGACCTACAGCAGCCAGCCGCTGTCACCGGCGTTGATCGAAGCCTGTCGCTTTCGTTTCGAATCGCCCTACGTGCATTTGAAGAAAACCTTCGTCGATTTCTCCGAAAGCTGTTTCCCTCCTGGCCGTCCGTTGCTGCTGGGAGCCCAGGCCCTGATGGAAAAAATCTTCGGCGAATTCACCTTCGATGCCGAAGCCACCCAAGTCGCCACGCCGCTGGTGGAAGTGCTCGAGCGCCGACGCGGCGTGTGCCAGGACTTCGCTCACCTGATGCTCGCCTGCCTGCGCTCACGGGGCCTGGCGGCGCGCTATATCAGCGGCTACCTGCTGA
The DNA here is from genome assembly GCF_049897085.1 of Pseudomonas sp. PSPC3-2. NCBI lineage: Bacteria > Pseudomonadati > Pseudomonadota > Gammaproteobacteria > Pseudomonadales > Pseudomonadaceae > Pseudomonas > Pseudomonas sp. PSPC3-2. The sequence continues at coordinate 209,348 of NZ_JAFCVO010000005.1, forward strand.
CCCAGCCACCGCCCGGCCAGCCACGGATGATCGGCGCGGATGCGTCCCATGCGTGGATTTCGGTGTATTGCCCGGTGTTGGGCTGGGTGGACTTTGATCCGACCAACAATGTGCAGCCGGCACTGGAGCACATCACCCTGGCCTGGGGCCGGGACTTCTCCGATGTTTCGCCGTTGCGTGGGGTGATTCTGGGGGGAGGGAGCCATGACCCGGAAGTGCGGGTGACGGTGATGCCGCTGGAGTAAAGATCATCCCCGCGCAGGCTGCGGGAATGATCAGAATCCGGTGTTTCTCAGGCGTCTGGCGCCGGGTCTTTCGGTGTTTCGGTGTCGTCGGTTGTCACTTCGCCTTCCGCATCCGGGTTCAATGCGCCGGCCTCTTCATCTGCAGCGGCTTTCTTGCGTTGCAGCTTTTCGTCTTTCTTCTGTTCCTTGGCCAAGTCTCTTTGACGTTTGGCGAAGGAGTAATTAGGTTTGGCCATGGGCGATCCTCTAGGGTCGAAGGTGAGGGTGGGCGGCGCGCAGCTGCCTTGGGTCGCTATGGTAGCAGCTTCGCGGCGCGCTTGGCCTTCACTTACCGCAGGCGTATGCGGCCAACAGACCGCTGAATAGATGATTGAGGTGCATGATCCGTACTCCAGTGGGTGATGGACCGATCATAGGCGGGCTGTGGCACTTTGGCTGGTTGATTGTGTCGATAAGTCTGATAGCCTAAAGTTGTATACAATCTGTTGATTCAGGTCATAAGAATTTCTGCCTGTCTCAGGCACGCTTGTCGCAATACGCGCTTTTAAAACCCTGCCTTGGAGATTCACATGTTTGCCAAACTCGTTGCTGTTTCCCTGCTGACTCTGGCAAGTGGCCAGTTGCTTGCTGCAGAGTGCAAGGTCACCGTCGACTCTACCGACCAGATGTCCTACAACACCAAGGAAATCGTGATCGACAAGAGCTGCAAGACGTTCACCGTCGAGCTGACTCACTCCGGCAGCTTGCCGAAAAACGTCATGGGTCATAACTGGGTGCTGGCCAGCGCCGCCGACATGCAACCGGTTGCGACCGACGGCATGGCTGCCGGCCTCGACAAGAACTACCTGAAAGAAGGCGACGAGCGCATCATCGCCCACACCAAGGTGATTGGTGCTGGCGAGAAAGATTCGGTGAGCTTTGATGTGTCCAAGCTGAAAGCGGGCACTGACTATGCGTTCTTCTGCTCGTTCCCGGGCCACATTGCGATGATGAAAGGCACTGTGGTCGTCAAGTAAGACCGCGTTATCGTTCATCGGGGGCAAGCCCCCTCCCACACTTGGAATGCATTTCGAATGTGGGAGGGGCGGTGCGACGATTCGACTTGCCCCCGATGGCTGCCTGACAATCAACACAAAACTATCTGGTTCACCTCACGGCGCAAACGGCATCACCCGCTTGTGCTCGGTCTTGCGATACGTCTCGCAGATGATCCTGAACGCTTCCTCCCGCACTGGCTCGCCGTGCAGGAACGCATCGATCTCGGCATAGGTCACGCCATGTGACGCCTCGTCCGGCTTGCCCGGCGAGAGGTCTTCCAGGTCGGCGGTCGGGACCTTCTCCACCAGCGACTCCGGCGCCCCGAAGTGCCGCGCAATCGCCCGCACCTGATTCTTCACCAACCCGCTCAACGGTGCCAGATCGCAGGCGCCATCGCCGAATTTGGTGAAAAAGCCCATCACCGCTTCCGCCGCATGGTCGGTGCCGATCACCAGGCCACTGGCCGCGCCGGCGATGGTGTACTGCGCGACCATGCGCATACGCGCCTTGGTGTTGCCCAGCACAAAATCGCGCGATACCGCAGCCTTGCCTTCAAACACCGCCACTTCATTGGCCAGGGATTTCACCGCCGGGCCGATGTTCACGGTGTGGCGCTCGTCCGGTTCGATAAAGTCCACCGAGGCCTGGGCGTCGATTTCATCGAACTGGGTTTCGTAGGGTAGGCGCACGGCGATAAAACGGTAGCCTTCGTCGCCGGTACTGGAACGCAGTTCCTGCATGGCGCGTTGGGCCAGCAGGCCTGCGGTCAGGGAGTCGACGCCACCGCTGATGCCCAGCACCAATGTCTTGAGCCCTGAATTGCGCAGGCAGTCCTGGATAAAGGTCACGCGCCGGGCGATTTCGGACTCAAGGGCGGCCTGGTCTTTGAACGGTGCTTGAACCTTGAGCTGCTGCGCAATCTCACGCTGTACGGCTTGCATGATTCACTCCTTGCTGGAAAGGGCAGGTACTTTGAAAACGTGCCGCAAATAGGCGACGAAATTCGGGTCGGTGCAGTGGGTCTTGCCCGCTTCATCGGAGATCTTCGCGACGGGCTGGCCATTGCAGGCCGTCATTTTAAGCACAATGCTCATCGGTTCCACACCTGGAATATCGCAGGTCAGGTTGGTGCCGATGCCAAAGCTCACATTGATTCGACCGCGCAGCGCCCGGAATATCTCCAGGGCCTTGGGCAGCGTCAGGCTGTCGGAGAACACCAGGGTCTTGCTCATCGGCTCGATGCCCAGCTTGTGATAGTGGGCGATGGCTTTTTCTGCCCATTGCACCGGGTCGCCGGAGTCGTGGCGCAGGCCGTCGAACAGCTTGGCGAAGTACAAGTCGAAGTCGCCGAGGAAGGCATCGGTGGTGATGCAATCGGTCAGGGCGATACCCAGCAGGCCGCGGTATTCGCGGACCCAGCAATCAAGGGCAGCGATCTGGCTGTCGATCAGGCGCGGGCCGAGTTGCTGGTGGGCCATGATCCATTCATGGGCCATGGTGCCCAGCGGTTTCATATCGAACTCGCGGGCCAGGTGGACGTTACTGGTGCCGACAAACCGGCCGGGGAAATCGTGCTTGAGCACGCTCACCACTTCTTCCTGCACGCGGTAGGAGAAGCGTCGGCGCGTGCCGAAGTCCGCCACCTGCAGCTCGGAGAGCTCGTCGCTGCTGGCGTTCGCGGTCAGCCAGTCGAACTTGCGGTACAACTGCTCGCGGGCCTGCTCCAGGGTCACGGACTGGTAGCGGTAGCGGTTACGCACTTCGCTGATGATCGCGAGCATCGGCACTTCAAACAGGATCACATGCAGCCACGGCCCGCGCAGGCGGATAAACAGCTCGCCGTTTTCGATGCCGGTGTGGACATAGCGCAGATTGAAGCGGAACAAGCCGAGGAAACGCAAAAAGTCCGGTTTCATGAAGCTGATGCGTTCCAGGAAACCCAGTTGGTCAGGGCTCAGGCTCAGCTCGGCGAGGCGCTCGATCTGGTAGCGGATCTCCGCCAGGTACGGGCGCAGGTCTTCACTGTTGCGGCAACGAAACTCCCATTCAACTTCCACGTTGGGGTAGTTGTGCAGCACCGCCTGCATCATGGTCAGCTTGTAGAAGTCGGTGTCGAGCAGGTTCTGCACGATTCGATCGGCAAACACACTCTCGCTCATAACGGGAATCTCCAGACGGGACGGCGACGGGCGCCGACCTTTACGCACAATTAGGGAAGGGGGCTAGTGGCGCATAGACCTGTGGGGTTTTGCCAGTGATTTTTTCAGTGAGGCCACAGGCACTATCGGGGGCAAGCCCCCTCCCACAGGTTGGAATGCGTTTCAAATGTGGGAGGGGGCTGCAGACAACACAGGTTCACACCTGCTCCATCATCCACTTCACAAACTCCCGCACCTTGGGCACCTCCGCCGAATGCTCGGGGTACGCCAGGTAATACGCATCCTGGCTCGGCATCGCATGCTGCCAGGGGATCACCAACTTACCGTCGGCCAGCTCTTCTTCCACCAGGAACCGCGGCAACAGCGCCACGCCACAGCCCACCTGCGCTGCACGAATGCACATATAGAAGGTGTCGAAGCGCGGCCCGTGATAGCTGTGCTCGGTGTGAAAGCCCTGGTCGGCGAACCAGTCATGCCAGCCCTGGGGCCGCGAGGCGTTTTGCAGCAGCACCAGGTTGCTCAGTTGCGTGGGGTCGGTGAATGGCTGCGCGGGCAGGCTTTCCGGGGCACACACGGGGATCAGTTCTTCGCTGAACAGTTTCAGGCTCTCGGTGCCGGGGCGTGAGCCTTGGCCGAAGTAGAACGCCATATCGGCCTTGCCTTGCAGCAGCTCGTCCGGTTCCTGTTCGTTGCACAGGTCCAGGTGGATCTGCGGGTGACGCAAGCGCCAGCCCTTGAGGCGCGGCACCAGCCAGCGGGCGCCGAAGGTGTAGGGCGTGGACACGCGTAATACTTCGGTCTCGCCGCCGTAGGAGCGCAGGTAATGGGTGGACATCTCCACCTGCGTGAGGATTTTGCGCACTTCCACCAAATACAAATTGCCCGCCGGGGTCATTTGCAAGCGTCGGCGTACCCGGCGAAACAGCAGGTGCTGCAGCAGTTCTTCCAACTGCGCCACCTGTTTGCTCACCGCGCTTTGCGTAAGGTTCAGCTCCTCGGCGGCGCGGGTGAAGCTCAGGTGGCGGGTGGCGGCTTCGAAACACTGCAGGGCAGTGATCGAGGGCAAATGTCTTTTGTTCTGCACGGCACGCCTCGTTTTGTTCTTTGCATGAATAAACGGAATGATATCTCGCCTAATCGTCGTTTGTTGGCAAGTCTTGGGGCAGCTACAAATAAGCCTTGGATCGCCGTGCGGGCTGCGGCGCAATTTTTCTGTTTGTAGATTGAAGGAGTGACCCATGGTCGCCGCATTGCTTGATCGTCTCGGGGTAAACCCGGCGCTGTACCAAGCGGGGAAACAACCCGTGCATTCGCCGATCGATGGCAGCCGTATCGGCAGTGTGAACTGGGAAGGTGCCGCCGAGGTGGAGCAACAGGTCAGTCGTGCCGAGCATGCATTCGAGGCCTGGCGCAAAGTGCCGGCCCCGCGTCGCGGCGAGCTAGTGCGCCAGCTCGGCGACGTGTTGCGCGAATACAAGGCCGACCTGGGCGAACTGGTCTCCTGGGAAGCCGGCAAGATCACCCAGGAAGGCCTGGGTGAAGTGCAGGAAATGATCGACATCTGCGACTTCGCCGTCGGCCTGTCGCGCCAGTTGTATGGCTTGACCATCGCCTCTGAGCGCCCCGGTCACCACATGCGTGAAACCTGGCACCCGCTGGGCGTGGTCGGCGTGATCAGCGCGTTCAACTTCCCGGTGGCGGTGTGGGCGTGGAACACCACCTTGGCCCTGGTGTGCGGCAACGCCGTGATCTGGAAACCGTCGGAAAAGACCCCGCTGACCGCCCTGGCTTGCCAGGCGCTGTTCGAGCGCGTGCTGAAAAAATTCAACGACGCGCCGCAATACCTGAGCCAAGTGATCATCGGCGGCCGCGAGGCCGGTGCGGCGCTGGTGGATGACCCGCGTGTCGCGCTGATCAGCGCCACCGGCAGCACCCGCATGGGCCGTGAAGTGGCGCCGAAAGTCGCCGCGCGGTTTGCCCGCAGCATTCTCGAACTGGGCGGCAACAACGCGATGATCCTCGGCCCAAGCGCCGACCTGGACATGGCCGTGCGCGCCATCCTGTTCAGCGCCGTCGGCACCGCTGGGCAGCGCTGCACCACGCTGCGCCGGCTGATCGCGCATGAATCGGTCAAGGAAGAAATCGTCACCCGCCTCAAGGCCGCCTATTCCAAGGTGCGCATCGGCCACCCGCTGGAAGGCAACCTGATCGGCCCGCTGATCGACAAGCACGGCTTCGACAGCATGCAGGACGCCCTGGAGCAAGCCCTGAGCGAAGGCGGCAAGGTGTTCGGCGGCAAGCGCCAGTTGGAAGACAAATTCCCGAATGCCTACTACGTGTCGCCGGCGATTGTGGAAATGCCGGAGCAAAGCGACGTGGTCTGCACTGAAACCTTCGCGCCGATCCTGTACGTGGTTGGCTACAGCGACTTCGCCGAAGCCCTGCGCCTGAACAACGCCGTGCCGCAAGGCCTGTCGTCGTGCATCTTCACCACCGATGTGCGCGAAGCCGAGCAGTTCATGTCGGCGGTGGGCAGCGACTGCGGCATTGCCAACGTCAACATCGGCCCGAGCGGCGCAGAAATCGGCGGCGCGTTTGGCGGTGAGAAAGAAACGGGCGGCGGGCGTGAGTCGGGTTCGGATGCGTGGCGTGGGTACATGCGTCGCCAGACCAACACCGTGAACTACTCGCTGGAACTGCCGCTGGCCCAGGGCATCACCTTCGACTGATTACCTGTCGAAACACGGTTAAAAAGGTGGGAGGGGGCTTGCCCCCGATGGCGGTGTGTCAGTCAACAGATGTAAAGCTGATCCACTGCCATCGGGAGCAAGCCCCTCCCGCATTTGACCTCATTTGCAGTTTGGAATAGATGTTTGTTAGGTCTCATCGGAGTCTGGCAATGGCACTGCGCGAAACATGTTTGTGGGAACAACTCACCCCTGGCCGGCCGGATCGCGCCGCGCTCAAGGGTGAAGTGACGGTGGATGTGTGCGTGATCGGCGCCGGGATTACCGGTTTGTCGGCGGCCATTCACTTGCTGGAACAGGGTAAAACTGTCGCCGTGCTCGAAGCCCATCGCACCGGCCATGGCGGGTCGGGGCGCAATGTCGGGCTGGTCAACGCCGGGCTGTGGATTCCCCCGGACGAGATCGAAGCCGGTTTCGGCGAGGCGGTGGGCAGCCAGCTCAACCGCATGCTGGGCGCGGCGCCGTCGTTGGTGTTCAGCCTGGTCGACAAATACAACATCGATTGCCAATTGCGCCGCGAGGGCACTTTGCACATGGCGCACAACGCCCGGGGCGAGGCGGATTTGCGCAGTCGTGAAGAACAATGGCAGCGCCGTGGGGCGCCGGTTGAATTGCTCACCGGCGCGGCCTGCGAGCAAGCCACCGGGACTAAAAAAATCGCCGCTGCGTTGCTGGATAGACGTGCCGGCACCTTGAACCCGATGGCCTATACCAGCGGTCTGGCCAACGCGGCCGTGGGGTTGGGCGGGCAGCTTTTCGACCATTCCCCCGTCACGCAGTTGGAACGCCAAGGTGCGAATTGGTCGGTGCAGACCGCGAACGGTGCGGTGCAGGCTGCACAAGTGGTGATCGCCTCCAATGCCTACACCGAAGGCGAATGGACTGCGCTGCGGCGCAATTTCTTCCCTGGCTATTACTACCAGGTCGCCTCCGCGCCGCTGACCGACGACGCGGCCAAACACATCCTCCCCGGCGGCCAGGGTTCCTGGGACACACGCCAGGTGCTCAGCAGCATCCGCCGCGATGCCGATGGCCGCCTGTTGCTCGGCAGCCTGGGCAACGGCAACCAGAAACCGGCGTGGTTCCTCAAGGCGTGGGCCGATCGGGTGCAGCAGCACTACTTTCCGTACCTCAAATCGGTGCAGTGGGAATGCACTTGGACCGGCTGCATCGCGTTCACGCCGGACCATCTGATGCGCTTGTTCGAACCCGCGCCCGGCCTGGTGGCCGTGACCGGCTACAACGGCCGCGGTGTGACCACCGGCAGCGTGGTCGGCAAGGCCTTTGCCGACTACTTATGTCACCAGAATCCCCAGGCGTTGCCGATTCCGTTTGCGCCGATGCAACCGCTGGCCGGGGTGGGCCTGCGCAGTTGCCTGTATGAAGCCGGATTTTCGCTGTATCACGCAGGCCAATGCTTGCGGATCGTGATCTGATCAGCGAAATAGCCCTCAGAAGCCGGCATGTTCTTCGCCGGCTACTCATCTGTATTGGTGCAAGTTGTAGCAATCACGCACTGTAAATGTGCAGTTCCGTTACGTGCATGGTTACAGCTGTAGGAAGTGTCGTTTGGCTGTCCGGTTGCAGGTGCGACCCGTGGAGGTTGTACTTTTTTGGTCCATGGGTTGCACCTATTGAAGTTAGAGGGTTGCACGTACTGACGAACGGCGCCGAAACGCCTGCAATAACAATGACACCGTGTCTTTTTGAAGAATAAAAAAGTAATGGCACGCGGCTTGCTCTGGGCTTTCACTGAAAGTTTTAGTTGAAGGTTTGCAGTGAATACGTAGTGCCAATAAACAAAAACCTCGGAGCACCACTCATGTCCCAGACGTTTTACAAGAAAGGTTTTCTGGCCCTCGCCGTTGCAGCGGCGCTGGGTTTTTCTGCGTTTGTTCAAGCTGATGTGAAGATTGGCGTGGCGGGGCCGATGACGGGCGCCAACGCCGCTTTCGGTGAGCAGTACATGAAGGGCGCCCAGGCGGCAGCCGATGCCATCAACAAGGCCGGCGGCATCAACGGTGAGCAGATCAAGCTGGTTGCCGGCGACGATGCCTGTGAACCCAAGCAGGCCGTGGCTGTGGCCAACCGCCTGGCGGACCAGGACAAAGTGATCGGCGTGGTCGGGCACTTCTGCTCGTCCAACACCATCCCGGCGTCCGAGGTCTACGACGAAGCCGGCATCATCGCAATCACCCCGGGCTCCACCAACCCACAGGTCACCGAACGCGGCCTGGGCGCCATGTTCCGTATGTGCGGACGTGACGACCAGCAAGGCATCGTGGCCGGCGACTACATCGTCGACGTGCTCAAGGGCAAGAAAGTCGCGGTCATCAACGACAAGGACACCTACGGCAAAGGCCTGGCCGACGCCACCGCTGCCCAGTTGACCAAGCGCGGCGTGAAACCGGTGCTGGAAGAAGGCCTGACCCGTGGCGAGAAAGACTTCAGCGCCCTGGTCACCAAAATCCGCTCCCTGGGCGCCGACGTCGTGTACTTCGGCGGCCTGCACCCGGAAGCCGGTCCGCTGGTTCGTCAGATTCGTGAAGCGGGCCTCAAGGACGTGAAGTTCATGTCCGACGACGGCATCGTGACCGACGAACTGGTGGCGACCGCCGGTGGCAAGCAATATGTGGATGGCGTGTACATGACCTTCGGCGCCGACCCGCGCCTGCTGCCGGACAGCAAGGCGGTGGTTGAAGAGTTCCGTAAAAACGGCACCGAGCCAGAAGGCTACACCCTGTATGCCTACGCGTCGGTTCAGGCCCTGGCTGCCGGCTTCAACGGTGCCAAGTCCAACAAGGGTGAAGAAGCTGCCAAGTGGCTCAAGGCTCACCCGGTAAAAACCGTGATGGGTGAAAAAACCTGGGATGCCAAGGGCGACCTGAAAATCTCCGACTACGTGGTTTACCAGTGGGACAAAGACGGCAAATACCGCCAGTTGGAAAAGCAGAAGTAATCCAGGTGGGAGGGGGCTTGCTCCCGATAGCGGTGTGCCAGTCAACAGATGTGTAACTGACCCACCGCATCGGGGGCAAGCCCCCTCCCACAGGGGGACTGTGTTGTTATTGAGATCTGTCTTTTCCTCCAGAAGGACCGCACACCTAGCGGTGTGCAGGTTCTCACCGCGTGAGATTGCGTTATGGATGGTATTTTCCTGCAGCAACTGGTCAACGGCCTGACCCTCGGGTCGGTCTATGGCCTGATCGCCATCGGCTACACAATGGTCTATGGCATCATTGGCATGATCAACTTCGCCCATGGCGAGGTTTATATGATTTCCGCTTACCTCGCGGCGATCAGTCTGGCACTGCTGGCTTACTTCGGCATCGAATCCTTCCCGCTGCTCATTCTCGGCACTCTGGTCTTCACCGTCGTCGTTACCGGCGTTTACGGTTGGGTCATCGAACGGGTCGCCTACAAACCGCTGCGTAACTCCACCCGACTGGCACCGCTGATCAGCGCCATCGGGATCTCCCTGATCCTGCAGAACTACGCGCAGATCGCCCAGGGCGCCAAGCAACAAGGCATTCCTACCCTGCTGGCCGGCGCTTGGCGCGTCGATATCGGCACCGGGTTCGTCCAGTTGACGTACACCAAGGTCTTCATCCTGGTCGCTGCCTTCGCCGGCATGGCCTTGCTGACCTACATCATCAAGTACACCAAGCTCGGCCGCATGTGCCGCGCGACCCAGCAAGACCGCAAGATGGCCTCGATCCTGGGCATCAACACCGACCGCGTGATCTCCTACGTGTTTGTCATCGGTGCCGCCATGGCGGCCCTGGCCGGCGTGTTGATCACCCTCAACTACGGCACGTTCGACTTCTACGCCGGCTTCATCATCGGCATCAAGGCCTTCACCGCAGCGGTACTCGGCGGCATCGGTTCCCTGCCTGGGGCCATGCTGGGCGGGATCATCCTCGGTATTTCGGAGTCGCTGTTCTCGGGGTTGATCAACTCTGATTACAAAGATGTGTTCAGTTTCTCCCTGTTGGTGGTGATTCTGATTTTCCGTCCCCAGGGCCTGCTTGGTCGCCCACTCGTGGCGAAGGTGTAAACATGTCTGCTGCCAAATCGATTGATATCAAAAAAAGTGTGGTCGATACGGTCCTCGCCGGGCTGATTGCGTTGATCGTGTTCGGTCCGATCGTCGGCGTGGTGCTCGACGGCTACAGCTTCAACCTGCAACCTGCGCGCGTGGCGATCCTGGTCGCCATCGTGATGGCCGGTCGCTTCGCCCTCAGCCTGTTCCTGCAAACGCCCAAAGGCGTGAAGATTCTGCAGGGCTTCGAGAGCAGCGGTTCCGGCGTCCACGTGCTGGCGCCGGACTACAAGTCGCGGCTGCGCTGGATCATCCCGGCGCTGATCGTGATCGCCATCGTGTTCCCGATCTTCGCCAACAAGTACCTGCTCACCGTGGTGATCCTCGGGCTGATCTACGTGTTGCTCGGCCTGGGCCTGAACATCGTGGTCGGCCTGGCCGGCTTGCTCGACCTGGGTTACGTGGCGTTCTACGCGATCGGTGCCTACGGCCTCGCGCTGGGGTATCAATACCTCGGCCTGGGTTTCTGGACGGTGCTGCCGCTGGCGGCCATCGCGGCGGCGCTGGCGGGGTGCCTACTCGGCTTCCCGGTGTTGCGCATGCACGGCGATTACCTGGCAATCGTGACCCTGGGTTTTGGCGAAATCATCCGCCTGGTGCTGAACAACTGGCTGTCGTTCACCGGCGGGCCAAACGGTATGCCGGTGCCATCGCCGACCTTCCTCGGCCTGGAGTTCGGGCGTAAAGCGAAGGATGGCGGGATTCCGTTCCACGAGTTCTTCGGCATCGATTACAACCCCAACATCAAGTTCATGTTCATCTACATCGTGCTGTTCCTGGTGGTGCTGGCCGTGCTGTACATCAAGCATCGCCTGACCCGCATGCCGGTCGGCCGCGCCTGGGAAGCCTTGCGCGAAGATGAAATCGCCTGCCGTTCCATGGGCCTGAACCACGTGCTGGTCAAGCTCTCGGCCTTCACCATTGGTGCGTCCACCGCCGGTCTGGCCGGGGTGTTCTTTGCCAGCTACCAGGGCTTCGTCAACCCGTCGTCGTTCACTTTCTTCGAGTCGGCGCTGATCCTGGCCATCGTGGTACTGGGCGGCATGGGCTCGACGGTCGGCGTGGTGATCGCGGCGTTCGTCTTGACCGTGGCGCCGGAACTGCTGCGCAGCTTCTCCGAGTACCGCGTGCTGCTGTTTGGCGTATTGATGGTGGTGATGATGATCTGGCGACCGCGCGGCCTGATCCGGATCAGCCGTACCGGTGTGACCCCACGTAAAGGAGTGGCGCCATGAGCAAGGAAGTCGTCCTGTCCGTGGAACATCTGATGATGCACTTCGGTGGCATCAAGGCCTTGAGCGACGTAAGCCTCAAGGTCGAACGCAACTCGATCTTCGCCCTGATCGGCCCCAACGGCGCCGGCAAGACCACGGTGTTCAACTGCCTCACCGGCTTCTACAAAGCCAGTGGCGGCAAGATTGAGCTCAACGTGCGCGGCCAGAAGACCAACGTGATCCAACTGCTCGGCGAACGCTTCGAGGCCGTCGATTTCGTCTCGCCGAAAAGTTTCTTCAGCCGTGTGTACTACAAGATGTTCGGCGGCACCCACCTGGTGAACCGCGCCGGTCTGGCGCGGACCTTCCAGAACATTCGCCTGTTCAAGGAAATGTCGGTGCTGGAAAACCTGCTGGTCGCCCAGCACATGTGGGTCAACCGCAACATGCTCGCGGGCATCCTCAACACCAAGGGCTACCGCAAGGCTGAAAGCGACGCCCTCGACCACGCGTTCTACTGGCTGGAAGTGGTCGACCTGGTGGACTGCGCCAACCGCCTGGCCGGCGAACTCTCCTACGGCCAACAGCGCCGCCTGGAAATTGCCCGCGCCATGTGTACGCGGCCGCAGATCATCTGCCTCGACGAACCGGCAGCGGGCCTCAACCCCCAGGAAACCGAAGCCCTCAGCGCGATGATTCGCCTGCTGCGCGACGAACACGACCTCACGGTGGTGCTGATCGAACACGACATGGGCATGGTGATGAGTATTTCCGACCACATCGTGGTCCTCGACCACGGCAACGTGATTGCCGAGGGCGGGCCGGACGCGATCCGCAACGACCCGAAAGTGATTGCCGCCTACCTCGGCGCCGATGAGGAGGAGCTTGTATGAACGGGCCTATCCTCGAAATCAAGGACCTGGACGTGTTCTACGGGCCGATCCAGGCCCTGAAGAAAGTCTCGCTGCACATCAACGAAGGCGAAACCGTCAGCCTGATCGGCTCCAACGGCGCGGGTAAATCCACGCTGCTGATGTCGATCTTCGGCCAGCCACGGGCGGAGTCGGGGCAGATCATCTACAACGGCGTCGACATCACCCAAAAGTCGTCCCACTACATCGCGTCCAACGGCATCGCGCAGTCGCCGGAAGGGCGGCGGGTGTTCCCCGACATGACCGTCGAGGAAAACCTGCTGATGGGCACCATCCCCATCGGCGACAAGTTCGCTCAGGAAGACATGCAGCGCATGTTCGAGCTGTTCCCACGGCTCAAGGAGCGGCGTAACCAGCGGGCGATGACCATGTCCGGTGGCGAACAGCAAATGCTCGCCATCGCCCGCGCACTGATGAGCCGGCCCAAGTTGCTGCTGCTGGACGAACCGAGCCTGGGCCTGGCGCCGATTGTGGTGAAGCAGATCTTCGCGACCCTGCGCGAGTTGGCGGCCACCGGGATGACCATCTTCCTGGTGGAGCAGAACGCCAACCACGCGCTGCGTCTGTCAGACCGGGCGTATGTGATGGTCAACGGCGAGATTCGCCTGACAGGCACCGGTAAGGAACTGCTGGTGAATGAAGAGGTGCGTAACGCTTATCTGGGCGGACATTAAAAAACACGCGGCCCACATGAAAAGACGCCCTGACTTGCTCCAAGTCAGGGCGTTTTTTTATGCCGGGCGCCTAATCTCGAAATTGTGGAAAACAATTTTGGGACTTGTTGTCGCGCGGCATAAAGACGCTGCAAACACTTGTTTTGTCATGATTTTGACTTGTCCCCGATTGCTGTGGAACGGCCTGTGGGTAACGTGGGAGTAGCTGGCTGCAGGCCTTTGATTACGTGGGCTACAGAGGGTTGATCGGTTTTTGAGCAGGGCGTTTTTCGTAACCTGTCGAAGGTTTTGTCAACCTGTTTATCGAAACAGCAATATGACCAAAGCACGTCGTTCCAGCCTGTGGATAAGTCTGTGACTAAACTCTGGAAAGACTCCGGCAGGCGGCGTAATTACTGGCTTGGAGCCATCCCGTTACGCTGCTCTAATGTCCAGGATGGAGGAAGGGCTACATAAGCGCAGGGAGCGGGTCAAGCAAAAAACTTCCATGGACGTGCTGCAGGCCTTGTAGATAGCGGCTTGAGCAGTTTTCGACTTGCCCCCAAAGACTGTGGACCGCCCTGTGGATAAGGTGCGCGTAGCTGGCTGTGAGGTACGGCCAGCAAGGCTTGGGCGCCGCTGGGTGTTTTTTGTACAACGGCCTTGGCCCAACCCTCCCGATGAGGGGCATGGCGCCGGGTAATCTGCGCCATGCCCCTATAGGGGCGTCTGTGGTTTGACGACTGGAGTAACTGCATGACCGATAGCCCCGCCTCTGTTCCTGTGGCGCCTGGCAGCCCGACGCTGCGGCTGCGCGAGCGAATCCGCTATAACCTGGCCTTGCTGGATCTGCGCGGGCGCGGTTTTGTCTTGATCGGCGGGCTGTTGCTGCTGGCCTGGCTCAGTTCGGGCATCTACAAGGTGCAGCCCGACGAGCAAGGCATTGTGCTGCGCTTTGGCCGATGGCAGCAGACCGCCGAATCGGGGTTGCACTACCACTTGCCCTATCCGATCGAAACCGTCCTGCTGCCCCGGATCACTCAGGTCAACCAACTGCAATTGGGCAGCGGCGCCAGTGGCTTGAGCTCCGCCGGTAACGGCGCTCGGGACAAGCAGATGCTGACTGGCGACGAGAATATCGTCGAAGCCGATTGCACGGTGTTCTGGCGTATCAAAGATGCGCGTTTCTACCTGTTCAAGATCAGCGACCCTGAGCGCTCGGTGAAATTGGCCGCCGAGAGCGCCCTGCGGGAAGTCATCGGGCGCACGCCGATCCAGTCGGTGATGTCCGACAAGCGGGCGCAGATTGCCGATGAAACCCGCGACCTGCTCCAGCAACTGCTGGACCACGAACAAGCCGGAATCCTGATCACGCAGGTGCAATTGCAGCGGGTCGATCCGCCGCCCCAGGTGATCGATGCGTTCAACGATGTGCAACGCGCCCGTGCCGACCAGGAGCGTGCCCGCAACGAAGCCGAAGCCTACGCCAACGATGTGATCCCACGGGCCCGTGGCGATGCGGCGCGCATCACCCAAGACGCCGAAGCCTACAAGGCCCAGGTGGGCAACCTGGCTGACGGTGAGGCCAAGCGCTTTCTGTCGGTCTACAACAGCTACGTTCAATCCAAGGAGGTGACCGCCTGGCGCTTGTACATGGAGAGCATGGACGAAGTCTTGAAGAAGGCGTCCAAGGTCATCATCGATTCTTCAGGTAAAGGCATGTCTGGCGTGGTGCCTTATATGCCGCTGAGCGAGCAGGGCAAACCCGTGCAGAAGGACACCCGACCATGATCGGCAAACTCAAGTGGTTGGCTGCGGCCCTCGCGGCGGTGGCGCTCTGGGCGCTGGCGTCTTCGGCCTACGTGGTGGATGAGTCGCAGCAGGCGCTGATTATCCGCTTTGGTGCGCCGATGGGCGTGGCCGGCGAGCCGGGGCTGAAATTCAAGGTGCCGTTCAGTGATTCGGTGGTGTTCTATGACAGCCGCCTGCAAACCTTATTGTCTCCCGCCGAGCAGGTGATTCTGGGCGACCAGAAGCGTATTGAAGTGGAGACCTTCACGCGTTTTCGTATCAGCGACCCTCTGCGGTTCTACCAGGCGGTGGGCACCCTTGATCAAGCCAACGCGCAGTTGACGCAGATGGTCAGTTCCTCGGTGCGCCGGGAGTTGGGTGAGGTTGCCCTGCGTTCGTTATTGTCACCGGCACGTCGGGACGAAGTGGCCATCATCGAGAAAGACGTCGCCGACAAAGCCCGGTCCCTGGGGATTGAGGTCACCGAAGTGCGCCTGCACCGCGCGGATTTGCCGTTCGAAGCCAGCCAGGCTATTTACGATCGCATGAAGTCCGAGCGCCAGCGCGAAGCCAAGGAATTGCGTGCCCAGGGCTTCGAGTGGGCGCAGCAGATCCAGGCCAAGGCCGACCGCGACCGTACTGTGTTGCTGTCTGAAGTCCAGCGCCAGGCGGCGATCACCCATGGTGAAGCGGACGCCGATGCCAACCAGATTTTATCGCTGGCCTTCAGCAAGGACCCGGCGTTCTACAAGTTGTATCGTTCGTTGCAAACCTACCGCCAGACCTTGGCCGAGAGCCAGCCGATGCTGGTGTTGACGCCCTCCGCGGAATTCCTCAAACAGTTTCAAACCGGGCCTGCGGCTGTCAGTGGGAAATGACGGCCCTTCGCGTTCCCGCTGACAGCAAGGCGTTGTGCCGGCGCCTCATAGGGCGTCGGGCTCAGCGGTACTCTGGGATGACGCCCTCTTTGTTCAGGAATTTTCTGCATGTTATTTGAAGGTGCGCTGCACGGGCTGAGTATGGTCTTTCAGGTGTTTGTCCTGGACTTGATCCTGTCTGGCGACAATGTGCTGGTCATTGCCCTGGCCTGTCGAGGCCTGCCGGCAGAGCAAGTGCGGCGGGCGGTGATGATCGGCACCAGCGGGGCGATTATCCTGCGCGTACTGTTGACGACCCTGGCCGGCTGGCTGCTGCTGGTGCCTTGGTTCAAGTTGGCCGGGGCGCTGTTGTTGGTGGTGATTGCAATCCGTTTACTCTGCGAAGAAGAAGCAGCAGAAGACGGCCAGCCACCGGTTCCTTCGCTGATGACCCTCGGCAGTGCGGTGCTGACGGTGTTGAGCGCCGACCTGATCATGAGCCTGGATAACGTGGTCGGGCTGGCGGCTGTGGCGCAAGGCAATCTGTTCTATCTGGTGCTGGGCCTGCTGTTGAGCGTGCCGATGTTGATGTTCGGTAGCGTCTGGGTCAGTGGCCTGTTGCAGCGTTATCGGATGCTGGTGCCGGTGGGGGGCGCCCTGTTGGGGTACATCGCGGGTGACATTGCGGTATCCGATCCGGTGGTGGTGGGGTGGGTCAATACTCAGTCCCCCGCGCTGAACCAGGTAGTGCCGTTGTTGTGTGCTGTCTTTGTGCTGGTCCAGTCAGGGATTATCCAGCGCCAACGTCTACGCTTGCCCCGGCCTGCGCCCAGGTTGCGAACGGTGGTGCCGGTGCCGGTGATTGAGCCGGTGCTGATGCTGGCGCAGGTGCAGTCGCTGCCGCTGCCGCTGCCGCGTGAGCCGGTTGCGCCACAGCCTGTCGAGGTACTCGCGGAGGCTCGCCACGAAAAGCGCCCCTATGCGGGGCTGATCCGCGTGCTTACCGGTATCGTCGTGATTCTGCTGGCCAGCGGGTTGCTATACGGCCTGATTGGCGGTTTGTCTGGCCACCTGATGCCCACGCCACAGAAGGACAACGCTTACCTCTGTACCGGCGCGAGCACTACGCTTTACTTCCGACCGGGTGGCAGCACGGTGCGCCTGGTGGCCGGTGGCGGTGAAGCCAAAGGCTACGTGGACTACAAGAAAATCCTATGGGAAAACCCCCAGAGCGCAGAGCGTGATTTGCACCTGAGCCTGCCGGATGAAATCGAAAAAACCAGCGCCACGGTGGTGACCTTGAACGGAGGCAGCTTCGCACAGATCCAATGTGCCTTAAGCCGATAGACGGCGCGGTTGCCGCTGCGCGCCGAGCCGGGCATGCTGCTCACGGTTTTTATCTGTGGCTACAGCGGCCCTTCGAGGAGAGCAACATGACATCCACTCTGTTTATCACCGGCGCCACGTCCGGTTTCGGCGAAGCCTGCGCCCGTCGGTTTGCCGAAGCCGGCTGGAAACTGGTGCTCACCGGTCGTCGTGCCGAGCGTTTGAACGCGCTGGTCGAAGAGCTTTCCAAGCAGACCGAAGTACACGGCCTGGTGGTCGACGTGCGTGACCGCAAGGGCATGGAAGACGCTATCGCCAACCTACCGCCGTCGTTCGCCACGCTGCGTGGCCTGATCAACAACGCCGGCCTGGCCGTGGGCACCGACCCCGCGCCCAAGTGCAGCCTCGACGACTGGGAAACCATGGTCGATACCAACATCAAGGGCCTGCTGACCACCACCAGCCTGCTGCTGCCACGCCTGATCGCTCATGGTCGCGGTGCGGGGATCGTCAACCTGGGCTCCATCGCCGGCAGCTACCCGTACCCGGGCAGCCACGTGTATGGCGGTTCCAAAGCGTTCGTGAAGCAATTCTCGCTGAACCTGCGCTGCGACCTGCAAGGCACCGGCGTGCGCGTGACCAACATCGAGCCGGGCCTGTGCGAAAGCGAGTTCTCCCTGGTGCGCTTCGGCGGCGACCAGGCGCGCTACGACGCCACCTACGCTGGCGCCGAGCCGATCCAGCCGCAGGACATCGCCGACACCATCTTCTGGGTGCTGAACACCCCGGCGCACGTCAACATCAACCGCCTGGAGCTGATGCCGGTGAGCCAGACCTGGGCCGGGTTTGCGATTGAGCGTGGGGCCAAGTAAGGGGTTAGACCGAGTCGCCTGCATCGGGGGCAAGCCCCCTCCCACATTTGAATGGGTTCACACATCAAAATCTGTGAACCCAATCCAGTGTGGGAGGGGCGGTGCGACGATTCGACTTGCCCCCGATGAGGCCCCTGAGGTCAACCGAAAACCTTGACCAACCCCTGATAACAAGTCGCCAGATGATACGGCGTGGTCGACGGCATATCCCGTCGGCTCACGCTGCCCTGGGCATCCAGGCACTCATGCCAGCCTTTGGCATGCAGGAAGCGTTGCTGCAACGCAAGCAACTGGCGCCGCAGCACGGCTTCGCTGCCCGGGCGCAAGGTCAATGCGCGCAGGTATTCCGCCTGCGCCCAGATGCGCTGGGTGCCGTCGCGCACACTGCCGTCCAGGGTGAGCATGCCGCTGACCGCACCAGTCTGCTTATCCACACCCTTGTGCTCGGCATAAGCAAAGGCCCGCGTCAGCGAAGCATGCAGCGGTGTGCCGCGCAGCACGTCTGAAGACTCGAGCAAGAAGAACCATTCGAACTGGTGCCCCGGCTCAAACCAGTTATCCACAGCACCCAGCGGTTTTTCCATCATCACGCCATGCTGGGGCTCGATGAAACGCTGCTGCATGGCCGTCGCCAAGGCCAGTAATGCGCTTTGCACCTCGGCGTCTGCACGCACCGCCAGGGTGGCGAGGAAGCCTTCAGCCAGGTGCATCAACGGGTTTTGCAATGGGCCGGACTTGAGCGACGACCAGTTACGCTCCAGCACCGCCTCGTACAGGCCATCGCCGCTGGCGAAGCGTTGGGCGACCACTTCCAGCGCCGCATTTAACACCGACTCCACCAGCGGTTCGCGCACTTTGGCCCAGTAATGGGCGCAGGCGAAGATGATGAAGGCGTGGGTGTAGAGATCCTTGCGCTTGTCCAGCGGCTGGCCGGCGGGGTCGATGCTGTAGAACCAGCCGCCGTGCTCGGCGTCGTGGAAATGCCGTTGCAGCGAGCGGAACAACTCGGCGGCGCGGTCTTCGGCAAAGGCTGCGCCGGGTTCGCCGATCAGGCTGGCGAACAGGTACAACTGCCGGGCGCAGGCCATGGCACGGTAGCGTTGCGGCGGCAACGGCCGGTGGTCGGCGTCCAGCGCCTCATAGGGCAGCGCCAGCTCGGCGTTCCAGCCCGGGCCCTGCCAGAGCGGCACGATCAGGTCATGGAAGTGCGTGAGCACGGCATTCAAGGAAGGCTGAGGGGCGGAGCTTGGAGCGATGGGCATCGGCTGGCGTCGTCACGGCAGGGGTGTAGGCGCGCATGGTAGCAGGCTTGGGAGCGGTGGTGTCTGCGCCACCGCTATCGGGGGCAAGCCCCCTCCCACAGGTTTGAGCTGTGAACCCAAGCGAATGTGGGAGGGGCGGTGCGACGATTCGACTTGCCCCCGATGAGGCGCTTAATCGCGCCGCAAATCAGCCAGCCAGTAACCAAACCCCAGTCGCCGCCGAAGCCGCCCCGGCAACCCGCACCAACGGCGCCGCCGCAGTCGGCAGCCAGCGCACCACGGCATAACCGGCCGCGTGCAACACAGCGGTTGCGCCGACAAATCCGGCGGCATACGCCCAAGGGCTGGACATGTCCGGCAGCTCCAAACCATGGGCCACGCCGTGGAACAGCGCGAACAACGCCGTGGCCCCCAGCGCCATGAACAATGGCGGCCGCACCGCCAGCGCAACGGCCAGGCCCAGGGCCAGCACCGAAGCGGCAATCCCGCTTTCCAGCGCCGGCAACGCCAGGCCTTCAAAGCCCAATAGGCCGCCCAGCAGCATAGTGCCGACGAAGGTGCAGGGCAGCGCCCAACGCGCCGCGCCTTTTTGCTGGGCGGCCCACAAACCGACCGCCACCATGGCCAGCAAATGGTCGAGACCGCCCAATGGATGGCTGATACCCGCCACCAGGCCGTTGTCACCGTGACCCGGGTGAGCGAAGGCCAGGGCTGGGGCGAGCAGCAGGGCGGCGGCGGTGAAGAGTTTTTTCAGGCTCATGGACAGCTTCCTTATGGGTTGATCAGGCCGCGGTCAGCAGGCCCTGGCGTTCGATGAAGGCGACGATCTCATCCAGGCCGACGCCGGTTTTCTGGTTGCTGAACACAAAGGGTTTACCGTTGCGCATGCGTTGGGTGTCGCTGTTCATCAGCTCCAGCGAGGCACCGACCAGGGGCGCTAGGTCGATCTTGTTGATCACCAGCAGGTCGGATTTGCAGATACCCGGACCGCCTTTGCGCGGCAGCTTGTCGCCGGCCGACACATCGATCACATAGATGGTCAGGTCCGACAGCTCCGGGCTGAACGTCGCCGACAGGTTATCGCCGCCCGACTCGACCAGGATCAGGTCCAGGCCGGGAAAGCGCCGGTTCAGTTGGTCCACCGCTTCCAGGTTGATCGAGGCGTCTTCACGGATCGCCGTGTGCGGGCAGCCGCCGGTTTCCACGCCGATGATGCGTTCGGGCGCCAGGGCCTGATTGCGCACCAGGAAGTCGGCGTCTTCGCGGGTATAGATGTCGTTGGTGACCACCGCCAGGTTGTAGCGATCGCGCAAGGCCAGGCACAGGGCCAGGGTCAGGGCCGTCTTGCCGGAGCCCACCGGGCCGCCGATGCCGACACGCAAAGGTTGTGTGTTCATGTGCTTCTCCAAAATAAAAGGCGCCAAAGTAAACGCGCTTATGAACGGAACAGGCGGCTGTACTGGCGCTCGTGGGCCATGCACGCCAGGGACAGGCCGAACGCGGCGCTGCCCAAATGGTTGGGCTCGATGCGGCCGGCGTCCTGTTGGGCGTGCTGCAGCAGGGGCAGCAGTTCACTGGTCAGGCGCTGCGCGGCTTGCTGGCCGAGCGGCAGGGTTTTCATCAGCACGGTCAATTGGTTTTCCAGCCAGCTCCACAGCCAGGCGGCGAGGGCGTCGTCCGGGCTGATGCCCCAGGCGCGTGCGGCCAAGGCCCAGCCCAGCGCCAGATGCGGCTCGGCGTGTTGTGCGAGAAAATCACGCGCCGCGTCGTCCAGTTCCGGCAGGCCGTTGAGCAGTTGCTGCAGGGAGTACCCCATCTGCCGGCTCTCCTGATACAGCTCGCGGGTCTCGCGACTGGCGCGGTGTTCTTCGCACCGTTGCGCCAGTTGCGACCAATCGCCGGCCACGGCGGCGCGGCAATGCGCGAGCAACAGTGGCGCTTCGAAACGCGCGAGGTTGAGCAGCAACTGGTCGCTGATCCAACGGCGGGCGCCGGGCGCATCCTTGACGCGGCCATTTTCCACGGCCATTTCCAGGCCCTGGGAATAGCTGTAGCCGCCAATCGGCAATTGCGGACTGGCCAGACGCAGCAGCGCCCAGGCTGGGTTCATAAACGCACGCCGAATTGATGCAGCTTCGGCGGGTAGTTGAAATCTTCATCGCCATGGCGCGAATGATGGTGCCCGCCGCCGTAGGCCCCGTGTTCCGGTTGGAACGGCGCTTCGAGGCTTTCGGTCTGCGCGCCCAGTTGTTCAAGCATGGCCTTGAGCACGTAATCATCCAGCAGGCGCAGCCAGCCGTCGCCCACTTGCAAGGCCACATGGCGATTGCCCAGGTGATACGCGGCGCGGGTCAGTTCAAATGCGTTGCGGCAGGTGACGTGCAGCAATTGTTCAGGGCGCGCGCAGACACGCACGACACGTCCGTCTTCAGCCTGTAGGAACTCGCCATCGTGCAGCGGCGGCTGGCCACGCTCCAGGAACAGGCCGACGTCTTCGCCGTCGGCACTGAAACAGCGCAGGCGGCTTTTGCTGCGGGCTTCGAAGTTCAGCAGCAACTCGGCGGCCCAGAGGGCTTGCGGGGCGATTCGGCGGTGGATCACCAGCATCAGAAGGCTTCCAGCTATGAGCGATAAGAGAGCTAGAGCAAGGGGCTTGCCAATCACGTGCGGGGGTAGGAATTCCCTGTAGGTAAACAGGCCGTGCCACCGAATAGGGCGTCAGCTATTTTTCTGCGTGCTTCAATTTGGTGCGCGCACTGGAAGTGTGGCACTGGATGGGTGCATTTGTGTGGATATCGTGTACGTGCAGTATGAAGTTTCCTTCATCTATTTCGCACTTGTACTTTTTCGGATTTCTCCTACGCGGTAACCGGATTCGGCGTTCAAAAAGCTACGCACTATTTCTTTAGGATTTGCGCCGTCTTTACACCACAGCGATGTTCGTCATGTTCAAGTCATTTTTCTTTTTAATCCTTTTCTCTCTCTCTTGTGTCATCTCATCGGCCTCGGCCAACCTGAAATCCCAATCGACCTTCGGCTCTTCGCTGCAAGGTGTTCCATCGTCTTCGGTGGCGAATGTGATCGACCGCGCCCATGCCTTGCTGGGCACGCCTTACAAATGGGGCGGCAGCTCGGCCGAGCAGGGGTTTGATTGCAGCAGTTTCCTGGTCTATCTGTTCAAGACCGAAGCCAACATTCATATCCCGCGTACCACGGCGGCGATGCACCGTTCAACGGCCGCGACCGTCAAGCGCAACGAGCTCAAGCCGGGGGACGCGGTGTTTTTCAAAGGCAACGGGCGCGGCCAGGTCAGCCATGTGGGGCTGTATATCGGCGAAGGTAAATTCATTCATTCGCCGCGGGCCGGCAAGAACGTGCGCATCGATTCGCTCGGCAACAACTACTGGAACAAGAACTACACCGGCGCCAAGCGTTTCCATAAAGCGGGTTGACGGCTTACTCGGTGCTGCCGAGGCCCTGCCAGTGCTTGAGGCCAATGAAGATGAAGCGCAACTGCTGGGTGATTTTCGCCTGGGGCGTGAGATGGGCGGGCAGCGCGTGGGCGGGCGGGTCGATGATGTCAGGCAGGGTGGCGAACACACTTTTGACGATCAGGTCGGCCATCACGTGCAGGCCGTCGGCATCCAGGTGCTGGAGCTTGGGCATCAAGGTCAGGTCGGCGGCCAGGTCACGGGTGATGTCTTCGCGCAAGGCGCCGATGGCTTGGCGCACGGCGAGGCAGCCACCGTACTGTTCGCGGGCCAGGAACAGGAATTGCGAACGATTGGCTGAGACCACATCCAGGAAGATCCGCACGGACGCATCGATAATGCCGCCCATCACGAATTCGTTGTGGCGCACCAGGCGGATCGTAGCGCGGAAGGTCTGGCCGACTTCGCTGACCAGCACCAGGCCCAGTTGGTCCATGTCGGCAAAGTGACGATAGAACCCGGTGGGCACGATCCCGGCCGTCTTGGCCACTTCGCGCAGGCTCAGGCTGCCGAACCCACGGCCACACTCCATCAGATGGCGGGCTGCGTCCATCAGGGCGAGGCGGGTCTGTTGCTTCTGTTCGGCACGGGGCAGCATGGCAGGCGGGCTTTGTCGGCAAGTACAGCGACGCACTCTAGCAAAACCGCTTCATTGACGTCGAACTTGGCGGGGGATTGCTGCGTGGATACGTGACACGTTCTGCAAAAAGTCAAAAGCCCGATCCAGGGATCGGGCTTTTTTCCGGGCCACCACGGGCTTAGCTCTGAGCTTGATGCAGTTCTTGCAGACGGTCAGCACCACCTTCAGCAACACCTTGGGTGTAGGCGCGTTCGTTGGCTTGTTCAGCACCACCTTCAACCAGACCTTTCTCTTCCAGGCGGTTGCGGCCGTTTTCGGTTACACCTTCGGTGTAAGCGCGTTTGTTGGCTTGTTCCGAACCATTTTCAGCAACGGCACCTTTGGCGTAGTCACGGTTCTCTTCTTCTTGCGACCCGCTACGGGCGAGGGTTTGGCTGAACTGAACGGCATCGGCTTTGACTTGTGGGATCGCTTGTTCAGCGGCCGGCAGGGCAAAAGCACTGGAAGCGAGGACAGACAGCAGCACGGTAGCGAGTACTTGGCGTTTCATGATCGGTTGCTCCTTGGGAGGGCGATTAAGTGGGTACGGGGCTAATGCTACTCTCGATAAGTCGATATAAAAGTTCATAAACACAATGGTAATAATCAACGGAATTGATTGTTCTCGTAGGAGGCTCTAAGTCGTGCCTCTCAAGCCCGCGGTTTTGCACCGTACTGGGTATTTTCGACACGCACCTGGGTACCAATGGTGCGCTGGCGTAGGAAAAAACTGTCGAGGCGGTCAGAAAAATGGGTTTTTTCTGGCAAAACGCCGATCGGGTTAAACCCCGGGGTGGTTTGCCAGTCCTAGCTGTATAAGTTGTCTTAAGGGCTGTGACTCGGCCAGTCGTATTCAGGAGTTCTGTGCAATGACGCGCACTCGTAAAATCGTCGCTTGGTGTTGCGCCAGCATCGTTCTGTCAATCGTCGTGGTGGTGGTGTTTTTGTTGTTCTTCGACTGGAACCGCATCAAACCGCCGCTCAATGCCAAGGTCTCCGAAGAACTGCATCGCCCGTTTGCCGTCAATGGCAACCTGGCGGTGGTGTGGCGCCGTGAACTGGACCAGGGTGGCTGGCGTGCCTGGGTGCCATGGCCCCATGTGATCGCCGAAGACCTGAGCCTGGGCAACCCCGAGTGGTCGAAAACCCCGCAAATGGTCACGCTCAAGCGAGTGGAACTGCGTATCTCACCGTTGGCCTTGCTGGTGCAGCGCGTGGTGATCCCGCGCATCGACCTCACCGAGCCGAGCGCCGAGTTGCAGCGCCTGGCCGATGGGCGTGCCAACTGGGTATTCACATTTGATCCCAAGGACCCCAACGCTGAGCCCTCCAACTGGGTGGTGGAGATCGGCGCCATCGGCTTCGACAAGGGCCACGTGACGCTCGACGACCAGACCCTCAAAACCCAGCTGGACGTGATCGTCGACCCGTTGGGCAAACCCATCCCCTTCGGTGAAATCGTCGGCGAGACGGATGCCAAAAAGGCCCTGGAAAAAGGCGCGGCCCCCCAGGACTACGCGTTCGGTCTCAAGGTCAAAGGCCAGTACCACGGCCAGAAACTCGACGGCAGCGGCAAGATCGGCGGCCTGCTCGCTTTGCAGGACGCGGCCAAGCCGTTCCCGCTGCAAGCCCAGGTGAACATCGCCGACACCCGCATCGCCCTGGCCGGCACCCTGACCGACCCGCTCAATCTCGGCGCCCTGGACCTGCGCTTGAAACTCGCAGGCGCAAGCCTGGGCAACCTGTACCCGCTGACCGGTGTCACCCTGCCGGACTCGCCGGCCTATTCCACCGACGGGCACCTGATCGCCCAACTGCACCAAGCCAGCGGCGCGACGTTCCGCTACGAAAACTTCAACGGCAAGATCGGCGCCAGCGATATCCACGGCAACCTGGCCTACGTCGCCAGCCAGCCACGCCCCAAACTCAGCGGCACGCTGGTGTCCAATCAACTGTTGATGGCCGACCTTGCCCCCTTGATCGGTGCTGATTCCAACGCCAAGCAAAAGGCCCGGGGCGGGATGAGTAAACAGCCGGCGACCAAAGTACTGCCGGTGGAAGCCTTCCGCACCGAGCGTTGGCGTGACATGGATGCCGACGTCGAATTCACCGGCAAACGCATCGTCCACAGCACCGACTTGCCCTTCACCGACCTCTACACGCACCTGGTGCTCACCGACGGCGAACTGAGCCTGCAACCCCTGCGGTTCGGCGTGGCTGGCGGCAAGCTCGATGCGCAGATTCGCCTGAACGGGCGCGTCACGCCAATGGAAGGCCGCGCCAAATTGACCGCGCGCAACTTCAAGCTCAAGCAGTTGTTCCCGACCTTCGAACCGATGAAAACCAGCTTTGGCGAACTCAATGGCGATGCGGATATTGCCGGGCGCGGCAACTCGGTGGCGGCGTTGCTGGGCTCGGCCAACGGCGACCTGAAGATGCTGATCAACGACGGCGCCATCAGCCGGGGGCTGATGGAAATCGTCGGGCTCAACGTGGGCAACTACGTCGTCGGGCGTTTGTTTGGCGACAAGGAAGTGAAGATCAACTGCGCAGCGGCGGACTTCGGCATCAAGACCGGGCTCGCGACCACACGCTTGTTTGTGTTCGATACCGAGAACGCGATCATCTACATCGATGGCACGGCGAACATGGCCTCGGAGCAGCTTGACCTGACCATCACCCCGGAGTCGAAAGGCTTCCGCCTGTTCTCCCTGCGCTCACCGCTGTATGTGAACGGTCCGTTCATCAAACCGAATGCCGGCGTGAAAGCCATCCCCCTGGCACTGCGCGGCGCCGGCATGGTCGCGTTGGGGATCATCGCCGGCCCGGCCGCCGGGTTGCTGGCACTGGTCGCGCCGAGCGGTGATGTGCCCAATCAGTGCGCGCCGTTGTTGCAGCAGATGAAGGAAGGCAAGGCGCCGAAGACTGTGAAAGGTTGATTCGGCGCTAATGCCGGTCAGTTAAGCGATAGAGCGGGCAACCGCTAACCCGTGGCGAGGGAGCAAGCTCCCTCGCCACAGTGACAGTGTTCTTCCCTACCTGCTCACACTCTCGTCCATGGCGGGGATGGCCCTATCATGGTTTCTGACGAACTGACGGTCAAAAGGGGAAGCGGGCTAACCCGCTTCCCCCTTTTTAGATGCGCAGTCATTTACAGACTTTCGAGAATATCCGCCATGTCATCCGCATGCTCTTCTTCCTGAGCCAGGATTTCTTCAAGCAGACGGCGAGTGGTCGGGTCTTTATCGCCGATGTACTGGATGATTTCGCGGTAGCTGTCGACCGCAATCCGCTCGGCGACGAGGTCTTCGTAGACCATTTCCTTCAAATTGTTGCCGGCCACGTATTGCGCGTGGGCGTTCTTCGACAGCAGGTCCGGGTTGAATTCCGGCTCGCCACCCAACTGCACGATACGTTCGGCGAGTTTGTCGGCGTGTTCGCCTTCCTGGGTCGCATGTTCGAGGAATTCTTCAGCGGCGATCTGCGCTTTCACGCCGCTGGCCATGAAGTAGTGGCGCTTGTAGCGCAGCACGCAGACCAGTTCAGTGGCCAGCGAGGCGTTGAGCAGGCGAATGATCTCTTCGCGGTCGGCGCCGTAGCCTTCGGTCACGGCGCCGTTTTCGACGTTCTGGCGGGCGCGCTGGCGCAGGGTCGCAACGTCAGTCAAGTGTGCTTCGGTCATCTCAATCTCCTGGTGCTAATCCGGTTTTACGCCACGCTCTGCCGGCGTGATCGCTCCAAGGTGTGAGTCGTGCGCAACGCAAAAAGTTTTATTGGATTTACCGACAGGTGTCATCAGCGCGTCGCCGGATTGGGTTAGCCTGCTCGCATCCTTTCTTGATCAAGGACGTTCGCTTCATGTCGCAGTCGTTAGCCACGCGTTACCCCTTGGTGCTGGTGCCGGGCATGCTGGGGTTTGTGCGCCTGGGGTTGTTTCCTTACTGGTATGGCATCGTCCCGGCGCTGCGGGCGGGTGGGGCGCAGGTGTTTGCGGTGCAGGTGGCGCCGCTCGATGCCAGTGAGGTGCGCGGTGAGCAGTTGCTGGTGCAGGTCGAGCGGATTCGCCGCGAAACCGGCGCCGACAAGGTCAACCTGATCGGCCATAGCCAGGGCGCGCTCACCGCGCGTTATGCCGCCGCCAAGCGCCCGGAGTGGATCGCGTCGGTGACGTCGGTGGCCGGGCCCAATCACGGCTCGGAGCTGGCGGATTATTTCCATGCCCATTACCCGATGGACAGCGTCAAAGGCCGGGTCGTCAGCGCGCTGTTTCACTTGGTCGCCGCCGTCATGAGCCTGCTCGAAACCGGCTACCGTGGCCCGCGCTTCAAGGCGGACCTGCACGCCTCGCACCAGTCGCTGACCCGCGCGGGGGTGGCGTTGTTTAATCGTGAATATCCCCAGGGATTGCCGCAGACGTGGGGCGGGCAGGGCGCCGAAGCGGTGAATGGCGTGCGCTATTACTCGTGGTCCGGCACCTTGCAACCGGGTAAGACCGATCGCGGGCGCAACCTGTTCGATGGCACGAATCGCAGTTGTCGCCTGTTCGCCCGCAGCTTCGTGCGCGAAAAGGGCCAGTGCGATGGCATGGTCGGGCGCTACAGCTCACACCTGGGCACGGTGATCGGCGATGACTACGCCCTCGACCATTTCGATATCGTCAACCAGTCGCTGGGGTTGGTGGGCAAGGGGGCGCAGCCGATCCGCTTGTTTGTCGAGCATGCGCGGCGGCTCAAGGCGGCTGGGGTGTAGCAGATGCACCGCGTTATCGTTCATCGGGGGCAAGCCCCCTCCCACAGTTGACCGAGGCGCCAGGGCGAACGCGGTCCAATGTGGGAGGGGGCTTGCCCCCGATAGCGATAGCTCAGGCAACGCCCAGCTTGCGGCCAACCGGCGTGGTCCAGCGCTCCGACAAAATCACCCCGCCCAACGTCAACAGCCCGCCCACCAGGTGATACGGCGCCAACGCTTCCTTCAACACCAGCGCCGCAATCAGCGCGGTAATCAGCGGCAGCAGGTTGAAAAACAACGTGGTGCGGCTCGGCCCCAGGGTTTTGACCGAGTGCATCCAGGCCAACGGCGCGAGCATCGAGGCCAGCAGGCAGGCGTACAGCACCAACGGGATATTCGCCCAGCCCAGCCCGGCTTTTGCCGAAAACAGAAACAGCGGAAACAGCACCACCACCGCCACCAGCACCTGCAAATACAGCAACACCAACGGCGGGAGGCGCAGCTGCCATTTTTTCAGCAGGGTGCTGTAGACCGCGTAGGCCAGGGTGGCGACCAGCATCATCGCGTCGCCCAGGTTGACCCCGTGTTGCAGCAACGCGCCCAGGCTGCCGGACGACACCACCACCACCACGCCGGCGAACGACAGCAGCGCGCCGCTCAGTGCGCCAAACGTCAGGCGTTGGCCGAGGCTGATGATCGCCGCCGTCAACGCCATCAATGGCATCAGCGACAGGATGATGCCCATGTTGGTGGCGCTGGTCAGCGACGCGGCGTAATAGGCCAGGCTTTGATACACCGCCATGCCCAGCACGCCGAGGATAAATATCTTGCCCAGGTTCGGGCGGATGATCGGCCACTGCGCAATCACCGGCTTGAGCATGAACGGGGTAAACAGCAGCGCCGCCAGCAACCAGCGGTAGAAGCCAATTTCAGCGGGGAAGATCGAACCCACGGCCAGTTTGTTGACCACGGTGTTGCCGGCCCAGATGAAAATGGCCAGCAGGGGATACGCGTATTGCATTGAAAGCAGCCCAATGTGTTGATGAGGCGCGATTATCCCTCTGTCTGGATCGAAGCCTATACTGCGATCCAGACAAACGACCTCTGAATCCAGACAACATGCCCAGACACACCGTCCGCCTTGCGGATTTCCCCAGCCTGCCGAGCCCGGTGTACTTCCGTTACTCCGATTTTGCCCCGAACACCGAATGCACCCCGCACCGGCACTTCTGGGGTTCGTTGGATTATTCGGCCAGCGGGGTGATGCGCATGGAAGTGGCCGGCAGCCGCTTTATGTCGCCGCCGCAGTACGCGGTGTGGATACCGCCGGACACCGAGCACAGTTCCTACAATGCCCAGGCAATTGTCTACCGCTCGGTGGGCCTCGCCCCGGCGTTGTGCGCGCAACTGCCCAAGCAGCCTTGTACCCTGGCGATCAGCGATATCCTCAAGGCGATTCTCAGTGACTTCGCCCAGCGTGACGTCAACATCCCCCACACCGAAGCCGATATCCGCCTGGCCCAGGTGTTGGTGGACCAGCTCAAGCAGGCACCGGTCCACGATGGTTTCCTGCCCTACGCGCGCCAATCCGGGCTGCTCGGCGTGCTCGAAGGCATGCAGGCCGAACCGGGGGATAGCCGCCCCTTGGCGCAATGGGCCGAGCAGGTGCATGTGAGCGAACGCACCCTGGCCCGCCAATTTGTGCGCGAGCTGGGCATGAGCTTCGGCGAATGGCGCCAGCGCCTGCGCTACCTGGCAGCCATCGAAGCCCTCGACAGCGAGCGCAGCGTGCAACAGGTGGCCTTCGACCTCGGCTACAGCACCGCCTCGGCGTTTATCGCGATGTTCCAGCGCCACGCCGGCTGTACCCCGGAGCAGTACCGACGGGCAAACATCCGTGGCCGGTGAAGATGTTACAAGGTTTGGCTACACTCGTCGGTAGGCCGTGCCGTCCGGCACGGTAACAGGGAGAAAACTCCATGAAGATGCTGCGAATTCCGTTGTTGATGATGGGCCTGATGCTGTGTTCCCAAGGTTTTGCCGCGACCGCCCAGCAAACTAAAATGACCACCTGCAATGCCGAGGCCACCACCAAGACGCTCAAGGGCGAGGAGCGCAAGACCTTCATGAAAACCTGCCTGTCGGCGCCGGCGGCCAATGATGCGAAGACATTGACCCCGCAGCAGCAGAAGATGAAGGATTGCAATGCGTCGGCGAAAACCAAGGCGCTGATTGGCGATGCACGCAAGACGTTCATGAGCACCTGCCTCAAAGGCTGATGGCGATTTCGCGGCCGCTGAAGAGCAAATGTGTGAGGCTGGCTTGCCTGCGATAGCACGCCAGCTCCCACACTTGATCGCATTCACCACCGATCCCCTCGCTTGATTCCGCCAAGGCTGGCAGACTGCCCATCCTTTAACGCCGTTCGTTTTGAGGCTGTATGCCAACGTTTTCTCAGCGTCACGTGTTGTTGCTGGCCAGTTACATCATCATTTTCGGCGGGTTACTGCTGGTTCTGCCGCTGAAGTTACTGCCCAGCCTGCTGGCCGGTCTGTTGGTGTTTGAACTGGTCAACATGCTTACCCCTCAACTGCAACGGCTGATCGAAGGTCGGCGTGCGCGCTGGCTCGCCGTCGCCTTGCTCGGCACCTTGATCGTCAGCGTGTTGGCCCTGATTTTTGCCGGCGCGATCAGCTTCCTGCTCCACGAAGCGGAAAATCCCGGGGCCTCCCTCGACAAATTCATGGGCGTGGTCGACCGCGCGCGCGGCCAACTGCCACCGTTTCTCGATGCCTACCTGCCCGCCAGCGCCGCCGAATTCCGGGTGGCCATTGGCGACTGGATCAGCAAACACCTGAGCGACCTGCAACTGGTGGGCAAAGATGCCGCCCACATGTTCGTCACCCTGCTGATCGGCATGGTGCTCGGCGCGATCATGGCGCTGCAGCGCGTGCCTGACCTGACCAAACGCAAACCCTTGGCCGCCGCGCTGTTCGATCGTCTGCACCTGTTGGTCCAGGCGTTTCGTAACATCGTCTTTGCACAGATCAAGATCGCGGCCCTCAACACCGTGTTTACCGCCGTGTTCCTCGCCGTGGTGCTGCCGCTGTGCGGGATTCACCTGCCGCTGACCAAAACCCTGATCGTGCTGACCTTCCTGCTCGGCCTGCTGCCGGTGATCGGCAACCTGATGTCCAACACCCTGATCACCATCGTCGCGCTGTCGCTGTCGATCTGGGTGGCGGTGGCGGCGCTGGGGTATTTGATCGTGATCCACAAGGTCGAGTACTTCCTCAACGCGCGGATCGTCGGCGGGCAGATCAGTGCCAAATCCTGGGAGTTGTTGTTGGCGATGCTGGTGTTCGAGGCCGCGTTCGGCCTACCAGGCGTGGTGGCTGGGCCGATTTACTACGCGTATTTGAAGAGTGAGTTGAAGCTCGGTGGGATGGTCTGAGTGTGGGAGGGGCGGTGCGACGATTCGACTTGCCCCCGATAGCGATGTGTCAGTCAATATTCCTGGTGACTGACCCACTGCAATCGGGGGCAAGCCCCCTCCCACAATTTAGATTGCATTTCAAAAGTTGGAGGCGGCGGAGCGGGTCAATCAACTAATGGCAACCCTCCTCAACGCCCAGCCTTGATGCAATCCAATGTGGGAGGGGGCTTGCCCCCGATAGCGGAGTTTCAGTCGATGCAGGTATCAACTGAGCGAATGCCATCGGGGGCAAGCCCCCTCCCACATTTTGATTTTCAGTGCCCGTGAGTTGAGGGCAGATCAGCAGCCGTAGCGCTTGCTCGCCTCAATCGCCAACCCGCTACCGATACTGCCAAAGATATTCCCTTCCACATGCCGCGCATTCGGCAGCATCGCCGAGATGCTGTGGCGCAGCGCCGGAATGCCGCTGGAACCGCCGGTAAAGAACACCGTGTCCACCTGCGCCACGTCCACCGACGCGTCGGTGAGCAATTGGGTGACGCTGTTACGCACGCGCTCGAGCAGCGCATCGATGGCCGACTCGAACAGCGCACGGCTCAGGTCCACGCTCAACCCTGGCTCCACCCGGTCGAGCAGCACATGGCGGCTGTTTTCGTGGGTCAGCTGGATCTTGGTTTCTTCGACTTCCATCGCCAACCAGTGGCCGGCACGCTGTTCGATCAGCTTGAACAGGCGGTCGATGCCGCCGGTGTCTTCGATGTCGTAGCGCATGCTGCCCAACGCCAGCTGGGATTTTTGCGAGTACACCGAGTTGATGGTGTGCCACGTGGCCAGGTTCATGTGGTGGCTGGTGGGCATGTAGGCGCCGCTTTTCATGCGGCTGCCGTAGCCGAACAGCGGCATCATGCCGGCCAGCGAGAGCTGTTTGTCGAAGTCGGTACCGCCGATGTGGACGCCGCCGGTGGCGAGGATGTCGTCGTGGCGGTTGTCGTTGTGACGACGGTCCGGCGACAGGCGCACCAGCGAGAAGTCCGAGGTACCGCCGCCGATGTCGACAATCAGCACCAGCTCTTCTTTTTCGATGGTGGACTCGTAGTCGAAGGCCGCGGCAATCGGTTCGTACTGGAACGAGATGTCCTTGAAGCCGATCTTGCGTGCCACGTCGACCAAGGTGTTTTCGGCTTCCTGGTCGGCCATCGGGTCGTCATCGACGAAAAATACCGGGCGACCCAGCACCACTTCTTCGAACTCGCGGCCGGCAGCAGTTTCGGCGCGGCTCTTGAGTTGGCCGATAAACAGCGCCAGCAAGTCGGTGAACGGCATCGCGGTGCCCAGCACGCTGGTGTCATGCTTGATCAGCTTGGAACCCAGCAGGCTCTTGAGCGAGCGCATCAGCCGGCCTTCGTAGTTCTCCAGGTATTCGTGCAGCGCCAGGCGACCGTAGACCGGGCGGCGCTCCTCGAAGTTGAAGAACACCACCGACGGCAAGGTGATTTTGTCGTCCTCCAGCGCGATAAGCGTTTCCATGCCGGGACGAATCCAGCCGACGGTGGAGTTGGACGTGCCAAAGTCGATGCCGCAGGCACGGGCTGGGGATGGGTTTTTCATGTCTATCGGGTTCCGGTTGAAAAACGGCCGCGCAGTGTATGCCACCCGCGCGCAGATGCGTAGGCCGACGATCTGTTAAATAGCCGGCCGCGCGCCTTGAAAGACCAGCGTTTGCCCCCAACTTGTCCAGCATACGGTCGGTGGCTGCAAGGTTATTCGTGCGGTGCCGATAAACTTCTGACGCAGCCATCGGCTTGGGATTGAGTTCAGTCAATCCAAACGCTGCAAACCGGCGCATGCTGTGCCGCTGGCTGTGCGATATCGATGACGGAGGGTGACCCCCCAGATGGACTTTAAAGACTATTACAAGATCCTTGGCGTGGAGCCGACGGCGGACGACAAGGCGATCAAGACCGCCTATCGCAAGCTGGCGCGCAAATATCACCCGGACGTGAGCAAGGAAAAAGACGCCGAAGCCAAGTTCAAGGACGCGTCTGAAGCCTATGAAGCGCTGAAAAGCGCCGACAAGCGCGCCGAGTACGATGAGTTGCGCAAATACGGCCAGCATGGCCAGCCGTTCCAGGGGCCACCGGGCTGGCAGAGCCGTGGCGGCTACAGTGGCGGCGAGGATCAGGGGGATTTTTCGGACTTTTTCAGCTCGATCTTCGGCGCCCGTGGCGACGGCTTCAGCGGCGGTCAGCGCCGCAGTACCGGGCGCAAAGGCCAGGATGTGGAGATGCAACTGTCGGTGTTTCTTGAAGAGACGCTGTCCACCGAGTCCAAGCAGATCAGCTTCCAGGTACCGCAATACGACGCTTCGGGCCGGCATGTCAGCAACACCGTCAAGAGCCTGAACGTGAAGATCCCCTCCGGGGTCACCGACGGGGAGCGCATCCGCCTCAAAGGCCAGGGCGCACCGGGCATTGGCGGTGGGGCCAACGGTGATCTGTACCTGATCGTCAAGTTTGCGCCGCACCCAACATTCGAGGTCGAAGGCGAAAACCTGGTGATCACCGTGCCGGTGGCACCGTGGGAACTGGCGTTGGGCACCGAAGTCGCCGTGCCGACCCTGACCGGCAAGATCAACCTCAAGGTCCCGGCCGGCAGCCAGAACGGCCAGCGCATGCGCGCCAAGGGCCATGGCCTGATGAACAAGGGCGGGCAGCGCGGTTATCTGTTCATCCAACTGAAAGTGGTGATGCCCAAAGAGGCCAGCGAGGAAGTGCTCGGGTTGTGGAAGGCACTGGCCGACAGCGCCGCCTTCGATCCGCGCAAAGGCTGGAACAACTGATCCACCCGGGCAACTGTCTTGCATAGTTAGGCCCAGGCCCGTGGGGGCCATGAATAAGCTGCTCATTTTCACAATGAGGTAGTTTTTCATGGCCCATACCCAAGCCCCGCTTCCTGCGGGAGACCAAGGGCAGCACTACGCAACGCTCGCCAGCCTGATACCGCAGGCACTCGTCAACGCCTCCGCGCACAACCGCGCCGCACTGCGCCAGCTCAGCCCTGAGTTGCCTGGCTGGTACATCTGGACCACGCAGCAGCAAAAAGACACGCTCAAGACCTTTGTCGACGCCAGTTGGAACTCATTGAACCAATGGGAAGCGCAGATGGCAAAGGTCCAGACGGTCACGGCGTTCGCCCGGCCGTTGTTGGAAACCGCACTAAAAGACGCCGGTTACACGCTGGATGTGCAGCAAACGTATCTGCTGCTGTATGTGCCGGCAGAAGACGCCTTCGGCCGGCAAACGGGCGGGTTCAAGACCAAGACGTTTTCCCTGCTGCAAGCGGCGCTGAACAACTTTGAAGCACCGGAAGCGGCGCCCGGCTTTTTCAACAGTGCTTCAGGTTTCATCACCCGGCCCAACGATGACACCGGTCGTTTTGAGCGTGTCACCACCGCGCTTCCCCTCGATACGTTCGTCACGCTCTGCCGTGAGCTGGACCTGGGCGGTCAGTACCAGGCCTACCTCAATAGCCACCTGCGCTGCGCCAATGTGGTCGACGAGGCGTTGTTGCGCCTGCGCTTTACCCGCTGGAAAAAAGACGCCCTCAAGGTCGCGGCGCACCTCGCGTTGCTCAAGGGGGATATCGGCGCGGATGATTTTGCGTTGCTGTTGAAAGTGGCCAGCGGTGAGCAAAACATCAAGATCGGCGACAAACAGATCTGGTACAGCACGCCCTGCCTGATGCACCTGCGGCTTCAAGGCTGTTTGCTCATCGAGCCGAGCGTGATCCGGCGTTATGGCACCTGGTTTATCGCCTGGTTTCCCGACGATCCGGTCCAGCCGATCAAGCGCTACGCGTCGTTTGCCGAATTCCGCCAGGACATGACGGACCGCCTGACCCACGGCAGCCAAGATGACGACCGATCCAAGGGCATCGAACCCACGCAATACCAAGTGTTTTTCAGCCGTTTTGTGGCCAAAAAGGACCGCCCCTATTACTTTCGCCGGTTGACGGAGTTGGTCGATGACGCGCCGCAGCAGTCATGGGCGGCGCGGTGGATGCGCTCGGAGCGTGGGCAGTTCTGGTCAAAATTGCTCGCGCCGACGCCGTTCACCCAGGTGCTGGGTGACCCCGCCCATACCGTTCGAATCCCCATCAAAGGCCCGAATCTGGATATCAACAGCGACCCGATCAAGGGGCTCTGGAGCATCATCGACCTGTGGGACGAACTCTACGAAAGCCAGCTCGAGCGCTTGCTGGACGATGGGCTCGCCGAAGCCATAACGACCGCGCATGCCGATGCCGCCAACCGCGCCCGCCGCTGGTCGCATTACCTGGGCCTGGGCATGTTGGTGTTGAATACGGTCTCGATGGCGGTGCCGCCATTGGGCTATGCGATGTTGGCGGTGACGGCTGCCCAGTTGCTGTTTGAGGTCTTTGAAGGGGTTCATGAGCTGAGCTCCGGGGACCGCGAGGCCGGATGGTTGCACGTGGGCGATGTGTTGGGAAACCTGGTGATGCTCGGCGCCGGCGCAGTGGTTTTCCACTTTAGCGTCTCGCCGTTTGTCGAAAGCCTGAAGTTGGTCAAAGTGCCCGGCGGCAAAGTCCGGCTCTGGAAGCCGGACCTCAAACCCTATGTGCGCAACATCCACATCGCGGCGGATTCGCTGCCCTCGGCGGAAGGCTTGCATATCTATGGGCGTGACCAGATTCTGCTGCTCGAAGGCCAGCCCTTGGAGCTGAAAAAAGACCCGTACCCCGGCAAATATCGCATTCAGCATCCGCGGCGCCCCGATGCCTACCAGCCGGAGATCCGTCACAACGGTTCCGGTGGCTGGCACCATGAGATGGAGCAGCCGCTGAGCTGGCAGCCGCCACGCTTGATGCAACGCCTGGGATCGTCCATGGAGGCTTTCAACGACATCGAGCTGGAGCAGATTCGCACGGTCAGTGACGTGGATGACGGCGTATTGCGCCGCGTACACAGCGAAAGCGCGGCGGTCCCGGCCGTGCTTAACGACACGGCCAGCCAGTTTCGGGCCTACGCCGATGCGGTGAAGGTGAGCGAGCTGATTCGCAGCGGCAACCTGTCCAGCCCCTTGGCCCAGTATGCGGTGCCGCTGGCGGTAGAGCTGCCAGAGTGGCCGGCTTCGTGGGCCATTGAAGTGACTGAGGGCTCGGGAGCAGCGACCCAACGTGTTCGGTACGCGCCTGCGGGGCAGTCCGCGACGCAGGTGATCAACATCAGCATGACGGACCTGATGACCGGCAAATTACCCGAACGCATCATCCAGGCGTTCAGTCGAGACCAGGTGGCGCAGATCCTGCGCCAGTTCTATCAGTACATTCCCGTCGATAACGCCGCGCGCATAACGCTGCTTCAATCGGCCCTGGCGGATTTTTCGGTCGGGCAACGCGCGCGGTTGTTCAACAGTTTGTATCACCGTCAGGCGCCTGTCGCCGACTCGGCATTGCAGGTGTTGCAGCGTGATTTCAAAGGTTTGCCGAATGCCATGGGCCGCGAGTTGCTTGACGGTGCGCCTACGGCTGAGCTGGTGAGCCTCAAACACACCGGCAAGGTGCCGCTGGCGCTGGCTCAGAAGGCCCGTGGCATGCAGCGCCAGGTGCGCCTGGTGCGCGCCTATCAAGGGCTGTACCTGGAGGCCCTGGTCGGCCCGGACACCGAGACGCTGGTGCTCAACACCCTCGAAGCGCTGCCCGGCTGGCAAGACGACTTGCGGCTGGAGGTGCGCGAACGTGACTACGAGGGCGCATTGCGCGCCAGTGTCGGCCCCGTCGACGCGAGCAGCCGCAAGGTGCTGGTGTGGGTGTCTCCAGGTCGGTATCAGGCGTTCGATGAAGCGGCCAATTCGCTGTACATCATCAACAGTCTCTATGGCTCGATCCAGCATGCTTTGCCTGATGCGCATCGCGTTTCCCTGGGCTTGCCTCACGTCGGGCAGGGGCAACAATTGAAGGCGCTGATCCAGCGACATGCCTTGCCCCGGCCGCAATTACGCAGTCTGTTGCAAATGCTGCCCGAGAGCCGGCCGTTCTTCGTCGCGCCCAGCGTCTTGCCCGGCAATCGCCGTGGCTATCCCTTGAGTGGCCGGGGCGTAGGCCTGGGGGACTGGGATCGCCTCCTTGAGGCGCGCCTGAGCAGCTTGTACCCGGACTTCACCGACGAGGAGGTGATTGCACTGCGGGCGGCCAACGATCCCTACAGCGACCTGTGGCTCAAGGCGCTGGAGCGCGAGTACAAGGTGCTGGATGCCGCGCTGCA
This sequence comes from Pseudomonas sp. PSPC3-2, assembly GCF_049897085.1. Lineage (NCBI taxonomy): Bacteria > Pseudomonadati > Pseudomonadota > Gammaproteobacteria > Pseudomonadales > Pseudomonadaceae > Pseudomonas > Pseudomonas sp. PSPC3-2. The sequence goes on from NZ_JAFCVO010000005.1 coordinate 247,103, forward strand.
ACATTGGATGAGCGTACCGATTGAAGGCGTGGGTGAGTTCGGCAGCCCGGCCTACCACGAACAGTTGCTGATGCGCAGCGAGATCGTGCGCGCGCTCAAGGATGCCTGGCGCCGGATCGGCGCCCGGCATTACGACGCCGCCGGGCGCTACCTGGGGCAGAAGATCGAACTGGCGAACAAACCGTTTCACCGGCAACTGCAAAGCCTGCCGGCATTGAGTGCCAACTTTGACCATGTGAGCGGGCTGGATCTGTCGAACTCCGATTTCAGCGATGTAAACGTGCCGTTCCTGTCGCACTTTACCGCCCTGCAAGCCCTGGATATTGCCGCGTGCGAGCTGACTCGACTGCCGCCGCAGATCACGCAGATGTCACGTCTTGGGGTGCTGGAAATGGCGGAAAACCATATCGTTCTGGATGCAGAGGCGGTCGGGCGCTTGAGGCTGATGCGGCATTTACGCGAACTGTGGCTGGATGGCAACCCGTTGGGGCTCGCGCCTGATATCAGCCAAATGCGCGAGCTGCGATTGCTCTGGCTGGGCGGCACCGGGCTGACCGACTGGCCTGTAGGCCTCCTTGAGGTGCCACGGCCGCGCTCGTTCGTGCTGGATTTAAGCGCCAACTCCATTGACCGCATACCCGCTGTGGCCCTGGGCTCTGATCAAGCCGGTGTGCTCGCCCGCGCGCGTGTTGACCAGTTGCTCTTGACGCCAGAGGTGCGCAGCACGCTCAGAGGCTATATCGAGTCCGTCGGTATCGACCCGCAGCGGCGCCTACCGCCCGCCGGGACGCAAGACAGTGCGCACTGGATGGCCGGTTTGACGGCGGACGAATGGCAGGCCAAACAGCCGGTCTGGGATGCCGTGGAAGGCGCGCACGGTTCGGAACCATTTTTCGATGAGATCAGAAAGCTGTCGGAGTCGTCCGATGCGCTTTTAGCGCCGTACAAGATCGAACTGACGGCGAAAGTCTGGCGCATGCTCGAGGCTGCCGACGCCGAACCCCGGCTACGCGCAAAACTCTTCCAAATGGCCACGGCGCCGACTACCTGTGTTGACGCCGGCGCCCAACTGTTCAACGCGATGGGGGTCGAGGTACTGCAGTGGGAAGCCCATGCGTCGGGTCGCCCGGAATGGGTCCGGCTTGAACTGCTGGACCTGGCCAAGGGCAAGTCGCGCTTGGAGGAGGTGGGCAGGATCGCCCGCGCCCGCGTGGAAGAACTCAGGGCACAGGGGCGGCCTTTTCCTCGCTACGATGCCGAGGGGAATTTGGTTGCCCAGTACGATGACCAAGGCAACCGGTTACGCACGCTGGATGAGGTGGAGATCCACCTGGCGTATGTCACCGGGCTTGCCCAAAGGCTGGACCTGCCCTGGCAATCCAGGAGCATGCGCTTCAGTGAACCGGACGTGACCCCCAAGATGCTCGATGACGCCTATGAGCGTGTCACGCGCCTGGAGGAGGGCGATCTGCTGCGGGAACAACTGATCGAGCAGGACTTCTGGCGCAACTACCTTGAAGCCACAAACGCCGAGGCGTTTGAGGTGCTGCTCAATAAGAGCCGGGCGCTGGATGATCTGCTGGAAGCGCAGACGGCGTGGGCCACCGATGGCAACCTGTCGGATACGCAAAAGGCCGCACAACGAAAAATCATCGAAACCACCGCCCGCACCCTGGGCAAGCCCGCCAGCGAAATCGCCCCCGGCCAGGTGATGAGTGACGCGCGATACTACGCAGACATTGCCGTGTTGGCCGAGGAAAGTAAAAACATCCTGCGCCGGCTCTGCGACCAGGCGATGGGGCGCAGCGTCGATTGATCATGCGGCGTGCAACGCAACCCTGAACACCTCGGTTTTCAGGGTTGAATCAGCGGCGCTAAAACAAGAAATACCGCTGCGCCATCGGCAGCACGTCCGCCGGTTCGCACCACAGCAACACGCCGTCGGCCTTGACCTGATACGTCTGTGGGTCCACGTCGATGTGCGGCAGGTAGTCGTTGTGGATCAGGTCGGTTTTCTGCACGTTGCGACAGCCCTTGACCACCGCGATCTGCTTCTTCAAACCCAAGGCTTGCGGTAAGCCGGCATCCTCGGCGGCCTGGCTGATAAAGGTCAGGCTGGTGGCGTGCAGGGCGCTGCCGAAGCTGGCGAACATCGGCCGGTAGTGGACCGGCTGCGGCGTGGGAATCGAGGCGTTGGCGTCGCCCATCAGGCTTGAGGCAATCGCGCCGCCCTTGAGGATCAGGGTCGGCTTGATGCCGAAGAATGCCGGGCGCCACAGCACCAGATCAGCCCATTTGCCGACTTCGATGGAGCCGACGATATGGCTGATGCCGTGGGTGATCGCCGGGTTGATGGTGTACTTGGCGATGTAGCGCTTGGCGCGGAAGTTATCGTTGCCGGGGCCGTCGCCGGGCAGGGCGCCGCGCTGTTTTTTCATCTTGTCGGCGGTTTGCCAGGTACGCGTGATCACTTCGCCGACGCGGCCCATGGCCTGGCTGTCGGAGCTGATCATCGAGAACGCGCCGAGGTCGTGCAGGATGTCTTCGGCGGCGATGGTTTCGCGGCGGATGCGGCTTTCGGCGAAGGCCACGTCTTCGGCGATGCTCGGGTCGAGGTGATGGCAGACCATCAGCATGTCGAGGTGTTCGTCGATGGTGTTGCGCGTGAATGGCCGCGTCGGGTTGGTTGAGCTGGGCAGCACGTTGGGGAAACCGCAGGCCTTGATGATGTCCGGCGCGTGGCCGCCGCCGGCGCCTTCGGTGTGATAGGTGTGGATAGTGCGGCCCTTGAGCGCGGCCAGCGTTGTTTCGACGAAGCCGGACTCGTTGAGGGTGTCGCTGTGGATCGCCACCTGCACGTCGTATTGGTCGGCGACGTTCAGGCAGTTATCGATGCTCGCGGGTGTGGTGCCCCAGTCTTCGTGCAGCTTCAAACCGATGGCGCCGGCCTTGACCTGCTCGATCAACGGCTCGGGCAAACTGGCGTTGCCCTTGCCGGTGAAACCGATGTTCATCGGGAACGAGTCGCTGGCCTGCAGCATGCGCGCCAGGTGCCACGGGCCGGAGGTGCAGGTCGTCGCGTTAGTGCCGGTGGCCGGGCCGGTGCCGCCGCCGATCATGGTGGTGACGCCGCTGGTCAGCGCCTCTTCGATCTGCTGCGGGCAGATGAAATGCACGTGGGAGTCGATACCGCCGGCGGTGAGGATCATGCCTTCACCGGCGATCACTTCGGTGCTGGCGCCGATGGCCATGGTCACGCCGGGCTGGATGTCCGGGTTGCCGGCTTTGCCGATGGCGTGGATGCGGCCGTTCTTGAGGCCGACGTCGGCCTTGACGATGCCCCAGTGATCGATGATCAGCGCGTTGGTGATCAACGTGTCGACCACTTCATGGGCGAGCAACTGGCTCTGGCCCTGGCCATCGCGGATGACCTTGCCGCCGCCGAATTTCACTTCTTCGCCATAGACGGTGAAGTCTTGTTCCACTTCGACAAACAGCTCGGTGTCGGCCAGGCGGACCTTGTCTCCGACGGTGGGGCCGTACATGTCGGCGTAGGCTTGGCGGCTGATTTTCATGTGTGGTTGCCCTGGAAAATTTATGTTGAATGTGAGTCAGCTATCGGGGGCAAGCCCCCTCCCACATGGGAATGCATTCCAACTGTGGGAGGGGGCTTGCCCCCGATGAGGCGCTAAAGGTCGCCCATAATCCGCCCGGCAAACCCAAACACCCGCCGCCCACCGCCGAAATCGACCAACTCGACCTCGCGACTCTGCCCCGGCTCAAACCGCACCGCCGTGCCCGCTGGAATATTCAGGCGCATGCCCCGGCTCAGCGCACGGTCGAAGGTCAGCGCGTCATTGGTTTCGAAAAAATGATAGTGCGAGCCCACCTGGATCGGCCGGTCGCCGCTGTTGGCCACGCTCAGGCTGACGGTGCGGCGGCCGACGTTGAGTTCGATGTCACCAGGCTGGATCTGAAATTCACCAGGAATCATGCAGGTTGCCCCAGGGTCTTGTAGTAGATAGCGGTCGGGCTGTAGCGCCCTTCCGGGCTTTGGCAGTAATCGGGCAGTTCACCGACCTTGGTGTAGCGCAGCGCCTGATAGAAGGCTTCGGCCTCGGAGCCGGCTTCGGTGTCCAGGTACAGCAGGCCGCGCTTGTGTTGGCGCGCGGCGAGTTCCAGGGCTTGCATCAATTGGTGGCCCAGGCCGTGGCGACGGGCGCTGCTGTGTACCAGCAGTTTTTGCACTTCGGCGCGGTTCAAACCGTTGGCTTTCTGGCACAGCGCCAGTTGTACGCTGGCGATCACGCGCTCGTCGCGCACCACCACCCACAGCAACAGGCTGGCGTCTTCGATGCTCGCTTGCACGCCGTGCAAATACGCGCGGGCCTGGGCCTCATCGAAGTCGGCCATGAAGCCGATCGACGCGCCGTGCCTGACCGCATCCAGCAACAGCTCGATCAAGCCCTGGCGATAGTGGGCAAAACTTTCAGCATTGACTCGACGCAGTTGCGCGGCGTTCATCGATCTCACTCCTGGGGCGGTTCGGCGCCCGGATTCAAGGTCAGTTGCATAAAGGTCAGGTCGAGCCAGCGGCCGAACTTGATGCCCACTTGCGGCATCTGCCCGGTGGTGCTGAAACCCAGGCGCTCATGCAGGCGGAGCGAGGCCTGGTTGCCGCTTTCAATGGCCGCGACCATCACGTGTTTGCCGCCGGCGCGGGCGCGTTCGATCAGGGTTTGCATCAGGCGTGGGCCGAGGCCTTTGCCGCGCTGATCGTTGCGCACGTACACCGAGTGCTCGACGCTGTAGCGATAGCCTTCGAAGGGGCGCCAATCGCCGAACGAGGCGTAGCCCGTCACTTCGTGGTTTTCCACCGCGACCAGGATCGGGTAGCGCTGCGCCTGGCGCGCGCTGAACCAGGCCTGGCGGTTGGCCAGGTCCACCAGTTGCTCATTCCAGATCGCCGTGGTGTTCAGCACCGCGTCGTTGTAGATGTCGCGGATCGCGGGCAGGTCGTGCTCGGTTGCATCACGAATCATGGCGGGGCCTCACGCGATGGGTTGGTGGACGGTCACCAGTTTGGTGCCATCGGGAAAGGTGGCTTCCACCTGGATATCCGGGATCATTTCCGGGATGCCTTCCATCACCTGTTCGCGGCTGAGCAGGGTGGTGCCGAAGTGCATCAGGTCGGCCACGGTGCGGCCGTCGCGGGCGCCTTCCATCAGCGCCGCGGAGATGTAGGCGATGGTTTCCGGGTAGTTGAGCTTCACACCGCGCGCCAGGCGCCGTTCGGCGACTAAGCCTGCGGTGAAGATCAGCAGTTTGTCTTTTTCCCGTGGGGTCAGGTCCATGGTTCAAGGTCCTTCATAAAATGCATTCTTAAATACAATGGAGATCAAGTGTGGGAGGGGGCTTGCCCCCGATGGTGGTGGGTCAGTGACAGATGCATTGCCTGACACTCCCCTATCGGGGGCAAGCCCCCTCCCACATTTTGATCTTCATGTGCTCCAGATTCGGGGTGCTACGGCTTCACGGCCCAGTACTGCCGGGCGTAACAATTTCCATAAATCAATCAACCAGCCCCGCGCCAGCAGCGCTTCGCTCGCCAGGCAGCGGGCGACCAGCAGGCCGGGCAGTTGGGTCAGGTCGCCGCGCACCGCGTGGGGCAGCGAGCGGCAGTGTTCGAGTAACTCAGGCTCGATATCGCCGGTCAGCAACAAGGTGGCGAAGACCGGTTGCCCGTCCAGGCCGATCGGCGAGTCGAGCAAGCCATCGTCGCCCACAATGCGCTGGCGTTCGTGCCAGAGCAACTGGCCGTCGCGGCGGATGTCCAGGTGCGCTTGAAAGTGCCCGAGGTCGAAGCGCTCGCCGCTGGCCGGGCGGCCCAGGGCGACTACGTCCCAGTAGAACAGCCGCGCATCGCCGTGCAGCGCGATGCGTGTGCTGAGTTCGGCCTGGGCGGCGCTGAACACGATGGTTTCCTGGGGCAGCCATTCCAGGGTGGCGCCGGCCTCGACGCTCAGCTCGAGTTGCTGAAACGCCGGGCCGCTGGCGCGGTACCACTTGGCCGCGCCAGGGCTGGTCAATTGCGCCCAAGCGCCCTCGGCGACGTGGGCGCGGATGTCCAGGCGGTCGCCGCCGGCAATCCCGCCGGGCGGATGCACGATGATGTGCTGGCACACCTCGGGGCCTTCGGCGTACAGGTGTTTTTGCACGCGCAGCGGGCCGAGGTGGCGACGCATCACCGGGCGCGTGGTGTCGCCGAAACGCGCGTAGCCGAGTTCCAGCTCGGCGTGCCAGCTGGGGGTGAACAGGGCAGGGGAAACGGGCAGGTTCATGGCGTGTGCTTGTCGTTAGGAGGCTACAGATTAGATGGTTACGAGACCGCGCACACCGTCGCTTTCCATATTTTCTCCACGGCCTTGCTGGACGATTTCACCGCGCGACATCACCAGGTACTGGTCGGCCAGTTCGGCGGCAAAGTCGTAGAACTGCTCCACCAACAGAATCGCCATGTCGCCACGGGCCGCGAGTTTCTTGATCACCGCCGCGATCTCCTTGATCACCGACGGCTGGATGCCTTCGGTTGGCTCGTCGAGAATCAACAGGCGCGGGCGGCTCGCCAGGGCGCGGCCAATCGCCAACTGCTGTTGCTGGCCACCGGATAAGTCACCGCCACGGCGGTGCTTCATTTGCAGCAGCACCGGGAACAGTTCGTAGATAAACGCCGGGACTTCCCTGGCTTCGGCGCCGGGGAAGCGCGACAGGCCCATCAGCAGGTTTTCTTCCACCGTCAGCCGTCCGAAAATCTCGCGCCCCTGGGGCACGTAGGCGATCCCGGCGTGTACGCGCTGGTGCGGCTTGAAGCCGGTGATGGCCTTGCCTTCCCAGTTCACCGTGCCCTCTTTGGCGGGCAGTAGGCCCATCAGGCACTTGAGCAGGGTGGTCTTGCCCACGCCGTTACGGCCGAGCAGGCAGGTGACTTCGCCGATCTTCACGTCAAAGGACAGCCCACGCAGGATGTGGCTACCGCCGTAGTATTGGTGCAGCTTGTCGACTTGCAACATATCCAAAATCTCCTCAATTCCCTGTAGGAGCGAGCTTGCTCGCGAAAAACCTGAGGGCGCCGCGTGCATTCAGGCTGCCCGCGTTATCGTTAACGATTTTCACGAGCAAGCTCGCTCCTACAGAAAAGCGAACTCAGCGCCCGAGGTACACCTCGATCACGCGCTCGTTTTCCTGCACCTGTTCCAGCGACCCTTCGGCCAGCACGCTGCCCTGGTGCAACACGGTCACATGGTCGGCAATCGAGCCGACAAAGCCCATGTCGTGTTCCACCACCATCAGCGAGTGCTTGCCCGCCAGGCGCTTGAACAGTTCGGCGGTGAATTCGGTTTCGGCGTCGGTCATGCCCGCCACCGGTTCGTCGAGCAGCAACAGTTGCGGGTCTTGCATCAGCAGCATGCCGATTTCCAGGAACTGCTTCTGGCCGTGGGACAGCAGGCCGGCCGGGCGCTGCACCGAGGCGGTGAGGCGGATGGTGTCGAGCACTTCATCGATGCGGTCTTTCTGCTCGCCGCTCAGGCGTGCGCGCAGGCTGGCCCACACCGACTTGTCGGTCTTCTGCGCGAGCTCCAGGTTTTCGAACACGCTCAAGGCTTCGAACACCGTGGGTTTCTGGAACTTGCGGCCGATGCCGGCCTGGGCGATCTGCACTTCGCTCATCGCGGTCAGGTCGAGTGTTTCGCCGAACCAGGCGTTGCCGTGGCTGGGCCGGGTCTTGCCGGTGATCACGTCCATCAGCGTGGTTTTGCCCGCGCCGTTGGGGCCGATGATGCAGCGCAATTCGCCGACGCTGATGTACAGGTTCAAGGCGTTGAGTGCCTTGAAGCCGTCGAAGCTGACGCTGATGTCTTCCAGGGTCAGGATCGTGCCGTGGCGCGTGTTGAGGCCCGTGCCGGCGGCCTGGCCGATGCCGATCGCATCGCGGCCGCTGCCGGCGTCGAGAATAGGTTCGAGCATAAATTCTGCGGTCGCCGTGACTCTCATTGTTCACCCCGTTTCTTCAACAGCCCGATCACGCCCTTGGGCAAATACAGGGTGACGATGATGAACAGCGCCCCCAGGAAGAACAGCCAATACTCCGGGAACGCCACGGTGAACCAGCTCTTCATGCCGTTCACCACCCCGGCACCGAGCAGCGGCCCGATCAAGGTGCCGCGCCCACCCAAGGCCACCCACACGGCGGCTTCGATGGAATTGGTCGGCGACATTTCGCTGGGGTTGATGATGCCCACCTGCGGCACGTACAACGCCCCCGCCAGGCCGCACAGCACCGCGCTCAACACCCACACGAACAGCTTAAAGCCACGCGGGTCGTAGCCGCAGAACATCAGGCGGTTCTCGGCGTCGCGCAAGGCGGTCAGTACCCGGCCGAACTTGCTGCGGGCCAGGCGCCAGCCGATGTACAGGCTGCTCACCAGCAACAGCACGGTGGCCACAAACAACGCCGCGCGCGTGCCCGGTTCGGTAATGCCGAAGCCGAGGATGCTGCGGAAATTGGTAAAGCCGTTATTACCACCGAACCCGGTCTCGTTGCGAAAGAACAACAGCATCCCGGCGAAGGTCAGGGCTTGGGTCATGATCGAGAAGTACACGCCCTTGATCCGCGAGCGAAAGGCGAAGAAGCCGAACACCAACGCCAGCAACCCCGGCGCCAACACCACCAAGCACAAGGCCCAGAGGAAGTGCTCGGTACCGACCCAGTACCAGGGCAATTCGGTCCACGACAAGAAGGTCATGAACGCCGGCAACTCATCGCCGGAGGCCTGGCGCATCAGGTACATGCCCATGGCATAACCGCCGAGGGCGAAGAACAAGCCGTGGCCGAGGGACAACATCCCGGCGTAACCCCACACCAGGTCGAGCGCGAGGGCCACGATGGCGTAGCAGAGGATTTTGCCTACCAGCGTCAGCGTGTAGGCCGAGACGTGCAGCGGATTGTCCGGCGACAACAGCGAACACAGCGGCAGGGCCAGCAGCAGGATCAGGATCACGGCGCCGACGGCAATCGTCAGCTTGGGGCCGGCCTTTTGTGTGGCCGTGAGCATCAATGGCTGGTTCATCAGTCGATCACCCGTCCTTTGAGTGCGAAGAGGCCTTGCGGGCGTTTCTGGATAAACAGAATGATCAGCGCAAGGATCAGGATCTTGCCGAGCACGGCGCCGATCTGCGGTTCGAGGATCTTGTTGGCGATCCCCAGGCCGAACGCGGCCATCACGCTACCGGCCAATTGGCCGACACCGCCGAGCACGACGACCAGGAAGGAATCGATGATGTAGCTCTGGCCCAGGTCTGGGCCGACGTTGCCGATCTGGCTCAGCGCCACGCCGCCCAACCCGGCGATGCCGGAGCCCAGGCCAAACGCGAGCATGTCCACGCGCCCGGTGGGTACGCCGCAGCAGGCGGCCATGTTGCGGTTCTGGGTGACGGCGCGCACGTTGAGGCCCAGGCGCGTCTTGTTCAGCAGCAGCCAGGTCAGCACCACCACGCACAAGGCGAAGGCGATGATCACGATGCGGTTGTACGGCAGCACCAGGTTGGGCAGCACTTGAATGCCGCCGGACAGCCAGGCGGGGTTGGCCACTTCGACGTTCTGCGCGCCGAACACCAGGCGCACCAGTTGGATCAGCATCAGGCTGATGCCCCAGGTGGCGAGCAGGGTTTCCAGGGGGCGGCCGTACAGGTGACGAATCACCGTGCGCTCCAGAGCCATGCCGATGGCGGCGGTGACGAAAAACGCCACCGGCAGCGCGATCAGCGGGTAGAACTCGATGGCGTGCGGCACGTAGCGCTGCATCAGCAACTGCACCACATAGGTGGAGTAGGCGCCGAGCATCAGCATCTCACCGTGGGCCATGTTGATCACGCCCAGCAGGCCGAACGTGATCGCCAGGCCCAAGGCCGCGAGCAGCAGGATCGAACCGAGGGACATGCCGCTGAAGGCCTGGCCGAGGATCTCGCCCAGCATCAATTTGCGTTTGACCTGGGCCAGGCTGGTCTCGGCGGCGGTATGCACCGCAGCGTCGGTTTCCACGCCGGGGGCGAGCAGGGTTTCGAGGCGGGTGCGGGCCAGCGGGTCGCCGGTGCTGCCGAGCAAGCGCACGGCGGCGAGGCGCACCGCCGGGTCGGCGTCTACCAATTGCAGGTTGGCCAGGGCCAGGCTGAGGGAGGTGTGGACGTCTTCGACGGTTTCGGCGGCGACGCGCTGGTCGAGGAATTTAAGCTGCGCCGGTTGCGCGGTTTTTTGCAGGGTTTGCGCGGCCGCGAGGCGCACCTTGGGGTCGGCGGCGAGCAGTTGCTGGCTGGCCTGTACGTTGTCGATCAGACCGCGCAGGCGGTTGTTCAGGCGCACGGTCTTGGTTTCGCCATTGACCGTGAGTTGGCCTTGTTGCAGGGCGTCCACCAATTCGATGCGCGCCGGGTCTGGCTGGGCGGCCCAGTCCTGCAGCAGTTTGGCTTGTTGCGTCGGGTTGGCGGCAAGGAAATCTTCGGCGTCACCGGCGTGTGCGCCGAAAGGCAGCAACAGCAGGGCGGCGAGGATGAAACGGTAGAGGGCAGTGGGCATAACAAAATGTCCTGAGCATGCACGGGTCGGCTTTATGTGGGAGGGGGCTTGCCCCCGATAGCGATGTGTCAGGCAATGCATGTGCTGACTGATCCACCGCTATCGGGAGCAAGCCCCCTCCCACATGGGTCCGTGGCGGGGCTTAGTTACTTTTCACGGCGTAATCAGGTTTCTTGTCGTTGCCGGGGATGTACGGGCTCCATGGCTGTGCGCGGATCGGTTCCTGGGTCTGCCAGACCACCGAGAACTGCCCGTCGGCCTGGATCTCACCGATCATCACCGGCTTGTGCAGGTGGTGGTTGGTCTTGTCCATGGTCAGGGTGAAGCCCGACGGCGCGGCGAAGGTCTGGCCGGCGAGGGCTTCACGCACTTTGTCGACGTCGGTGGACTTGGCCTGCTCCGCCGCCTGTGCCCACATATGAATGCCCACGTAGGTGGCTTCCATCGGGTCGTTGGTCACGGCTTTGTCCGCGCCCGGCAGGTTGTGTTTCTTGGCGTAGGCTTTCCAGTCGGCGACGAACTTGGTGTTCACCGGGTTCTCCACTGACTGGAAGTAGTTCCAGGCAGCGAGGTTGCCCACCAGCGGCTTGGTGTCGATGCCGCGCAGTTCTTCTTCGCCCACCGAGAAGGCCACCACCGGCACGTCGGTGGCCTTCAGGCCCTGGTTGGCCAGTTCCTTGTAGAACGGCACGTTGGAGTCGCCATTGACGGTGGAGATCACCGCCGTCTTGCCGCCGGCGGAGAACTTCTTGATGTTGGCGACGATGGTCTGGTAATCGGCGTGGCCGAACGGGGTGTAGACCTCTTCGATGTCTTTATCCGCAACGCCCTTGGAATGCAGGAACGAGCGCAGGATCTTGTTGGTGGTGCGCGGGTACACGTAGTCGGTGCCCAGCAGGAAGAAACGCTTGGCGCTGCCGCCTTCTTCGCTCATCAGGTATTCCACCGCCGGGATCGCCTGCTGGTTCGGCGCCGCACCGGTATAGAACACGTTCGGCGACATCTCTTCGCCTTCGTATTGCACCGGGTAGAACAGCAGGCCGTTGAGCTCTTCGAACACCGGCAACACCGATTTGCGCGACACCGAGGTCCAGCAGCCGAATACCACGGCGACCTTGTCCTGGGTCAGCAACTGCCGGCCTTTTTCGGCGAACAGCGGCCAGTTCGACGCCGGGTCCACTACCACAGGCTCCAGCATCTTGCCGTTCACACCGCCCTTGGCGTTGATCTCGTCGATGGTCATCAGCGCCATGTCTTTGAGCGAGGTTTCGGAGATGGCCATGGTGCCGGACAACGAATGCAGGATGCCGACCTTGATGGTCTCGGCGGCCTGCACGGTCCAGGTCATGCCCATGGCGGCAATCGATGCTGTGAGTGTGAAAGCCTTGATCAAGCTGCGACGCTTCATGGTGCGATCTCCGTGAACTCGATGTTGTTATGAGGGCGTTGCACAGGCTTTTGCAAAGGCTGTGCCGAGGTGCGTATTCGCGGGGGCGCGTGCAGCGATGCACATGCGTTGAGGGGCATCGGTGCACCAGTTCGGCGCCGTTACGGGCGCGCCGTGCACGCTCGCGCACCCTAAAGGGGCTGTTTTGGGCGTTGGTTAATTAGCTACCGCTTGAGCCGGGCTCGGCGTGACAAGAATGCCCCCTGACAACATCGATTCAGGTGTTCTGCAGGGAGTGTTTATGGCTATCAGATTATCGCGGGAAGAACGTGCCGCCGGTTCACGCAGGGGCGCTACGAGCCTGCCAATGCTGAGCCCGGAATTTTTAAAGGAAGAGGATGCCGCTTACTGGGCGCACACCCGGATCGGTGCAAAAAGAGACCGTGAGTACGGCGGAGTGATTGTGCGCGGGGCGACGGGCAAGTATCTGGCGACCGAGCCTGTGCCTGGGGAAAAACAGGAGTTCGACTTGCTCAAGGTCCTGGCGGTCGGTGCCGACGGTTTTTATCAGCAACCCAAGGGCTACACCTGTGTGGCCAGCTACCATTCACACCCGGCGATCCATGCGCAAGTGGCCCGGGACGACCCCTCGATGGATGAGCGCATGGTCAAAGCGTTCGTGAATTTTTTTTCGTCGGCCGACTTCTTTTACGACGTCAATGAGCGGCAGTTTTTCCCGGCGGCGTATCTGTCCGGGCCGGACGGCTCGCTGATTCGCTATGCGCCCAGTGGCTCGCCAAGGGAGCGAAGTTTCGCGCTGTGGATCGGCGCCGGCAAGCCGGCCGGCAACGCGGTGGGGGTGTATGGCCCGTTCAGCGAGTTCGTGAAGAAGCTCTCCACTCTGGGCGAATTGAGCCTGATCGTACCCACTGCATTGTGGGGCGGCTCCATCGGCACGGTGCCGGCGGACTGGGTGGTGTTCGAGCCGTTCACGTCTAACGCCGTGACCCGCCAGCCCTTGTTTACCGCGCTCCTCGGCAGCGCTGAAGCGGCGGTGAGTGCGGCGCAGCGTCATGCCCCGACGACGCCCGACCGTCGCACCTTCGGGGTTGTGCTCAAGCATCTGACGGACGAACGCTATGTGGCGACTTTTCCAGAGGAGGCGCGCCCGCCCTTGTTCGCCGCAGCAGGGCTGTTCCCCGAGCGAGCCCCGGGCAAACTGAAGCTGCCCTCCAACTTTCGGCTGGAAGCCCTCTACTACCGCTCTAAACCCGAGCCAACGGATATCCCCGAAAACGAGCCCTGGTTGTACGCCACATTCCCGACGCCTGCGGAGTTGGTGGCGGCGATCACGCAGTCAGAAGCGACCCAGGACATACAGAACAGCAGCCGAGGTTTGCGCCTTTACATTCAAACCTCGGATGACGCACTGCTTGTACTCAAGGTGCCACTGGCGAGTGATGCCGGCGGGCTGGTCAAAGAGGGCCGCGATGGCCTGCTCGACGACAATGGTGCCCAGGCCGCGCTGAAGGCCGGCACCCTCAGCCCGCGCGACTACGTGCGTCGGGTGATTGCCGCGACGGCGTTGTCAGTGGTCGAGGCTGGGTTGCTCTGGCGCACGGTCGGTGCGGTGGACAATCGCTCGGCGGTGTTGAACGGTTTCCATCAGGCGGTATTAAGCCCGCCCTTTATTGGCGCGCACGACGCGGCCGTCTATGCCCACGAGCAGATCGGCTCACGGCGCGACCGTGCCTACGGCGGCTACATACTCAAGGACAAGGACGGCCGTTTCTTCATCACCCAGCCCCAGGCAAGCGACCCCAACCCGTTCGCCCATAAGCTGTTTTTTTCGGCGGATATACCGGGCCCGTTGATCCCGCCCGAGCCGTACTTCGTTCACGGCCGTTTCGGCTCCCACCCGGCGCTGTCGATGGTTGACCCCGGCTGGGTCAAGCAACGCGACTGGACGCGCGAAGACGCCCTTATCAACCTGCAGATTTTTGACGCGGCTGAACTCCACGACGTGATCCAGTCAGGGCGCCCTGCGTACTTGTCGGGGGCCGAGGACTGTTTGCTGGCGTACACCCCGAGCGGCTCCGCGCAGGAGGCACTGCTGTTAACGGCCACCGCGCCGAAACCGGGTGGCAGCGTGGCCCAAAAGCGCATGGACAGCGGGTTTTTCAAGCCCGCACTGTGGGTCGCCAGGTTAGCTGAGACGGCTGATTTGCGGGTGGTCCAAGGCAACCCGTTATGGGGCCCGCGTTCGCCGATCTATAAGGATTGGACGCCCTCTTTCGACTATGCGCCCAGGCTCGGCGCACCCGACTATGCCACCTATGGCGCGCTGTTCAGCACGGCGGATGAAGCCGCCCGTGATCTGCATGCGCGGGTCCATGGGCGCAACCTGCCCGAGCAGGCGTACTTTGGTTTTATCCTCAAGCACAAGGAAACGGCGCACTACGTGGCCACCGAGGTGGTGGGCGTCAATCAACAGGCCAAGTTGTTCAATCTCAACAGTGTGTTTGCCCCGACACAAGCGAGTGACTATCGGTTTCCTGATGGGTTTGTGCTCTGCGGGCTGTTTCGCTCGCAGCAATGGCAGCCGAGCGGGCTGTCGGCGTCCAGTGCTTGGCTGACCCGCTATTTTGTGATGCCGATGGTGTTGTACGAGGCGATTTACGAGAGCAAGCGCAGAGGGGCGAAATACAACAGCGGTAGAAACCTGCCGGTGTATTTTTCGACGCAAGAGGGGGCCTTGTTGCGATTCGTACCGCTGCCCTTCAACGTGGGCAGCGGCGGGCCGGTGGAAAGCGCCTTTGAAGCGGCCAGTACCGCGTTGGCCTCCGGTCAGAAGACGACGCAGACATTTGTCCGGGAGTGGGCCAACGGCGGGGAACTCAACGTGGTGCGCACCAGCCAATGCTGGGACAAACACGGGCGGGTGCCGCGCACCTGGTCCGGCTACGAAAACCTGACCCGACGCCGCGTTGGCCCGGCGTTTGCCAACCCGGACGATGCGGCGCGTTATGCCGCGGCCATTGTCGGTGAAGGCCGGCGCCGCACCTATGGCGGCGTCTTGCTCAGGCTGCCCGATGGCTTGTTCGTGGCGACTGATCCGCTGGTGGTGCCGCCCCAGGGGTTTGCACTGAACTGGATTTACCCTGAGTCGGCGATTACGCAAGGGCTGTATCCGCCGGGAAGTACCATCGTCGCGCGGTATCGCTCAGTGCTCAGGCAGGAGACGCAGATACTGTTGTCGGCCACCCAAAAAGCCGTCTACCAGAGCATGTTGCCCACCAGCGTGTTGTCGGACCTGCTGCGCCGTAAAGTCCACATCAAGCGCGAATACCTGTTCGGCCCCGAGGGTGTGATCCTGAGTTACCAACTGACGGGGTCCCCTGAGGAGGAGGCGCTCAAGCCGACGTTGGCGGCCTTGAACCTGGTCAGGGAGGATGTCGCGGACAATCAAATCGAACGGCAACTGCGCAGCGGCGCGCTGGCCCCGGTCGACTTCGTCACACAGGTGGCGAAGGCCGGCGATTTACAGGTGGTCAACGGTAATCATCTGTGGGGCTATCCGCGACGGTTGAGCGCGCCGTTCGTGCCGAACGTGGTCTCCCAGGCGGCGCTGGCGATCAAGCAGGTGTTTGCCGATGCGCCATGCAGCCCGATCTTTACCCAGGCTTACGACGCCGTGCGTTATGCACAGCGGTTGGCGTCGCCGCAGGCGCAGTTGCGGTTCGGTTATGTACTCAAGGACGCGCGCAAGCAGGCCTATATGACGACGTTACCGTTGGTGCGCGGCGACTACACGCGCTTCGAGCAGGTCTTCGTCGATGGTTTGTTGCCCCAGGGGTATACGCTGGAGGGCTTGTATTTGTGCGCCTCTACCGTGGCGATTGCGCCATCGAACGATGCCATGGCGCTGAGCTTTTTCTCGCCCCAGGCCCTGGCCAACGGCGTCAATTTTGTCAGCAGCCTGGCGGGTAACGGTGCCCTGCCGCTCTACCTGCTGTGCGCCGACGGCGCGCTGCTGAGGTATTCATTCACCAAGAACGGGCGGCAATCGCTGAGTGCGCTGAACGCCGAGGCCAGAACCCTCGAGCCTAAGTTGCTGGCCGGCACCGCGACGGTTGCCGACTACGTGCGCGGGCTTGCGACCCAGGGCGAGTTGTATGTGCGTGTCAGAAGCGTGGTGTGGGGCAAGGAACAAGCCGTTACCGCGCAATGGCAGCCCAACACCGCGCCCTGGCCGGTGCAGGACAACCCGCACTTTCTGTCATTTTGCGGGCCGCTGTTCAACCATGCCGACGACGCCGCACGCTGGGCCGAAAAACAGCTGGGCAGCTTCAAGGGCCGCGAATACCTCGGCGCCGTGCTGGCGCCGCCAAAGGGGCGGGGGTTTGTCGCGCTTGAGCCGGTGGAGGACCACCGTGCGTGGCTGGCGGACACGATTTCACAACTGTTCTGGTTCGGCCATCTCGGCTTCGATGTCACGCCCGATCACCCGCTGTTCTTCTACACCATCAAAGCGCTGCAGGCGTTTTACAAAGTCATCCCTTTGCGTCTGAATCTGCCGTCGCTGGATCAGCGCTTGCTGGACAACTTTGTCGACAAGGATGATCTGCGCCTGTACCTGGACATCATCGGCAGTAACCGTCCGGTCGCCGACAGTGTCTACCTGTCGTGTCGCGGCGGTGCGCTCCTGAAGTATGTGCCGGGTTTCACGGAGGATGAGACGCGACTGCTGAGTGTCGACGCATCACCGTTGCCCAGCGTGCTGGTCAGCGGCTTGCGCGAGGCCGGCATGCTGGCCGTGCTGGAAACCGATGCCTTCTGGACGCGTCCGGGGGCACTGGGCGCGGAATGGCAGGTCAAGGATGTACTCGCCGAGCCGGACCCGCAGGCCGTGCTGTACGGTCGCGACAAGGACGAACTCTGACAGGTGTTCAGCGCTGCCGAAGCCGGCCGCCGTGGATCGACCGATCCACGGCGGCGTCGGCGTCAAACGCGCGAGGGTTGCGCAAACAGCCGCGACAGCAGCAGGCGATCCAATGCCCATACGACGATCAACGACGCGCCCACCAACGGAAAGATGATCGCCAACCCGAGCATGATCACCATCGCGGTTTTCCACTTCGGCAGGTCATGACGCAACGGCGGCACACCCAGGCCGCCCGCCGGTCGCCGCTTCCACCAGATCACCACGCCGCTGACGGCGCTGAGCAGGATCATCAGGCAGATCAGCAGCACAATCAGTTGATTGACCCAGCCGAACATCTTGCCCTCGTGCAACATCACGCCGGTCTCGGTCGCTCGCGCCACGCCGTTGTAGTGTTCCCAGCGCACATCGGCCAGGACCTTGCCGGTGTACTGGTCCACATGCAGGGTCGCGTCATTGCGCGGGTCGTTGGCGAATACGGCGACAGTGAATACGCCCTCGGCAGTGGTGGGCGGGGTGATGCTGTAGCCGGGTTCGACCTTGCGTGCGGTGGCCAGGTCGACCACTTGTTGCAGGCGGATGGTGGGCGCGGCAGGGGCGGCATGCATCGCGCCGTGGTTCATGTGTTCGGCATGGTCGCCGGACACCGGCATCGGTGTGTTTTCCAGGGCCCAGGGCACGGTCTGTTGTGTCGCGGTGTTGAGCACGCGGGCCTGTTGATCGGAGGTCGGTATGGCGTTCCACATCGCCGCCGGGAAGCGGTTCCACAGCTCGGCGTATTGCTTGCCCCAGAAGCCGGTCCAGGCCATGCCGCTGAGCAGCATCACCAGCAACAACGCGGCGCCCCAGAAGCCGGTGACCACGTGCAGGTCGCGCCAGAACACCCGGCCACGGGTAGTGAAGCGCGGCCACAACATGCCGGACGATGACTTGCCGCGCGGCCACCACAAGTACACGCCGGAGATCACCAGCATCACGCCCCAGCCGGCGGCGAGCTCGATCAGGCGATCACCCACGGTGCCGATCATCAACTCGCCGTGCAGGGCGCGGGCGATGGCTTGCAGGTTGTTTTTCGCGTCCTGCGTGCCGAGCACGGTGCCGCGATACGGGTCGACGAACACCGTCACTTCGCGGCCGCCGTCGTGCATGACGAACTGGGCGCTGCTGGTGGCGTCGGCCGGTGGCAGGTATTTGCTGAGCGTGCCCCGGGGGTAGGCGGCCTTGGCGCGCTGCAGTTGCTCGTCGGCGCTCAGCGCGTGTTCGGCGGCGGGGACGGTGAGCAGGTCGCCGTACATCAGCGGGTCGAGCTGGGGCTTGAACAGGTAGATGATGCCGGTCAGCGCCAGCAGCACCATGAAGGGGGCGACAAACAGCCCGGCGTAGAAGTGCCAACGCCAGGCCAGGTTGTAGAAGGAGATTTTTTGTGTGCTCATCGGGGGGCTCCGCAAGGGTTTGATTTTTTGGGGGCAGTTACACCGCCATCGGGGGCAAGCCCCTCCCACATTTGAAGTGCATTTCAAGTGTGGGAGGGGGCTTGCCCCCGATGCTTTAGAAGCTCATGTCGACCTTGGTCCAGAGCGTGCGCCCCGGCTCATTGATGGCTTGCGGATCGTTGGCCGGGTAGCCGAACCCGGCGTTGCCGGCCAGGTTCAAATGCTCGGCGTAGGCTTTGCCGAACAGGTTGTCGACGCCGGTGCTGACCTTGAAGTTTTTATTGATGCGGTACGCCGCGTTCAGCGAGAACACGCCAAAGCCGCTGCTCTTGTCGTAGTCCTTGCCGACCACGTTGCCTTTGTTCGGGTCGATGCGGTTTTGCGCGGCGACCACTCGCCACAAGGCGCCGGCGCTCCAGTCGTCCTCGCTGTAGGTCAGGCCCAGGCGCGCATCCAGCGGTGGCATTTGCGGCAGGGGCTTGCCGTCGCTGCTGTTCTTGCCCCAGGCATAGGCGAGGGTGGCGTCGGCCTTCCAGTGTTGGGTCAGCTTGTACGCCGCGCCCAGTTCGCCGCCCATGATCCGTGCGTCGACGTTACGCGCCTGGGACGTGGTGCCCATCATTCCGGCCTGGTAGTCGAAGAGGATGAAGTCGCGCACCTGGCCGATATAACCCGAGGCCCAGGCTTCGAGGTCAGCGGTCTTGTATTGCGCGCCGAAGTCGAGCTGAGTGGTTTTCTCCGGCTTCACGCCATCGAACGCATTGACCGAACCGGCCGCGCCGGTGTTGGCGGAAAACAGTTCCCAGTAATCCGGGAAGCGCTCGGCGTGGCCCAGCCCGGCGTAGAGCGTGGTCGGGGTGTCTGCCAGGTCGTGCTCATAACGCATGAAGCCCGAGGGCAGGGTGTCGGCGCGGGTGTCATCGGCGGTCGGGTTGGCGCGTGCCGACATGCCTGAGCCGATGGTCTGGCGGAAGTCCCGGGCCGAGGCGCGGTCCAGGCGGGCGCCGGTGATCAGGCGGTCGCGGTCGGCGGCGTACCAGGTCAGTTCGCCGAAGACGCCGTAGTTATGGAAATTGGCGTCCTTGTTGCGCGGCAACTCCTTGTAGGTGTCGACGCCCATGCTGCTGCGCTGGCGGTGTTCGTTGGTCTGCGCATCCAGGCCGCCGATCAGTTGCAGGTCGGCCCAGCGCCAGGTCGCCTTGATTCGCGCGCCGAGGGTGCGGCGGTCGACGTTGGAGGCCATGGGGCCGGCCATCATCCCGGTGCCCGACGGGACGCGCAGGCTGTAGTTGTCCATTACGTGGTCGGCGTAGTTGTAGTAGACCTGGGCTTCGACCTTGTCCAACACCTCGCCGATGTTGGACTTCTCGAAGCGCAGCCCCAGGCTTTCGCGCAGGAACTGTGAGCCGTCCATACCGCGCCCGGCGTAGCGCGCCTCGCCATCGCCGCGGCCAGCGCTGAGTTCGAGCAGGGTGTCGGCGTCGGGAGTGAAACCGACTGCGACGTCGCCGTTCCACTTGTCGTAACGCGAGGCAACCGTGTTGTTATTGCCGTCCTTGTAGTCGTCGGAGTGCGCTTGGTTGCCGATCACCCGCACGTAGCCCAGGGGCCCGCCGGCAGCGGCATCGACGACTTTGTCGAAGCGCCCGTTGGAGCCGGCCAGCACGCTGGCGTTGAGCCGCGTGCCCAGTTCGCCGAAGTGCTCGGGCTCGCGCTCGAACAGGACGGTGCCCGCCGATGCGCCCGGGCCCCAGAGCACGGTTTGCGGGCCTTTGATCACGGTGAGTTTGTCGTAGGTTTCCGGGGAAATGTACGACGTAGGCGCGTCCATCCGGCCGGGGCAGGCGCCGAGCATCATGCTGCCGTTGGTGAGGATGTTCAGGCGTGAGCCGAACATGCCGCGCAATACCGGGTCGCCATTGGTGCCGCCGTTGCGCACCAGGGCGAAACCGGGGATGGTCTTGAGGTAGTCGCCGCCATCGCTGGCGGGCACCGGCTGGCGTGGGTCTTTCGGGTTGGTGACCACCGTCAGCGGCGAGCTGGGCGCGATCGCCGTGATCACGGTGGGGCTCAGTTCGTGCTCGGCGTGCTCATCGGTATCGGCATGGGCCTGTGGAATCAAGAGCGCGCCGCACAAAACGGCGAACACGGAGGTGCTTCCCAAACGGGTGTCAGCAGAAAACCTGGACATGAAAAATTCCATCGATCAATCGTAAACAACACGGCCAGCAGCCTGCGGCTGTCTGTCTAAAGTCGGCCGGGGTGAGGTAACGGTATTGAGTGCTTACGCGGCGATGGGCGGGGCACGGCTGCGTGCGCCGGGGAAAATGCTCTGCCGGGCATGGCCCAGGCGCGGTGAGGGGATGAGGGCGTTGATCGGCGGTGGGGCGCCGAGGGTGACGTGGGACACGCTGCCAGGCAGTGCCGGGCAACTGAAGAGCAGGCTGCAATAGCCGCACTTTTCCCAGAGGACGTGGTGTTCGTCGGGGGCCTGTTTTTGCGTCGGACGCTGTTGCGGTTCGCCGTGGCACTCGGGCATGTCCATGGACATGCTCATGGACATACCGGCGTGCTGATTCATCGGCATCGCTTGGGAAATCAGCGGACCGATAAAGATCATCAGCATGGCGAACAGGCTGATCCAACTGCCGCGCTTAAGGCTTATGGGCCGGCGGCGATGCACGGACAACCTGGCGCGCGGGGCGCCCATCGAGTGTTGGCCTACTCGGCGTGTTTATGCTCGTGGGGGGGCATCTGCGGGACTTTCTGTACGGACACTTGCACCTCGACGTCCCCGGCCTTTTCGAAGGTCAGGGTCAGTGGGAAGTGTTTGCCGTCAGCCAGCACGCTGCGGTCTTTGAGACCGAACAACATCACGTGATACGCCATGGGCGCGAAGGTCAAGTCACCCTTGGCCGGCACGGCAACGCTGGGCACTTGTTGCATCTTCATCAAGGCGCCTTGCATCACATGCTCATGCAGTTCGGCTTTGTCTGCCACCGGGGTCTTGACGCTGAGCAGGCGGTCCGGGGTTTCGCCGGTATTGTGAACCACAAAGTAGGCCGCGACGGTCGGCGCATTGGGTGGCAATTCCTGGGACCAGGGATCGCTGACCAGCAGGTCGCCGGCCTTGTAGTCATCAGCATTGGCAGCACTGAACACCGGCAGCAGCAACGCGGCCAGAAGCAGGGAAGATTTGAGCATGGCAGTTCTCCAGAACGGTTCTAAACGCAGTTGATTTGCGAAGACCATCAGACCGTTGGAGAGGCACGCGGGTTAAGGCTCGGCCATTGCTGGCGCGGCGTGGGCGACTGCAATGACGGCGGCGGCAGGCTCTGCACCGCCTCGAACCGTGTGACATACAACAGCGGCACATGCCCCGGCAACGCCACCAACGGCGCCGAGCCCGAGCAACACCAGCAATGCTGCATGGCGGAGTGATCGTCCTGCTGCGGTGCCGGGATGTCCAACTTGCCCAGGGCAATGGTTTTCAGGCTGGCGCCATTGGACGAACAGAAGCTGCCCCACAGCAGTTGCTGCACGGGGTCCTTGGACTGCTGCATCGCCCCGGCCAGCGGCATGGCAAAGGCGTTGAACAGCACTGCAAAGCAGGCGATCCAGACGATTGCAAAGCGTTGACGGGCCATGGCGGACAATCCGTAGGGTTAAACGATCAGGTGGGTATTTAGCCTGATCGGGGGGGATAAGTAAAAAGTGGCGGTGTGGTTTGGTGTCGCAGTGTGTCAGACCGCTGTGGCGTGAAGTTTGAGGCCCAACGCTTTCATGACTTTCATGATAGTCGCGAACTCGGGATTGCCAGTGCTGGAGAGGGCTTTGTACAAACTTTCTCTCCCTAGGCCAGCGTCGCGAGCGACTTGGGTCATGCCTTGGGCGCGAGCGATATCGTTCAGCGCTGTGCGAATCAACAGACCGTCGCCAGCATCTTCTTCAAAGCAAGCATCCAGATAGGCGGCCATCTCAAAAGGAGTCTTAAGGTATTTTGCCGCATCGAAACGGGTAAAAGATTCGCTCATAAGTCACTCCTGGCTGCCAAGATTTTTTGCCATGTGTATTGCACGCTTGATGTCTCGGCTTTGTGTTGATTTGTCGCCGCCCATCAGCAGCAGATAAACCACCTTGTCTCGGCGAGTGAAGTAGACCCGATACCCGGGGCCTTGGTGGATTCGCATTTCGCAAACACCCTCACCTACAGCCTCACAGTCGCCGAAGTTTCCTGCTTGCGCCATGCGCAGCCTCGTCACAACGCGTACTTTTGCGAGCGGATCGCGCATTGCTTCGAGCCATTTGACAAACTCGATGGATTCTTCGAACTCAATCATCGCAAATCGTATTCCTTGGGATACAGAATGGCAAGCTGCGACGCGCTGCAAAAGCAGTGCATCCCCATCGCGCAAGCTGGTGCAAAACCGCGAGAGGGGAGGTTAGGGCGGGGGCTTTTAGCTGAACCAGCCGGCTGGTTCGGAGTTGGTCGTAAGGTGAATCGTCTTTCTGCTGGGTAAACCAAACAGTGGGTGTTTTGGCTAGGTGTTCGTACAAACAGAAACGTGCGACACCTTTTTGAGGTTGCTGGTCGCAAACGTGATCTCTAGTCTGCGGACATCGCTGCAAACTCAGCGATCATGCGACTGCTACGCAGTCGAACGGGAGCAAGTTCCCTCGCCACAGCAAGTCCCCACATTGGCGAGGTGTCGTTTAGCGAGACCAGATTGCCTGTAGCACCGCAGCCACGGTTGTGAATTCTCGATCTGCCGCAGCCAACACCGGCCGCCTCAACACCAACACCGGCACCCCACGCTCGCGCGCCACTTCCAGCTTCGGTTCGGTGGCGGTGCTGCCGCTGTTCTTGCTGATCAGCACATCGATCTGTTGTCGTTCGAACAACGCGCGCTCGTCTTCGATCAGAAACGGCCCACGCGCGCCGATCACTTCGCAGCGTTCATTGCCCGGATACACCTCCAGCGCGCGTAGCGTCCAGAACTGCTCCTGCGGGATTTCATCAAGATGCTGCAACGGCTCGCGGCCCAACGTGAACAGCGGGCGCTTGAACGGTTTCAGTGCGTCGATCAGCTCGGCCCAGTCACCGACTTCGCGCCAGTCATCTCCCGCTTGCGCTTGCCACGCCGGGCGGCGCAGGGCCCAGCACGGAACACCGCACAACCGCGCCGCCTGGGCGGCGTTGTGGCTGATCTGTGCCGCGTAAGGATGGGTGGCGTCGAGGATCAGGCTGATCTGCTCGTCGCGCACGAACTGCGCCAAGCCTTCAAACCCGCCGTAGCCACCGACCCGCACTTGGCACGTGAGGTCAGTCGGCACGCGGCCCACTCCGGCCAGGCTGTAGATATGTTCCGGCCCCAGGGTGCGGGCGATGGCGAGGGCTTCGGTGACGCCGCCCAGCAGCAGGATGCGTTTCATAGTGGCTTGATCACGTCCAGCAGGGTGATCGGCAGCGCCTGGCGCCAGGTGTCGAATTCACCGAGCGGCTGGGCCTGGGCCACGTGGATACGGGTCAGCTCGCCGCCGTGTTGGGCGCGCCAGGCCATCAGGGTCATTTCGCTTTGCAGGGTCACGGCATTGGCGACCAGGCGCCCGCCGGGGCGCAGGTGTTGCCAGCAGGTCTCGAGCACGCCGTCGCGGGTGACGCCGCCGCCGATGAAGATCGCGTCGGGCGTTTCCAGGCCGCCCAGGGCTGCGGGTGCGGTGCCGCGTACCAGTTGCAGGCCGGGCACGCCGAGCGCGTCGCGGTTATGTTCGATCAGCGTTTGGCGGCCGGCATCGGCCTCAATCGCCAAGGCGCGGCAGCTCGGGTGGGCACGCATCCATTCGATGCCGATGGAGCCGCTGCCCGCGCCCACGTCCCACAGCAGTTCGCCGGGCAGTGGCGCCAGGCGGGCCAGGGTCATGGCGCGCACGTCGCGTTTGGTCAGTTGACCGTCGTGCTTGAACGCCGCGTCCGGCAGGCCGGCGAGGCGCGACAGGCGCGGGGTATTGGCGTCGGCCAGGCAGTCGATGGCGACCAGGTTCAGATCGGCGACTGAGGCGTGCGGCCAATCGTGGGCCACGCCATCGAGACGCTGCTCATGCGCACCGCCCAGATGTTCAAAGACGCTCAGACGACTCGGCCCAAAGCCGGCTTCAACCAACAGCGCCGCAATCGCCGCCGGGCTCTGCCCGTCATTGCTCAACACCAGCAAACGCACGCCGCTGGCCAGATGTGCATTCAGCGCCGCCAGGGGCCGGGCCACCACGGATAACGTCATCACGTCCTGCAGCGGCCAGCCCAGACGCGCCGCCGCCAACGACACGGAGGAGGGCGCCGGCAAAACCAGCAACTCTTCAGCCGGCACCTGCCGCGCCAGGCTGGCGCCGACGCCGTAGAACATCGGATCGCCGCTGGCCAGCACGCACACCGGTTCACCGCGCCGCGCCAACACCGGTTCCAGGGAAAACGGGCTCGGCCATACCTGGCGCTCGCCGCGAATACACAGCGGCAACAGGTCCAGTTGGCGTTGGCCTCCGATGATCCGCGACGCGCGCAACAAGGCATGCCGGGCGTTTCTGCCCAGCCCTTTGAAGCCGTCTTCACCGATGCCTATTACCGTCAGCCAGGGCGACATATGAATTCCTTGAACGACATCCGACGGGCAGGCTTTTCATGCCGTCGGACAAAGCAGGCATAATACCGCGCCTTGACCCGCGAACCGGTAGCCCCGTGAACCCAATCCCTGCTCTGAACACCTTGCGCCCCTCGGCTTGTCCGGGGTTGCTGCGTATCGTCCAGGCGTTGGACGGCGGCATTTGCCGGATCAAACTGGCCGGCGGCGCCATCAGCGCCGCGCAAGCCCATGCCGTGGCGGATGCGGCCCAGGCCTATGCGGGCGGGGTGATCGAGGCGACCAACCGCGCCAACCTGCAGATTCGCGGGATCGGCGCCGAGCAGGACGCCTTGATCGCAATGCTCCTTGCCGCAGGCCTCGGGCCCAGCACCGCCGCCGGTGACGACGTGCGCAACCTGATGCTCAGCCCCAGCGCCGGTATCGACCCGCAGATGCTGTTCGACACGCGCCCGCTGGCCGACCAGATCCTCGCCACCCTGCAAACCCACGCGCGCTTCCATGAGCTGTCGGCCAAGTTCGCCGTGCAACTGGATGGCTTTGAGGCCCTGGCGATGCTCGAACATCACCATGACCTGTGGCTGTCGGCCTTTGAACAACACGGCGAGACGCTGCTCGCGTTCGGCCTGGCCGGCTGCCCGGGGTTGGATGCGCCGCTGGCGGCGGTGCGACTGGAGCAGGGGCACGCCTTGGTGGTGGCGGTGCTGGAACGGTTTCTGGACCTGGCCACGCCGGCGCACACGCGGATGCGTCATCTGCCTGTGGATAACTTCCTCGCGGGTCTGCACCTGCCGCTGTTGCCGGTCGATGGCTTCAAACGCCCGGCCAGCGGGGCGTTGCTGCACCTGGGAAGTTATCCACAACGTCAGCAGGATCGGGTCTACGTCGCCGCCGTGGCGCCGCTGGGTCGACTCGACTCAAGCATGCTCAAGGGCGCAGCCCAACTTGCCAATGAGTATGGCGACGGCACGCTGCGCTTTACCCCCTGGCAAGGCCTGCTGCTGCCCAACGCCAAAAGCCACGATGCCGCCGCGATCACTGCGCGTCTGGAACAGTTGGGCTTCCTCTGCTCGGCGGAGCAACCGCTGGCGCACCTGATCGCCTGCACCGGCTCCAGTGGCTGCGGCAAAGGCCTGGCCGACACCAAGGCCGACGCCGTGCAACTGGCCGCGCTGCACCCCGGCCACGCGGTACACCTGTCCGGCTGCCCGCGTTCCTGCGCGGCGGCGCACAGTGCGCCGGTCACTTTGCTGGCGGTCAGCCCCGGTCACTACGACGTCTATTTTCGCGAGGCAGCCCAGCCCGGTTTCGGCCGGCTGCACGCGCGCACTCTTTCTATTGAAGCGGCGGGCGCCCTGCTGCGCGCTCACCCACGGAGCAACACCGATGATTGATTACATCCGCGACGGTCAGGAGATCTATCGCAACTCCTTCGCCATTATTCGCGCGGAAGCCAAGTTGGAGCGCATCCCGGCCGACCTGGAAAAACTCGCGGTGCGGGTGATTCATGCCTGCGGCATGGTCGAGGCGATCGACGGCCTGCAGTTCTCCGAAGGCGCAGGCAAGGCCGGGCGCGCAGCGCTGGCCGCCGGCGCGCCGATTCTGTGCGATGCGCGGATGGTCTCCGAAGGCGTGACCCGTGCGCGCCTGCCGGCTAACAACGAAGTGATCTGTACCCTGCGCGACGACCGCGTGCCGGCGTTGGCGCAGGAACTGGGCAACACCCGTTCCGCCGCCGCCCTGGAACTGTGGCGCCCGCACCTGGCCGGCAGTGTGGTGGTGATCGGCAACGCACCGACCGCCTTGTTCTACCTGCTGGAAATGCTCGACGCCGGCGCGCCGAAACCGGCGTTGATCCTTGGCTTCCCGGTGGGCTTCGTCGGCGCCGCCGAATCCAAGGCGATGCTGGCTGCCGACAGCCGTGGCGTACCGTTCGTGATCATGCAGGGCCGTCTGGGCGGCAGCGCGATGGCGGCGGCGGCGGTCAATGCCCTGGCCACGGAGGTCGAATAATGTCGGCACGCGGACGTTTGATTGGCCTGGGCGTAGGCCCCGGCGACCCGGAACTGATCACCCTCAAGGCCCTGCGCCTGCTGCGCGAATCGCCCGTGGTGGCGTACTTCGTGGCCAAGGGCAAAAAGGGCAACGCCTTTGGCATCATCGAAGACCATCTGGTGGCGCAGCAAACCCTGATGCCGCTGGTGTACCCGGTGACCACCGAGGCGTTGCCGGCGCCGCTGTCCTATGAACAAGTGATCAGCGATTTCTACGACAGCGCCAGCCTGGACGTCGCCGCGCACCTGGACGCCGGCCGCGATGTGGCGGTGATCTGTGAAGGCGACCCGTTCTTCTACGGCTCCTACATGTACCTGCATGACCGCCTGGCCGAGCGTTACGAAGCGCAGGTTATCCCCGGTGTGTGTTCGATGCTCGGCGGCGCCTCGGTGCTCGGCGCCCCGCTGGTGTATCGCAACCAGAGCCTGTCGGTACTGTCGGGGGTGCTGCCCCATGAAGACCTCAAGCGCCGCCTGGCGGATGCCGACGCGGCGGTGATCATGAAGCTGGGGCGCAACTTCCCCAAGGTGCGCCAGGTGCTCGAAGAGCTCGGCCTGGCCGAGCGTGCGCTGTATGTGGAGCGCGCGACCATGGCCAACCAGAAGATAGTGGCGTTGGATCAAGTCGAGCCGATGTCCTCGCCGTATTTCTCGCTGATCATCGTGCCTGGTGAACGGTGGCAAGGTTGATGCGCCCGGCGATTGTCATTCTGGGGCAGGGCAGCCTGGCCACGGCGCGCCGGATTGCGCAGGCGTATCCGGGCGCGGTGATCCACGGTCTGCTGGGCCGGGTTGACGGCGCAGACCAAACCTACAGCGAATTCGGCACGACCCTGCGCCAGCTCTATCAGCAAGGCACGCCGCTGATCGCGCTGTGCGCCGCCGGCATCGTGATCCGCACCCTGGCGCCGCTGCTGCTGGAAAAAGGCGAAGAGCCCGCCGTGCTGGCGGTGGCCGAAGACGGCAGCGCGGTGGTGCCGTTGCTCGGTGGCCTGGGCGGGGTGAATGGCATGGCGCGGGAGATTGCCGCTGCGTTGGGCGCGACCGCCGCGATCACCACCAGTGGCGAGCTGCGGTTCGGCACGTGCCTGCTCAACCCGCCGACGGGTTATCAACTGGCGGACCTGGAGCTGGGCAAGCGCTTCGTCTCTGACCTGCTCGCCGGGGAAAGCGTGCGTATCGAAGGCGCCGCGCCGTGGCTTGACCAGGCCAACCTGCCGCAGGACCAACAGGCGCGCCTGGCGATCCACGTGGGCAGCGCCGAGCGTGTACCGGCGCCCAACGAGTTGCTGATTTATCCACAGAACGTATGCGCCACCTGCAAGCCCGGTGCGCAATTGGCGCAGCGTGTGCGCGCGGCGTTGCATGCGTCGGGGCTTGCCGTGCAGTCCCTGGCCTGCCTGTTGGCCAGCGATACCCAGATGGCCGAACCGTCGTTGCACGAAGCCGCGTTGGAATTGGGTGTGCCGCTGCGTTTCGCCGAGGTGGCGCAAGCGGAAGACATCGTTGTTTCGGTCGCCGAGCAGCCCCTGAACGTGTCCCAAGTCGGTCGCCCGCGTGGCCGCCTTGCGGTGATCGGCCTCGGCCCTGGCGCCGCCGACCTGATGGTGCCGGCGGTGAAGGCCGAACTGGCGCGCTGTACCGATGTGCTGGGGTACGAGACTTACGTGCGCATGGCCGGGCCGTTCCGTGACGATCAGGTGCAGCACTGCACCGATAACCGCGAAGAAATGCAGCGCGCCCGCCACGCCTTCGAATTGGCCGCCCAAGGCCGTTCGGTGGTGGTGGTGTCGTCCGGCGACCCTGGCGTATTCGCCATGGCGGCGGCGGTGATCGAGGCGCTGCATGAGTCCAGCGACCCGGCCTGGCACCAGGTCGACCTGCAAATCCTGCCGGGTGTTTCCGCCTCCCTGGCCACCGCCGCCCAAGCCGGCGCGCCGTTGGGGCATGACTTCTGCGTGATGTCGCTGTCGGACAATCTCAAGCCCTGGTCGATCATCGAGCAGCGCCTGGACCTGGCGTCCCAGGCCGACCTGGCCCTGGCGTTCTACAACCCGATCTCGCGTGCGCGCCCGTGGCAATTGGGGCGCGCCCTGGAGATCGTCGCGCAACACCGCAGCGCCGAAACACCGGTGGTGCTGGGCCGCGACATCGGGCGTCCGGGCCAGACCCTGCGCGTGACCACGCTGGGGCAACTGACCCCGGAACAGGTGGACATGCGCACCATGGTGCTGATCGGCTCGTCCACCACCTGCGTGTTCCCGCGTGCGGGCGGCGGTGAGTGGGTGTACACACCGCGCTGGTACGGAGAAAAACCGACCTCCTGAAAACCGCCGCACAACCGCCGGAAAGCTCCGAATGACGTTGGGTGAACACCCGCCGTCATTCGGGGCTTTTTCTTTTTTTGTCGATGAAATACGCACGTGCCCACGGGGCACCCAACGAATGCTGGGCAGCGCCGTGCGGGCGCTGTTGGCAAGGCATGTTTGTCGTGTGGAAAGCCCGCCAGCGCCTGGACTAGTGTGGACACACGCCCCATGTGGGGTGCTTGTGGAGAACTGAAAATGGAGCGACATCACAGAAGGATCAACAGCACCAAACGGCGCAAATTGATTGCGGCCTATAAGCTGCCGGGTGCGCCGGGGACGCACGCTGTTTTACCGCTGGATACCGAGGACGACTGCAACGCGGCAGTGGTCAACAATGGCGTGATCTCGTTCGCCGATGGCCTGAGCAGCCTGAACCGCGAATACATCCGCAAAAGTTATCTGTTGGCCAGCAGCTACGTGAGCGATGTCTTGAAAGTGCGTCGCGGCACGGAGGGTTGGTACGACGAATTTATCAAGGTGATGATCAGCCTGGGCTGGCTGCCGGTGCGTAGCCGTTTCGAGCGGGTCTCAAGCGCCGGCAAGGGCCTGACGGTGCAACTGGCGGCGCTGAATATCATCGCGACCCTGCTGGCCTCGACCTCATTGACCGGGCCACTGCTGGCGGCCCTACCGAAATTGGCTGCCGATGCGCTGGACGCCTTGAAGCAGATGCCCGCGTCGTTCGAGCTGTTCAAGCGCAATAGCACGGTGCATCAGGGCGGCGATTTTGGCCTGGCCTCCTGCGCCGAAACCGACGGCGAAGTCATGATGGTGCTGGTGACCTACAGCTCCCATGGCGTCAGCAAACAGGTGGGGCTGCCCTTTCTTGAGTGGGACAGTTCCTCGTTCGAGGCCTTCAGCGGGCAAACCTGCCTGGTGCTGAATACCTCGGTGGTCAACGCAAAAACCATCCAGTTGATGCGTGAGAGTGCGGGCGACAAGGTGCAACTGGCGATCGCCAAATACCGGATCTAAGGCACCAGGTAGCCGCGCACCCCGGTAAAGATAATTTGTGCGGCCAAGGCGCACACGAACAAGCCCATTAACCGACTGACAATTTGCAAGCCCTGGTCACCGAGAATCCGTTCGATACGGTTGGACAAATACAGCACCACACCCACCGTGAAGCTGGCCAGGGCGATGCTGAGGATGGCGGTGAGCTTGTCATCCCAATGGGGCTGGCTGACGCCCATCACCAGCAGCGCGCCGATGGTGCCGGGGCCGACGGTGAGGGGGATGGTCAGCGGGACGATGGTCACGTCCTGCTGCACGTTATCGGTCTGCACCGCCGACTTGCCCTGGGCCATGCCCAGCGCCGAGATAAACAGCACGCTACCGGCGCCGATGCGGAAGGCGTCCACGGTGATGCCGAACACACTGAAAATCACCCGGCCGAACAGGTAGAGCAAGACGCTCGACACCAGGGTCGCCAGCGCCACTTTCCAGGCCAGGCGTCGCCGTTCTTTGCTGGAGTAGCCGCGGGTCAGGCTGATAAAACAGGACAACACGAAGAACGGGCTGTAGAGCACCAGCATCTTCAGGTAAACGCTGAATAACACGTGGAGCATGGGGGTGGCTCGCGACAGAAGGAGATTGGCGGAGTCTATCAGGCGACAGCGCACAAATGTGCGAGGGGGCAGGCCCCTCCCACATAGGATCTGTGGTGTTCATCCATTGTGTGGCAGACGCAGGCTCAGTGTGGGAGGGGGCTTGCCCCCGATGGCGGTGTGACAGTCCGCTTATTTGTAACTGTTCCAGCGCTATCGGGAACAAGCTTGCCATCGCGGTCTTTCAGTCGATGCATAGGTGACTGATCCGCCGCTATCGGGGGCAAGCCCCCTCCCACATAGGATCGGTGGTGTTCATCCATTGTGTGGCAGACGCAGGCTCAGTGTGGGAGGGGGCTTGCCCCCGATGGCGGTGTGAGAGCCAGCTTATGTGTAACTGTTCCAGCGTTATCGGGAGCAAGCTTGCCATCGCTGTCTTTCAGTCGATGCATCGGTGACTGATCCGCCGCCATCGGGGGCAAGCCCCCTCCCACATAGGATCTGTGGTGTTCATCCATTGTGTGGCAGACGCAGGTTCAGTGTGGGAGGGGGCTTGCCCCCGATGGCGGTGTGAGAGTCAGCTTATGTGTAACTGTTCCAGCGCTATCGGGAGCAAGCTTGCCATCGCTGTCTTTCAGTCGATGCATCGGTGACTGATCCGCCGCCATCGGGGGCAAGCCCCCTCCCACATAGGATCTGTGGTGTTTATCCATTGTGTGACAGACGCAGGTTCAGTGTGGGAGGGGGCTTGCCCCCGATGGCGGTGTGAGAGTCAGCTTATGTGTAACTGTTCCAGCGCTATCGGGAACAAGCTTGCCATCGCTGTCTTTCAGTCGATGCATTGGTGACTGATCCGCCGCCATCGGGGGCAAGCCCCCCCCACACTGAGCCTGCGTTTGACGTTAAGAGGGCGCGCGCTCCGGCTGTGGCTGGCGCTGCGCCACCCAGTATTCCACCAGTTCGCGCAATTGCGACAACTCCACCGGTTTGGCCATGTGCCCGTCCATCCCGGCCTGGCGTGCGCGCTCTTTGTGTTCCGAGAGGATGTGTGCAGTGAGCGCCACCACCGGCGTGCGAATGCGCTGGTGGCTGACTTCCCAGGCCCGTAGCTGCTGGGTCGCGGAGAAGCCATCGAGGATCGGCATTTCACAGTCCATCAACACCAGGTCGTAGCGCTGGGCTTTCATCGCCAGCAGGGCTTCTTCGCCGTTGCTCGCGGTGTCCGGGTTGAGGTTGAGCTTGCCGAGCATGCCGCGGATGACTTTGGTGGAGATGCTGTTGTCTTCGGCCACCAGGATGCGGAAGTCGCTGGGCACGGTGATGGGCGCCGGGATGTTGAGGGGCGCGCGTGGCTGCCCGCCGCCTTTGCTGCGCTGGGTCAGTTCGTCGGCCAGGGTGGTCTTGAGGGTGTAGCCGGCCACTGGCTTGGCGAGGATGCGCTTGATCCCGCAATTGCGCGCAATGATCTTGCTCGGCGCGTTACTGATGCCGGTGAGCATGATCAGCAGGATGTCGTGGTTCAGGCTCGGGTCTTCCTTGATCTTTGCCGCCAGTTGCATGCCGGTCATGCCGGGCATGTTCTGGTCCAGCAGCACCACGTCGAAGTAATCACGCAGGTGCGCCTTGGTGCGCAACAACGCCAGGGCTTCTTTGCCCGACGGCACTGCGCTGACGTTGAGGCCCCAGGCGGTGCATTGCTGCACCAGCACTTTGCGGCAGGTGTCGTTGTCGTCCACCACCAGCACCCGGGCGCCCTTGAGCGGGCCGTCGAGGTCGGAGGTCGGGTGTTCCAGGCGTTCCGGGTCCAGCGGCAGGGTCAGCCACAGGGTGCTGCCCTGTTGCGCGCCGCTCTTGATGCCGAATTCGCCGTTCATCAACAGGATCAACTGGCGCGCGATGACAAGGCCCAGGTGACCGCTCAAGCGGGTGGCCGAGAGGAAGTTCTTACTGTGCAGTTCGCTGTGCAGCAACGCATCGCGTTCGGCGGCTTCCATCGGCAGGCCGCTGTCTTGCACGGCAATGCGCAGGCGCGGCTTGGTGCTGCGCTCGTCGAGGGCGACGACGATCAACACTTCGCCTTCGTCGGTTTTCTGCAGGGCGTTTTCCAGCAGGCTCAACATTGCCTGGCGCAGGCGCGTCGGGTCGCCGCTGATCACCCGCGGCACCTGGGGCTGGATAAAGCTGATCAGCTCGACGTTCTGCTGCTCGGCCTTGGCGCGGAAGATGCTCAGGCAATCTTCGATCAGCGCATTGAGGTCGAATTGCACGTCGTCCAATTCGATCTGTCCGGATTCCAGCTTGGAGATATCGAGGATTTCGTTGATCAGTGTGAGCAGTTCGTTACCGGCGCTGTGGATTGTCTGCACATAGTCGCGCTGCTTTACCGACAACGGCGTGCCCAGCAGCAGCTCGGTCATGCCCAGCACGCCGTTCATGGGGGTGCGGATTTCGTGGCTGATCTTCGCCAGGAACTCGGCCTTGGCGGCGATTTCGGCGTTGCTGGCCGCCAGCTCACGGCTGAGGTTGAAGCGTGCTTCGACGAGGGCGCGTTGGCGCTCGCCCAGGGCCAGGCTCATCAGCAGGCCGCTGAGGCAGATAAAGCCGAGCAGGGTAATGATCAAGCCTTGCGGCGCCAGCCGCGTGAGGCCAAGCAGGGCGGGCAGGATGATCAGTATGCCGATGTTGAACACCACCATCCCCGCCACGAACAACCGCGCCGGCCGGTAGCCTTTTTGCCAGTGATACGCCGAGACAAACAACATGCTCAGGCCGGCCAGGGCCACCAGGGCGTAGGTGATGAAGTTCAGCGGCAAGGTGTTGACGAACAACAGCAACAGGCCGCACAGCACGATCAGCAGAATGTCGGCCATCAACAGTTTGTTCAGCGGGTGCGGGCCCAGGGGCATGAAGAAGCGATAGGCAAACATCAGCCCGCACGGCGCGGTCAGCAGCAGGGCGAGGTAGGCGCCCGGTGTCTGGACCGCGTGCCAATTTTTCAGCCATGGCCCCAGCAGGTTGAGCAGCAACGCCAGGCTGAGCATCAACAGCAATTCGCTGGCCGCCAGCCACAGGCTGCTGCGTGAGCGGTGGTAGGCGAAGCGGGAGAGGTTGTGCAGGATCAGCATCAGCAGGCAGCCGAACAACAGGCCGTAGATCAGCGTCTGGGTCTGGTCGGCGGCGGCGAGTACGGCCGGTTCCAGGGTGATATAGGGGCGCAGTTCGTGTTCCGAGACCAGGCGCAGGTAGACCTCAAGGGGCTTCGGGCTCTGTGGCATCGGCAGCATGAAGTCGCTGCTGGGCAGCGGTCGCTCGGATTGGGGCTGGCGGGTGCCGGTGGTTTGCTGTTCCACCAGGGTGTCGCCATCCAGCACATAGAGGCTCAGGTGGGAAACGTCCGGGGCGAATACCCGCAGCACTTGCTCGTGCTGGCCGGGCTGCAGCTTGAAACGTACCCACAACGCACCCTCCGGCTCGGCGGCGGTGATCCGGTCCAGTTCGGTGGGGCTGAATTGGTTGGTGTAGCGCGGGGAACGAATGTCGCTCAGTTGCAGGTCGGCTTGTTCATCAAGCAATACTGCCCAGCCACTGCCTTGCGCGGCGGCCTGGGTCGGGAGCAAACAGAGCAATGTCAGCAGACTGAGAGTGAAACCTATGGCGATCCTGAGCCAGCGCACGGCGAAATCCCTTCGTAGGTTGATGCACGGGTTAACTATGCGCGGGGTGACCTGAGTACGGCAAGGGCCAGAGGCCCTCACCTAACCGAACGGATAGCGACTTAATGCGTCTCGCCACGTTCACGGGCAATCGCGCGATAGCCGATGTCTTTGCGGTAGAAGCAGCCTTTCCAGCTGATTTTTGCGGCCAGCTTGTAGGCCTGTTGCTGCGCGGCGTCGACACTGGCGCCCATCGCCGTGGCACACAGCACACGGCCACCTGCGGTTACGACCTTGCCGTCCTGGAGCGCGGTGCCCGCATGGAACACCTTGCCTTCCAGCGTCGCCGCCGCGTCCAGGCCTTCAATCACATCGCCCTTGGCGTAGTCGGCAGGGTAACCACCGGCCGCCAGCACAATGCCGACGCTCGGACGTGGGTCCCACTGCGCTTCAACCTTGTCCAGGGCCTGGGCCAGTGCGGCTTCCACCAGCAGCACCAGGCTCGATTGCAGGCGCAGCATCACCGGTTGGGTTTCCGGGTCGCCGAAGCGGCAGTTGAACTCGATGACTTTCGGGTTACCGGCTTTGTCGATCATCAGACCGGCGTAGAGGAAACCGGTGTACACGTTGCCTTCGTCGGCCATGCCACGCACGGTTGGCCAGATCACCAGGTCCATCACGCGTTTGTGCACTTCGCTGGTGACCACCGGGGCCGGGGAGTAAGCCCCCATGCCGCCGGTGTTCGGGCCGCTGTCGCCGTCGCCGACGCGCTTGTGGTCCTGGCTGGTGGCCATCGGCAGGACGTTCTTGCCGTCGACCATCACGATAAAGCTGGCTTCTTCGCCGTCGAGGAACTCTTCGATGACCACGCGCGAACCGGCTTCACCGAAGGCGTTGCCGGCGAGCATGTCGCGCACGGCGTCTTCGGCTTCCTGCAAGGTCATGGCGACGATCACGCCTTTGCCCGCAGCCAGGCCGTCGGCCTTGATCACGATCGGCGCGCCTTTTTCACGCAGATAAGCCAGGGCCGGCTCGATCTCGGTGAAGTTCTGGTAGTCGGCGGTCGGGATCTTGTGGCGCGCCAGGAAATCCTTGGTGAACGCCTTGGAGCCTTCCAGTTGGGCCGCGCCGGCGGTCGGGCCGAAGCAATCCAGGCCGCGGCTGCGGAACAGGTCGACGACGCCGGCAACCAGGGGCACTTCCGGACCGACGATGGTCAGGGAAACGTTTTTCTCGGCAAAGTCTGCCAGTTGTTCCAGCGCCAGCACGTCGATGGCGACGTTTTCGCACTTGGCTTCAATGGCGGTGCCGGCGTTGCCGGGGGCTACGAATACTTTCTGGACGCGTGGGTCCTGGGCAACTTTCCAGGCCAGGGCGTGTTCACGGCCACCGCTGCCAATGATCAAAACATTCATTTCAAAAACCTCTGAGAAACGCTGTGCTTCCCTGTAGGAGCGAGCTTGCTCGCGAAGGTCGTCAACGATAACGAGGGAAACCTGACACCCCGTGGCGTTTTTGAGCTTTTCGCGAGCAAGCTCGCTCCTACAGTCGGGAAGCGGTGCTGTTTAGTGACGGAAGTGGCGCATGCCGGTGAAGACCATGGCGATGCCGGCTTCGTCAGCAGCAGCAATCACTTCGGCATCACGCATCGAGCCGCCCGGTTGGATCACCGCGGTCACGCCAGCGTTCGCGGCATTGTCCAGGCCGTCGCGGAACGGGAAGAACGCGTCGGACGCCATCACCGAGCCCGCAACCTGCAAACCGGCGTGTTCAGCCTTGATCGCAGCGATACGCGCCGAGTTTACGCGGCTCATCTGGCCGGCGCCGACACCGATGGTCTGGCGGTTTTTGGCGTAGACGATGGCGTTGGACTTAACGTACTTGGCCACTTTCCAGGCGAAGATCAGGTCGTTGATTTCCTGCTCGGTCGGCGCGCGCTTGGTCACCACTTTCAGATCGGCGCTGCTGATCATGCCGATGTCGCGGCTTTGCACCAGCAGGCCGCCGTTGACGCGCTTGTAGTCCCAGGCAGCGGCACGTTCAGCCGACCACTCACCGCAGGCCAGCAGGCGCACGTTGGCTTTGGCGGCGACGATGGCGCGGGCTTCTTCGCTGACGGACGGGGCAATGATCACTTCGACGAACTGACGCTCGACGATGGCCTTGGCGGTCTCGGCGTCGAGTTCGCGGTTGAAGGCGATGATGCCGCCGAAGGCCGATTCGGTGTCGGTGGCGTAGGCCAGTTCGTAGGCCTGGCGGATACCGCCTTCAGCGTCCGGGCTCACGGCCACGCCGCATGGGTTGGCGTGTTTGACGATCACGCAGGCCGGCTTGACGAAGCTCTTCACGCATTCCAGCGCGGCGTCGGTATCGGCCACGTTGTTGTAGGACAGTTCTTTGCCTTGCAGTTGGGTCGCGGTGGCGATGCCCACTTCGGCCGGCTTGGCTTCCACGTAGAACGCCGCACTCTGGTGCGGGTTCTCGCCGTAGCGCATTTCCTGGGCCTTGATGAACTGGCTGTTGAAGGTCCGTGGGAACTGGCTGCGACCTTCTGTGCTGAGGGTCTCGGCGGCCTGGTTCACGGTGCCCATGTAGTTGGCGATCATGCCGTCATAGGCGGCAGTGTGTTCGAACGCCTTGAGCATCAGATCGAAACGCTGGGCGTAGGTCAGGCCACCGGCTTGCAGGCTTTCAAGCACCTGGGCGTAGTCGCTGGCGTTGACCACGATGGCCACGTCTTTGTGGTTCTTGGCGGCCGAGCGAACCATGGTTGGGCCGCCGATATCGATGTTTTCGATGGCGCTCGGCAGGTCGCAGCCCGGCTTGTTGATGGTAGCTTCAAACGGGTAGAGGTTCACCGCGACCAGATCGATCGGCTTGATGCCGTGCTCGTTCATGATGGCCTCGTCGATACCACGACGGCCGAGGATGCCACCGTGGATTTTCGGGTGCAGGGTCTTGACCCGACCGTCCATCATTTCTGCGAAACCGGTGTAGTCCGCGACTTCAACTGCGGCCACGCCGTTGTCCTGCAGCAGTTTGAAGGTCCCGCCCGTGGAGAGGATTTCCACACCCAGGGCTTCCAGCCCCCGGGCAAATTCGAGAACCCCGGTCTTGTCGGAGACACTGATCAAGGCGCGGCGGATCGGCAGGCGGGTGGTCTGGTCGGTCATTTCAATTTCCATCAAAAGCAAAGGAGTCAGCAAAAAAGGCGACCGGTGTTACGCGGGCGCCTTTCTGGTCGGATTGAATGCTTACAGCAAATCGTATTGTTTGAGCTTTTTGCGCAAGGTGCCACGGTTCAGACCCAGCAGTTCACTGGCTTTGGTCTGGTTGCCCTTGACGTAGTTCATCACGCTTTCGAGCAAGGGCGCCTCGACTTCGGAGAGCACGAGGTTGTACACGTCCGTGACGGAAGCGCCCTCAAGGTGGGCGAAATAATTGTGCAGCGCCTTCTCGACACTCCCGCGAAGGGTCTGGCCTTCTTCGCTCGGCGTGTTGAGGTGCTGTTTCAAATTGACGTTGTCGCTCACGGGTGTTGTTCCACTCACTAAAGTCTCGGTCATCGTCGTCATGCGGCCACCCCTTCTCCGTCCCCTGTCACCAGGCTCTTGTCACGCTCGCTGAAGTACTCTCGAACGGTGGCGACCTGTGCTTGCGTATCATCCAAACGATTGAACTGGGCGCGAAACTCCCTGGCGCCCGGCAGGGTTGCGAGATACCAGCCGACATGCTTGCGAGCAATGCGTACTCCCATCACGTCTCCATAGAAGACGTGCAGGGCGGCCAGATGCTCTAGCAGAATACGTTCCACCTCGATCAACCCCGGTGCCGGCAGGAGCTCGCCGGTACGCAGAAAATGCTCGATTTCACGAAAAATCCACGGCCGCCCCTGGGCGGCCCGGCCAATCAACAGGCCATCGGCGCCGGTCGCGTGCAGCACGCGCCGGGCTTTCTCGGCTGAGTCGATATCGCCATTGGCAAACACCGGCATCGACACCGCCTGCTTGATCGCGGCAATGGTGTCGTACTCGGCTTCACCGGTGTAAAGGTCGGCGCGGGTGCGGCCATGCACCGCCAGCGCTGAAATACCCGCCTGTTCGGCGATCTTCGCCACCGTCAGGCCATTCTTGTTGTCCCGGTCCCAACCGGTACGAATCTTCAGGGTGACCGGTACATTCACTGCGGCGACAACGGCCTGCAGGATCTCGGTGACCAACTGTTCATCCTTCAACAACGCGGAACCGGCGGCCTTGTTACAGACCTTCTTGGCCGGGCAGCCCATGTTGATATCAATGATCTGCGCGCCCAGCTCCACGTTGGCCCGGGCCGCCTGCGCCAGCATCTGTGCATCGCCACCGGCGATCTGCACCGAGCGGGGCTCGGGATCGCCTTCGTGGATCATGCGCAGCCGCGATTTGCGGGTGTTCCACAAGCTCATGTCGCTGGTGACCATTTCCGAGACTACTAGACCCGCGCCCAAACGCTTGCACAGCTGACGAAAGGGCTGGTCGGTGACTCCCGCCATTGGGGCGAGAATCAAGCCATTGTGCAATGTGTATGGGCCGATGCGTACCGCCGACATAGGACTTCCCTGTTGTGGGGCCGGATCATTAGAGTTCGAAAAAGGGTTGGCATGATACCCGCTCTCGATGACTGGATAAAGGCTGAATTGGATAAAATCTGAACAGTTATTTCTTTATCGCTGCTGGTTTGGTTGCCGGCGGTCCGGTCAATAATCTGCCGTCAAACCTCGGTGACCGAGCCGATTCACTCGGGCGAGTGGAAGCTCAGGCTGTAATTCACGGCTTTGTTGCCGGGGTCGAGGATGTCCAGG
The DNA here is from genome assembly GCF_049897085.1 of Pseudomonas sp. PSPC3-2. Classification (NCBI taxonomy): domain Bacteria; kingdom Pseudomonadati; phylum Pseudomonadota; class Gammaproteobacteria; order Pseudomonadales; family Pseudomonadaceae; genus Pseudomonas; species Pseudomonas sp. PSPC3-2. Next base: position 286,587 of record NZ_JAFCVO010000005.1, read on the forward strand.
GAGATATGGATCGGCGTCTGCGACGGCATTTCGCTGACCCCGGCCAGCTCACCGCTCAGGTACTCGGCGGGCTTGAAGCGACGACTGGCGATCAGGCTGCCGTTCAGGTCGGCAAACCGCAGCTCCAGCAGCGGGAACGGCTGGGAGAACGTCGCGCGGTTGTAGATGATGGCATCCACCACCAGCGCGCCGGCGAATTCCGGGTGGCTGCGCACCACCAGGTTGCTGCTCTTGATGTGCGCGATATCGACCCGTGATGGCACCGTGCAGCCCAGTGTCGGGCACAGTTGCTGGAACCACGGGCGATAGGCGTCCTGGCGCGCCAGGTCGTCGAACTGGTAGGCAATGTACTGGCCAGCGAGGCCGGCGGCGGCGATCAGCACCAGCAGCAGCCAGATCAGGCGACGGCCCCAGCTCGACGGGCGTTTGCCTGAGTACAAGTGCAGCGGGTCATCTTCGAGGTCCTGCAGCAGGTCGTCGTGGGCGCTGGCGGCAGTGCGCGAGCGCTTGCGGCCGGACAGCGGGCGCTCGTCGGGTTCAGGTTCGTCGGCTTCGTCGCTGACAGCGCTCACGGGCGGGTCGAGTTGCTCGTGCTCATCGGCGGGCGTGGCGCGCAGTGGTGGCTCATCGTCGATGTCGTCGGTGTCGAGTGACATTGACGGCTCGGTGCGCTGTTTGGTCGCAGAGGGATTTGCCGGTTCAGGTTCGTCTTCGGGCGCCTTGGCGCGTTCTTCAGGCGGTTCGCTGAACAGGCTGGCGGCCCATTTTTCTTCCTCGGCCTTGATCGTGTCGCGGCTGGCGCTGAGGGCATCTTCCTTTTTGCGCCGGTCGGCGCCTTGACGGCGTTCCGCACCCTGCGGCTGGGTGTGCTGAATCTCGCGGCGTTCCAGCTTTGCCAGCTCTTCGTCCAGGTCCAGGTTGTCCAGGTCCAGCTCTTGGGCTGTCCACTGCTTCTGGCTGATTGCCCGGGGCGCCTCGGCGGCGTGTTCCGCTGTGGCCGGCTGTTCAGGCTTCGGCGCTTGCGCGTGGGCGCGCTGCTCCAGCAACTGGCGCGCAGCGTTGAACACTTGCAGGCACGAGCCGCAGCGCACGACACCGCGTGCCACGTTCAACTGAGCATGGCTGACGCGAAAGCGCGTTTGGCAATGTGGGCACTGGGTGACGAAACTGTCGGTCATGCGGCCATCCGATTCAGGCAAGCGCTCATTCTAGCGCCGACGCCCGCTGATGCGTACCCAGCCATCACGATTGGCGATCGGGTCGAGCTCGAAATCCTGTGCATAGGCGGCGGCAACGTCGTCACCCTGTTCGGCGAGGATGCCCGACAGTGCCAGACGGCCCCCCGGCTTGACCAGGCTCGACAACTGCGGCGCCAGGGCCACCAGCGGGCCGGCGAGGATATTGGCCACCAGCACATCCGCCTGCACCTGGGGCAATTGCTCTGGCAGGTACAGTGGGAATTTGCTTTCAGCAATGTGGTTGCGCCCGGCGTTATCGCGGGAGGCTTCCAGGGCTTGTACGTCGATATCGGTGCCGACGGCTTCCTTGGCGCCCAGCAATAGGGCAGCAATCGCCAGAATCCCCGAGCCGCAGCCGAAGTCCAGCACGTGGCAATCGTTCAGGTCCTGGCCGTCCAGCCATTCCAGGCACAGCGCGGTGGTCGGGTGTGTGCCGGTGCCGAACGCCAGGCCCGGGTCCAGCAGCAGGTTCACCGCCTCTGGTTCAGGCGCGGCATGCCAGCTCGGGACGATCCACAGGCGCTGGCCGAAACGCATCGGCTGGAAATTGTCCATCCAGCTGCGTTCCCAGTCCTGGTCTTCGATGATTTCGCTGTGGTGCTCGGGCAGCGGGCCGCCGGTGAGCAGTTCCATATGGGCCAGGACGGCGGCGGCATCGGTGCCGTCTTCGAACAGGGCCAGCAAGTGGGTGTGGGACCACAGTGGGGTGGTGTTGAGTTCCGGCTCAAAGATCGGCTGGTCTTCGGCGTCCATGAAGGTCACCGAGACGGCGCCCACTTCAAGGAACGCGTCTTCGTAGGTTTCGGCTTGTTCTGGGCTGATGGCGAGACGGACTTGCAGCCAAGGCATGGCGGGCACCTTTGAAAAAATGAGTGTGCAGCGGGGAGGGGCTGCGAAAGCGCGCAAGTTTACGCGAGCGGCGGGCAGAAGACGACTGTGCTGACTGTACGCCGGTCAAATGTGGGAGGGGGCTTGCCCCCGATAGCGGTGGTTCAGTCTCAGATAAGTTGACTGACACACTGCTATCGGGAGCAAGCCCCCTCCCACATTTGGACTGTGTGCATCTTCAAAATAGAGCGCACAGAAACAACAAAGCCGCCCGAAGGCGGCTTTGTTGGGTGGAGCACTTACTGGTTGGCCAGCTTGTGTTCCAGGTAGTGAATGTTCACACCACCTTTGCAGAAGCCTTCATCACGGACCAGATCCCGATGCAGCGGGATGTTGGTATTGATGCCGTCGACCACGATTTCGTCCAGGGCGTTACGCATGCGGGCCATGGCCTCGTCACGGGTGGCGCCCCAGGTGATCAGCTTGCCGATCAGCGAGTCGTAGTTGGACGGAACCTTGTAGCCGCTGTACAGGTGCGAATCGACGCGAACGCCGTTGCCGCCTGGAGCATGGAAATGCTTGACCAGGCCTGGACTCGGGATAAAGGTTTTCGGGTCTTCGGCGTTGATCCGGCACTCCAGGGAGTGGCCGTGGATCTTCACGTCGTCCTGGGTGAAGGACAGCTCGTTACCGGCGGCGATGCTCAGCATCTCCTTGACGATATCGATACCGGTGACCATCTCCGAAACCGGGTGTTCTACCTGTACGCGAGTGTTCATCTCGATGAAGTAGAAACGACCGTTCTCGTAGAGGAACTCGAAGGTACCGGCGCCACGGTAGTTGATGTCGATGCATGCCTTGACGCAACGCGCGAGCACTTCCTCACGGGCTTTCTCGTCCAGGCCCGGTGCCGGTGCTTCTTCCAATACCTTCTGGTGACGACGTTGCAGCGAGCAATCGCGGTCGCCCAGGTGGATGGCGTGGCCCTGGCCGTCGGACAGCACCTGCACTTCCACGTGACGTGGGTTGGTCAGGTACTTTTCCAGGTAGACCATCGGGTTGCCGAACCAGGCAGCCGCTTCGGAGCGAGTCTGCTTGGCCGCTTCGATCAGGTCTTCTTCTTTATGCACCACGCGCATGCCGCGACCACCGCCGCCGCCTGCGGCCTTGATGATCACCGGGTAACCGACTTCGCGACCAATGCGCAGAGCGGTTGTCTCGTCTTCAGGCAGCGGGCCGTCGGAGCCGGGAACGGTTGGCACGCCGGCTTCGATCATGGCGTCCTTGGCCGAGACCTTGTCGCCCATCAGGCGAATGGTCTCGGCTTTCGGGCCGATGAAGGCAAACCCGGACTTTTCCACCTGTTCGGCGAAATCGGCGTTTTCCGCGAGGAAGCCGTAGCCCGGGTGAATGCCATCAGCGCCGGTCACTTCTGCGGCGGCGATGATGTTCGCGACTTTTAGGTACGAGTTCGCGGCCAGTGGCGGGCCGATGCAGATGCTTTCGTCCGCCAGTTTTACGTGCATCAGTTCGGTATCGGCCGTCGAGTAAACAGCGACGGTCTTGATGCCCTCTTCCTTACAGGCGCGCAGGATACGCAGCGCGATCTCGCCGCGGTTGGCGATCAGGACTTTTTGCAGTTTCTTCGCAGGTTTCAACATCGAAGGCGCTCCGCGGTTCAAACGATGGTGAACAGCGGCTGGTCGTATTCAACCGGCTGACCGTTTTCTACCAGGATGGATTCGATGACGCCGGCTTTTTCGGCCGTGATGTGGTTCATCATTTTCATCGCTTCCACGATGCAAATGGTGTCGCCCACTTTCACGGTCTTGCCGACTTCAACGAAGGCTGGCGAGGTCGGTGCCGGGGTGCGGTAGAACGTACCGACCATTGGCGACTTGACCACGAAGCCATTCAGCACAGGCGCGGCCGGGGCGGCAGGCGCGGCGGCAGCAGGTGCGGCAGCCGGAGCAGCGGGTGCCGGGGCTTGCATCTGTGGCGCGTAGAACTGCTGGGCCGGGGTCTTGCTGTGACGGCTGATCCGGACGGACTCTTCGCCTTCCTTGATTTCCAGCTCGTCGATACCGGACTCTTCCAGCAGTTCGATCAGTTTCTTAACTTTACGGATATCCATGAATCATCAACTCCCAAGGGTCGGTCAGGGGCGCTTGGCCGGTTGTTCAAGTTGTTCCAGGGCGGCCTCCAGGGCCAGTCGGTAACCGCTGGCGCCAAGGCCGCAGATCACTCCTACCGCAACGTCGGAGAAGTAAGAGTGATGGCGGAAAGGTTCGCGTTTGTACACGTTCGACAAATGCACTTCGATGAATGGGATGCTCACCGCCAGCAGCGCGTCACGTAATGCAACACTTGTGTGCGTAAAAGCGGCGGGATTGATCAGGATAAAGTCCACGCCTTCGCCGCGCGCGGCGTGGATGCGATCAATTAATTCGTACTCGGCGTTGCTTTGCAGGTACAGCAGATGGTGGCCGGCTTCACGAGCCCGTCGCTCCAGATCGAGGTTGATCTGTTCCAGGGTCACAGTCCCGTAGACGCCCGGTTCGCGGGTGCCGAGCAGGTTCAGGTTGGGTCCGTGAAGAACCAGTAAGGTCGCCATCGGCTGTTCCTTGTTATTGATGTGGGTACGGCAGAACCCGGCGACTATGCCGCAAAGTCTTTATGACTGTCCAGTTCTATGCAGTAGGCTGCACGATTAGCGAGGATTGCGCAAAATTTGTGACCAAGTTGCCCGGCCTGGTCATTGGCAACACGATTTTGAAAACACAGGAGGTCAAATGTGGGAGGGGGCTTGCCCCCGATAGCGGTGGATCAGTTACAGATATTGAGACTGGCACACCGCTATCGGGGGCAAGCCCCCTCCCACATTGGTTCTTCGCATGGCGCTAGATCGGGTCAGACGCGGAAGGCTTGGACGGCAGTGTTGAGTTGGCCGCCCAGCACCAACAGGTGTTCACCCTGGCTGCGGCCCTGGCCGATGCGTAGCAGGTTGTCCTCACCCAGCTGATGAATCCGTTCGCTGTTATCGCGAATCTCACTCACGGCACCGCTCTGCTGCGCGGTCACATCGGCGATGCGCACGGCGGTGTCGGAAATGGTCTGTATCGCTCCGACAATTTCATCCAGCGCGCCGTCGGCCGCTTGTGCTTGCTGGGCGGTGGCTTCGGCGTGTTCGACCTGCGCGCGCATGCCTTCCACCGACTGGCGGGCAGCGGTTTGCAGGCCGGCGATCAGGCCCTGGATTTCGGCGGTGGCGCCTGCGGTGCGTTGGGCCAGGGAGCGCACTTCGTCGGCGACCACGGCGAAACCGCGCCCGGCTTCCCCGGCGCGGGCGGCTTCAATGGCCGCGTTGAGCGCCAGCAGGTTGGTCTGGTCGGCTATCGAGCGAATCACCGTCAACACGCCGCCGATGGTCGCGGACTCTTCGGCGAGTTTCTCGATCATCTGTGCGTTTTGCTGCACTTCGCCGACCAGCGCATGCAGCCCGGTCAGGCTCAGGCCGATCACCCGCTGGCCTTGTTCCACCGCCTGGCCCGCGCTGCGGCTGGCGCCGGCGGCCTGGCTGGCGTCGCCGGCCACCTGCTGGATGGTTGCTTCGAGTTCGCCCAGCGAGTCGCGGATCTGGGCGGTGTCCCCGGCCTGACGCTCGGCGCCGTCGTGTAGGCCGCTGCTCAACTCGGCCAGGGCGCGGCTGCTGCCCGCCACTTCCTCGGCATTGCCGCGAATGGTGCCCACCAAGTCCACCAGATAGGCGCGCAGGCGGTTGAGGGAGGCTTCGATGTCGCGCAGTTCGCGGTTGGTCTTGCCCAGGGCAATCGGCTGGCTGAAGTCGCCTTCGGCCCAGGTCGACAGGGCCGGTGCCAGGTTGGTCAGCACCCGCGCCAGGCGCCGTTGCAGGGTATCGATCAGCAGCGCGATCAGCAGGATCAGGCCGATCATCACCCCTTGCATCAAGCGCACTTCGCCCTGGATCGCGGCGTGTTGCCCACGCACGACCGGCTCCAGGCCTGCGATGGCCTGTTGCACGGCGGCGATTTTCAGTTGGGTGCCGGCGGCCAGGTTGGCGCGCTGCTGGATTTGCTCGCGGGTGCGCTTGAGTTCGGCCGGGTAGCGGGTCAGCAGGCTGTTGAGTTCGCGCTTGAGGTCGACGCCGGTGTCTTGTGTTTCGGCTTTTTCGCTGTTTTCCAGGCCCATCAGTGCCGAAAAGTCATCGGTGTTCGAACCGGCGCTGGCCTTGACCCCGAGTAAGGGCAGTTGCTCCAGCAGGTCGGCCTGGCCACGGATATTGGCGACTTCGCGCTCCACATCATCCGCCAGTTCCGCCCGCCCGCTGCTCACCAGCTTGTCGCGGGCCAGGGACAGCTTGCCCAGGTGCTGCGAGGCCGCCAGCAGCGGCGGCAGGTAGCGCGCCGCGTCGGGCGAATTGGCCCCGCTGGCGTACTGGCTCAGTTGCTCCAGGTTCGCGCCCAATTCGCGCTCGGCTTGCAGCAGCAGCGCTTGCGGGTCGCCGGCCAGTTTGCCGGCGGCGAGCAGGTCGGTTTTGCTGAAGGTATCGAGTTCCATCAGACTGGGGCGCAGGCTTTGCGCGAGGTCGGCAGGCAATTCATCCAAGTGCTGCAGCAGGCTTTCCAGGCTTTGGCTGGCGCTGCTCAGGCGCAGGGCGTCGCCGCTGGCCAGGTAGTCGTCGATATTGCGTGCGGCCTGGTTCTGGAAGGTCTGCGACAACCCCAGGTAGCGTTCCATCAGCAAGTAAGGCCGTTCCAGCGCGCGTTGCGACCACCAGAGCGTCGCCCCGAGTGCCAAGCACACGGCCACTAGAAGGAGGGTGTTGAGATTGGTCAGCAGCTTCAGGCGCATGCGTGGTTTCAACCGACAGCAAAAGTTAAGTGCCTGAAGTTATTGCGTTTCCGTTACAAAGTTATGACGGAATCACTGGATTCCGGTGAAAAGATGGCACTTTGCTTTGATGTGCGCGCGGCTTGAACGCGATTGCGTCCGGCATCCTTGGCGCGGTACAGCGCTTCGTCGGCTAGGGTGGCCATCATCAGGCTGTCGGAGTCGTCGCACAACTCCACCAGCCCGGCGCTGAAGGTACACCACAGGTCATGCGGTTGGGCCGGGTAGTGAATTTCGGCAAAGCGCCCACGAATCTCATCCAGCACCTTGCAGGCCGATTCCAGGTCGGTATCGGGCATCACAATCGCAAACTCTTCACCGCCGTAGCGGCCGATGTAGTCGGTCTTGCGCAAGCGCTGTTTGAGAAACAGCGCCAGGCTCTTGATCACCCGGTCGCCCATGGGGTGGCCGTGGCTGTCGTTGACCCGCTTGAAGTGGTCGATGTCGAGCATGGCAAAGCTCAACGGCTTGTTCTCGCGGCGTGCGCGGAAGCTGCAGTCTTCGAGCAGTTGCAGGATATGGGTGTGGTTGTACAGGCCGGTCAGGCTGTCGCGCACCATCCGCGCCTTGAGGTTGCGCGCACGGGCCGCGCGGTTGCGCACGGTGGTGATCAGGTGGCGCGGCTTGATCGGCTTGGTGAGGAAGTCGTCGCCGCCTTCGCTCATGGCGTCCAGCTGTTTATCCAGGTCGTCCTCGGCCGACAGGTAGATGATCGGCACGCTGACGTAACGGTCGTTGTGACGAATCACCTTGGCCAGTTCGGTGCCGGTACAGGCGGGCATGTACATGTCGAGGATGATCAGGTCGGGCTGGAAATCCGCCAGCTCGGCCATGGCCTTGATCGGCTCGATCAGCGTGCGGGTGATGATGCCGGCACTGTTGAGCAGGCGCTCGGTGTGCAGCGCCTGCGCCCGTGAGTCGTCGATGATCAGCACTTTATAGGGGTCGTACTGCGCAACGCAGGTCAGCACTTCGATTTTTTCCAGCAGGCTCGAGGCTTCCAGCGTGCCGGTCAGGAACTCTTCGCCGCCGGCGCGCACGGCGGCGAGGCGGGTCGGGGTGTCGGTTTCATGCAGGCTGAAAAACAGCAACGGCAGCTTTTGCTCCAGGCCTTCCTGGGCCTCGGCGGCCAGTTGGAGGCCCAGGCCCGGGCCGCAGAAGTCCACGTCCATCACAATCGCCGACGGCAGGCGCTCGGCCATCGCCACACGATACGCCGCCACGCTGTCCAGGGACTGGGCGCTCAAGCCAAAGAATTCCAGTTGCTTGGCCAGGCGCTCGGCGCGATCGTGATCGGCCAGCATCACGTAGATCGGCTTGCGCATCGGCGGCAGGAAGGTTTGCTCAAGCTGGTCGCCCTGGCGCAGGCCGGTGCGGGACAGGCGTTGCATCAGGCGGTTGATTTCGGTGATCAGTTGGCTGCTCAGGCGGCCGCGATTGGCGTCCACCGCTTTGAGCGACTCGCCGATATGCTGGGCCAACTGGTGGTGCTCGGGCTGTTCGAAGCGTTCGGCGAAGCGCAGCAGTCGCAGGTTGGCTTCGCTGAGTTCGGAGAAGTCGACGTCGGACCATTCGCTGCGCTGCAGGCGCTGCCAGATCTCAAGAATTTGACGTGCCTGATGAATTACCCGCTGGGCAAAGTGCTGCTTGAGACGCTCACGGCTGGGGTCTTCTGGCTCGGTCATATCTTGACTACTAGTGAAGGTGCGTACTGAGGTCGACTAATGGCTCTATGCTAGCACCTCTTTTCGGTTCGATGAGTGTCATACGTCAATTAACTGCGTATCCCTGGCATTCAGTTGCTGACTCATTGGTCGCACAGCGAAAAAAACCTGCATCCTTTATAGTCGGATGCCCCCAGGTACGCCCATTGGATGACGGCTGTGCGATGAAAAGCCCCGCATTGACCGGCACGATGGGGTAGGGTTGCTGTCGGAGTGTTTGAACGCACGCCGTCGATTGAAGTGCATGAACTCAAGTGATTGAAAGGATATCGCCATGCTGGACTGGAAAAACCGTGCAGGCAGTGCCAAAGGCCCCGCCCCTGAACCCAAGTCGGGCAACCGCAGCTATTTGCGTAGCATGCTGATGAGCCGAGCGGTGCTCAGCGTACTTGGCTTGTATCTGTTGGTTACCGGTGCTTTGGGTTGGTACTGGAGCGAAGAGCCGGCGCTGTTCCCGGTCCAGCAGAACGCCCAGCTTGCCGCCGAAAAGGAAGGCAAGCAGATGGTGGTGGGTTACACCACCGTGGAAACCCTCAAGGCCGTGGCCGGCACCTTGCTGAACAAGCCCGGTGGCTATATTTCCAACGACCGTTTCCCGCCTGGCCTGTGGATGGACAACATGCCGAGCTGGGAATACGGCGTGCTGGTGCAGGTGCGCGACCTGACCCGTGCCTTGCGTAAGGATTTCGCCCGCTCCCAGTCGCAGTCGGCGGAAGACACCGACCTCGCCAAGGCTGAGCCGCGTTTCAACTTTGACAACAAGAGCTGGGTGCTGCCTTCCAGCGAGTCTGAGTACCAGGAAGGCATCAACTCCCTGAGCCGCTATGAAGCGCGCCTGTCCGACCCGAACCAGCGCGGCGCGTTGTTCTATGCGCGCGCCGACAACCTCAACAACTGGCTGGGCGATGTCGCCACGCGCCTGGGTTCGTTGTCGCAACGTCTGTCGGCGAGTGTCGGCCGGGTCAAGCTGAACACCTCACTGAAAACCGAAGCGCTGGCGCCGGGTCAAGTGCCGCAGCTCGATGAAGAAGTGGTGGAAACCCCATGGATGCAGATCGACAACGTGTTCTACGAAGCCCGTGGCCAGGCCTGGGCCTTGTCCCACTTGTTGCGCGCTATCGAAGTCGACTTTGCCGACGTGCTGGCCAAGAAAAACGCTACGGTCAGCGTGCGCCAGATCATTCGTGAGCTGGAGGCTTCGCAAGAGCCGGTCTGGAGCCCGATGATCCTCAACGGCAGCGGCTTTGGCATACTGGCCAACCACTCATTGGTGATGGCCAACTACATTTCCCGGGCCAACGCGGCCGTGATCGACTTGCGTCAACTCCTTAACCAAGGGTAATGATGGACGTGACTCAAAAGGAGGCCGCGCACCGCGCGGCCTCCGATGCGGAACTGATCTGCTGGGTCGACGAGCACGACAACCTGCTCGGCGCCCTGGTCCGGTCCGACCTTCGCCAGCGCGGCCTGATCGGCCGTTGCACCTTTATCTTCCTGTTCAACTCGGCAGGTGAACTGTGCGTGCATCGCCGCACCCTGAGCAAAGCCCTGTACCCCGGATTCTGGGACACGGCCGCGGGCGGGATGGTGGCGGACGGCGAGAGTTATGCCGATTCGGCCGCCCGGGAGCTTGAAGAAGAACTCGGCGTAGGCGGGGTGGAACTGGTTGAACACGACCATTTCTACTTCGAGGACGGCGACAGCCGGCTCTGGTGCAAGTCCTACGCAGCCGTATGGGATGGCGCGCTGAGCCTGCAGCCTGAAGAAGTCATGGAAGCGCGCTTTTTACCCCTTGAAATAGTCCTACAGGAAGCTGAACAAAAGCCCTACTGCCCGGACGCGCAAGAGGGCTTGCGCCGCTATCTGGCCTCACGTCGCTAAAGTTGTATAAATTGGCGCCATTTGGCCCTTAGCAAGTGGGCCTTTTGTGGTTACACTGCGCGACTTTTCACCCGAACCGCCTTGGCGGGTCGGTAGCGCTGCCCCTGCCTGAGTGGGGCTTCGCGGTCGGCAACCTCCTGAGCGTGTGCCGATCAGTCTTTGTCCTCACGAGAGGATTGCCGGTGGCCAAAAAAGCCGCATCCTTCGCCGCCCTCGGCGGCCTGGTATTTTCCACCGACGCAGGTCGACACTGCCCGGACTGTCGTCAGCCCGTGGACGCCTGTACCTGCAAACAAACCCTGATCCCCGAAGGCGACGGCATTGCCCGCGTGCGACGCGAGAGCAAAGGCCGTGGCGGCAAAACGGTGACCACCATCACCGGCGCGCCGCTGGCCGAAGACGCCTTGAAGGAACTGGCTACCACGCTGAAAAAGCGCTGTGGCACCGGTGGCGCGTTGAAAGACGGGGTCATCGAGATCCAGGGCGATCACGTCGAGTTGCTGTTGGCCGAGTTGATCAAGCTCGGGTACAAGGCCAAGAAGTCCGGTGGCTGAAAGCCTCTTCCCAGCCTGTGTCTAAACTCTGTCCTGCGAGTGGGGTCTGACCTTGCTTACAGGCAAATCGTCATTTTCATTCTTTAGACTGCGCCAGCCTCGAACGAGGGGCGGCGCCTTCGACTTCATTTATAGGGGACTTCGATGTCCGTACGACGCACACGCAAAGACGATGGCAGCCAATGGACAGTTGCGGACAGCCGCAGTGTTTACGGGATTCGCCATTGGGGGGCCGGGTATTTCGCGATCAATGATGCCGGTCGCGTTGAAGTTCGTCCGAACGGCCCGAACAGCACGCCGGTCGACCTGTACGAGCAAGTCGACGCGCTGCGCAAAAGCGGCTTGTCCTTGCCGTTGCTGGTGCGTTTTCCCGACATCCTGCAAGACCGCGTGCGCCAGTTGACCGGCGCATTCGACTCGAACATCGAGCGCCTGGAATACCAGAGCAAATACACCGCGCTGTACCCGATCAAGGTGAACCAGCAGGAAGCGGTGATCGAAAACATCATCGCCACCCAGGACGTGTCCATCGGCCTGGAAGCCGGCTCCAAGCCGGAACTGCTGGCCGTGCTGGCGCTGGCGCCGAAAGGCGGGACCATCGTCTGCAACGGTTACAAGGACCGCGAATTCATCCGCCTGGCGCTGATGGGCCAGAAGCTGGGTCACAACGTGTTCATCGTGATCGAGAAAGAGTCCGAAGTTGGGCTGGTGATCGAAGAAGCCGCCAACCTCAAGGTCAAGCCTCAGATCGGCCTGCGCGTGCGCCTGTCGTCCCTGGCGTCGAGCAAGTGGGCTGACACCGGCGGCGAGAAGTCCAAGTTCGGGCTGTCGGCGGCGCAACTGTTGTCGGTGGTCGAGCGCTTCCGCGCCGCCAGCCTGGACCAGGGCATCCGCCTGCTGCACTTCCACATGGGCTCGCAGATCGCCAACCTGGCCGACTACCAGCACGGGTTCAAGGAAGCCATTCGTTACTACGGCGAACTGCGCAACCTCGGCCTGCCGGTGGATCACATCGACGTCGGCGGCGGCCTGGGCGTGGACTACGACGGCACCCACTCGCGTAACGCCAGCTCGATCAACTACGACATGGACGACTACGCCGGTGTGGTCGTGGGCATGCTCAAGGAATTCTGCGACGCGCAGAGCCTGCCGCACCCGAACATCTTCTCCGAGAGCGGCCGTTCCCTGACCGCCCACCACGCCATGCTGGTGGTGCAAGTCACCGACGTCGAGAAACACAACGACGAAATGCCGCAGATCGAGAACAAGGAGAACCTGCCGGAAACCGTGCAATGGCTGGTAGACCTGCTCGGCCCGACCGACATCGAGATGGTCACCGAAACCTACTGGCGCGCCACTCACTACATGAGCGACGTGGCCACTCAGTACGCCGACGGCAAACTGACCCTGGCGGAAAAAGCCCTGGCCGAGCAATGCTACTTCGCCGTGTGCCGCCGCCTGCATAACTCGCTGAAGGCGCGCCAGCGTTCGCACCGCCAGGTGCTCGACGAACTCAACGACAAGCTGGCGGATAAATACATCTGCAACTTCTCGGTGTTCCAGAGCCTGCCGGATACCTGGGCCATCGGCCAGGTACTGCCGATCCTGCCGCTGCACCGTCTCGACGAAGAGCCGATGCGCCGCGCGGTATTGCAGGACTTGACCTGCGACTCCGACGGCAAGATCAAGCAATACGTCGACGAGCAGAGTATCGAGACCAGCCTGCCGGTACACGCGTTGAAGGATGGCGAAGATTACCTGCTGGGTATCTTCCTGGTCGGCGCGTACCAGGAAATCCTCGGTGACATGCACAACCTGTTCGGCGACACCGACTCGGTGAACATCTACCAGCGTGCCGACGGTTCGGTGTACAGCGCCGGGATCGAGACCCACGACACCATCGAAGACATGCTGCGTTATGTTCACTTGTCGCCGGAAGAGTTGATGACGCATTACCGGGACAAGTGCGCGAGCGCGAAGATCAGCGCCAGCGAGCGCACGCAGTTTCTCGATGCGTTGCGTCTGGGCCTGACGCGTTCGTCTTACCTGTCCTCATAAGTGCAGCGACCCGGCTCCAATGTGGGAGCCGGGCTTGCCCGCGATGGTGGTGTGTGAGGCAGTGATTTAACTGCCGATACCCCGCCATCGTAGGCAATTCCGCCCTTCCTTCAATTCCCGCCCAACCAAAGCCCCCGCCGCTTGAGTCGCCAGGCAATCGCCCAGAGCGTCAGACTGCGCACCGCCATGAACAGCAGAAAGGTTATCCACAGCCCGTGGTTGCCCAAACCCTGCAACGCCCAGGCGAACGGCAGCGTAATCAGCACTGTCAGCAGCATGCCATTGCGCATTTCCCGCGCACGGGTGGCGCCGATAAACAGCCCGTCCAGCAGATAACTCCACACCGCAATCAACGGCAGTACCGCGAGGTAAGGCAGGTAGATGTCGGCGGTTTCGCGCACGCTGGGGATATCGGTCTGCATGGCGATAAACAGATGGCCGGCGAAGCTGAACAGCAAGGCAAAACCGACGCTGGCGATCAGCGACCAACCGCAGGCGACGACCAGTGAGCGGCGCAACGCGTGGCGGTCATGGGCGCCGATGGCGTGGCCGCACAGAGCTTCGACGGCGTGGGCCAAACCGTCCAGCGCATGGGCGGTCAGCAACAGGCCATTGAGCAGCAGCGCGTTGGCCGCCACCGTGGCATCGCCCAACCGGGCGCCTTGTACCGTGATCATGAAAAACACCGACTGCAACGCCAGGCTGCGGATAAAGATGTCGCGGTTCACCGCCAGCAGCGGGCGCCAGCTGTGCCACCGTTGCAAAGCGGCCCAGGCGATATGCCCGGGGTAGGCGCGCAGGGCTTTTTGCGTGAGGGCCAGGCCGAGCAGTGCGCCGGTCCATTCGGCGATCACCGACGCCCGTGCGGAACCGACCACCCCCCAGTCCAGGCCGAGTACAAACCACAGGTTCAGGGCGATGTTGACCAGGTTGGTGGTCAGCAGGATCGCCAGCGGTGCGCGGGCGTTTTGCGTGCCGAGGAACCAGCCGACCAGGGCGTAGCTGGCGAGGGCCGCGGGCAGGCCGAACAGGCGGGTGTGGAAAAATTCGCGGGTCAGTTGGTTCAGTTCGGGGGAGGGTTGCATCCACTCCAGGGCCAGGTGACTCAGGGGGATGCCCACCGTGCCAAGCAACATCGCCAGCCCCAGCGCGAGCAACAGACCTTGCAGCAGGATTTGCCGCAGCGCCGCGCCGTCATTGCGCCCGGCGGCTTGGGCGGCGAAGCCGGTGGAGCCCATGCGCAGAAACCCCATGGCCCAGGCGAGGAAGGTATACAGGCTGGCCCCGACGGCGACGGCGCCCAGTTGGTGGGCGTGGGGCAGGTGGCCGATGACTATGCTGTCGACCAGGGCAACCAGCGGTACCGAGATGTTCGACAGGATCATCGGCGCGGCCAGGGCCCAGACGCGGCGGTGGGTTGGGCGGTGGCGCCAGTCGCTGAGCAGTGAAGTCATTTGGGCTCCTTGGGGGAGTGGCATTGTAACCGTCCCCCAGCACGCCGCAGAACCAATGTGGAATGGGGGGTTAAATGTGGGAGGGGGCTTGCTCCCGATGGCGGTGAGTCAGTCAGCTTATTTGTAGCTGACCCACTGCAATCGGGGGCAAGCCCCCTCCCACATTTAGCCCTCATTCCACATTTAGCCCCTCATTCCACATTTTGATCTCCAGTGATTTTGATCTCCGGTGATGTTGATCTTCGGTGTTTGTGGGATTTGGCTTGGGTCGGGGGATGCGAAGAACCAAACCGCCCTCCGTCGGTCAATGTGACCGGCGCCACAGCGGCTTGGCCGGCGCTGATATATAGTTCACCCCTCGGTTTCCTCTGACTACGAGTGCCTCATGCTTAACAAAGGACTGTTCCTGGCTTGTGCGCTGGCCCTGCTGAGCGCCTGCGATTCCTCCGATAAACCGGCTGCCCCGCCCGCCCCAGCAGCGAGCAGCGTAGCGCCGAAGGCAGCCAAGGCGGCGGTGGATGTGGCGGCGTTGAAGCAGCGGTATGCCGGGCGTGAGCTGAGTGTGGTGGACGTGTCGGAGGTGCAGTTGGACGGCGCCAGCACGTTGTCGGTGAGTTTTTCCATCCCGTTGGACCCGGAGCAGAAATTCGCCGACAAGTTGCATCTGGTGGACAGCAAGTCGGGCAAGGTCGACGGCGCCTGGGAGCTGTCGGATAACTTGATGGAGCTGCGCCTGCGCCACCTGGAACCGCAGCGCAAGTTGGTGCTGACGGTCGACCCCGGCGTGCGCGCGGTGAATAACAACCTGTTGCCCGCCGAGTACATCGCCCGCCTGGAAACCCGCGACCTGCAAGCCACTGTCGGCTTCGCCAGCCGTGGCACGCTGTTGCCCACGCGCCTGGCCGAGGGGTTGCCGGTGATTGCGCTGAATGTCGACAAGATCGACGTCGAGTTCTTCCGGATCAAGGCCGAATCCCTGCCGTCGTTCCTCGCGCAGTGGGGGCGCAACACCAGCCTGCAAAGCTATGAATCGCGCGAACTGCTGCCGCTGGCCGATCTGGTCTACGGCGGCCGTTTCGACCTGAACCCGGCGCGCAATACCCGTGAAACCCTGTTGCTGCCGATCGCCGGCCTCAAGCAATTGCAGCAGCCGGGTGTGTACCTGGCGGTGATGCGTGCGTCGGGCACCTACAACTATTCGCAACCGGCCACGTTGTTCACCTTGAGTGATATCGGCTTGTCGGTTCACCGCTACGCCAATCGCCTGGACGTGTTTACTCAGGCGTTGGACGGCGGCAAGGCGCTGGATGGCGTCGACCTTGAAGTGCTCGACGCCGAGGGCCGGGTGGTGGGCCAGGGCAAGACCGAGAAGGGCGGTCACGCCGAACTGCCGTTGCCGAAAAAGGCCCAGGTGCTGCTGGCCAAGCAGGGCGAACAGACCAGCCTGTTGCGCCTGGACAGTGCTGCCCTCGATCTGGCGGAGTTCGATATCGGCGGGCAACCGTCGCACCCGCTGCAATTCTTTGTGTTCGGCCCGCGCGATCTGTATCGCCCTGGCGAAACCGTGCTGCTTAACGCCTTGTTGCGCGACAAGGACGGCAATGCAGTTAAACCGCAGCCGGTGAGCGTCGAAGTGCGTCGCCCGGATGAGCAGGTTAGCCGTAAATTCGTCTGGGATGCCGACGCGTCCGGCCTCTATCAATATCAACTGCAACTGGCCGGCGAAGCGCCGACCGGGCGTTGGCAGTTGGTGTTCGACCTGGGCGACGGCAAGCCACAGTTGTATGAATTCCTTGTCGAAGACTTCCTGCCCGAGCGCCTGGCGCTGGAGCTCAAGGGCAGCGACACGGCATTGAGCCCGGCGGAGAACCCGGTCATCCAGGTCAATGGCCGCTACCTCTACGGCGCGCCGGCGGCGGGCAACCGGGTCAGCGGGCAGGTGTATGTGCGCCCGCTGCGCGAGGCGGTGAAATCGCTGCCGGGTTACCAGTTCGGCTCCGTCACCGAAGAAGAGCTGAGCCAGGATTTTGAACTGGATGAAAGCGTACTCGACGCCAAGGGCCAGGAAGCCCTGAGCCTGGAAAGCAAATGGGCCGACGCCAAGTCGCCGCTGCAACTGATCGTGCAAGCCAGCCTGCACGAATCGGGCGGACGCCCGATCACCCGGCGCCTGGTGCAGCCGATCTGGCCGGCCGAGCAACTGCCGGGTCTGCGCGGGCTGTTTGACGGCAAGGAAACCAACGGCGACGGCCCGGCGGAATTTGAAGTGCTGCTGGCCAACCAGGCCGGGCAGAAACTCGCCGCGAAAAACCTCAAGGTGCGCCTGGTGCGCGAGCGCCGCGACTACTACTGGAATTACTCGGAGAGCGACGGCTGGAGCTATCACTACAACCAGAAACTCCTCAACCTTGACGAGCAGACCCTGAACATCAAGGCCGGCGACACCGCCAAGGTCAGCTTCCAGGTGGAGTGGGGCCCGTACCGCGTCGAGGTCGAAGACCCGCAGACCGGGCTGGTCAGCAGCCTGCGCTTCTGGGCCGGTTACCAGGCCCAGGACAACACCGAAGGCGGCGCCGTGCGGCCCGATCAGGTCAAGCTGGCGCTGGACAAGCCCGCCTATGGCGACGGCGATACCGCCAACGTCACCGTGACGCCGCCGGCGGCCGGTAAAGGCTACCTGCTGGTGGAGTCTGCCGAGGGGCCGCTGTGGTGGCAGGAAATCGACGTGCCAGCCGAGGGCAAACGTTTCGCCGTGAAGCTCGACCCGAAATGGGCGCGTCATGATCTCTACGTCAGCGCCCTGGTGATTCGCCCTGGCGAGCGCAAAGCCAACATCACCCCCAAACGGGCGGTGGGCCTGCTGCACCTGCCGTTGGATCGCACCCAGCGCAAACTTGCGCTGACCCTCACCGCCCCGGAAAAAATGCGCCCCAAACAAGCGCTGACGGTGAAAGTCGCCGCAAAAAATGCCGATGGCAGCGTGCCCAAACAGGTGCATGTGCTGGTGGCGGCGGTGGACGTGGGCATCCTCAATATCACCGAATACCCGACGCCCGATCCGTATTCCAGCTTGTTCGGCCGCAAGGCGTATGGCGTGGACCAGTTCGACATCTATGGCCAACTGATCGAGGCCGGCCAGGGGCGCCTGGCGAGCCTGGCCTTCGGTGGTGACGCTGCGTTGGCCAAAGGCGGCAAACGCCCGGACACCAGCGTGACCATCGTCGCCCTGCAAAGCGCGCCGGTGACGTTGAACGAGCAGGGCGAGGGCGAAATCAGCGTCAATATCCCGGATTTCAACGGTGAGCTGCGCCTGATGGCCCAGGCCTGGAGTGATGATCGCTACGGCATGGCTGAAGCCAAAACCGTGATCGCCGCACCGCTGATTGCCGAATTGTCTGCGCCGCGCTTCCTTGCGGGTGGCGACCAGACCACCTTGGCGCTGGACCTGTCCAACCTGTCGGGCAAGGCGCAAAAGCTCGATGTGCAACTGAGTGCCGAAGGGCAGTTGGAGCTGGTCAACGGTGGCGCGCAATCGGTTGAACTCAAACAAGGCCAGCGCACCACGCTGCGCATCCCGGTGAAAGCCTGGGGCGGCCTGGGGCAAGGCAAGTTCAAGGTCACGGTGAACGGCCTGGACCTGCCCGGTGAAAACCTGCCGCCGTTCAGCCGCGAATGGACCCTGGGCGTGCGCCCGGCCTACCCGGCCTTGCTCAAGCAGTATCGCGCGGTGCTCAAGGAGCAGCCGTGGAGCCTACCGGCGGGCGCGCTCGATCAGTTCGACAGCTCGGGGCGCGAGGCGTTGCTGAGCCTGTCGAGCCGGCCGCCGTTGAACCTCGGCGCGCAAATCACTGCGCTCAAGGCTTACCCCTACGGTTGCCTGGAGCAGACCGCCAGTGGCCTGTACCCGTCGCTGTATGCCGACGATGCCTTGCTCAAGCGCCTGGGCGTCAAGGGCGAGCCGGACGCCGAGCGCAAACGCAAGATCGAGCTGGGCATCGAACGCCTGCTGGGCATGCAGCGCTACAACGGCAGCTTTGGCTTGTGGGGCGCCGATGGCGAAGAGGAATACTGGCTGACCGCCTACGTCACCGACTTCCTGCTGCGCGCCCGCGACCAGGGCTTTGCCGTGCCGCCGGACGCCTTGAAAAAAGCCAGTGAGCGCCTGCTGCGTTATGTGCAGGAGCGCAACCTGATCGAAGTCGACTACAGCGACAACGCCGAGCACACCCGCTTTGCCGTGCAGGCCTACGCCGGCCTGGTACTGGCGCGCAGTCAGCAGGCGCCGTTGGGCGCGTTGCGCAGTCTGTTCGAGCGGCGCAGCGATGCGCGTTCCGGGTTGCCGTTGGTGCAACTGGCCATCGCCTTGCAGAAAATGGGCGACCAGCCGCGCGCCGATCAAGCCTTGCTCGCAGGGTTGGCGGCGCAACGCAATGCCAAGGAATGGCTGGCCGACTATGGCAGCCCGCTGCGGGACCAGGCGATGATCCTGGCGCTGCTCGAAGAAAATGACCTGGCCAAGGGCAAGCGTGAAGAGCGTTTGTTTACGCTGTCGGATCAATTGGCGGCCAGCCCGTACTTGTCGACCCAGGAACGTAATTCGCTGTTCCTCGCCGGGCGCCTCGGGTTCGCCCAGCCTGAGTCGAATTGGCAGGTGTCGCTCACCGGCAGTGGCGGCGTGCGCGAATTGAATAATCAACAGTCGACGTTGGCGTTGGTCGGCGCGCTGCTGTCCAGCGACCTGAGCCTGAGCAATCAGGGCGAGACGCCGGTGTACCAGCAGTTGACGATCTCGGGTTATCCACAGGTGCCACCGGCTGCCGGCGGCGACAACCTGAGCATCCGCCGCGAATACCTGGGCATGAACGGCCAGCCGCTGAACCTGCGTAGCCTCAACAGCGGCGATCTGGTGCTGGTGCATCTGGCGGTGAGCGCCAAGCAGCGCGTGCCGGACGCCCTGGTGGTGGACCTGTTGCCGGCGGGCCTGGAGTTGGAAAACCAGAACCTGGCGCAAAGCGCCGCAAGCCTGGAAAACGCCAGCAGCCAGGTGAAGGAATGGCGCGAGTCGATGCAGAACGCGTCACTCAAGCATCAGGAGTTTCGTGATGACCGCTATGTGGCGGCGATGAACCTGGATGGCTATGGCACCACGCACTTGTTGTATCTGGCGCGGGCGGTGACGCCGGGGACGTATCGGGTGCCGCCGCCGCAGGTGGAGTCGATGTATCGGCCGAACTGGCAGGCGGTGGGGGAGACTCCGGTGGATTTGGTGATCAAGGGGCGGTGAGCGCGATGTGGGAGGGTGGCTAAGTCTGGGAGGGAGGCTAAATGTGCAGTGGAGGCTAAATCTGGGAATGGGGGCTAAATGTGGGAGGGGGCTTGCCCCCGATTGCGGTGTATCAGTATCAAATCTACTGACTGACCCACCGCTATCGGGGGCAAGCCCCCTCCCACAGGGATTTGTGGTGTTTTTGGGGGGGGGTTAGTGGACGACCCAACTGAGCAGCCATAGGCCGAGCATCAGCCAGATGATGCCCATGATGATCGATGCGCGCATGAAGGCGCGAACGGCCGAGTACAGCAGCATCAGGCCGAGGATCAGGGTAATGATGCTGATGATGGACGTGTCCATGCCCAAGGTGCGCGACA
The DNA here is from genome assembly GCF_049897085.1 of Pseudomonas sp. PSPC3-2. Taxonomy (NCBI): domain Bacteria; kingdom Pseudomonadati; phylum Pseudomonadota; class Gammaproteobacteria; order Pseudomonadales; family Pseudomonadaceae; genus Pseudomonas; species Pseudomonas sp. PSPC3-2. The sequence goes on from NZ_JAFCVO010000005.1 coordinate 306,881, forward strand.
GGCCATCGATAAAGTTGCCACCGGCGTGGGTCAAGGCACCGAAGATGCCGCTGAGGCCGTCGACGATAAAACGGATGACGGAGCCGAGCGCCTGGCCCAACCATTCGAAAAAGCTTTCTACCTGCATGTGCGTGTCCTGATGAGAAGGTGGGCGTGTCTGTGCCTTTGGTTGTTGATAACGCCGGCTAGTTCCCTGCAAGCATAGAGGTTTGCCCGTTTGAATTTGCGTTTAGTTGCTCGCTGGACCCTGGCGAGCCTGCTCCTGGTGATTGCGCTGTTGTGGGCGGCCGACCGCATCTGGCCGTTGCCGTTGCCTAAGGATGATTTGGCGCGGGTGGTGCTGGCCGAGGATGGCACGCCGTTGTGGCGATTTGCCGATGCCAATGGCGTGTGGCGTTACCCGGTGCAAACCGGTGAAGTGTCGCCGTATTACCTCGATGCGCTGCTCACCTATGAGGACCGTTGGTTCTACCAGCATCCCGGCGTGAACCCGTTGGCGCTGGCGCGGGCGACGTGGCAGAACCTGACCGGCGCGCGGGTGGTGTCGGGTGGCAGTACCTTGTCGATGCAGGTCGCCCGTTTGCTCGATCCCCATTCGCGCACGTTCCACGGCAAGCTGCGCCAACTGTGGCGCACCGCGCAGTTGGAATGGCATTTGTCCAAGGCCGAGATTCTTAACCTGTACCTGAACCGCGCGCCGTTTGGCGGCACGTTGCAAGGCGTGGCAGCGGCCAGTTGGGCTTATCTGGGCAAGTCGCCGGCGCAACTGACTCATGCCGAAGCCGCCTTGCTCGCCGTGTTGCCCCAGGCGCCGAGCCGCCTGCGCCCCGACCGCCACCCCCAGCGCGCCCAGGAAGCCCGGGACAAGGTGCTGCGCCGCCTCGGCGAGTTCCAGGTATGGCCCGCGTCGGCGGTGGCCGAGGCCCTGGAAGAACCGTTGCTGCTCGCGCCGCGCCTGGAGCCCAGCCTGGCGCCCTTGCTTGCCCGCCGCCTGAACCGCTCCGACAGCCCGCCGCTGATCCGCACCACCCTGGACGCCACCCTGCAGCGCCGCCTCGAAGACCTGCTGCTGGGCTGGCGCGCGCGTTTGCCGGAATACACCTCGGCGGCGATCCTGGTGGTGGAGGAAGACAGCATGGCCGTGCGCGCCTACCTCGGCTCGGTGGATATCAATGACGCCAAGCGCTTCGGCCATGTGGACATGATCAGCGCGTTGCGTTCGCCGGGCTCGACCCTCAAGCCCTTCCTGTATGGCATGGCCCTGGACGAAGGGCTGATTCACTCCGAATCGCTGTTGCAGGATGTGCCCAGGCGTTATGGCGATTACCGGCCGGGTAACTTCTCCCTGGGATTTAGTGGCGCGGTGCCGGCGAGCACGGCGTTGTCCAGTTCGCTCAACCTGCCGGCGGTGCAGTTGCTGGAAGCCTACGGGCCGAAGCGCTTTGCCGCGCAGATGCGCATCGGCGGGGTGCCGTTGGCGTTGCCGGCGTTGGCCGAGCCGAACCTGGCGTTGATCCTGGGCGGCGCGGGCAGTCGCCTGGAAGATCTGGTGAGCGGTTACAGCGCCTTCGCCCGCGACGGGAGGAGCGCCACGATTCGATTACAGCCGGACGATACGCTTAAAGAACGGCCATTACTGTCGCCAGGGTCCGCCTGGATTGTGCGGCGTATCCTCAGCGGTCAGGCGCGGCCCGACCGCGACCCGCGTGCCGAACTGGTGCAGCGCCCGGCGCTGGCCTGGAAAACCGGCACCAGCTACGGGTTTCGGGATGCCTGGGCGATCGGCGTGGGGCCGCGCTATTTGATCGGTGTGTGGATTGGCCGCCCCGACGGCACGCCAGTGCCGGGGCAGTTCGGCTTGGCCTCGGCCGCACCGTTGATGTTGCAGGTGCATGACGTGTTGACCAACCGCGACAGCCAGCGTGGCATCAGCGCGCCGGTCAAACCGGTGCCGGCGAATGTTGGCGTGGCGGCGATCTGTTGGCCGCTGGGCCAGCCCATGAGCCGCAACGATCCCAATTGTCGCCGCCAGCGCTTCGCCTGGACGCTGGACAACACCACGCCGCCGACCTTGCAGGCACTGGATCAGCCGTTGAGTGTGGGCTTGATGGAAAGCGTCTGGGTCAACCCCAAGGGCTTGAGGGTGGACGCCCATTGCCCCGGCGCAGTGTTGAAAAACATCGCCCTGTGGCCCGCGCCGTTGGAGCCCTGGCTGCCAAGGGCTGAGCGTCGTGATGCGCGCCTGCCGGCCGCTGACCCCGATTGCCCGCCGCCGGCACTGGCCGCGTCGTCGCCGTTGTCGATCGTCGGCGTGCGCGAGGGCGATCAACTGCGCCTGCCCGCCGCCAGCCAACAGACGCTGCGCCTGAACCTCTCCGCCCTGGGCGGCAGTGGCCGGCGCTGGTGGTTCCTCAACGGCGCGCCGTTGGGCGACAGCGCCAACCAGGAGAGCATCAACGCCAGTTTCGAGCAATTGGGCCGCTATCAGCTCAGCGTTCTCGACGAGGCCGGCCAAACCGCCCGAATCGAATTCAGCGTCGTCGACTAGACCCCATCACTGCCAAGCCAGCCCCCACATTCTGCTGTGTGAATCCATTCAAATGTGGGAGCAGGCTTGCCTGCGATAGCGCCCTAAAGTCCATCCCCCGGATTCACTTGCCTTCATCCCTGATCCCCCCGAAGCTATACGCCTTCAGGAGCCCCCCATGAACCTCGAACACCTCACCGAACGCCTGCATCGCATCCGCGATACCAACAATTGGAAACAATTCCACAGCCCGAAAAACCTGGCCATGGCCGCCAGTGTGGAAATGGCCGAACTGGTCGAAATCTTCCAATGGCTCACCGAAGACCAGTCGCGCCAGTTGTCCGCCGACACACTCGCCCACGCCGGCCAGGAAGTCGGCGATATCGTGCTGTACCTGCTGTTGCTGTGCAGCGAGTTGGGCCTGGACATGAACGAGGTGGTGCGTGCCAAGCTGGCCGACAGCGAACGGCGGTTTGCCCATGAGTGATCGTCACTTCGACCAACTGGCCACGCGTTTTGCCGAGAAAATCTACGGCGGCGCCAAGGGCGCGATTCGCCTGGCAGTGTTGCAGGCCGACCTCACCGAAGCCTTGCCGCAGCGGCCGCTGCGTGTGCTGGATATTGGCGCGGGCCTGGGGCATATGTCGCTGTGGCTGGCCGAGCGCGGGCATCAGGTGACCCTGGCCGAACCCGCCGAGCCGATGCTTAGCGGTGCGCGCCAACGCTTCGCCGAGGCCGGGCAGACCGCGACCTTTATCCACGCGCCCTGGCAAGACCTGCTCGGCCAACTCACCGAGCCCTACGATGTGGTGCTGTGCCACGCCGTCCTCGAATGGCTGGCCGAACCCCACGCGATCCTGCCCGTGTTGCACCAGTTGACGGTGCCCGGCGGCTGGCTGTCGCTGGCGTTCTACAACCGCGATGCGCTGATTTACCGCAACCTGCTCAAAGGCCACTTCCGCAAAATGCGCAAGAACGACATGGCCGGCGAAAAGCAAAGCCTGACCCCGCAACAGCCGCTCGATCCGCGAGAGCTGGCGGCGCAACTCGATGGGCTTTGGCAGGTCGAAAGCCAGAGCGGCGTGCGGGTGTTCCACGACTATATGCCGGTGGAATTCCAGGCTCGCGTGGATTTGAAGGAGGTGTTGGAGATGGAACTCGCTCATCGTCGTCACCCAAGTTTTGCCGGGCTTGGGCGTTATTTGCACTGGATCTGCCGTCCGGTTTAAGCGGCCCAGTCAGTGGAGGTCGAAATGCGTCGTTTCGGGTTAATCCTGTTGTCCCTTGGGCTGGGCGCCTGCTCCAGCCCCAATCCTTATGTGGCCGCCTCGGCGCCGATGCCGCCGGCGCCAGCCCAGGCGGCCCAGACCTTTGATACCAGCGCGTACCCCGCGCCGGTACGTGACTACGGCGCCTATCGCATTTGGGCCTGGCGCAACGGCCAGTTGCCGGCGGGCACGGCCTGGGCGGACTCGGCGCAGATTGCCGAAGCGGTCAGCGGCGCCCTCGACCAGCGTGGCTTGCGCCCCCTGCACGACAACCGCGCGCCCGACCTGCTGGTGAGCGCCGACGTGCATCTGGAGAAGCGCCTCAAGCAGGTCCAGGATGACTACGGCTATGGGTATGGCGGCTACAATCGCTACGGCATGTACAACTCGGCGCCGATCGTGCGCACCTATGAAGTTCAGGTCGTCGTCGTGCGGGTCAATCTGTTCGATGCGCGCAGCGGTCAGCCGGTGTGGAGTGCCAGTGCTGAAACCGGCAGCCAGGGCAGCCTCAGTGAGCGGGCGGATGCGTTGCGCCAGGCGGTGCAAAAGGCAATGACGGCGTATCCTCCCAGTTAACAGCTATTCTCATTTAATGCCCGGATCGCTCGTTGGAGAACCACCATGTTTCGACGTATCGCAACGCTCGCTTTTGTCGCGCTGTTGGGCGGTTGCCAGACCAGCCAGGTCAACCACGACTTCGATGCCAGCCGAGACTTCGGTGCCTACCGCAGTTGGGCCTGGAAAGACCCGGCGGTGCAATACCGTCCCGATGATCCGCGGATCAAGAGCGACCTCACCGAGCAACGTATCCGCCAGGCCGTCGGCGAACAACTCGACCAACGCGGCCTGCGCCCCGCATCGGTGGGCACCAGGGCGGACCTGACTGCACAGGCCTACCTGATCGTCGAAGACCGCCAGCAACAAGTCAGCACCAACTACGGTGGCGCCTGGGGCGGGCCGTGGAATGGCTACTGGGGCGCGCCGATGTACAACGAAACGCGCAGCATCAGCTACAAGGTGGCGACCCTCCAGATCGACCTGCTCGACGGCAAGGACGGCAAACTCGTCTGGCGCGGTAGCGACGAGCAAATCATGGCCAACTCGCCCGACCCGCAGGATCGTAGCAACGCCATCCGCAAGACGGTCAGCCGAATCCTTTCCAGCTATCCACCGCACTGAAACTGCGTTGCCCGAGCGAGATCACCGGCCGGTTTCAGCCAATCGGCCGCCATCTACCCACCATGTGTTCAATATCCCCCGAGCCTTTTAACCACAACTCGCCACTGGAACCAGCGCCGCTGGCGTGCAGGGCGACCGCGCTGGGCAGGCGTACCGGTTTCTTGAACTCGACGTCTATGTCGATATTCGCCACGGGCAGGTGCTCACCCAGGGCGGCGAGGGTCCGCGCCTTGTTCCACAGGCCGTGGGCAATGGCTTGGGGGAAACCGAATAATTTGGCAGTCAGGACGCTTAAATGGATCGGGTTGTAATCGCCGGACACCCAGGCGTAGCGACGGCCGATATCGGCGGGGGCTTTCCAGTGGGTCAATTCGCTGAGCTGGGAGGGCGTGGGCAAGGCGTCGTCCGCCGCCGCGCCGTCGAGCTTCACGCCACGGCAGAGCATGCGGCTCTGCGCTTCCCACAGCAGGCCGAGGGCATCTTCGACGGTGGTCACCACCTCAAACGTCGCGCCCTTGGCGTGGGGCTGGAGGTTTTCTGCGTGTACGGCGATGGTCAGGTCACTCACCGCACCCAAGGGCCGGTGAACACGGATGCGATTGCTGAGGTGGACCAGCCCCAACAGCGGGAACGGAAACGATGGGGCCGTCAGCAGTTGCAACTGCAGGCCGAATGCCAGGATGTGTGGATAAGTTGCCGGCAGCATTGGGCTGTCGGCAAAGCCGCACACCTTGCGATACGCCGCCACATGCTGGGGGTTGACGCTCACACGGCAGCGAAACCCCTGCTCGGGCAAGTGGCTGCCGGTGATTTTGCGCTTGAGCACCGCGTGCCAGTACAACGGCGCAAGCATCGGTGGGCGGTCGAGGGTTTTCCATTCCATGCTTACGCTCCCAGCACACTTTGCCCACACACCCGCAGCGCTTGGCCGCTGACCGCGCCGGAGCCCGGTTGACCGAGCCAGGCCACCGCTTCGGCGACATCCTGCGGCAAGCCGCCCTGGCCCAGCGAGCTCATGCGGCGCCCGGCCTCACGCAGCGCGAACGGGATATGCGCGGTCATCTGGGTTTCGATAAAACCGGGGGCTACGGCGTTGATGCTGATCCCCCGCGCCTTCAACCGTGGTGCCCAGGCCTGGGCCAGCCCGATCAGCCCGGCCTTGCTCGCGGCATAGTTGGTTTGCCCGCGGTTGCCGGCAATCCCGCTGATGGAGGCCAGCAGCACCACGCGCGCGTTGTCGTGCAGGGTGCCGCTGTCGAGCAGGGCCTTGGTCAGCACTTGTGGCGCGTTGAGGTTGACCGCCAGCACGGCGTCCCAGTATTCCGGGGTCATGTTGGCCAGGGTTTTGTCGCGGGTGATGCCGGCGTTATGGACCAGAATGTCGAGGCCATCGGGTAGTTGTTCGATCAACTGGCGGGCGGCGTCTTCGGCGCAGATATCCAGCACGACGGTGCGCCCTCCCAGGCGCGCGGCCAGGGCTTCGAGGTCGGCCTTGGCTTGGGGCACATCCAGCAGAATGACCTCGGCGCCGTCACGGGCGAGGGTTTCGGCGATGGCGGCGCCAATGCCCCGCGCCGCGCCGGTGACCAGCGCTTTGCGCCCGGCAAGCGGGCGCGTCCAGTCTTCGACGGGGGTGGTGCAGGCTTCCAGACGAATCACCTGACCCGAGATATAGGCACTTTTGGGCGAGAGGAAAAACCGTAGCGCCCCTTCCAACTGGTCCTCGGCACCTTGGCCGACCGACAGCAATTGCAACACGCCACCGTTGCGCAGTTCCTTGGCCAGGGAGCGACTGAACCCTTCGAGGGCGCGCTGGGCGCTGGCGGCGAACGGGTCGCTGAGACTTTCCGGGGCGCGGCCGAGGATCACCAGGTGCGCGCTGTGATCGAGATTTTTCAGCAGTGGCTGAAAGAACTCACGCAGTTGCTTGAGTTGGTCGGTGTGTTGCAAGTCGCTGGCGTCGAACACCAGCGCCTTGAGTTTGGGGCCGTGCCCGGGAATCCAGGCCGGTGCTTCCAGTGCCCCGGCGCCGTAGCTATAAATGGCCTCGGTGAGTTTGTGCGCAAACGCCAGCACCTTGGCCGCCAGCGCGCCGCCGCCGAGCAGCAGTGCGCCATCGACCGGGCGCAGGCGCCCGGCTTGCCAGCGTTCCAGGCGTACCGGTGACGGCAGGCCAATGGCGGCGACCAGGCGATGGCCGAGGCTTGAGTTGGCGAAGTCAATATAACGGTCAGACATGGAACGCTCTCCGAAGGCTGGGGTTCAAAGGGTTGACCACCCCGGGGCGGCAGTCGTTCGATTGAGCCTAGGCTAGTCTGAAGGACTTACCCCACAACCGACAGGGAGCTTTCCATGACTCAATTGCGCCGTGTAGCGATCATTGGCGGTAATCGGATTCCGTTCGCCCGCTCCAATGGCCCGTATGCCACAGCGAGCAATCAGGCGATGCTGACGGCCACCCTGGAGGGCCTGATCGAGCGCTACAACCTGCACGGCCTGCGCCTGGGCGAGGTGGCCGCCGGCGCGGTGCTCAAGCATTCACGCGACTTCAACCTGACTCGCGAATGCGTGCTGGGCTCGCGCCTGTCGCCGCAAACCCCGGCCTATGACATTCAGCAGGCTTGCGGCACCGGGCTGGAAGCAGCGTTGCTGGTGGCCAACAAGATTGCCCTGGGCCAGATCGAATGCGGGATTGCCGGAGGGGTGGACACCACGTCCGACGCACCGATCGGGGTGAATGAAGGGCTGCGCAAGATTTTGCTGCAGGCCAATCGCAGCCGGTCTATGGCGGACAAACTAAAAGTCCTGTTACAACTTCGTCCGCATCACCTCAAGCCGGAACTGCCGCGCAATGGCGAACCGCGCACCGGTTTATCCATGGGCCAGCACTGTGAACTGATGGCGCAGACCTGGCAGATCCCCCGTGCCGAGCAGGACCAGTTGGCCCTGGAAAGTCACCAGAAAATGGCCGCGTCCTACGCCGAAGGCTGGCACAACGATTTGCTCACCCCGTTTCTGGGCCTCACCCGTGACAACAACCTGCGCCCCGACCTGACCCTGGAAAAACTCGCCGGCCTCAAGCCCGCCTTCGAGCGTAGCGCCAAAGGCACGCTCACCGCCGGCAATTCCACGCCGCTGACGGACGGTGCTTCCCTGGTGTTGCTCGGCAGCGAAGCCTGGGCCAGGGAGCGCGGCTTGCCGATCCTGGCTTACCTGCGCGACGGCGAAGCGGCGGCGGTGGATTTCGTCAACGGTGCCGAAGGCCTGTTGATGGCGCCGGTGTACGCCGTGCCGCGTTTGCTGGCGCGGAATGGCCTGACACTGCAGGACTTTGATTACTACGAGATCCACGAAGCATTCGCTGCCCAAGTGTTGTGCACGCTCAAGGCCTGGGAAGATGCAGACTACTGCAAGACCCACCTAGGGCTCGACGCGCCGTTGGGTTCGATTGACCGCAGCCGTCTCAACGTCAAGGGCAGCTCCCTGGCCGCCGGGCATCCGTTTGCCGCGACGGGCGGGCGTATCATCGCCAACCTGGCCAAGCTGTTGGACGTTGCGGGCAAGGGGCGCGGGCTGATTTCGATCTGTGCCGCAGGTGGGCAGGGCGTGACGGCAATCATTGAGCGTTGAATTGCTTAAAAACTGGCATATTGGATGCATTCTTCGGTGGTCAAAGCTCGGTAGCCCCTCCCCGAGGCGAGCCGATTGCCGTATAACGAGTGCCATACGCGTGTTTGGTAATAAAGGACCCACAATAAAAGCTGATGAAGACTCCTAAACGCATTGAACCCCTGATCGAAGACGGTCTGGTCGACGAAGTGCTGCGCCCACTTATGAGTGGTAAAGAAGCAGCTGTTTATGTGGTGCGCTGCGGCAATGAATTGCGTTGCGCCAAGGTTTACAAGGAGGCGAACAAACGAAGTTTTCGTCAAGCGTCCGAGTACCAGGAGGGCCGTAAGGTCCGTAACAGCCGGCAGGCCCGGGCCATGGCCAAGGGCTCCAAATTCGGCAAGAAAGAAACCGAAGATGCCTGGCAGAACGCCGAAGTTGCGGCGTTGTTCCGCCTGGCCGGTGCGGGCGTTCGCGTGCCCCAGCCGTATGACTTCCTGGAAGGCGTGCTGTTGATGGAACTGGTGGCCGATGAGTACGGCGATGCGGCGCCGCGTCTGAACGACGTGACGCTGGAACCGGACCAGGCGCGCGAGTACCACGCGTTCCTGATCTCCCAGATCGTGCTGATGCTGTGTACCGGCCTGGTGCACGGTGACCTGTCCGAGTTCAACGTACTGCTCACGCCGACGGGCCCGGTGATCATCGACCTGCCCCAGGCGGTGGATGCGGCGGGTAACAACCACGCGTTCAGCATGCTGGAGCGGGATGTGGGCAACATGGCTTCCTACTTCGGACGTTTTGCCCCGGAGTTGAGGACTACCAAGTACGCCAAGGAAATGTGGGCGCTGTACGAAGCCGGCACCTTGCACCCTGGCAGCATCTTGACCGGCGAGTTCGACGAACCGGAAGAACTGGCGGATGTCGGTGGCGTGATCCGCGAGATCGAAGCGGCGCGACTGGATGACGAACGGCGCCAGGCGATCCGCGCGGCGGATGATGCCCCCGCGAGCAAGACAGCGGAAGAACCGCCGCCGCCTTGGATGCAGTGATCTCCAAACCGTTGGAGATCTAAAAATGTGGAAATGATCTTCAGGTAATTGAAGATCTAAATGTGGGAGGGGGCTCGCCCCCGATGGCGCCGTGTCAGTCGATACTTATATTGACTGGTCCACTGCTATCGGGGGCAAGCCCCCTCCCACATTGGTTTTGTGTACACCCCTTACCGCTTCCCCCTTCAGTCGCAGCAACTTCCCGAGGTGTGGGAATGATCTCCAGGCAATTGAAGATCTAAAAATGTGGGAGGGGGCTTGCCCCCGATGGCGCCGTGTCAGTCGATACTTATATTGACTGGTCCACCGCTATCGGGGGCAAGCCCCCTCCCACATTGGTTTTGTGTACACCCCTTACCCCTTCCCCTTCAGGCGCAGCAACTTCCTGACGTGTGGAAATGATCTCCAGGCAATTGAAGATCTAAATGTGGGAGGGGGCTTGCCCCCGATGGCGCCGTGTCAGTCGATACTTATATTGACTGGTCCACCGCTATCGGGGGCAAGCCCCCCTCCCACATGGGTTTTGTGTGCACCACTTACCCCTTCAGGCGCAGCAACTACCCGACGCCAACTCCTTGAGAATCGGACAATCCGGCCGATGATCGCCGTGGCAGTGTTCCACCAGGTCCTGCAACGTATCGCGCAACTGCCCCAGTTCGCGAATCTTCTGATTCAGCTCTTCAATATGCTGGCGCGCCAAGGCTTTCACATCGGCGCTGGCCCGTTGTCGGTCCTGCCACAACGTCAGCAACTTGCCGACCTCTTCCAGGGAAAACCCCAGGTCCCGCGAACGCTTGATAAACGCCAGGGTGTGCAAGTCGTCGGGGCCGTACACGCGGTAGCCGCTGTCGGTGCGGTGGGCGGCTTTCAACAGGCCGGTGGATTCGTAGTAGCGAATCATCTTGGCGCTCAAACCGCTTGAACGCGCCGCCTGGCCGATGTTCATGTTCATGTTCATGGGTGCGGGTCCTCCAGATCCTTGGGTTTCCAGGTTTTCAACAACAGCGCATTGCTCACCACGCTGACGCTCGACAGCGCCATCGCCGCGCCGGCCAACACCGGGTTGAGCAGGCCGAACGCCGCCAGGGGAATGCCGATCAAGTTATACACAAAGGCCCAGAACAGGTTCTGACGGATCTTCGCGTAGGTCTTGCGGCTGATCTCCAGCGCCGCCGGCACCAGGCGTGGATCACCGCGCATCAGGGTGATGCCGGCGGCGTGCATGGCCACGTCGGTGCCGCCGCCCATAGCGATGCCGATATCGGCGGCGGCCAGGGCTGGAGCGTCGTTGATGCCGTCGCCGACCATCGCCACCACGCCGGTTTTTTTCAGTTCGGCGACGGTGGCGGCTTTATCGGCCGGGAGCACTTCGGCGTGGACATCGTCGATGCCCAGTGCCTCGGCGACGACCCGCGCACTGCCGCGATTATCGCCGGTGAGCAAGTGGCTGCTGATGTGCCGCGCCTTGAGTTGGGCCACGGCTTCCAGCGCGCCGGGCTTGAGGGTGTCGCCGAAGGCGAACAGCCCGAGTACGCGCGGTTGCGCGCCTTGTTCGATCAGCCAGGACAAGGTGCGGCCTTCGGCTTCCCAAGCCTTGGCCGAAGGGCTCAGTGCGCCCGCGTCCAGCCCGTTGTCTTCCAGCAGGCGGCGGTTGCCCAGGGCCAGTGGCCGACCGTCGAGGGTGCCGGCAATGCCGCGCCCGGTCAGGGACTGGCTGGCGCTCACATCGGCGACGTTCAGCCCTTGTTCGCGGCAGGCATCCAGCACCGCCTTGGCCAGCGGGTGTTCGCTGCCGCGTTGCAAGGCGCCGGCCTGTTGCAGCAGTAGCGGCTCGTTGCCGTCTACCGCCGCCAGGTGGGCGATTTTCGGCGTGCCGGAGGTGAGCGTGCCGGTCTTGTCGAAGACCACCGCGCTCACGGCGTGGGCGCGCTCCAGCGCATCCGCATCCTTGATCAGAATGCCGTGGCGTGCGGCAACGCCGGTGCCGGCCATGATCGCGGTCGGTGTGGCCAGGCCCAGGGCGCACGGGCAGGCGATCACCAGCACGGCGACCGCATTGATGATCGCGATCTCCAGCGAGGCGCCGTACAGCCACCAGCCCAGCAGCGTGAGCAAGGCCAGCACCAGCACCGTCGGCACGAAGACCTGGCTGACTTTATCCACCAGTTTCTGGATCGGTGCCTTGGCCGCCTGGGCGTCTTCCACCAGGCGGATGATTCGCGCCAGCACGCTTTCCGCGCCGAGGGCCACGGTGCGCACTAGCAAGCGCCCTTCGCCGTTGATGGCGCCGCCGGTGACCTTGTCGCCCGGTTGTTTCGGCACCGGCAGGCTTTCGCCGCTGATCAGCGCTTCGTCGGCATGGCTTTGGCCGTCGACCACTTCGCCGTCCACCGGGAAGCGCTCGCCGGGTTTGACCAGCACTTGGTCGCCGAGCTTCAGCGCGCTGATGGCGACGTCTTCTTCGCGGCCGTCAACCACCCGAATCGCGTGCTCCGGGCGTAAGGCTTCCAGGGCCCGGATCGCGCTGGCGGTCTGGCGTTTGGCGCGGCTTTCCAGGTATTTGCCGAGCAGCACCAGGGCGATCACCACCGCCGAGGCTTCGAAATACAGGTGCGGCATGCTGCCGGCGGGTGCGGTGAGCCATTCATACAGGCTCAGGCCGTAACCGGCGCTGGTGCCGATTGCCACCAGCAGGTCCATATTGCCTGCACCGGCGCGCACGGCTTTCCATGCGGCAATATAAAAGCGCGCACCGAAGATGAACTGTACCGGCGTGGCCAGGGCGAACTGCACCCAGGCCGGGAGCATCCAGTGCAGGCCGAAGGGCTGTGCCAGCATCGGCAGCACCAGCGGCAATGCGAGCACAATCGCCAGCAGCAGCGCCCAGCGTTCGTGGTGCAGGCGTTGGGCTTGATCGGCCTCGGTCTTGGTTTCGCTTTGGGGCAGGGACGCGCTGTAGCCGGCCTTGTCGACGGCGGCGATCAGTACGGCGGGGTCCATTTGGCCGAGCACCTCGATATGGGCGCGCTCGTTGGCCAGGTTCACGCTGACACGTTGCACCCCCGGCACCTTACCCAGCGCGCGCTCGACACGCCCGGCGCAGCTGGCGCAGGTCATGCCGCCGATGGGCAGGTCAAACGTGGTGGTTCCATTCATGGGGCAGTCCTCCTGAAGAAGTTGCCCCTAGGATCAACCTTGACCTGTGGGGAAGGTCAAGCGTCTTTAGTATTCCAATGCCGCCGGCTTGAGGTACATGCCTTCCGGGCCTTGGGCGATGCGTAATTTGCGCACATCACCGGCTTTCAGCGTGATGTTCTGCGCGGGTGGCGCCAGCAGGCTCGGCAGGCAGCCAGGCGATTGGCCCGGCAGCAGCTTCAGGCGCAGCGATACGTTGCCGGCCGGCAGGTTGAACGAGGTGGACTGTTCCTGGAACAGGCGCCCGGCCAACTGGTCCTGGATGTACAGGCCGATCTCGCAGTTGGTCGGTACTTCTAGGCGTTCGCGGGAAATGATCAGCACCGCATAGTCTTCGGCGGCGCTGGCCATGGGCGCAGCGGCAGACAAGCTCATCAGGCCGACAAGGGCAAAAAACGACCAGCGCATGGCGCGTGCTCCGTGGTTCACATCAAAGATGGGTGAAGCTTGGCCGACTGCGTCACCGAATACCAGCCCGGCGGATATTTTTGCCGCTTGACCTTGCCATCGTGGCAAGGTCGATACTGCGTCCACCCTCATTCAAGGAGTCATGTCATGCAAGTATTCAACGTTGAAGGAATGACCTGCGGCCATTGCGTCCGGGCGGTGACCCAGGCAGTGCAGAATCAGGACCCGGCAGCCGAAGTGAACGTGGACCTGGCGGCAAAGCAAGTCAGCGTGCAGAGCCAGTTGAGCCGCGACGTGATCGCCGGCTTGATCCGGGAAGAAGGCTACAGCGTCGCCTGATTTAATAGTTAGCGAGCTATCGTAATGTTCAACGCACCCAAGCGCGGCTAGACTGTCGGGCTGCCGACATACTTGGGTGCCTGATGAACCTGCGCATACTCCTGATTTTGGGCGCCTTGAGCGCCTTCGCGCCGCTGGCGATTGACTTTTACCTGCCGGGCTTCCCGGCAATGGCCACGGCTTTTGCCACCGATGAAAAACATATCCAGTTGACCTTGGCGGTGTACTTCGCTGGCCTGGCCATCGGTCAATTGATCTACGGTCCGCTGGCGGATCGCTTTGGTCGCCGTGTGCCGCTGCTCAGCGGTGTCACGTTGTTTACGCTGGCATCCTTCGCATGCGCCTACGCGCCGTCCCTGGAATGGCTGATCGGCGCACGTTTCGTGCAGGCCCTCGGCGGTTGCGCGGGAATGGTGATTTCCCGCGCGGTGGTCAGCGACAAGTGTGATGTGGTGACCTCGGCCAAGGTGTATTCGCAACTGATGCTGGTGACTGGCCTGGCGCCGATCCTCGCGCCATTGGCGGGCGGGTTGATGGTCGGTGTGTGGGGCTGGCAGTCGATCTTCCTGGCCCTGACGGTGTTCAGCGTGATGGCCGCGATCGCGGTGGCGGTCGGCCTGCCGGAAACCTTTCCGGCCCATCAGCCACGGCAACCGTTGTCCGGGTCGCTGCGCCGCTATATCGACCTGTTGTCGGACCGGGTCTACCTCGGTTACGCCCTGACCGGGGGCATTTCGATTGCCGGGATGTTTGCCTACATCGCCGGTTCGCCGTTCGTCTTCATCAAACTCTATGGCGTGCCCGCCGAGCATTACGGCTGGGTATTCGGCTCCAACGCCGCTGGCTTTATCCTGATGGCCCAAGTCAATGCGCGCATGCTCGCCAAGCGCGGGCCGGCGTTCTTGCTGTCGCGCACCGTGTGGCTCTACATGCTGGCGGCGTTGGCGCTGCTCGGCGTCGCGGCCTTGCGCACCGATGCGTTGTGGCCGTTGCTGGTGCCACTGTTTATCTGCATCGCCAGCCTGGGCTGCATTTTGCCCAACACCTCGGCCTGCGCCATGAGCGGGCAGGGCGCACGGGCCGGTAGCGCCTCGGCAATGCTCGGTTGCATTCAGTTCGGCGTGGCGGCGGGAGCGGCTTCGTTGGTGGGCGTGTTGCACGACGGCACGGCGATGCCGATGGCCATGGTCATCAGCTTGTGCGGGGTCTTGGCGGTGACGATTGGGATGTCGACCCAGCGCCTGCAGCGGGCACGGGCCCGGCAGGCGCAGGTCTGAAAAAACGTCGGTCAGCCAGCGGCAGAGCGTTGCTGGCCGAGTGGGAACCGATGGGGCGCCTGGATGCGAGCTTGCAGCGTCTCGGCGAAGGCGCGGGCCTCGGCCTCACTGCGGAAGGTGATGGCGTCGCCGTCGAGACGGACCTGCCATTTATTGCCCGAGGATTTTGCTAACGCTTTTATCAGGATCTTCATTGCTGACTTCCTCACGTAAAAAAATCGTGGCAAAGGCGGCCAATATAAACCCGAATACGCTCACAAATATGACAAAGGTCAATTCTCTGACTAGTGGCCACGTCCATCACTCACACGAATGACGGACGACACTGACAGACCTTTTTCAGAACCCTTCCAGCACGATCTTGCCCTTGGCCTTGCCGCTTTCCAGCAGCGTATGGGCGCGGCGCAGGTTCTCGGCGTTGATCACCCCGAAGTGTTCGCCCAGCGTGGTTTTCAGGGTGCCGGCATCGATCAGTTCGGCCACGCGATTGAGCAGGTTGTGTTGCTCGATCATGTCCGGCGTTTCGAACATCGAACGGGTGTACATGAACTCCCAGTGCAGCGACAGGCTCTTGCGCTTGAGTTTGCTCACGTCCAGGGCCTTGGGATCGTCGATCAGCGCCAGCTTGCCCTGGGGCTGCAGGGCTTCGACCAGTTGGTCCAAATGCTGGTCGGTCTGGGTCAGGCTGGCGACGTGGGTCACGTGGGCCACACCGGCGTGTTTCAGGGCTTCGCTCAGCGGCTGGCGATGGTCGATCACCAGGTCGGCACCAAGGGCCTTGGCCCAGGCCTGGGTCTCCGGGCGCGATGCGGTGCCGATGACCTTCAGTGCGGTGAGCCGGCTGGCCAGTTGGGTCAGGATCGAACCCACGCCGCCGGCGGCGCCGACGATCAGCAGGCTCTGGCCTTCATCCGCTTGACCCTCGCGCACTTGCAGGCGTTCGAACAACAGTTCCCAGGCGGTGATGGCGGTCAGCGGCAAGGCGGCCGCTTCGGCAAAACCCAGGCTCTTGGGCATATGGCCGACGATGCGCTCGTCCACGGTGTGCCGTTCGCTGTTGCCGCCGGGGCGTACCAGGGACCCAGCGTAGAACACCTTGTCACCGGCCTTGAACAGCGTCACTTCACTGCCGACGGCCTTGACCACACCGGCCACGTCCCAGCCGAGCACCTTGGCGGCGCCGTTTTCCGGGGCGACGTTCTGGCGGACCTTGGTGTCCACCGGGTTGACCGAGATGGCTTTGACTTCCACCAACAGGTCGCGCGGGCCGGCGATCGGTTCCGGCAGTTCGATGTCTTGCAGGGATTTCGGATCGTTGATCGGCAGTGAGGCGTAGTAGGCAATGGCTTTCATGGGGGCTCCGGAAAAAGGGCGGTGATCAGGCAAGAAACTTCAGGCGCTTGAGTTCGAAGTGCGCGAGCACGTCGGCGGCCTTGGCGCGGAAACTCTGGATGTGTGCGCTCTGGTCGTGGTCGGCCAGGGCGGCGTCGTCGCGCCAGCGTTCGAGCAGGTAGAACGTCTCGGGGTGTTGCAGGTCCTGATGCAGGTCGTACTGCTCGCAACCGGCTTCCTGGCGGGTCGGTTCCAGCAGGCCGCGCAGCAGGGGCTCGAGGATGTCTTGTTGGCCAGGTTTGGCGATCAGCGTGGCGATGACGTTAAAGGCAGAGGACATATTCAACTCCTGACGCGGGATGTACGGGATGGGCAGATGATTGGCTATTTCCCGTGCAGATAAAAGCGGCTAAAACAGCAGGCTGTTTCAACAATATATTGATAATGGGTGGGATTGGATGCTGCGCTTTGATGATTTGCAGTTGTTCGTGCGCGCGGCGGACCTGGGTAGTTTGTCGGCCGCAGCGCGGGTCATGGACCTGTCGCCGGCGGTGGCCAGCGCGGCGTTGAAGCGCATCGAACAGCAACTCGGCACACGCTTGCTGGCGCGCTCCACCCGCAGCCTGCGCCTCACCGCTGAAGGTGAAGGCTTTCTCGAATATGCGCGCGCGGCGCTAAGTTCTCTGGATGAAGGGCGACGCTTATTGGCCAGTGCCCAGGACCGTGTCAGCGGCGTGTTGCAACTGTCGGCGCCCTCGGATTTTGGCCGCAACCAGCTGTTGCCCTGGCTTGACGAGTTCCAGCGTGAATACCCGCAACTGACCGTGCGCCTGCTGCTGGGTGACCGCATTGCCGACCTGTTCCGCCAGCCGGTGGATATCGCCCTGCGCTATGGCGAACCGGAAGATTCCAGCCTGGTCGCGCTGCCTGTCGCGCCGGATAACGTGCGCGTGCTGTGCGCGGCGCCCAGCTATCTCGCACGCCACGGCGAACCGCGCTATCTGGAGCAACTCGCCCAGCACAATTGCCTGCTGTATATGCTCGGCAGTCGCGTGCATGACCACTGGACGTTTCATGACGGCAAACGCGAAGTCAGCCTGACTGTCGGCGGCGACCGCTTCAGTGACGATGCTGACGTTGTACGTCGATGGGCTGTGGCAGGGGTGGGCATCGCCTACAAGTCCTGGTTGGATGTGAGCAGCGATGTCCTCGCCGGGCGCTTACGCGTGATTCTGTCTGAGCTGCGCGGCGAGCGCACGCCGCTCAACCTGTTATGCGCCCATCGTGCGCAGTTGAGTAAGCCCATTAATCTGCTGCGGGAAATGCTCGTGTCCCGCTGTGCGACATTGACCGCGCAACGGTCGGAACAATTCACCAGTGGGTAATAGCCTCCACGAAAGCAGGAAATTTCACTCAGATCCTGTCCCTATCCGCGCTGTCAGACGCCGGGGAACTGGTTGCTCGCGCACCTATACTTTGGCGCCAACCACAGCAGACAAATGATCTAACAAGGAGTGAACCGATGGAACAGGCACCTTGCATCAGTCAGATTGCCAGCTTGCTCGCCGAGCCAAAACGCACCGCTATGCTCTGGGCCTTGATGGACGGCTCGGCCAAGTCTTCGCACGAACTGGCGACGCTCGTCGGGCTGTCGCCGGCCTCGGCGAACGCGCATCTGGCGCGGCTTACCGGGGGCGGTTTGCTGCGCGTCGAGGCCCGTCGCGGCAAGCGCCTGTTTCGTGTGGCGGCGGCTGATGTCAGCACCGCGATCGATGCGTTGGCCAGCACCACCATGGCCAGTGCCGCGCGCAGCACACCGCAGGCTTCACCGATGACGCTTGCGGCTCCGGCCCTGCTGCGCCATGCGCGGTTATGCCATGGCCACCTGGGTGGCGAGCTGGCGGCGCAGCTGTATCAGCGGATGATCGCGGCTGGGTGGATCGAGCGCTGCGAGCACCGCACCCAGGTCACGGTCAAAGGCGCGCAGCACCTGGCCGGCCTCGGCATCTTTACCCAGGCGCTGGCGTTACCGCTGGTGTGTGACTGTTTCGATTGGAGCCAGCAACAACCGCATCTGGGTGGCGCGCTGGGGGCCGGGCTGTTGCAACTGTTTTTGCAGTCGAACTGGATCAGTGCGATCAACGAGTCCCGCGCCTTGCTGGTCAGCGACACCGGGCTCGCGGAAATCACGCGGTTGGCCGGGCCCGACGCGCTCTGATGCCGGATGGCGTCGTTCAGAGTTGCGATCAGGTCGCACCCAGCAATAACCCGGAAAAACGATGCCCCACACTCCCAATAGGGATTTTTCACACGGGGGATGGGGCATGGGTACGCACGGCTATAGCGCAGCAGAACGGCTGGAACGGTTGCCCATCAGCGGTTACCACCGAGTCATTTTTATC
Organism: Pseudomonas sp. PSPC3-2; assembly: GCF_049897085.1. Taxonomy (NCBI): domain Bacteria; kingdom Pseudomonadati; phylum Pseudomonadota; class Gammaproteobacteria; order Pseudomonadales; family Pseudomonadaceae; genus Pseudomonas; species Pseudomonas sp. PSPC3-2. The sequence continues at coordinate 325,469 of NZ_JAFCVO010000005.1, forward strand.
ATCATCGCCCTGGCGTTTTTCTTCGACTCCATGGATCTGGCGATGATGACCTTCCTGCTCGGCTCGATCAAAACCGAGTTCGGCCTGAGCACGGCCCAGGCGGGCTTGCTGGCCAGTTCGAGTTTTTTCGGCATGGTGGTGGGCGCGTCGTTGTCCGGGATGCTCGCGGATCGATTCGGGCGCAAGCCGGTGTTCCAGTGGAGCATCGTATTGTGGGGGATCGCCAGCTACTTATGTTCCACGGCGCTGACGGTGGAGACGCTGACGCTGTTTCGCATCCTGCTCGGCATTGGCATGGGCATGGAGTTTCCCATTGCGCAGTCGATGCTTTCGGAGCTGATTCCGGCCAAGAAGCGCGGGCGCTATATCGCGTTGATGGATGGCTTTTGGCCGTTGGGTTTTGTGGCTGCGGGGGTGCTGTCGTACTTTTTGCTGCCGGTGATCGGCTGGCGCGACATCTTCCTGGTGCTGGCGGTGCCGGCGGTGTTTGTGTTGGCGATTCGGTTTTTTATCCCGGAGTCGCCGCGCTGGCTGGAGCAGGCCGGGCGACATGCGGCGGCAGATAAGGTGTTGCTGGGGATCGAGCAGAAAGTGCGCGACTCCCTGGGCCGCGCCGACTTGCCGGAGCCCATTCGCCTGCCACGGGTGGAGAGTGTGCCGGGGAACTTCTTCTCGGCGTTCCAGCAGTTATGGTCGGCGCAGTATCGCCAACGCACGATGATGATCTGGAGTGTGTGGTTCTTCGCCTTGCTCGGGTTTTACGGGCTGACGTCGTGGTTGAGTGCGTTGTTGCAGCAGTCGGGGTTTGCGGTGACCCAGTCGGTGTATTACACCGTGATCATTTCCCTGGGCGGGATTCCCGGCTTCCTGATGGCGGCCTGGCTGGTGGAGCGTTGGGGGCGCAAGCCGGTGTGCGTCGTGACGTTGCTCGGCGGTGGGGTGATGGCGTTTCTGTATGGGCAAAGCGCGGTGTTCGGCGGCAATGTGGGCCTGCTGATTACCTCGGGGCTGTTGATGCAGTTCTTTCTGTTTGGCATGTGGGCGGTGCTGTACACCTACACGCCGGAGTTGTACCCCACCTCGGCGCGGGCGACGGGGGCCGGGTTTGCGTCGGCGATCGGGCGGGTCGGGTCGTTGCTCGGGCCGCTGGTGACCGGGCTGGTGTTCCCGATCACCGGGCAGGGCGGGGTGTTCGCCTTGGGCGCATTGTGCTTTGCGGTGGCGGCGTTGGTGGTGTGGGTGTTTGGGATGGAGACGAAGGGGAAGACGCTGGAAGAGTTGAGCGAAATTTAACTGGTAATACACAACGCATGTGGGAGCGGGCCTGCTCCCACATGGTGAGTCGGTGTTTATTCAGTTATGGCTTCACCAACCGCGCATCCAGGCTGTTTTGCGCCAGGCGTTTGGCCTGGTCCTGGGTCATGCCCAGGGCGGTGTGCAGCGCATAGAAGTTCTCGGTGACATAACCGCCGAAGTACGCCGGATCGTCCGAGTTTACCGTCACCTTCACCCCACGCTCGAGCATGTCGAGGATGTTGTGCTGGGCCATGTCGTCGAACACGCGCAACTTGGTGTTGGACAGCGGGCACACGGTCAGCGGGATCTGTTCGTCGATGATCCGTTGCATCAGGCGCTCGTCTTCGATGGCGCGCACGCCATGGTCGATACGCTGGATTTTCAGCAGGTCGATGGCTTCCCATATGTACTCGGGCGGGCCTTCTTCGCCGGCGTGGGCCACGGTGAGGAAGCCTTCGTGGCGGGCACGGTCGAACACGCGCTGGAACTTGCTCGGCGGGTGGCCCATTTCCGAACTGTCCAGGCCCACGGCCACGAACGCGTCACGGAACGGCAGCGCCTGGTCGAGGGTTTTCTCGGCTTCGGCTTCGCTCAAGTGGCGCAGGAAGCTGAGGATCAAACCGCTGGTGATGCCCAGTTGCTGCTCGCCATCTTTGAGCGCGGCGGCGATGCCGTTGAGCACCACTTCGAACGGCACGCCACGGTCGGTGTGGGTTTGCGGGTCGAAGAAGGGCTCGGTGTGGATCACGTTCTGCGCTTTGCAGCGCAGCAGGTAGGCCCAGGTCAGGTCGTAGAAGTCCTGGGAGGTGCGCAGCACATCGGCGCCCTTGTAATACAGGTCGAGAAACTCTTGCAGGTTGTTGAAGGCGTAGGCCTTGCGCAGGGTGTCGACGTCGTTCCAGGGCAGCGCAATCTTGTTGCGCTCGGCCAGGGCGAACAGCAGCTCAGGCTCCAGCGAGCCTTCCAGGTGCAGGTGCAGTTCAGCCTTGGGCAGGGCGTTGAGCCAATCGTACATGTCTAAAATCTCATCAGGTGCAATGGCGGCATTCTACAGGCGATGACTGAAATAATCGGCAAAACCTGACCAGGAGGAGAGTATCGGTCCTATTCGCACAAGGGCGGTGCGAACTAAGCTGTAACGAAACGTTAGCGGTGTAGTGCAGTCTGTACCTCATCCACGACTGATTTGCCGCACAAAAGGCCCGCAATGCTCACATTCCTCAAGCAAGAAAAATTCATGCTGCTGGCGCTGATTGCCGCCATCGCCGCATACCCGCTGGAGCACTGGATGCTCCATAACGGGCAAATGGTCGCGCTGCTGGCCGGCATGGCGCTGATCGGCTTTATCGTGGTCGCGTCGATGCGCGTCGCCCACCATGCCGAGCAACTCGCGGAAAAGGTTGGCGACCCCTACGGCACCATGATCCTGACCCTGGCCGCCGTGCTGGTGGAAGTGGTGATCCTGGCGATCATGATGAGCAACGAACCGTCACCGACGCTGGTGCGCGACACCATCTACTCGGCGGTCATGCTCGATATCAACGGCATCCTCGGCCTGGCCGCGCTGATGGGCGGCATCAAGCATGGTGAACAGTCCTACAATGATGATTCGGCGCGGACCTACAGCGTGATGATCCTCACCGCCATGGGCGTGTCGATGGTGGTGCCGGAATTCATCCCCGAAGCAGACTGGAAGATTTACTCGGCCTTCACCATCGGCGCGATGGTGGTGCTCTACACCCTGTTCCTGCGCATGCAGGTGGGCCCGCACAGTTATTTCTTCAGCTACAGCTACCCGGACAAACGCCGCAAGACGTTGCCGGAAGAACAGGCGCCGCCGGTGAACCTGGCGCTTTCCATCGGTACGCTGGTGTTCGGGGTGATTGTGATTGGGGCGCTGGCCGAGGTGATGTCCAAGACCCTCGACCTGGGCCTGGAAGGCACGGGCGCACCGCCGGTGGTGACGGCGATTGTGGTCGCGGCCATCTCGGCGGCGCCGGAAATTCTGACCGCCTTGCGCGCCGCCCTGGCCAACCGCATGCAGTCGGTGGTCAACATTGCACTGGGCGCATCGTTGTCGACGGTGATCCTGACGGTGCCGGTGATGGAAGCGATGGCGCTCTACACCGGCCAGCCGTTCCAGATGGCGATGACGCCGGTGCAAAGCGTGATGGTGTTGATCACGCTGATCGTCAGTGCGATCAACCTCAACGATGGCGAAACCAACGCCATCGAAGGGATGACCCACTTTGTGCTGTTTGCGACCTTTATCATGTTGTCGCTGTTGGGGGTGTAACCGGTTCTTCCGCGTCCCGCAGAACGGTGTTTGACTCAGGTTCCAGCGATGAGCTGGCGGGCGGCCTGGCTGTGATCGGCGATCAAGCTTTTCAAGTCCAGGCCTTCAACCTGGCCGTCGATCACCCGCCACTTCCCGCCGATCATCACCCGGTCCGCCCGGTCGGCGCCGCACAACAGCAGCGCCGAAATCGGATCGTGACTGCCGGAAAAGCGCAGCTCATCCAGTTTGAACAGCGCCAGATCGGCCTGCTTTCCTACGGCTAACTCACCGATATCCGAACGGCCAAGCAACTGCGCCGAGCCTTTGGTCGCCCAACCCAGCACGCCTTGCGGGGTGATCTTTTCCGCACCATAACGCAGGCGCTGGATGTACAGGGCCTGGCGGGCTTCGAGGATCATGTTCGACGCATCGTTGGACGCCGAGCCGTCCACGCCCAGGCCGATCGGGGCCCCGGCGGCGAGCAGGTCCAGGGTCGGGCAGATGCCGGAGGCCAGGCGCATGTTCGAGCTTGGGCAATGGCAGATACCGGTGCCGGCGGCGCCCAGGCGGGCGATCTCATCCGGGTTGAAGTGAATGCCATGGGCCAGCCAGGTGCGCGGGCCGAGCCAGCCGACGCTGTCGAGGTAGTCCACGGTGCGCAGGCCGAAGCGTTGTAGGCAGAAGTCTTCCTCGTCGAGGGTTTCCGCCAGGTGCGTGTGTAGGCGCACGTCGAGGCTCTCGGCCAGTTCGGCGCTGGCTTGCATGATTTCTGGGGTGACGGAAAACGGTGAGCAGGGCGCCAGGGCGATCTGGATTTGCGCGCCGTCGCCGCGTTCGTGGTACTGGCGGATCAGGCGTTCGCTATCGTCCAGAATCACCGCGCCCTGTTGCACGGTTTGTTGCGGCGGCAAGCCGCCGTCGGCTTCGCCCATGCTCATGGACCCGCGAGTGAGCATGGCGCGCATGCCCAGTTCGCGCACCGTGTCGACTTGCACGTCGATGGCATGTTCCAGGCCGTCCGGGAACAGGTAGTGGTGGTCTGCCGCCGTGGTGCAGCCCGAGAGCAGCAATTCCGCCAGCGCGACTTTGCTGGCCAGCGCGAGTTTTTCCGGGGTCAGCCGCGCCCACACCGGGTACAGGGTTTTCAACCAGGGAAACAGCGGCTGATTGACCACCGGCGCCCAGGCGCGGGTCAGGGTCTGGTAGAAGTGGTGGTGAGTGTTGATCAGCCCCGGGAGGACCACATGCTCGCGGGCGTCGAACACTTGTGTGCAGGGCAGTGCAGGCGCTTGCCCGATGGCCAGCAGTTCGGTGATCACACCGTCTTGCAGCACCAGGCCGCCACGGGCATCGAGGCCGTTGGCAGTGAAAATCGCGAGGGGGTTTTTTAACCAGATACGGGTCGCAGGCATGGGCCGGCTCCTCTGAATGATGGGTTCAGGTTTGCCAGCTCAGTGTTGCCCTGTCTGCTGATCCAGGGTCGCCGGTGAGGGCGAGGTGGCTAGATTACGTGTAGTTCTAGATCCGGTCTACCTGTAGGAGCGTGCTGCTCTCGAGCTCATCGCACGCCAGCTCGCTCCCACATTTGATTGCGGCTTACCAGGGAACGGTGTTGCCTCTGTAGTCCACAAAGTGATGGCCGCCTTTGCCGGTGTAGCCATTCACCTGATCGACCAGGCCGCGCACGCTGGTCTCGACATCAATGTGCGCGTTTTCGCCGCCCATGTCGGTCTTGACCCAACCTGGATGCAGCGACAACACGGTCATTTTTTGCTCACCGAGCTGGGTGATAAAGCTGTTGGTCATCGAGTTGAGGGCGGCCTTGCTCGCCTTATAGAGCGCCAGGTCGGAGCCGTCGGGGATGGTCACGCTACCCAGGACTGAACTCATGAACGCCAGCACGCCGGAGTCCTTGCGGATCTGCCCGGCAAAGCGCTGGGCCAGGTTGATCGGCGCCACGGCGTTGGTGAAAAACAACTGGCCGACTTCCGCCAGGGTGGCGTGGCCTGGCTCCTGGTTCGCCGGGCCCTTGATGCCGGCGTTGACGAACAGCAGGTCGAATGTGCGGTCCTTGAGACGCTGGCTCAGGGCGATCACGGCTTGCTGATCGTCCATGTCGAGTTTCTCGATCTGTACCGGGCCCACGGCTTTCAGGGCGTCGGCCTTGTTCGGGTCACGCACGGTGGCGGTCACGTCCCAGCCATCTTTGAGCAACTGCTTGACCAGGCCAAGGCCCAGCCCGCGTGAGGCGCCGATGATCAGTGCGGTTTTTGGCGTAGACATGGAGGGCTTCCTTTGGCGTCGCGGTTCAGGGAGTTCAGCGGATAACCTTAGCAGTTTCAGCATTGCAGCAGGATTCGCCCTCGGCTCAGGTCGGCAAGCTGGCTTTGCAGGGTATCGATGTGTGCTTCGCCCAGGGCCAGTTGCAGCTCCACGCCGTTGGCGGTGAAGTGTTCCTCCACCACCAGCCCGCCGAGTTCGGCGACCCGCAACTTGACCAGGTTCAGCTCGGAAAACCCGCAGGCGCAGCTCAACGGCACGCGGCTGATCAGCTCAATGCGCTCGGCGGTTTGCAGGCATTTGTTGGCGCCGCCGCCATACGCCCGCGCCAGCCCGCCCGTACCCAGTTGAGTGCCGCCGTACCAGCGAATCACCAGCACCACCACCTGATCGAAGCCCTGGGCCTCAATGGCGGCGAGGATCGGTCGCCCGGCGGTGCCGCCAGGTTCGCCGTCGTCGTTGCTGCGGTACTGGTCGGCGAGCTTCCAGGCCCAGCAGTTGTGCGTGGCGTTCAGGTCGCTGTGCTGCTCGATGAACGCCTGCGCTTCTTGCGCACTGGTGATCGGTGCGGCGAGGGTAATAAAGCGGCTTTTGCGTATTTCTTCGCGAAACTCGCAAAGGCCGATGAGCGTGAAAGGCATAAGAGGCGTCGTCTAGAGGACAGGCTTGATGCCACAGCCTTTGAGAATGATATGGATCAGGTTGGTGCCGGCGTCTTCCATATCTTGCTTGGTCAGCTTGGTGCGCCCGGTGACGCGGCAGATCTGGGTGGCGAAGTCGGCATAGTGCTGGGTGCTGCCCCACAGCAGGAAGATCAGGTGGACGGGGTCGACGGGGTCCATCTTGCCGGCTTCGATCCAGGCCTGGAACACCGCCGCCCGGCCACTGAACCAGGCGCGGTAGTCCTGCCCGAAGTATTCGGTGAGGCATTCGCCGCCGCTGATGATCTCCATGGCGAAGATCCGCGAGGCCTGGGGCTGTCGTCGGGAAAATTCCATTTTGGTGCGGATGTAGCGGGTGAGGGCCACGGCCGGGTCGTCCTCTGCGGTCAGCGCGTTGAAGGTGCTGTCCCACAGTTCGAGGATATTGCTGAGCACCGCGATGTACAGGCCCAGCTTGTTGGTGAAGTAGTAATGCAGGTTGGCCTTGGGCAGCCCGGCGCTGGCAGCGATGGTGTTCATGCTGGTGCCCTTGTAGCCGTGACGCGCGAACTCGTCTTCGGCGGCTTGAAGAATCGCTTGCTCGTTCTTTTGTCGAATGCGGCTGGCGGGCTTCCCAGCGAGGGTGTTGTGGGCAGGAACTTCGAGGCTCATGGAGGTTTCCGTGCTGATCGATAGAGGCGACGTGTGCACAGATAACCCACCCTCAAGCCTCAGACAAGTCCTGAAGCAATAAAACCATTAAAGCGGTTCCAGCGTATCGCCTTGCAGCGCGCTGTTTGTGGCGGCGCTCGCTTTGGCTTCCGGCAGTAACAGGCACAACGCGATGGCGGTCAGCCCGCCGCTGGTGATGGCCGAGTCGAACAGGTTTTGTACCAGCGTCGGCATCAAGTGCAGCAGGTTCGGTTGGGCGGCAATGCCCAGGCCGACGCCAAACGAGGTGGCGATGATCAGCATGCTGCGTCGGTCCAGCGGCGCCTGGGCGAGAATACGCACGCCGGCGGCCGCCACGCTGCCGAACATCACCAGGGTCGCGCCGCCCAATACCGGCTTGGGGATTTGCTGCAGCACCACGCCGATCGACGGAAACAAACCGAGGCAAAACAGCACCACGCCGATGTACAGGCCGACATAACGGCTCGCCACGCCAGTGAGTTGGATCACGCCATTGTTCTGGGCGAACGTGGTGTTGGGGAACGCGCTGAAGGTGGCGGCGATCATGCAACTCACCCCGTCGCCGAGTACGCCGCCCTTGAGTCGGCTTATATAAGAAGGGCCGCTGATGGGCTGGCGGGCAATCATGCAGTTGGCGGTAAGGTCGCCCACGGTTTCGATGCTGCTGATCAGATATATCAGCGCGATCGGTAGGAAGGCGCTCCAGTCGAAGTTGAAACCATAACGAAACGGGATCGGCAGGCTGATCAACGGCAGGTCGGGCAGGGCCTGGGGCACCAGTTTTCCGCTGAACCAGGCCGCGAGGCTGCCGAGGGCCAGGCCGATGATGATCGCCGAGAGACGTACCCAGGGTGTGTTCGAACGGTTGAGCAAGATGATCGTCAACACCACGAACAGGCCCAAGGCCAGGTTGATGGGCGCGCCGAAGTCGGGGGCATTAAAACCACCGCCGAGGTCGGTGATACCGACTTTGATCAGGCTGATGCCGATCAGGGTAATCACGATGCCGGTGACCAGCGGTGTGATTACCCGGCGCAGTTGCCCGATAAACCGGCTCAGGACGATTTGTACGGCGGCGCCGAAAAAGCACACACCGAAGATCATCGCCATGATGTCTTCCGGGCTGCCGCCGCGTTGCTTCACCAGGAAGCCCGCCGACAGTACGGCGCCGAGAAACGCAAAGCTGGTGCCTTGCAGGCAGATCATGCCGGCGCCGATGCCAAACGGCCTGCGCGCCTGGATGAACGTGCCGACACCGGAGACCATCAGCGCCATGCTGATCAGGTAGGGCAGGTGAGCAGCCAGGCCCAGGGTGGAGCCGATGATCAACGGCGGCGTGATGATGCCGACGAAGGCGGCCAATACATGTTGCAGGGCGGCCAGTAGGGCGGGCAGGGGTTTTGGGCGGTCGTTGAGGCCGTAGATCAGATCGCTGGGGCTGGACGTTTCTGGTGGCATGGCGGGCAAACTCGAGGCGGACGGTTCTAGGTCCTGGTGTCCTTGCAAAAAGCTGTCCACTTGCTCAGCTTTTTGTGCGAGGCCCGAATTAGCGGGTTGCCGCGAGGCTCTCGAGGAAACTTTCCAGCACCAAATGAGGGCGGCGCCCCTTGCGCGTGACCGATGCCAGGCTCAAATCGTAAAAACGTGTAGCCGGTTTCAGCGCGCGTAGTCGGCCTTGTTGCACCCACAGGCTGGCGTAGTGATCGGGCAGGTAGCCGATGTAGCGGCCGGTGAGGATCAGGAACGCCATGCCTTCGCGGTCCGAAGCGCTGGCGGTGCAGTTGAGTGCCTGGTAGTGGGCCTGGATATCGGCGGGCAGGCGAAAGGTCGGGGCGATCGCATCCTGGCTGTCGATCCGTATATCGTCCAACTGCTTGTCGTCGGCGTAGAACAGCGGATGGCCGACGGCGCAGTAGAGCAGCGAGCGTTCGCTGTACAGCGCCTGGTATTCCAGGCCGGACAGCGCGCTGGCCTGGGGCACCACGCCAACATGCAGGCGGCCGTCGAGTACGCCCTGTTCCACTTCATTGGGGGCGATCATGCGGATCTGAATCTGCACGTCCGGGCCGCGTTCCTTCAACTGCGCCAGGGCGTGGGTGATGCGCATATGGGGCAGGGTGACGAGGTTGTCGGTGAGGCCGATGGTCAGTTCGCCGCGCAAATGCTGGTGCAGGCCGTTGACCTCGGTGCGAAAGCTTTCCAGGGCACTCAATAGTTGCAGCGCCGACTGATAGACCTCGCGGCCTTCTTCGGTCAGGGAGAATCCGGCGCGCCCGCGCTGGCACAGGCGTAATCCAAGGCGTTGTTCCAGATCGTTCATCTGCTGGCTGATGGCCGAGCGCCCAATGCCGAGCACGCTTTCCGCCGCCGAGAAGCCGCCACACTCCACCACACTGCGAAATATGCGCAGTAGGCGAATATCGAAGTCGCTGACTTGGGCCAGCGGATCGGGTCGACGGATGCTCATAGTTTAGTGAGAGCCTGACTGAAGGTTAGAAGAGTTGGGTTTCATCGACTTTATCCTCATGGCAATTTAGCTGCAAGAACGCTTTTCAATCCCGACGCTGCCTTTTGCCTTGCGAGGTTTTGCTGATGAACATGCCCGAAAACGCCCCTTCGTCCCTGGCCAGCCAACTGAAGTTGGACGCTCACTGGATGCCGTACACCGCCAACCGTAACTTCCAGCGTGACCCGCGCCTGATCGTGGCCGCCGAAGGCAGTTGGTTGACCGATGACAAGGGCCGCAAGATCTACGATTCGTTGTCGGGCCTGTGGACGTGCGGCGCCGGGCACACCCGCAAGGAAATCCAGGAAGCGGTCGCCAAGCAACTGGGTACGTTGGACTACTCGCCGGCCTTCCAATACGGTCATCCGTTGTCGTTTCAACTGGCGGAAAAAATCACCGACCTGACCCCGGGCAACCTCAACCATGTGTTCTTCACAAACTCCGGCTCCGAGTGCGCCGATACGGCGGTGAAGATGGTGCGTGCGTACTGGCGCCTAAAAGGTCAGGCCACCAAGACCAAGATGATTGGCCGTGCCCGTGGCTATCACGGGGTGAACATCGCTGGCACCAGCCTGGGCGGTGTCAATGGCAACCGTAAGATGTTTGGTCAAGCGATGATGGACGTTGACCATCTGCCTCACACCTTGCTGGCGAGCAACGCATTCTCGCGCGGCATGCCGGAGCAGGGCGGTATTGCGTTGGCCGATGAACTGCTCAAGTTGGTCGAGTTGCATGACGCATCGAACATCGCCGCGGTGTTTGTCGAACCGATGGCCGGCTCCGCTGGCGTGCTGGTGCCGCCGCAGGGTTACCTCAAGCGCCTGCGTGAGATTTGCGACCAGCACAACATCCTGTTGGTGTTCGACGAAGTGATCACCGGTTTCGGCCGTACCGGCTCGATGTTCGGTGCCGACAGTTTCGGCGTGACCCCGGACCTGATGTGCATCGCCAAGCAAATCACCAACGGCGCGATTCCGATGGGCGCGGTGATTGCCAGCAGCGAGATCTATCAGACGTTCATGAACCAGCCGACGCCTGAGTACGCGGTGGAATTCCCTCACGGCTACACCTACTCGGCGCATCCGGTCGCTTGCGCGGCTGGGCTGGCTGCATTGGACCTGCTGCAGAAGGAAAACCTGGTGCAGAGCGTAGCCGAAGTCGCCCCGCACTTTGAGAATGCGCTGCACGGTTTGAAGGGCAGCAAGAACGTGATCGATATCCGCAATTACGGCCTGGCCGGCGCGATCCAGATTGCCCCGCGTGACGGTGATGCCATCGTGCGTCCATTCGAGGCCGGCATGGCCTTGTGGAAAGCCGGCTTCTACGTGCGTTTTGGCGGCGACACCCTGCAGTTCGGGCCGACCTTCAACAGCAAGCCGCAGGACCTGGATCGCTTGTTCGATGCGGTCGGCGAAGTGCTGAACAAGATCGACTGATTTCTCCTTCTATATAGAACAACTTTTCAGGAGCCCTGCATGAGCCTTATCCAGCATTTGATCAACGGCCAGTTGGTCAGCGAGTCCGGTCGCACTGCCGATGTGTACAACCCGTCCACCGGCCAAGTGATTCACCAAGTGCCGCTGGCCAGTCGCGAAACCATCCAAAGCGCGATCGACTCGGCCAAGGCGGCGTTCCCGGCCTGGCGTAATACGCCGGCGGCCAGGCGTGCCCAGGTGATGTACCGTTTCAAGCAGTTGCTGGAGCAGAACGAAGCGCGTATCTCGCAGTTGATCAGCGAGGAGCACGGCAAGACCCTGGAAGACGCGGCAGGGGAATTGAAGCGTGGGATCGAGAACGTGGAGTACGCGTGCTCGGCGCCGGAAATTCTCAAGGGAGAGTACAGCCGCAATGTGGGGCCGAACATCGATGCCTGGTCCGATTTCCAGCCATTGGGCGTGGTGGCCGGGATTACCCCGTTCAACTTCCCGGCGATGGTGCCGTTGTGGATGTACCCGCTGGCGATCGTCTGCGGCAACTGCTTTATCCTCAAACCGTCGGAGCGTGATCCGAGTTCGACGCTGTTGATCGCGCAATTGCTGCAGGAGGCCGGCCTGCCTAAGGGCGTGCTGAGCGTGGTACATGGCGACAAAGGCGCGGTGGATGCGCTGATCGAAGCGCCGGAGGTCAAGGCCTTGAGCTTTGTGGGCTCGACGCCGATTGCCGAGTACATCTACGCCGAAGCGACCAAGCGCGGCAAACGTGTGCAAGCGCTGGGCGGTGCGAAGAACCATGCGGTGCTGATGCCGGATGCGGATCTGGATAACGCGGTCAGTGCCTTGATGGGCGCGGCGTATGGTTCCTGTGGTGAGCGTTGCATGGCGATCTCGGTGGCTGTCTGCGTGGGCGATCAGGTGGCGGATGCGTTGATCGCCAAGTTGGTACCGCAGGTCAAGGCGCTGAAGATTGGGGCGGGCACGTCGTGCGGTCTGGATATGGGGCCACTGGTCACTGGCCAGGCGCGGGATAAGGTCAGTGGCTATATAGAAGACGGCGTGGCTGCGGGGGCTGAGCTGGTGGTCGATGGCCGTGGCTTGAGCGTTGCCGGGCATGAGCAGGGTTTCTTCCTTGGCGGCAGTTTGTTTGATCGCGTGACGCCGCAGATGCGTATCTATAAAGAAGAAATCTTCGGGCCGGTGCTGTGCGTGGTACGGGTCAATAGCCTGGAAGCGGCGATGCAGTTGATCAACGATCACGAATACGGCAACGGCACGTGCATCTTCACCCGTGATGGTGAAGCGGCGCGTCTGTTCTGTGACGAGATTGAAGTGGGCATGGTCGGCGTGAACGTTCCACTGCCGGTGCCGGTGGCCTACCACAGCTTTGGTGGCTGGAAGCGCTCGTTGTTTGGTGGCTTGCATGCTTATGGACCGGATGGGGTGCGCTTCTATACCCGGCGCAAGGCAATTACCCAGCGCTGGCCGCAACGGGCCAGTCATGAAGCGTCACAGTTTGCCTTCCCTAGCTTGTAAGGCGTGTTGAAAGCCGGCCCTTTGGGGCCGGCTTTCGCGTTTCTGGGGCCTTTTTGACCTATATGACAGAATTGTGAAGAAAGGTGTTGACGGCAAATCCTGTACGTCTATAATTCGCCCCACTTCCGGCGCAGTCGAAACGGAAAACTCCTTGGTAAACAAAGAGTTATACGAGATTCGACAGCGGCCTGCTTCAGTTCATCGAAGCCTGGAAGGAGTTGGTAGAGCAGTGTTGTTAGGCTCTATTAACGTTTCGATCTTCTCGGTCGAAAGCGGAGAAAAAGAGGTGTTGACAGCAGCGTGTAACGCTGTAGAATTCGCCTCCCGCTAACGAGAGATCGGAAGCGCAAGTGGTTG